>CACBGP010000039.1 GCA_902538745.1 uncultured Pelagibacteraceae bacterium | reverse complement strand
GAAGTTGAAGTTGTTATAAAAAATTTTAATGTTTTAGGAACATGTAAAGAACTTCCAATGCCAGTATTTAGTGATCAAGAATATTCAGAGGAAATTAGATTAAAATACAGATTTTTAGATTTGAGAAGAAAAAAAATTCATGAAAATATTATTCTCAGATCAAAAGTAATTTCTTTTATAAGAAATGAGATGAACAATCTTGGTTTTCTAGAATATCAGACACCAATTTTGACGTCATCAAGTCCTGAGGGAGCAAGAGATTTTCTAGTCCCAAGCAGGTTAAATCCAGGGAAATTTTATGCACTTCCTCAAGCTCCCCAACAATTTAAACAATTAATTATGATTTCAGGATTTGATAAATATTTTCAAATCGCACCTTGTTTTAGAGATGAAGATGCTAGAGCAGATAGGAGTCCAGGAGAGTTTTATCAATTAGATTTAGAGATGTCTTTTGTTGAACAGGAGGATGTTTTTAATGTAGTAGAAACTCTTTTAGTGAATACTTTTAAAAATTTTTCAAAAAAAAAATTATTAGAAAAAAAATTTCCAAGAATTCCTTATAAGGAGTCTATGATCAAGTATGGAACAGATAAACCTGATCTTAGAAACCCTCTTATAATTAATGATATAACTGATGTCTTTTTAAGGGACGACATTAAATTTGAGATTTTTAAAAAATTAGTTAAATCTGGTTCTAAAGTAAGATGTATAATTACTAAAAATACAAAAAATAAACCTAGAAGTTTTTTTGACGGGATTGACAAATGGGCCAAAGATCAAGGAGCATCTGGTATGGCTTATTTTACTTTTGAAAAAGACAAAGAAGTTTTTGGCAAAGGACCTGTTGGAAAATTTTTTTCTAAAGAAGCATTAGAAGAATTAATGAAAAAAACAGGTGCTAACATAGGTGACAGTATCTTTTTTGCATGTAATAAAGAAAAAGATTTAGAGGTAATCACATCATTGGCCAGAAATAAAATTGCTAAAGATTTAGATTTAATAGATGAAAACATTTTTGCATTTTGTTGGATTGTCGACTATCCAATGTATGAGAGAGATGAAGTGACAAAAAAAATCAATTTTAGTCATAATCCATTTTCAATGCCTCAAGGGGATATAGATAAAATTGACTTTAATAAACCACTAGAAATTTTAGCTTATCAGTATGATATTATATGTAATGGAATAGAATTATCCTCTGGTGCCATTAGAAACCATATTCCTGAATTAATGTACAAATTATTCTCTGTAGCTGGATATGACAAAAACCAAGTCGATCAAAAATTTAGTGGGATGATAAATGCTTTAAATTATGGTGCACCGCCACATGGGGGTATTGCCCCAGGTTTAGATAGAATAGTTATGCTTTTAGCAAATGAAAAAAATATAAGAGAAGTTACTATGTTTCCAATGAATCAGAATGCTCAAGATTTGATGATGAATGCTCCTTCAGAGGTTACTAATGATCAATTAAATGAATTAAATATTAATTTAAAAACAAAAAAATAATTATTTTTTACCCTTAAGACTTATTTTTACATCGGATAAGTCGACTAGATTTTTTTTGTAGTTATTTCTTACAAAGCCTTTGCTGGTCATATCCTTAACAATTTTTAATAATTGATTTTGTTCTTCAGGATTTTTTTCATCTAAATTTGAATTTTCATTATTTCCTATTGCTGGTGTATGAGCTAAATCTTCTCTATTTTGATAAGAAATAGCTAATTCTCTAAATATATAATCTAAAATTGAAGTTGCACTTAAAATCCGGTCATTTCCATAAACTTTACCAGATGGTTCAAATTTTGTTCCGACAAACGCATTAATAAATTCATCTAGTGGGACGCCGTATTGAAGTCCTAGTGATATAGCTATTGCAAAATTATTCATTAAAGCCTTTACTAATTCACCTTCTTTACTTGTATCAATAAAAATTTCACCAATTTTGCCATCCTCGTATTCTCCAGTGTGTAAATAAACTTTATGATCACCTATCGTTGCTTTTTGAATGTAGCCTTTTCTTCTATCAGGCATACTAAATCTTTTTTCATGTACATCTGAATTATTTGATGTTTTTTTAATTATTTTTTCAAAAT
>CACBGP010000038.1 GCA_902538745.1 uncultured Pelagibacteraceae bacterium | reverse complement strand
CTAGTCCAATACCCAATTGTCGTCTACTTTTGTTTAAGAATAAAAAGTTTTTTATAATTTGTGAAAAAAAGAAATTATTAAGATTAATTAAAGAAAAAAAAATTACTCACAACCAAATAATAAACCCAGGAGAATTAACAAGTTTTTTTAGTAAAATCAAAAAAGGAAAATTCATAATTGATAGTAAAACATGTTCAATATTCTATAGGGACTCATTGATTAATAATAATCACAAAATTATTAGTGAAAATGACCCAATATATTTAATGAAATCAATAAAAAACAAAAATGAAATTAACAATATGATTAATGCGCACATAGAGGATGGAGTAGCTCTAACAAAATTTTTACATTGGATCAAAGTACTAAATAAAAAGAAAATTACTGAAGTTGATGCACAAAATAAACTAGAAAAATTTAGAAGGATAAATAAAAATTATTTATTTCCAAGTTTTAGTACAATTGCTGGTTCAGGAGCAAATGGAGCAATAATTCACTATAGGGCAACAAAGAAAAATACAAAAAAAATTAATAAAAAAGATCTATTTTTATGTGACTCGGGTGGTCAATATAAATATGGAACTACGGATGTGACAAGAACCATATGTTTCTCTAAACCTACTCATTATGTAAAAAATATTTTTACAAAAGTTTTGAAAGGACATATCGCTGTTGTATCATCAAATTTTAAAACTCATTATAATGGTAAGCTAATCGACAAAAGAGCTAGAGCTTTTCTTAAAACAAGTGGTCTTGATTACGAACACGGAACAGGTCATGGTGTTGGATTTTTCTCAAATGTTCACGAGGGCCCTCAAGCAATTTCAAAGTCTAATACAATAAAATTACAAGAAGGCATGATTTTGAGTAATGAGCCTGGATATTATAAAAGAGGTAAATTTGGTATAAGGTTAGAAAATTTACTATATATAAAAAGATATAATAAAAAGTTGTTTTTTGTAAATCTAACCTTGGCGCCTTTTGATAAGGATTTAATCAATTTCAAACTTCTCAATAAAAAAGAAAAAAATTATCTTTTTAATTATCACCTAAGTATCTATTTAAAATTATCAAAATACCTGAATAAAAAAGAGAAAAAATGGTTAGCTGGTTTTATTTAACATATTTAACCATTCGGCCTGGGACAATATTTTTATTTTCAAATCTTTAGCTAAGTCTATTTTTCTTTTTGTTGGTTTCTCACCTATTATTAGATAATCAAGTTTTTTTGAAACATTGCTTATAATTGATCCAGAATTTTCCTCTATTAAAGACTTTGCTTCCGCTCTGCTTATACCCTCAAGCTTACCTGTAATCATAAAAGTTTTATTAGTAAATAAACCGTTACTTTTTACTAAAACAGCATCTTTAATATCTACTAATTCGCTTAATTCCTTTAAGATTTTTAGATTAACATTATTTGAAAAAAAATTTTTAATTGAATTAATTTGTGTTTCACCAATACCTTCAATATTAATTAAATCATTAAATTTTTTTGTTTTAGACAATAAAAGAAAATTTTTTATAGAGAATAGATTTTTTGAAATTAGCTTTGCATTCTCCAAACCTATATGTCTTATTCCCAAAGCAAAAATAAATTTTTCAAACGGAATTGTTTTTTTTATGTTTATTGAATATTTTAGGTTTGAAACAGATTTTTTTCCCCATCCATCTAAATTTTCTATAACAGTAAAGTCTAATTTAAATATATCCTGAGGTAGCCGAATTAAATTTAATTTCCAAAAATTTTCAACAATTTTTTTCCCGAAGCCATCTATATTGAATGCTTCTTTTGACACAAAGTGCTTAATTTTTTCAATAGCAATCTTCTCACATTCAAAACCTTCACTGGTACATCGCCTTACTGCATCTTCCTTTTTTGTAATGGAATTATACTCTTTAATAGTTTTTGATCCACATGAAGGACAACTTAATGGGAAAACGAATTTTTTTGATCCATCATTTCTCTGATTTAAATCTACGGAAATTACATGTGGTATTACATCGCCAGCTCTTTCGATCAAAACAGTATCACCAACTCTTATATCTTTACGGATTATTTCTTCCTCATTATGTAATGTTGCATTAGAGACCACTACTCCACCAATATTAATTGGTTTAATTTTAGCTACTGGTGTTAATGCTCCTGTCCTACCTATTTGAATTTCAATATTTTCAATTTTTGAAATTCCTTTATTTGCA
>CACBGP010000037.1 GCA_902538745.1 uncultured Pelagibacteraceae bacterium | reverse complement strand
TTTAACTGCACTTTCCCTTAACCTTTGTCTTGACATTTCTAACAGGCCAAAATTACTAATTCTTCCAATTTGGATTCTTGCTCTGTCAGTTCTACATTTTTCTTTTAATTTTCTCTCAACTAATTTTCTATTTCCATAACTAAGCATATCTATAAAATCAATTATTATTAATCCTGACAAATCTCTTATCTTAATTTGTCTAGCAATTTCTTCAACTGCCTCAAGATTGGTATCTAACGCAGTGCTTTCAACATTTTTTTGTCTTATAGAACTTCCTGAGTTTATATCAATTGAAACCAAGGCCTCTGTAGGATTTATAACTAGATATCCTCCAGATTTTAATTTTATTTCTGTTTCAAATATTTGATTAAGCTTTTGTTCAATACCTTCCTCGATAAATAAAGGATTTTTACCTCTATATTTTTTTATTTTTTTTACATGAGATGGCATCATCATTTTCATAAAATTTTGTGCTTTTTTGTAACCTTCATTTCCTTCAACAAATATATTTTGAGTATTTTCATCATACATATCTCTTAAAGTTCTTTTTATAATTTCACTCTCTTGATGTATTAAAGATGGAGCAATAGAATTTATTGCATTTTCTTTTATTTGGTTCCAAGTATTTTTCAATGTTGTTAGATCATGATTTATTTCATTTTTTGTTTTATTACTGCCAGCAGTTCTAACTATTAAACCCATTTCTTTGGGTATTTCGATTTCATTTAGTATTGATCTAATTTTTTTTCTATCAGCAGGATTAAATATTTTTCTGGAAATTCCTCCACCTTTAGCAGTATTTGGCATTAAAACTATATATTTACCTGCAACGGATATAAAAGTACTCAGAGCAGCTCCTTTTTGACCTCTTTCATCTTTAATAACTTGAACAAGTATTACTTGATTAGGTTTAATGACTTCCTGTATTTTATATCTTTTAAATTTTGGTTTATTTTCATTTTTTTTTTCCTTAGAGCTTTCAATGTTTTCTTTTTCATCTTGATTTTTAATTTCAATAGGGTCCTCTAATTCTAAATTACCTTCAGCAATCCTCTCTTCCTCTTTTTCTTCAACTTTTTTTGATAATTCTTCTCGAGCTTTTTCCTCTTCAAATTTTATTAGCTCAAGATCACTTCTTGGGATTTGATAGTAGTCTGATTGAATATCGTTAAAAGAGAGAAAACCATGTCTTTCCCTTCCAAAATCTACAAAAGCAGCTTGCAAAGACGGTTCAATCCTGCTTACCTTACCTAGGTAAATATTATTTTTAATTAAATTATTTTTTAACCCTTCGTACTCGTAATCTTCAATTTTATCATTGGATTTAAGTACAACTCTAGTTTCATTTGGATGCGAGGCATCAATATATAAATTTTTATCCATAGTGTTTGTATTGATTTTTTAATTAAGTAATTCATTGTAAATTTTGTTTATTCTCTATGCCATATCTTTAACAAATTCCCGTATATAATGGAATTAAAATGAGTAAAGTTTTAAAGAAAATATTCATTGGTATTATTGGTATTTTATTAATTTCCTTTAGTTTGATTCTGGTAATTTTGTGGAATTTTTCAAACAATATCCCCGACTATAAGTTTTTAAAGAACTATAAACCACCCGTTTCAAGCAAAGTATATTCGGGAAACGGTGAACTTGTTTCAGATTTTTCAAAAGAAAAAAGAATATTTATACCCTATAGTTCAATTCCTCAAAAAGTTATAAATTCTTTCTTATCTGCTGAGGATAAAAACTTTTTTTCACATCCTGGTGTAGATGCTAAAGGTGTTCTGAGAGCAATTATCAATAATATTAATAATATACTGACATCAAAAAGATTAGAAGGTGCATCTACAATTACACAACAAGTAGCAAAAAATTTTTTATTAACAAATGAAGTTAGTATTAACAGAAAAATTAAAGAGGCGATTCTCGCTTTCAGAATTGAGAGGGCACTGACTAAAGAAAGAATTCTTGAATTATATCTAAATCAAATTTATTTAGGAAGTGGTTCGTACGGGGTAGCAGCAGCTAGTCTTGAATATTTTGATAAATCAATTAAAGAATTAAACTATGTTGAAGCTGCCATGTTGGCGGCATTACCAAAGGCGCCAAGCAAATATAACCCATACCGTAATCCTGATTTAGCAAAGTTTAGAAGGGACTTAGTTTTAAAAAATTTATTAGATAATAATTTTATTAATTCTAGTCAATATGAAAATTTTAGATCAAAAAAAATTCGACTTAAAAAAGCAAAAAAAGTTTTTTTAGAAGATGCACAATATTATATTGAAGATGTTAGAAAAAATGTAATTGAAAGACTTTCTTATGAAAAAGTTTATAAGCAAGGGTTTAATATAAATACTCCAATTAACTTAGAATTACAAAAAAT
>CACBGP010000036.1 GCA_902538745.1 uncultured Pelagibacteraceae bacterium | reverse complement strand
ATTAAAATATAGTAAAATAAAGCCAATCACTCCTGTGAATTATATTGATAATGTTTTTAGTAAAAACAGAGAAATTATGAGAGAACTTAAGCCCTTAAGAGTTTTAGAGGAAATAATCAAAGATATGTAAAAAAAGCCCCCGAGGAAGGGGCTTTTAATTTAACTAACTAGAGAGAAAAGTTTTAAAGGAACTCTTCGATGAGTAATTTTTTACAGAGAGCGAAGAGTTCCTTAATATTGCAAGCAATTAGTCTCTAATTGAGTAAGCTATAACTCCAGTCTCTGACACGTCAGTTCCTTTCAGCTCAGCTTCTTTACTCAATCTGATACCCATTGTAGCTTTCATCAATGACCAGACTATAAACGCAGCAACAAATACAAATGCATTTATTGAAATTACACCTAGTAACTGAGTACCAAAATTCGCACCCGAGTTTGTAGCTGGAACTATTAAAGTTCCCCAGATACCTGCAAACATGTGAGCAGGAATTGCTCCGACTACGTCATCGATCTTTAAAGCAAACAACATCTTCGTACCATAAACAACTATTATACCTCCTACTGCACCAATTAAAATTGAAGCAAACGGTGAAGGCATTAATGGCTCTGCAGTAATAGCAACTAGACCACCAATACATCCATTAAGCATTTGCACTACGTCTGTTTTACCAGATAATCTAGTGACAGCTGCAGCGGCCATTACACCACCTGCACCAGCTAATAGAGTGTTTATAAATATTTTCGATACAGCAATTGCATCAGGAGCGGTTCCTATTGCTAATTGTGAACCACCATTAAATCCAAACCAACCTAGCCATAAGATGAATACACCTAATGTAACTAATGGAATTGATGATGCTGCAAAAGGTTTAAGTGGTGCTGGAGCTCCAGACTTAGTAAATCTACCTAATCTAGGCCCAATAAGTATTGCACCAGCTAAAGCAGCTGCTCCTCCAGTTGAGTGAACTAATGTTGAACCAGCAAAATCTGAGAAACCAGCTTTAGCTAACCAGCCACCTCCCCACTGCCAACCCATTACAATTGGATAAATAACACCAGCTAAAATTGCTGCAAATAAAAAGAATGGCCATAATTTAATTCTTTCAGCCATTGTTCCAGAAACAATTGAAACTGTTGTTACACAAAATACCATTTGGAAATACCAATCTGATCCATCTGCATAACCAGTATCTATCTTACTAGCGTCGCTCCATGGAATGAATTTTCCAATGTATCCTCCTTCTGGGATACCATAAGCTAGGTTGTATCCAACTAACCAGAACATTATTGCTCCAATAGATACTAAACCTATATTTTTTGCACAGATTACAGATACACTTTTAGATGTAACCATACCTGACTCTAACATTGCAAATCCACAAGCCATAAAAAAGACCAGGAACCCACACATTAAAAATAGTAGAGTATTAAAAATAAACCCTACTTCTGCAGAAACAGTTGATTCTGCATATCCTGCACTACTCATGTTTAATAAAAAAATTAAACTAACAAGTGGCACACTTATTTTTTTTAATAATTTAGTCATTAAGACCTCCCTGTTAAGGGTGTTTTTATATTTTTAAATGTATGAAAAACTAACGTTGATTATGAGAATTTGATATGCAGAATTTGCATATAGTGACAGCCTTAACACATAATTATGTTAAGGCTGTAAAGACCTTTATTTATTGAAAACTTCTTTTAAAGCTTTTGCAGGTAAGAATTTGACCTTCTGTGATGCAGCAATTTGAATTTGCTCACCAGTTCTTGGGTTTCTTCCAACTCTTGCTTTCCTTTTAGCTACTTTATATGTACCAAATCCAGCAATTTTGACTGAATCGTCAGCTTTTAAAGCGTCCAAAATAGTGTTGGTAATTGTGTCAAAAGTTCTCTCAGCATCAGCTTTGCTTAAGTTTAAAGCCCCTGAAAGCTTGACCACTAATTGTTTTTTATTCATTTTAGCTCCGGTTTATTAGGTTAATTGCTATCTTTATCAAAAACCTTGATAAATCAAGACTTTTTTTAGTGTAAATAAAATACTTATACACAATATCTAGTATAGTTAAAAAAACGTTGATTTTAGGGGTTTTTTTAGATTTTTAACAAATTTTTATTTTAATACTCCTAAGTCCTTCAAATCATTAAATGTGGTGAAAAACATTAATGTTAATAATAAAAACACACCGATTCGAAAAAAACCCTCCTGTGTTTTTTGGGATAATGGTCTTCCTAGAATTTTCTCAAATGTATAAAACATTAAATGACCTCCATCCAGCATTGGAATTGGAAATAAATTTACAAGCCCCAGACTTATAGAAATATATGCCATCATGCTTATGAAAGCCAAAAACCCAAATTCTGCAACTTGACCTGATATTTTTGCAATTCTTATAGGTCCTCCTAATTGTGATGTATCAGCTTTACCAATTATCATGTTACCTATATATTTTAATGATGCAGTGCTTACATATATAACTTCATTGGCTGCATGGTATAGAGCTTTAACAGGCCCTAACTTTAAATGATTAATTTCATTATTATATGCACCTAATTTAATACCAACCATTCTTTTTTGTATTTTGTTACCAAGATTATCTTCACCAAGAATAGTATTTGGTTTTACTTTTAGTATAATTTCATCAGATAATCTTTTGACTTTAAAGTCT
>CACBGP010000035.1 GCA_902538745.1 uncultured Pelagibacteraceae bacterium | reverse complement strand
ACCAAATCTAAAATTTGATATCAATAAACTTATCGTAAATTTTGAAGATCCATTTATACCAAGAAGAGGAAGAATTAATTGTTCACTAATGGATAATGGTAAGTGGCGATGGTTTGGAACTCAATTTATTGTAAGCGAGAACTAGATTAAGCTTTCTAATTCTATACTTGAAGGGAGCAATTTAGCGTCGTCAAAATCTTGAAGATTGTTTTGTTTTATAATTTTTTGTAAAACTTCTACATATTGATCGCCTGTTTCTGCATATTTGTTCAAAAATTTGGAGAGTATCATGCTATCCAACGGTTCTCCTTTATCTCTTAATTTAGCTCTCTCTTGTCTGAAATCTTTGTAGGTTGAATGTGTATTAAGATTTCTTTGATATGCTCTAACAGATGCTTGAAGAACATTAAACTTCATTACTTTATGTCCCTCACTTTTGTCAGCATCTTTTGGTTTTAACCCCTCACCTGACCAAGTCCACTGACCAAATAATGCATTACCTTCTTGTGCAAATCTTGAAGTGCCCCAACCTGTCTCTTTTGCAGCTTGTGCTAATGCTAATGAAACAGGAACTTCATCCATTCTAATTTTAAGAGTTGATAAATCTTTAGATGGAACTCCATATTGTTTATATTTTTTTTCAAGCCATTTCTTTTCTAAATTAGTGTTATTACTTTTATTTATAATGCTAAAAAGTCTTTTCCTATCAATCTTTATGTTACTATTTTCTTTCAAGATTAACGGGAGGACAATCTGAATAAAAAATTCTTTTCTCTTAGAAGTGTTTTCAATCATTTTTATTTCATTTGGTAATAGCGTTAAGGCAACTGGTTTTACTAGTTTAGTTTTCCTAACGTCTTTAAGGGTGTAATTTGTGTCTTCAAATAATTGTTTTATAGTTGAGGCGTTTAATCTTACTGTGTCAGTTTCCAGATCATTTAGACTAAAAATGTCAACCAACAAATCTTGTTCATTTAGAATCTTATCATCAATTTCATTTCCACTGGTACCATTCTTAAGAGTATAAGCTAAAACCGCTTTTGATTTATTTTGAAAAGCCATATTCTTATTATTGGCAAAGTTCAACACTATTGGCATTGCATAAAAAAAAGTGATTAACAATATGGATGATACAAAAATTCTTGGTAATGAACCAATATTTTTTTTTCTGTTAAAAAAATTTATTGATTTTACTTTTTTAGTAAAATTTCTTTTATACATAATTTATATTGCCTCAACTTGTTTTACTTCTGGTATATAGTGACATAGAAGATTTTGCACACCCTGTTTTAATGTCATTGTAGAACTTGGGCACCCCGAGCAGCTTCCTTGTAATTGAACTTTAACTATACCATCTTTAAACTCTTTAAATTTAATATCTCCTCCATCTCTTGCAACAGCAGGTCTAATTTTTTGGTCTAGAATTTTAATAATTTTTAATTCTATTTCCTCTAAATTTTCAGAGTTCTCATTTAAGTCTTTTTCCACGACATATTCTTTACCTGACGAATAAAAATCATTTATTAATGATATAATAATGTGTTTTATTTCCTCCCAATCAACTTCATCCTGTTTATTTACTGAAATAAAATCTTTTCCTAAAAAAATACTTTCTACACCACTAACTGAAAATAAATTTTTAATTAACTCATTATTAGTTTCATCTTTTTTTGTTACCTCGAAAGAACCACTTTTAGAAACAGTTTTGCCTGGCAAAAACTTGATCGAGTTCGGATTGGGTGTTAGTTCTGACTGTACAAACATGATTTATATATAATCAATAATTTTTAAAATGAAACTTGTTTGTATTTTATATTCAAAAACCCATAATTTCTTGAATTTTTTTGAGCTTTTCTGATGCGATCTTATCAGCTTTTTGACGTCCACTATCTAATATTTGGTCTAAAAAACTTTTTTCTTTTAAAAGTTTTTTAATTTCATTCGATATAGGGATAATTTTATCAATTAAGACTTCTGACAAATTTTCTTTGAATTCTGAAAAATTTTTTCCAGAAAATTTATTAATTGTATCATCTAAATTCACATCAATTATACTAGAGTAAACACTCATCAAATTTTTAGCCTCAGGTCTTTTTTCTAAATCTGCACTTGTAGCTGGTAATGGCAAAGTATCAGTTTTTGCTTTTTTTATCTTATTAATTATTTGATCTTTATCATCAGTTAAATTTATTCTACTCAGATCTGATAATTCAGATTTACTCATTTTTTTTGTTCCATCTCTTAAACTCATAATTCTGGAAAACTTTTTTTGAATTAATGGCTCAGGTATTTTAAGAAAGTCATCAACATTGAAATCATTATTAAATTTTTGTGCGATATCTCGACAAAGTTCCAAATGTTGCTTTTGATCATCTCCAACAGGCACGTGAGAAGTGTCATATAATAGGATATCCGCTGCCATTAAAACAGGATATGAGTAGAGACCAATACTTGCTTTTTCCTTATCTTTGCCAGCTTTCTCCTTAAATTGAGTCATTCTATTAAGCCATCCCATCCTAGCCACACAGCTTAGTATCCAAGCAGCCTCTGAATGAGCGCTCACGCTTGATTGATTAAATATAATACTTTTTTTGGGATCTATACCACTTGCAATAAAAGTTGCGGCAGTTTCATAGATATTATCTTTCAATTTTTTTGGATCTTGAGCAACTGTGATAGCATGAAGATCGACAATGCAAAATATACAGTCATTTTGGTCTTCGTTATTTAGTTTAACAAAATTTTTAATAGCACCCAAATAATTTCCAAGATGG
>CACBGP010000034.1 GCA_902538745.1 uncultured Pelagibacteraceae bacterium | reverse complement strand
GGTTAATTAAGCGAAATTTTAAGAGAATATATCTACAATTATGAAAAAAATAAAGCTTACATGTGCTCATGCAATTGTAAAGTTCCTGACTTCTCAAAAAATTCTTATCGATGGTAAAAAAGAACCTTTATTCGCTGGTGCTTTTGGAATATTTGGTCATGGTAATGTAGCTTGTTTAGGACAAGCTTTAGAGGAAAATAAAGATAAACTTCCAACTTATAGAGGTCATCATGAGCAAAATATGGCTTTAACAGGAATTGCTTACGCTAGAGCAAAAAGAAGAAAACAAGTATTTGTAGCAACAAGTTCTGTAGGTCCTGGTTCTACAAATATGGTAACAGCTGCAGCAGTTGCGATGAGTAATAGACTGCCAATTTTATTTCTTCCAGGTGATACTTACGCAAACAGGATGCCTGATCCAGTTTTACAACAAGTAGAACATTTTAATAATCCAGGAATTACTCAAAATGATGCTTTTAAACCAGTTACAAAATATTTTGATAGAATAACCAGACCAGAACAAATTTTACAAACATTTCCCCAAGCTGTACAAGTTTTATTAGACCCAGCTGATTGTGGCCCGGTATGCATATCTTTATGTCAGGATATACAAGGAGAAATTTTTGATTATCCTGAGGATTTTTTTAAAGAAAAAATCCATAATATACGAAGACCAAGACCTGATGATTTTCAAATTAAAGAGGCAGCTAAAAAAATTAAAAAATCAAAAAATCCAATCATAATTTCTGGTGGAGGTGTTTTTTACTCAGATGCAATGGAGGAACTTTCTACTTTTGCAGTTAAACACAATATCCCTGTAACACAAACTGTAATGGGTTATTCTTCTATGAAAAGAGATCATTCTCATTTTTTAGGACCTATTGGAGGTTTAGGGGGAAAAGCAGCAAATAACTTTGCAAAAAAAACTGATTTAGCGATTGCTATCGGAACTAAGTTAGGAGATTTCACAACTGGGTCATGGTCCAATTTTGAAAATCCAAATTTTTCACTAGTATCAATTAATGTTGCAAGATTTGATGCTAGTAAACATATGGCACAATCAATTATTGGAGATGCAAAAGTTTCTTTAAATGAACTATCACAAGCTTTAGGTGATTGGAAAGCATCCGAGGAATGGCATAAAAAATCCAGAGATGAACTTAAATCTTGGAATGATTATGTTGATAAAGAAAGTGGACCAACTAATCAAAAACTCCCAAGTTATGCTCATGCAGTTGGTGCAATTTATAGAAACTCTGATCCAAGTGATATTGATGTCACTGCAGCTGGAGGTTTGGTAGGTGAAGTTGTTCAAATTTGGAGACCAAGAGAACTTAATACTCATGAAACAGAGTGGGGCTTTAGTTGTATGAGTTATGAAATTTCTGGAGCTTTAGGAATTAAAATGGCCAATCCAAACAAAGAAGTTATCACATTTGTAGGTGATGGATCATATTTACTTTATAATTCAGATATATATTCATCTGTAATAACTAATAATAAACTAATTGTGATTGTCTGTGATAATGGTGGTCATGCTGTCATTAATAGACTTCAATTATTTAAAGGTGGAAAAGAATTTAATTGTTTGTTTGAGAGTTCAAATGTTTCAAATTTAGTAAAAGTAAATTTTGCAAAACATGCAGAAAGTATGGGGGCAAAGTCTGAAGAGGTAAGTTCTATCAGTGAATTAGAGGAAGCTTTCAAAAGAGCGAAGAAATCAAAAGTGACTTACGTTATTTCAATCAAAACTCATTCGTATCAATGGCTTGAAGGATCAGCTTATTGGGAAAGTCCAACTTTAGAGATTCCTAAAACTAAAGAAAACGAAAAAGCTCTTAAATTACACAAAGAAGGTAAAGCAAAACAAAGACAGGGAGTATAACCCTAATGAGCAAAGTATTTAAAGTTGGCTTAATTGGTTGTGGTCATATCGCTGAAACATATTTCAGAGCTCACAAATATTTCAAAAATTTTAAAATCATTAAATGTGCAGATGTTAAAGAAAAAGCATCTAAGAAATGTGCTAAAATTAATAAAATTGAAGCAGTTTCGGTAAGTAATTTATTTAAAGATAAACAGGTTGAAATAATTTTAAATCTAACACCTCCAAAAGTTCATTACCAAATTGCAAAAAAGTCTTTATTAAATGGAAAACATGTATACTCAGAAAAACCATTAGCAATTAATTTAAAAGACGGAAAAGAATTACTAAAGCTCTCAAAAAAAAAGAAATTATATTTAGGAAATGCTCCAGATACTTTTTTAGGAGGAGGCAATCAAAAATCAAAAGAATTATTAGAAAGTAAAAGTATAGGCAAAGTAAATTTAGGTAATGCGATTTTTGCTTTTCCAGGAGTTCAATCTTATCATCCAGACCCAGAACCATGGTTTGCAAAAAAAGAAGGTGGTCCAGTAATTGATATGGGACCTTATTATCTCACAGCATTAGTAAATTTATTGGGTCCAGCAAAAGAGGTAAAAGCAGCAAGTTTAATGAAAGGTTCAAGATTTAGAACAATTGGTATTGGTCCAAAAAAAGGAAAAAGAATTAAGGTAGATTGTCCGACGACATATTTTACAACAATCATATTTAAAAATGGAAGCATAATCAGACTCACTTTATCTTTTGATGTTATAGCCCATCAAAGAAATCATATCGAACTTTATGGAACCAAAGGTTCAATGATTGTGCCAGATCCTAATATGTTTGGTGGTTCAGTTTATGTATGTAAAAAATTAGGAAGCCCATGGAGAGAATTTAAAACAAATCAAATGCCACTAGGAAAAATTAATATTAGAACGCAAAGTTCTAGAGCAAATGAGTCACCTACTAACGCAAATTACAGAGG
>CACBGP010000033.1 GCA_902538745.1 uncultured Pelagibacteraceae bacterium | reverse complement strand
TAAAATTCAGAAACCCATAAAGACGCTGCTGATGCTTTAGCAAATGTGTAGTTTTCTTTATAGGGAAGTATCGTTGCTATTTTAATATTTTTTTTTATTGAAGACATTTATTAATTCAAATCTTTTTAGCCTATCCTTTTTTAGCTCGTACTCATATGAAAGGGCCTTGGATTTATTAAAAAATCTTTTTTTATAAACAAGTTCCCATCTATAACCTTTTGTGGCTTTTGCTCCTTTATTAGTATTATGTTTTATTAGTCTACTTTTTATATTATTTGTAAATCCAACATAAGACTTATTTTTAAATCCTTTTGTGGTTTTTATAAGATACACGTAATATATCATTAATGTATTGATTGTAATAATGGCGGTCCCTAGGGGAATCGAACCCCTCTTTCGAGGATGAAAACCACGTGTCCTAACCGATAGACGAAGGGACCAAAATGCTGTTTTTTATTGTATAAAAAGTTATTTATCAAGTCTTTAAAATATACAATCATCAAATAATTTGTTCAGTTTTTATTATTTTTTTTAAGTCCAACGATTTGTGAGTAATTAAAGTTTCTGAAGTAAACTTATTTTTATTAACTTCTATACCTGAAACTAAGTCTCCAGAAGTTATACCAGTAGCACAAAAAATAGAATCACCAGAAATTATTTCGTTTAATTCGTATTTTTTATCAAAATCTGTTATACCCATTTTCTTAGCACGATCTTTTTCTTTATCATTATTAAATATAAATCTTCCTTGAAAATGACAGTTATAAGCATCAAGTGCTGCAGCAGCCAAAACACCCTCTGGACCACCTCCAATACCTAGAAATATATCTACTGAATATTTATCATCTACAATCATTAGAGCGCCAGCAACGTCTCCATCTGATATTAATTTTAGTTTTACATTTAACTTTCTTAACTCATTTATGATTTCTTTATGTCTAGGCCTGTCTAATATACATGCAGTTAGATTTTCTGGTTTTTGATTTTTACACTCAGCTAAATTATAAATATTTTTTTTTACAGAAAAATCTAAATCAATAACATTTGGTTCAGAGCAATTTGCAGATATCTTATTCATATATGTCTCAGGCGCTCCTAATAAATTTGATTTGTTAGCTATAGCTATAACTGATAGTGCACCTGGCAAATTATTTGCTACATAATTTGTTCCTTCTAAAGGATCAACGGCAATATCTAATACTGGACCATTTTTGGTTCCTACATTTTCTCCAATATAAAGCATAGGTGCCTCATCAAGTTCACCCTCACCTATTACGATTTTTCCATTCATTTCAATCTTATTTAATTCATTTCTCATAGTATCAACAGCAGCTTTGTCAGCACCAATTTTATCTTTTTTTCCTATTAAAAAATAGGATGATAGCGCGGCACGACTCGTTACATTTATCAATGAATTTTGAAATTTTTTATCAATGATCATTATTTGATTATTTCATAAGATGAATTTTTTTCTAATTTAGCCTCAAATTCTCTTAATCTTTTCCAAACAGAAATTAACTCAACAATAATTGGCCAGCTTCTAACTAAATATTGAAGTGATGTTTCAACTCTTCCAAATGCTCTTATTATTTGTTGAACAAAACCTAATGTAATTGCACCAGTTACAATTGTTGGTGCTAATGCTAGATAAGGGACTATAACCATTCCTTGTAAATAACTCCATTTTACCGCATTAAAATAAAGATAATGAAAATACATTTTATAATGTATTTTTCTTACACCTCCATATAGGTCAGTAATTTTTTCTGGTTTTGCGCTCTCTTGAAAATCTTCTCCTAATACAAGTTCTTTTCTATAAGCTGCTTCCTCTTTTTGGATGTCATATTCTATACCAGGCAATTTTATTCCTACACTAGCCAATAGAACTGTGCCTCCAAGAGCAGAAATAATTGCAACCCAAACTAAAGCATGCTCAACTTCACCAATCCAAGGTAAAACAGTAATACTTTTAGAAAGACCCCATAAAATGGGTGTAAATGCAATAAGAGTCATTAGGCTTCTTAATAGTTCAGCACCCAGGCTTTCCATAATTCTTGCAAACTTAAGAGTATCTTCTTGAACTCTTTGCGATGCACCCTCTATAGATGAAGCATCATTCCATTTGTCATGATAAAAATCAGCCATTGCTGTTCTCCACCTGAACGTCCAATGACTGGTAAAATAATCACTAAAAATAACCACAAGAATATAAACAGCAGCAATTTTGGCAAATGTGAAAAGATAGTTTATAAAATCTTTCTCTGAAACTGAATTTGGTTCTGTTAGAGCTTTTTGTAACGTGTCATAAAACTCTCCAAACCATTCATTGATTCTTACATCTAGTTGTACTTGATACCAGGTCGCAAATAGAATTAATATAGTGCCCCCAATACTCCAAGGAAACCATTTTCTTTGACTAAAAAATTTAAACATTTATTTTAAGAAATTATCTGCATAAGATTTTTTAACAATTTTTCTTTTCTTTGGTTCAATAATCTCATAATCAATTCCCTTTTTATTTGCGTAATTGATCGCGTTAATTTTTGATGAAAATTCTAATTTTAATTCAGTTAAAGTGTCAGAAGAACTTTCCCAACCCATCAGTGGATTTTTTGTTGGATCTTTTGTCTCAAATTCTAAAATCCATTTAATTGATTTACCTAGCCCTGACTGCATCGCACTTTTATTTGGTATATAAATTTTTGCTTTTTTCATAATTGATGGTCGGAGTGGCAGGATTTGAACCTGCGACCCTCTGGTCCCAAACCAGATGCGCTACCAGGCTGCGCTACACTCCGAATGATGTACTAATACAGTAGTTATCAATATTTTCAATGGATAAAGCTGCCAAATATGAAGAATTTTAATTAAAATCTGATATATAAAGATACATGATTATTTCATGTCCTTGTGGGAAAAAAAATTTTGAGATCGATGCAAATTTGATACCTTCAGAGGGGCGTAATTTACAATGTGGATCATGTTCAAGGGTTTGGTTTTATAAATTTGAGCAAAATGTTTCAGATTTAAGAATTCAAGATACAATAAAAGATTTTCATGAAGACGTTAATAAAAGAGAAATTTTAACTGACTTAAACAAAGGTATTCCTAACAAGAAGAAAGATAATGTTGGCAAACAAAAAGATAAAGCTTTAGTTAAATATGAGAAAAAAAC
>CACBGP010000032.1 GCA_902538745.1 uncultured Pelagibacteraceae bacterium | reverse complement strand
TAAGTTTTTTAACTCCGTTTCATTTATACTGTCCAAATGATGATTTACCTTAAATGTGCAAGTGTAATAAGTTTCGACTAAGTATTTTGCCATAAGTCCTTAATTTAAAAAAATAATTTGCTTTACGATTCAATTTCTTTATATACAAAAACTAATTTTAGTCTAATTTATTTTATACAATTTTGAATTGAAAATATTTTAATTTTATATGTTGACACTTTTAAAAAAAATTTTCACCTGGTGGAATCGCGATACTTTTGGCACAAGATTAAAAACAATTTTTTTTGGAAAATTTGTTGGTAGTGATGATTTTGGAAATAAATATTACGAGAGTAAAAAGGGAAAGCGATGGGTCATTTATGCAGGTGAAATTGATGCAAGCAAAATACCTGTAGAATGGTATTCATGGATGCATTTCACATCAAATAAAATTGAAAAAAGTCATAAGCTTGAAAAATACAAATGGCAAAAACCTCATAAACCAAACTTAACAGGAACAGACTCTGCCTACTATCCAAATAAAGGTAAAAACGTTAATGAAAAAAAATACAAAAGTTGGAGAAATTAAACTTAAATTTTTATTCTTAATCTCATTTCTATTTTTCAATCTTTATGCCGATTTGAGCTCAAATTCAGACTTGGAAGGCACAGTTACAGAAATAAAAGTATTAGATAAGATAAGCTCAAAAAATGTATTATTAGAATTAAATAATGGTGATGAAATTCGACATAAAGATCTTTCTATAAAAAGTATGAAATGTAAAAATTCTGAATTTGATGATAATCCTGAAATCACAGCTTATATCCAAGTTAAAGATTTACGTAATAAAAATAAAGATGATGTATTCGTTTTTAACGGTTGGATGTTTTCTTCGAGCCCTTCGATAGCTCCGTTTGATCATCCAGTTTATGATATTTGGCTTGTTAAATGTTATTAAACAATTTTTTCATTATCAAGCCAACTTACATTAAAGTCAGAATTAATAAACTTTTCGTGATTTAGTAGTTTTTTGTGAAGAGGTATAGTTGTTGTAATTCCATCAATAACAAATTCATCAAGAGATCTATTCATTCTTTGAATGGCCTCAGTCCGATTTCTTCCATGGCAAATCAATTTACAAATCAAGCTATCATAATATGGTGTAACCTTGTAACCCTGAAAAATTGCACCATCTACTCTGGTTCTAAATCCTGATGGTTGATTACACATTGAAATAGTTCCAGGAGAAGGTTGAAAATTATTGCTAGGATCTTCTGCGTTAATTCTACATTCAATAGCATGACCTCTTGGATTTACGTCGGATTGTTCTAAAGCAGTCTCTCCTGTAAAAGCTATCCATATTTGTTCTTTGATAATATCTATACCAGTAACCATTTCGGAAACTGGGTGCTCCACTTGTACTCTTGTGTTCATCTCTAAAAAGTAAAATTTTCCATCTTCATATATAAATTCTACAGTTCCAGCGCCCTCATATCCTATTTTACTCACCATGCTGACAGTTTTTTCAAAAAGATCTTTTCTTATTTCATCATTTAAAACTGGACTTGGAGTTTCCTCAATTAATTTTTGATGTCTTCTTTGAACAGAACAATCTCTCTCATGCAAATGAATTGTTCTATTTTTTCCAGCTAATATCTGCACTTCAATATGCCTAGGATTCTGAAAAAACTTTTCTATGTAGACCTCTTCGTTACCAAAATATTTTTTTGCTTCTGATCTAGCAGTTGCAAATAACAAATCAAAATCTTCCTCATTATGAACAATTTTCATCCCTTTTCCACCTCCACCACCAGAAGCCTTGATTAAAACTGGAAACCCAATTTTTTTAGAGAGATCTTTTGCCTCAACTACGTTCTTAACCCCACCCTCTGATCCTTCAATAACTGGTAGACCATTTTCTTTTGCAATTTTTTTAGCTTGAATTTTGTCACCCATCATCTCTATATGTTTAGATGATGCACCAATAAATTTTATTTTATTTTCTTCTAGCATTCTCGCAAAATTTGCATTTTCTGATAAAAAACCATAGCCTGGATGGACAGCGTCAGCCCCAGTAAGATCTATGGCGGATAACAAAGCAGGTATATTCAAATAACTACTGGAAGGTTGATGCGAGCCGATACAAACACTTTCATCAGCCAATTTTACATGCATGCTATTTCTGTCAACATCTGAATGAACAGCAACAGTAGAAATTCCCCATTCTTTACATGCTCTTATTACTCTGACTGCAATTTCTCCACGATTTGCGATTAGGATTTTTTTAAACATTATTCTAGTATGATTAAGACTTGGCCAAATTCAACAGGTTGTCCATCATTCACCAAAATTTTTTTAACAACTCCAGCTGAAGTCGAAGGAACATGATTCATTGTTTTCATAGCTTCAACTATCATAACTGTATCACCTTTTTTAATTTTTTTTCCAACTTCAACAAACTTTTTTGCTCCAGGTTCTGGTGCATGATACGCAGTTCCAATTATTGGAGACTTAATTTCTATACCAGAAATAATATCATCAGAAATATTTGTATCTGGACTTGATGGGGATACAACTTTTGGATTTGGAAAAGATTGATTGTTTACTGATATACTATTTTTTGAAACTTTAATTTTTGTATCCTTAACTGTATATTCTAATTCAGTGAGTTTAAATTCATCTAAATATTCAGTTAATTCTTTAATTATTTTTTTATCAATTTTCATTTTTCAAAAGCTTTTGCATAGAAATTATGGCTAAAATATAACCGTCTATTCCTAATCCAAAAATTCCACCAGTAACTATATCACTTATGAGGGATTTTTGTCTAAATTCTTCTCTCTTATATATATTTGATATATGTAATTCTATAATAGGTTTTTTAAATACATCCAAAGCATCTCTTATAGCAATTGATGTATGTGTGAAAGCCGCAGCATTAATAATGATTCCATCAAATTTTTTTCTAGATTCCTGAATTATATTTACTAATTCTCCTTCAACATTAGATTGTGCAAATTCTATATTTAGACTTAATTCATTTGATTTTTTAGCGCAGATCTCTTTTAGTTCTTTAAAAGTAACTGAGCCATATTGTGATTGTTCTCTTTCACCTAATAGATTAATATTTGGACCGTTGATAATAATTATTTTATTGTTCATTAAGCTTTTATATACGATGAAAAAAATAAAAAAAATAAAAATCAAAATAAATG
>CACBGP010000031.1 GCA_902538745.1 uncultured Pelagibacteraceae bacterium | reverse complement strand
TGAAGGATACTTATTTTCGTTAAATCTATGATACATTATCGATAAAATACCATTATCTTTTGCGTAATATTTGGTATTGTTTTCCTCTGAATTAGAATTGGTAAAAATAAATAATTGAATTATGACAAAGCTAATAATAGATGCGGCTAGTGATAAGGTTTTTTTCATGATCATTGTAAACGGTAACAATTATAATGTTAGCCATGAAAATAGCAAAAAAAATTATGAGAGATTAATAATACTTTTAAACGATTTTTTAATGTCAAAAAATTTAGATTTAAAAAAAATTTCAGATATATATATAAATAGAGGACCCGGTAGTTTTGCGGGCATCAGAAATTCATTATCAGTCGTTAAAGCTATTCATTTAGTTAATAAAATTGATTATTATTGTTTTAGTTTCAGAGATTTCAATGGAGAAAAACTCATAAAATATGAATTTATCCCAGATTTATGTAAGAAATTTAAAGTTGAAAAAAATTTGATTAATCCTATGTATTCGGGTTAAAAATACGTATGTCAGAAACAATTGAACAAAAATGTCAATCACAAGGAGTAAAACTCACTGATCAAAGACGAATTATTGCTAAGGTTATTTCTGAGTCAAAAAAAGCCTATGGTGAATCTGATCATCCTGATGTTGATGAGTTGTATAACAGAGTTTCAAAAATCGATCCTAAAATTAGCATCGCGACAGTATATAGAACTGTAAAACTTTTCGAAGAAGCTGGAATTCTGACAAAACACGATTTTAAGGGTGGTAAGGCAAGATATGAAATAAATGATGATCATAATCATTTAATTGATATTAAAACTGGTGATATTATAGAGTTTGTTGATGAAGAGATAGAAGAAATCCAAAAAAAAATTGCAAACAAATATGGGTATAAATTAGTTGACCATAAGCTAGAACTTTATGGTGTCAAAGTAGATAAAAAAAATGAATAAAAAAATATTCGCTAAAACATTTGGTTGCCAAATGAACGAGTATGACACTAATCGAATAATTGATACTGTAAAAAAGATAGGATTTACAAAAACTGAAAATCTTGACGATACGAATTGTTTTTTACTAAACACTTGTCACATAAGAGATAAGGCTAAAGAAAAAGTCTATCATGAGATAGGTAGAGTAAAAAAAAGATTTAGATTAAAAAAAAAACCTTTTGTCATAGTTGCTGGATGTGTTGCTCAAGCGGAAAACGAGGAGATGTTAAAAAGAGAACCTTTTATTGATCTAGTTATCGGTCCTCAAGCATACCATAAAATTAATGACAAGATTGAGGAATACCTAAATAATCAGAGGAAATTGGATGAAACTCATTTTGATGCTGTTTCAAAGTTCAATTATTTGGATAAAATAAAAAACTCATCTACAAAAATATCTTCTTTTTTAACCATACAGGAAGGCTGTGATAAGTTTTGTCACTTTTGTGTTGTACCTTATACAAGAGGTCCTGAATATTCCAGACCATTTAATGAAATAGTTAATGAGGCCAAAATCCTTGCGGGAAATGGAGTTAGAGAGATTACTTTATTAGGACAGAATGTTAACGCTTACAATAATGAAAATTATAAGTTGTCTAATTTAATTTTAGAAATAGAAAAAATTCCTGAAATTTTAAGAATTAGATATACAACTTCACATCCAATTGACATGAGTGATGATTTAATCGACTTATATGAGATCTCGAAAAAATTAATGCCTCTTGTTCATTTACCAGTCCAAAGCGGTTCAAATAAAATTTTAAAGTTGATGAATAGAAATCACAATATTGAATATTATCTTCAAATTTACGAAAAAATAATTAAAAAAAATCCCTCTGCTAAATTTTCTAGTGATTTTATAATTGGTTACCCTGGTGAGGAAGAGAGTGATTTTAATTCAACACTTGATCTTATAAAAAAGATAAAATTTATAAATTCTTTTTCTTTTGTATTTAGTCCAAGACCAGGTACAAAAGCCTCTCATCTACCATTAGTTGATCGAAAGTTAAGTAATGAAAGACTCAAAATCGTCCAAAAAGAATTATTTAATTTTCAAAAAAAAATGAATAGATCTTTGGAGGGTAACGTAATAAAGGTTTTAGTAGAAAATAGAGTGTCTGAAAGTGCAAAGTATTTTGGTAGAACTGGTTATATGACTTCAGTAATATTTGATGGTAAAGATGAAGATGTAGGAAAGCTTGTAAAAGTTAAAATTAATAGTAGTAATCAAAATACGCTTTTTGGTGAAACTTTAGAAATTTCAAAATTGAGAGTTGCATAAATTTGAATAATTTAATTAAAAAAGACACTCAAGCGCTTTTAAAATTTGTTTACTCAGACAATAACTCATTAAGTGTGATATTTAGTGACAATAACCTTCTAATGGGCATTGTAGGTGAATTTAATAAAAATTTAAAAGAATTAGAGAAAATTACTGGAGCAAGCTTGTATTCCAGAGGAAATTCAATACTTATTAAGTCTTCTGATCAAAAAAATGAAATTGTTAAAAACGCTATTCAATTTTTAGTAAACCAATTTTTGAATAATGGAAATATTGAAAACAAAGATATCTTATCATCTGTGGACCAATTTATGATTAATGAAAAAGTTAAAAACTCAAATATCACTGATATTATTAAAACACCTAAAAAATCTATTATTCCAAGGTCTGAAAAACAAAAAAGATATGTTAGAGCTTTAAGGGAAAGTGAAATAGTTATTTCTGCTGGTCCAGCAGGAACAGGAAAAACTTTTCTTGCTGTCGCTGTTGGCCTTACTATGCTTTTAGAAAAAAAGATTGAGAGAATAATTCTATCAAGACCAGCCGTTGAGGCGGGTGAAAGATTAGGCTTTTTACCAGGAGATATGAAAGAAAAAGTAGATCCATACCTAAGACCTCTGTATGACTCACTTTACGATTTATTTCATTTTGAAAAAATTCAAAGGATGATTGAAATAGGAGATATTGAGATTGCTCCATTAGCATTTATGAGAGGTAGAACTCTTAAAAATTCTTTTGCGATACTTGATGAAGCTCAGAATGCAACAGACACTCAGATTAAAATGTTTTTAACAAGAATTGGTGAAAACTCAAAAATAGTAGTTAATGGTGATCCCTCACAGATAGACCTTCCAAATAAGCATATGTCAGGTTTGGATAGAGCTAAGAAATTATTATCCCATTTAGATGAAATTAAAGTTATAGATTTTGATCATTCAGATGTTGTAAGACATCCTTTAGTATCAAAAATTGTAAAAGCATATTCAAGTGACAATGATCAAAGTTAATGTCCTCACCGAGGAAAAATCTTGGTCAAAAAGAATTAAGAAACAGGAATTTTTTTTTAACCAACTATGCAGACATTTTCCAAAAAAATTTAAATTCATAAATAAAAGAGTTTATTTAACATTATTACTTTCTAACAATAAAAATATTAAAAGATTAAATAAAAAATTTAGGAAAAAAGATAAAC
>CACBGP010000030.1 GCA_902538745.1 uncultured Pelagibacteraceae bacterium | reverse complement strand
CTTTTGATCCACTCAAATCTTTTAAAAATAGTATCAACGTTTATACTTATATTTTGTTTAGCTAATTCAACTTGAGCATTAACAGATGCACTTGCATTGGATACACATGAAACAATGCCATAAGGACAATCAAGGTCAAATTGATAAATATTATCTATCGTTTGTCCAGCATCTGCTTGTGAAATAAATAATTTCATACCATCACTTGAAAAAGAAAAACCCCATATTATTCCATGACCCGCTGGGTAACTCCTCGCTTCGTCTGCATCTCGTAATGCTCCTCCAGGGGAGACACGATATAGAAAATCATGGCCTCCTAAATGAGTAGCTGTTGAAACATCAAAAGGTTTGCCTAAACTAAATTGCTCAATGCTATTAGTATGATTTTTATTAAAAAAAGAGATAAACATTTGACTTCCATCATCACTAAACTCAATATCTCTAGCCGCTTGAAAATTAGCGACATCTTCAACTCCAATTGTAAATAGATTTACACTATGAATTTCTGTAGCAGATGTGATATCAAATGCTGGTGATAATGAAAAAGTTGCCACCACAGGTGTGTCAGCATCTTCGCCTTGATCCACAGAATACATTCTTGTACCGTCTCTGCTTAACGAAAAACCAGTAACTTTTGTTGAGGTGCTTAAATCAATTTGATGTATGTATTTTGCCGTTTTAAAATCAAAAGGTGTACTTAAATCATATCTATATACATCACCTGTGCTATTCAAAATATAAAAAATCCTACCACCTTTTGCTACATGAATACTTCTATATGCAGTAGAAAAAAAGCTCAAACCTTGTGCCAGAAATTCTGGATGATCAACATCAAAACCATCAATATCATCACAAGTATGTGGTATATTATCTGTAGTATCAGTTTTTACAGTGTTTAATTCAAATGGAGTAGCAACTTTATTCATAGATAAATCAAGGTCACCCATATAACCACTAGAAGGACTAGCATCCATGTCAGCATTAATAGAAAAAACCATTGTGCCGTCATCACTCCACACGATATCTCTTAGATCCTCGGTTCTATCGTGTTTAAGTTCTGTAAAGTAGCTTTGCACCGATGTTGTTTGGTTAATCTGTTCTAATTTAGAGCTAAAACAACCGGGTGCACTATTTGGAATTCTATTTTCTTTATGTGTAAGTGTTAAAGCGGCGGCTAGAGCTAGTGTAGAAAAAAAGGCTGTAAATAAAAAAAAAAATATATTGGTACTTAAAACACCTGTTTTTAAAGACTTAAAAATTTTTTTAATATTTAATTTTTTAAAAATTTTCATGAATTAAGATTTATTTCTTTTTGATTAGCTCAGTATTATTTATATTTATAGCCATACAAGTAATATCATCTCTTAATTTTTCAGCACCCCAATTTAATTCTTTTTCAATAGACTCGACAATAGTTTTTGGTGTCACTTCTGACATACCATCTATGATTTTTTGCACTCCTTCTGCGCCTAATTCCTCACCATTTTTCAAATAGCCTTCCGTTACACCATCAGTATAAACCACAAATGTTTTATCTTTAAGGTTCATAGTATTGGATTTAACCATAGACTCTGTGAAATATTTAACAATTCCAATGGGTGGCATTTCTGATTTGATATATTCATAATTTTTATTTTGATCAAAAGTCAAAATACTTTCATGCCCTGCATTAATAAATACGAGTTCTCCTGTTTTAATGTTTAATTTCCCAAAAACAGCAGTAACAAACATCCCTTTAAACTTTGCCTCAACGAGCTCATTATTGACACCGAACACAACTTTTTCTAATGGAAACTTCAAGTTCGTAAGCGTTCTAAATATTGAAGATGCTTTTGCCATATACATACCCGCTTTAACACCTTTTCCTGATACATCGGCTAATGTGAAAAAGTATTCTTCTGGGGTGGATCTTACCACATCAAAATAATCTCCTGATACATCTCGTGCAGGAACGTTCCTTGCAAAAATAAAATTTTCAAATTTTGATATGTCTGGAAATAAGCTTTTTTGAACTCCTGCAGCTAATTCTCGTTCTTTTAATAATTTTGCCTCTTTTTGTAAATTATCTAAAGCTATTTTGTTTTCCTCAATAAATCTAAAATAAAGACCGGTTAAGAAGGTAGCGGTTACAATAAATATAGGGTAACTCATATCTACTAATTCAGATCTAAATTTATAAATAGAAAATCCAATAATTATGATCGCCAAAATATTTCCAAAGAAAATCGATAAACTTAGTTTTGGTTTTACTTTTTGAGATAAAATAAATGTAATTAAAGCAACGATAATTGAGAACAATAACTCAAATATATATGTGTTTGGATTTCTAACCAAATAGGACTGATCTAAAATGTTTTCGATAACATTAGCATGAACTTCAACTCCTGGTATAGTTACTCCTAAAGGAGTTTTAACTAAATCGAATAAACCTTGTGCTGAGGCACCAATTAAAACATATTTGTCTTTAAAAAAATCTGTTTGAAATTTACCATCATAAACATCCCCGGCTGAAATATATTGATTTTTATCTGACTTTTTATATTTAATCCAAATAATCCCATTAGGATCGGAGTCTATTTTGTGAGGTCTTGCACTAATTCTTTGAATTCCAACTTCATTTAATTCCACATAAATATTTTTTTGTTTAGAACCAACTCTAACCATCTCTAAACCCATAGTTGGATACATTTTTTTATTGAATTGAACAATTAAAGGTAGAGATCTAATGATACCGTCTAATTGATCTAAAAAAGAGATAGATCCTAAACCTTTGACATTTTTTTCTAATACTTCTAGTGAGCCTATGGAATAAGGATAAGAGTAAGTAAATTGTTTTGGTTCCCCACCTTTAGATAAAAATCTAGCTTTTGCTTTTCGATTATAGTTTGAATGAGACGGAACATTGCTTCCCAGAACTGCTATTATAGATTTAGACTCTTTAAGTTTCTCCGCAAAAATATCATCCGGACTTTTTAAATTCTGAAGTTCTGCTATGTCAGAGGGAATTAAACCATACGATTTAATAATAGCATCGGGAGATTGTTTATCTTTTTCAGTGAAAAAAATATCAAAACCTATTGCCTTTGGGTTTGACTCGTTTAGCTTATCTAAAATTTCTGCAAAGACAATTCTATTCCAAGGAAACTGACCAAACTTACCTAAACTTTTTTCATCAATATCTATAATTACAACATCTGAATTTTTTTTTTCTGCAAATACTTTTTGGTAAAGATCAAAACTTAAAAATGATATTGATTTGATAAAACTTGGGTTAAGAATTTTTAAAAAAATCAAGAGAATAAGTAAGGCAAAGAAAACTACGTAATTTAGATTTTTATGTAAAATTGCTTTCACAAATCAAATTTATAGGTAATTGGATTAAAGTAAATAAATCTTATTTACGAAAGATCTGTTTATTTTTTTCTTCTTCTTTTCTTTTTAGCTTTTCTCTTCTTAGCAGCTCTTTTCTTCTTCACTACTCTTTTCTTTTTAACGACTTTTCTCTTAGGTTTCTTCTTAACTACTTTTTTCTTCTTTTTCGGTTTTTTCTTCACTGCTTTTTTC
>CACBGP010000029.1 GCA_902538745.1 uncultured Pelagibacteraceae bacterium | reverse complement strand
CATCTGTATCAACGTATCTTACACTGTCAAAAGAACAAGTTGAAACGTCATAAGCAGTTGTCAAAGTAAATTTTAATACAAAGTCAGTGGCTGCGTTATTGAGACCTCTATTTGTGGTTAACATTATCAAACCATCTCTGCTAAATGTCATATCGCCACCTTGTCCAGCTCCTTGGGTACCAGCTACATCAGTATTTGCATCATCAGGTGCATCTAGTAAACACCTTTCACTGTCTCCTGCATAACTTCTTGTTGAAATATCATAAGGTGTAGAAAGAGTATATTCAGAAACAAAGTCTTCACTACCATCATCTGAAGTTATGATAAATATTTTGGTTCCATCATCATTGAAAGTTAAACCATTAATATTATCTTGATCGTCATTCAAAAAAGTTTCTGTTTGATTGAAAGTCACACTACCAAAGGAATTAGAAAAAGGAAAAATTATTAAAAAAATCCAAAGTAAATTTTTAATTATTTTCATTTTAACTAAAAAGTACCAGAAATTTCAATATTAGCACCATAATCAGGAATTTTACTAAACAAACTATAATTAGAATTTAGTTTTAAATTAAAATTGCCTAATTTTTTTAGATAGCTAACTTTCGTATTATTATTGTTTATTGGATCATAAATTACATCAAAATTTGCATTATGTTTCTTAATGCTACCAAACTTAATTAACAAACTATCTTTGTGGCCACTTTTATCTAGACTTTGAAATCTTTCATAATTTATCGCAATTGTACGACCATTTGGATTTATATATTCAAAACCTATATTCCCTTTTACATTGTGTAATGAATGTGTATTTATAGTTTTCTTAAGAGTAGTATTATCAAGATGATTTTTAACATAATGATCAATATTGGGTGTTAAATCATAAATATATTCTATAAATCCATTTCGACTTATAGTGTCTTCATTTAAATATAAAATATCATCAAATTTCAAACCTGCAGAGATATTTCCTGTTTTAAATGTAAGTCTCTCGTGACTTTCAACGCTATTAGAGACAACACCAAAATCAGTATAATCTGAAAATTGAGTAATACCCATTTCAAGCTTAGCAAATGGTATTAATTCATATTTGGTATACTCATTTTCGTTTTCATAGCTCATTGATGTATAAATTTGTTTTCCATTTCTTTGACCGGTAACTTGATCTTTACCTAATTGGTCTATCATTAAATAACTAGCACCAAATAATAAATTAAGATTAGACCGATTTTTTATAGGCACACTACTGTATATGTTTAAAGAAAATGTTTGTGCATCTAATTCATCGCTTGACCCATCATCTATATCAACTTCTTCATTACCGTATCGGAATGCATAACCAAAAATCTTTTTATCAACTAATTTATCTGCACCAAACATAATACCTTTAGTCTTAACTTCCTTAGGTTTAGAGGATGCTGTATCACCTACTCTTCCAAATGAAATATCTCCATGAGACCAGTAAGACCAATTCTTTTTATTGATTTTAGAATTTTCTTTTTTTAATGATACTTGAGTATATTCAATATTATTTAATGAATTTTCTAAGTTTGTTTTTAATGCTGCTAAAATTGGATTATGAATATTCAGTTTAATTTCATGATTGGTTAAATTAGTTCTTTCATCATTTCTTCGTAACCAATCAAATCTTTTAAAAATTGTTGAAGAATTTTGATAAATTACATTTTTAGCAATTTCTACTTGAGCCCCTATTGCTGTAACAGGATCCGTTTCACAAATTACAATCCCATAAGGACAAATTAAATCGTATTCGTGTACTCTATCACGGGTACCAATTGCCTTATCTTGGTAAGTAACTTGGTAAAGTTTCATTCCATCTTCGGAGAAACCCATACCGAGAGGAGTTCCATTAGTTCCATCACTTCCTAAACTCTCGAATACTTGCTGGACTTTTCCTGCAAACGTTGCTGAAGTTATATCAAAGCCTGTTGATAGTTTATAAACATAGATGAATGTCGCAATTGGATTTACACGACTTTCAATTACATACATTCTTGTACCATCATCATCAAATGAAAAATCTTGAAGTACTGCTGCTGCAACTGTACCACTAATTGCAAAACTATTTCCTTCGGTAACTGTGCTCGTGTCATAAGGAGTAGATAAATTAAATTCAATTATTCTTTTACCACCAGTAACAGTGTGAGCATCAATTAGAAACATTTTTGTTCCATCATTATTAAATTTAACAGCTCTGTTGTTAAATATATTTGGATCTGGACCTGTTTTAAAATGGAAACCATCATCAGCAACACGGGTGGCACTTGAAAAATCATAGGGAGTTGAGAGCAAATTGGCATTGAAACCACCTCCATCATTAATAGCAAAAACTTTTGTTCCATCGTTATTAAATTCAAAACCTTGTGGTTGTTGTATGTTGTCAACACCTCCATTAGTAGCTAATTCAACTTTACTATTAAAATCGATTGTAGAAATATTAAAAGGGGTATCAACATCGAATTGTAATAAAACATTTGCTCCAGAATGATAATCAGAAAAAAAAATTCTAGTTCCTGCAGGATTAAATCTCACATCTGATGGAGATTTTACAATATTAGTCAAACTAACTGTTCTTAACAAAGTAGGTTTAACCTCAGCAAATAAATTTGATGATAATAAAAACAAGATAACAAAAATTTTTACTAAAAGCTTTTTCATTATTGCTTTATAAAAAAAAAAATTAAAATTTGTAAATACTAAAAAGTACCAGAAATTTCAAAATTTACTCCATAATCTTTAATTTTGGATAATAAATTCATTTTAGAACTCAAATTATAATTCAAATTACCTATTTGTTTTAGATAGCTGACTTTCGTATTATTGTTGTTTATTGGATCAAAATCGAGAGCAAACTGATTATTTTCTTCTTTTGATTTACTAAATTTAATAATAAAAGTTTTGTTATTAAAATTTTGAGATACTGCTGAATGTAAACAACTTTCACAATTATCTAAACTTTTTATGTATTTATAATCAAAAAGTATAGTGAAGCCATTTTCAAGTATATACTCTAAACCAATATTAGTTTTTAATTTTTTATTCGAATAGCTATTAATTGTCTCCTCATTTACAGTAGTTGAACCTAAATATGAATATTTGTAGGCATTATCATCTGCCAGATCATAAATAATTTCAATTCCCCCCATGGGTTGGAATGTTACCCCATCTCTCTCAATTTTTTCCATTTCAAATAAAACACCACCAGCAAATTCTCCACTTACAAATGTATCATCATGAAAACGAATATCTGTAGCTGGTCGATCGCTAGCTTTGCTAATAAAATCTGTAAATTCAGATAATTCTGTCACCCCATAAGTAAGTTTTCCAGTAGGAGTAATTTTAAACTTACCATATGTCTTTTTAGTTCTGTAATTAATAGATGCAAATGCCTGTCTTCCATTTCGTTCACCTGATATTTTTCCCAAGTACTTGTTATCGAAACGTAAAGCACTCAGGCCTAAAACTGCATTAATATACCGATTGTTATTTGTTGGTACAGTTCCATAAATATTTAATGTCAAAGACTCGAGGTCAACTTTTTGACTAGATCGTCTAATATTCGATGCACTATCTCCATACCTCAATGCCAAACCAAAAAACTTATTATCTCCAATTTTTCTATCTGAGCCAAATGTTATACCTTTCGTTTTAATACCTTTTGCTTTATCTACGAGTGTTTCTTGAT
>CACBGP010000028.1 GCA_902538745.1 uncultured Pelagibacteraceae bacterium | reverse complement strand
AGCTTTAAATGCTGGAAATATTGATACCAAAATAGTTATCAAAATTGAACAAGCAGAAATAATTAATATTGATATGGGATTAATTTCTGAAGGCATGGAACTTAAAAAATATATTTCCTCAGGAAATAAGCTGATGTTAAAAAATTCACTTAGAAATTGTCTCAAATTTTCTACATACATAGAAAAAGTAATTCCTAAGATTATACCAAAAATTGTTGCTGAAGTTCCAATAATTACACCAATTAAGAAAAAAATTTTTACAATTGATTTATTAAGAACACCAATCGATTTAAGAATAGCAATTTCTTTTGTTTTATTTTTTACTAGTATTGTTAAACCAGAAATTATATTAAAAGCTGCAACGATTATAATTAATGTTAAAATAATAAACATAACATTTCGTTCAACTTTTAATGCAGAAAACAAAGATTTATTCATGTCAGACCAAGAATAAATAAATTCATTATTAAAAATTTTTTGAACTATAGTTTTTTGATATTCAATATTTTTAGGGTTTTTTAAATAAATCTCTAAATTACGTTTTTTTGGTTTTAAATTAAAAAATTCTTCAAGCGTAACTAGATTTATAAAGGCAACATTATTATCAAAATCAATTACACCACTATCAAAAAGTGAAACTACTGTAAATTTTTTTTGCTTAGGAAGATTGCCAATAATCGTTTGTACACCAGATGAGGACATTAATGTAATCTCATCACCAATCTCTAAGTTTAGAGAAAAGCTTAATTCTTTACTTATGGATATAGAATTATTTGATAATTTATTTTCACTACCTAAAAAATTTCCATTATTAACAATGTCTAATTTAGAAAAATCTTTCTCAAAATACCCTCTTAAAAGAATACCTTTGGTAATATCTTTTTTGATCATAATTCCTTCGCCTGAATTACTAAAAATTAAACTTTCAGAAATTGATTTTAAGTTTTGATTATTTAATTTTTCTTTTGCAATTTTGTTTTCATAAGGCTTAACTGTCATATGGGCATTAAAACCAATTATTTTATTCACCAATTCTGTTCTAAAACCATTCATAACCGACATAACTACAATTAGAACAGCTACACCCAACCCAATTCCAATAAATGAAAAAATTGAAATAATATTTAAAAAACCATCTTTTTTTCTGGCTTTTAGAAATCTAACTGTAATCTCTTTTTCTAATTGAGAAATCAATTGTTTACTTTTTGTTTATTAATTATCTTAATGATGTCTTTTAATTCAATTTTTTGAGTTACTCCATCAACTTCTTTAAACTCTAATTTATCGCCTTCAACCTGTTTACCAATTATAATTTGAAAAGGTGCACCTATTAAATTCATCTTTTTAATCTTTGATGAGATATTTTCATCAGTATCATCAATTATTGCTTCAATATTATTTTTTTTAAGTTCTAGTAAGATATTATTTGCTTTATCTAATTGTGAATTATCATTTTTGTTAATCATAGGAATTATCGCAACATGATAGGGAGCAATAGAAATTGGCCATTTCATGACTTCATTTTTTTCATCATATTTAGCCTCTATTATTGCGCCTACTAATCTAGAAACTCCTATGCCGTAAGAACCCATTTTAACAAAATCTTTTTTTCCACCTGGTAAATCAACCGACGCACCCATTGGTTTAGAATATTTATCTCCAAAATAGAATATATGACCAACTTCAATTCCTTTTGTTATTAATCTATCTTTTTCAGAAACTTTCTTTTCAAATTCAGTCTTATCAAATTTTTCATCGGTAACTGCATAATATTGTTCATATTCTTTTCTCATATTCTCTAGAGATTCTTTCTCTAATTTTGCATTGTCTATACTTAAATCAAAAATTCTTTTGTCAGTAAAAATTTTACTTTCACCAGTTTCAGCTAAAATAATGAATTCATGAGATAGATTTCCTCCAATTGGACCTGTATCTGCTGCCATTGGTATGGCTTTTAAATTTAATTTTTTAAATGTTTTAAGATATGACAAGAAAAATTTATTATAAGAAAAAAGTGCTTCTTCGTCAGATATATCGAAAGAATAAGCATCTTTCATGTAAAACTCTCTACATCTCATTATCCCAAATCTTGGTCTAATTTCATCTCTGAATTTCCATTGAATATGATATAAAAGTTGTGGAAGAGATTTATAAGATTTTATTGAGGTCCTAAATATATCTGTCATCAATTCCTCATTTGTAGGGCCATACAACATTTCACGATTTTGACGATCTTTTATTCTTAGCATTTCCTCGCCGTAATCTTTATATCTTCCACTTTCTTTCCAAATTTCACTGGATTGTATTGTTGGCATTAAAATTTCTTGAACTCCAATCCCATTTTGTTCTTCCCTTACAATTTGTTCAATTTTCTTCATAACTTTGAAGCCAAGTGGTAACCAGGAGTATATGCCCGCTGATGATTGTTTTATCATACCCACCCTTAACATTAATTGGTGAGATTTAATTTTGGCCTCTGAGGGATTATTTTTTAAAATTGGAATAAAAGATTTTGAAATATGCATGCTAGATGATTATATTTCTTAAGTTTAAATATTCAAACCTCATTAACAAATATATAATTGTGAATAAAATAGTTGTTATTCCAGTGCAATAAATGAATTTTTTTAAAATCTTAGGATTTTCTGGTGATCCAGGATCCTCGCCTTCAACTTTTTCAATCTTTATTCTATCAACATCTATGGGTAAAATTGCAAAAAAAACAATCCACCAAATGATTATATATATTATAGCAAGTCCAGTAGCGCTCATTAAATATCAACTAAATTAATATTGGTGAAAGGTCTTTTGCCTGTTTTTTCTTTCGTAAATTTTCTAGCTGCAATTTTAAGTGCATCTATAAGATTGTGTCTTTGACTTTTATTTCCAATATTAAATGTTTTTGCTGTTTTCTCTATTTCTTCCTCTAATAAGTAAATAAATTCATCTGTTTCATAAATTGGTAATCCTCTAAAGTTTATTATTGGATTATTGTGAATATTTCCCTTAGGTGTGATTAAAATAGTTATTTCAAGATAACCGTTAGATCCTAAGTTTTTTCTATCTTTTATAGATTGAGAATTTTCCTCAACACTTACATTGCCATCTAAATATAGTCTTCCACTGGGAGCTTTATCATAGACTTCTGGATAGTCTCCTGGAGCTAATTTTACTATATCACCATTTTCCACTTTAACAGGATAAGGTACCTGCATTTCCCTAGCAAAAGCAATATGCTCAATCATATGTCTGTGTTCTCCGTGTACAGGAATTACACATTTTGGTTTAACCCAATCATACATATCTTTTAAATCCTCTCTATTTGGATGCCCAGAAACATGGATAAATTCACTCTCTTCTGAAATTACTTCTATTCCGTCCTTGACTAATTGATTATGAAGTTTGTAAAGTTTTTTTTCATTTCCTGGTATTATTTTTGAGGAAAAAATTACTCCATCTCCTTTCTCAATAAATACATCGGGATGTGTATAATTTGAAATTCTCATCATTGCTCCCATCGGTTCACCTTGGCTACCTGTACAAAGATATACAATTTTTTCTCTAGAAAAATTTTTTGCTTCTCTTGGATCTATTGGTTCAATGGTATTTTTTAGATATCCACATTGTCTAGCTGCTTTGTATATTCTGTGCATAGATCTACCAACAAGCGAAATTTGTCTTCCTGTTTTTTCTGCACAATAAAAAGCTGACTCCATTCTTGCAACGTTTGATGCAAATGAG
>CACBGP010000027.1 GCA_902538745.1 uncultured Pelagibacteraceae bacterium | reverse complement strand
GTAATATTCCTGCAATTGAGACTCCATAAGATAGATAATAAACCAATTCATCATTGAGAAATTTCCCAAAAAATAAAATAGATATTAAAACAATATTAAGAATTATCGGAGCTGCAGAGGCAGCAGCAAATTTATTGTGTGAATTTAAAATTGCAGCAAAAAAAGAGGACAAGCTCACAAACATTAAAAATGGAAGGGTTATCCTAGTTAAATTTACAGCCAGCTGAATTTTTTCTGAATTATCAACAAAACCTGGTGCTATTAGTGTCACAAAAATTGGCATGAAAATTTCAATAATTAAAACTAAAAACAAAAGACCTAAAAATAATAAATTAAAAATTTGGTTCGCAAATTTTTGTGATCCAGATTTTTTCTTTACTAATTCTGAGGTGTAACTTGGTATAAAAGCTGCATTAAAGGTTCCTTCTGCAAATAATCTTCTAAAAGTATTAGGTATTCTGAATGCTACAAAAAAAACATCTGCTAAAAAACTTGTTCCAAGAAAAATTGCTATCAAAACGTCTCTTAAATAACCAAGTAATCTACTGATAATAGTATAAAAACCAAAAGTCCCTGTTGACTTAACTAAATTCATAAATCATATTAGTCTTAATTTTACCCCATTTGTACACCTAATTAACATAAATGAAAAAAACAAAAATTGATCATTACACTGACAAAGAAGCTTTAGATTTTCATAAAGAAAAAAAGCCAGGCAAGATTGAGATATCTTCCTCAAAAAATATGACCACAAAAAGAGATTTGGCTTTAGCATATTCTCCTGGGGTAGCAGCTCCCGTGAGGGCGATAAGTGAAAATCCAGAAGCAGCATTTGATTATACTAGTAAAGGAAACCTCGTTGCAGTTATTAGTAACGGCTCTGCAATTTTAGGCATGGGAAATTTAGGTGCTTTAGCATCGAAACCGGTTATGGAAGGAAAGGCTGTTTTATTCAAAAGATTCGCCGATATAGACTCTATTGATTTAGAGATAGATTCAGATGACACAGAAGAAATCATAAATAGCATAAAAAATTTTGCTCCTAGCTTTGGTGGTATAAATCTTGAAGATATTGCTGCACCTGATTGTTTTATCATAGAGGATAAGCTCAAAGAAATTCTAGATATACCTGTATTTCACGATGATCAACACGGGACAGCAATTATCACAACCGCAGCATTAATTAATGCATTAGATATTAGTAAAAAAAAAATTGATAAAGTAAAAATAGTTGTAAATGGTGCTGGTGCATCAGCAATGGCTTGTGCAAATTTATTTAAAAAATCTGGCGTACCAAATGAAAACATCACGATGGTGGATAGAAAAGGGGTTATTTATCAAGGTAGAGAAAATTTAAACCAATGGAAATCAAGTCATGCAATTGAGACAGAGCACAGAACTTTAAGTGATGCGATCAATAATGCTGATGTTTTTTTAGGATTATCTGCAAAAGGAACATTAACAAAAGAGATGGTTAAAAAGATGGCAAAAAATCCAATAATATTTGCCTGTGCAAATCCTGACCCTGAAATTACACCTGAAGAAGTTGAAGAGGTTAGGAATGATGCAATAATAGCTACGGGAAGATCGGATTACGCCAACCAGGTGAATAATCTGATAGGTTTTCCCTATATATTTAGAGGAGCACTAGATGTAAGGGCAAAAACAATAAATGAAGAAATGAAAGTTGCAGCTGCGCTTGCAATCGCGAATTTAGCAAAGGAAGATGTACCTGATGAAGTTGTTGCAGCTATGGGAGGTGAAAGACCTCATTATAGTAAAGATTATATAATACCATCAACTTTTGACCCTAGATTAATTAGCGTTATTCCGGCAGCTGTGGCTAAAGCTGCAATGGAAACAGGAGTGGCTAGAATTAAAATAAAAGATTTTGATGTTTACAAAGATCAACTTAAGCAAAGGCTAGATCCAACAGTTACAATTCTTCAAGGTGTTAATAACTATATTAAGAAAAAACAAAAAAAAGTTGTTTTTGCAGATGGTGAGGATGAAAATATGTTAAAGGCTGCTATTGCATTTAAAAATTCTAAATTAGGAATTCCAATTTTAGTAGGTAAAGAAGAGCTGATTAAGAGCCAGATAAAAAAAATTGGGTATAATGAAGATTTTGATATTGAGGTTGTAAACTCTAAACACAAAGATAAAAGAGAGAAATATGTAAAATATCTCTTTAAAAAACTTCAGAGAGAAAAAGGAGTGTTGGAGCGGGACTGTGATAGACTTATAAGAAATGACAGGGTAATTTGGGCTTCGTGTATGGTTGCTTGCAATGATGCAGATGCAATGGTTACAGGTAATACAAGACGATATTCCTCATCACTTGAAAAAGTAATCCAAGTTGTGGATCCAAGACCTGGGGAAATCATGTTTGGTTTAAATTTAGTTGTTAATAGAGGTAAAACAATTTTTATTTGCGATACATCAGTTATTGAATATCCCGATGCAAAACAACTAGCTGAAATGGCAAAATCTGCAGCAAGAGTTGTGAGACTTTTTGGATTTGACCCTAAAGTTGCTTTTTTATCACACTCTACTTTTGGTGAACCAGCAACAGATAGAACAAAGAGATTAAGCGATGCAGTTGAAATTCTAAAAAAGGATAAAGTCGATTTTAAATTTGATGGTGAGATGCAACCAGATGTAGCTTTAGATGAAATTTACAAAGAATTATATCCGTTCTCAGAAATTGTTGGAAACTCAAATGTATTGGTCATGCCTAGTCAACATAGTGCAGCGATTTCTTACAAAATGATTAAATCGATGAGTAGAGCAAAGGTAATTGGACCATTACTGATTGGTTTAGGTCTGCCAATTGAAATAGCGCCATTGAGATCTTCCACGTCTGAAATTTTGAACCTTGCGTCTATAGCTGCCTATTCTGCTGATGTTATTAAATACGACAAATAATTTAATTTTTTTGAATTCTTAAATTATCAACTAGTAATATACTTGCGATTACATTTTCTACGTCTAAAATTTTATTAGCTTCTTCAATAACTGTACCCTTTTCCTCAGTTGTTGTCGCTATACCATAGATATAAATTTTTTTCTTATATGTATCTATTTGATAATTAGTTGCTTTTATTTTGTCATTAAATATCAATGCTGTTCTTAATTGTGAAGTAATCAGTAAATCTTTTGCAGATTGTTTAAAATTAAAATCTTCTTTAATTTTTAAATCATTTTTTACAGACCTAACTCCTTGAGTCTCCCATGCAAGTTTTGTTAATTTAAGTTTTTCTTCTGGATCATCAACTTTACCAGTTATAAATATTCTTCCATCTATAACTTTTGTTTTTACTGATAAAAAATAATTTTTATTAACCAATAAAATCCTTGTGCTTAAATTTTTTTGCATAATTGAGTCATCTATTTGCGTTCCAAGAGATCTTGGATCTATTGCCACACTAACCCCAGTCCCAAATATTCCTGTCGATGATACCCCAACACATCCACTTAAAATCAGACCAATGCAAAAAATTAATACAATTTTAATTTTCATTTTTAATATCAACACAATATTTATAAATTATTTTTTTTGAAACTGGGTTATTTTGATAGATAAGGTTTGTAATTTCTTTTATACTTAGTTTGTTAATCATCTGTTTAATAGTTCTTTTATCTGATTCACTTAATTCAAGCGAATTTTTTTTATTTAATTTCTCTGAAATTACTATTGTTAATTCACCCTTTAGTTTTTTTTCAAAGAGTTTTAATTCATCAATATCTAATCTAATGAATTCCTCATATAACTTTGACATTTCTCTACAAATCAAAATTTTCCTCCCTGAAAATTCCTTTTTTAAATAAGGTATTATTTTGTTAATCTTTTTTGCTGAAATGAAAAAAATGATGGAGCTATCTAATTTTTTTGTAGTTTCTAAGATTTTCAATATTTCATTATTTTTTTCAGGAAAGAAGCCGTAGAAAAAAAATTTATCTGAAAACCCACTTGCCATCAATGCTGTTGTAACTGCTGATGGCCCTGGTAATGGAATAATTTCAAT
>CACBGP010000026.1 GCA_902538745.1 uncultured Pelagibacteraceae bacterium | reverse complement strand
AGTTAAAATTGCATAAAAGCCATCAATAGATTTTATTTTTTTTCCCTCTTTATAAGATCTTCCTTGATAGTTTATTTCTGTCTCTTTTATTTCTACATTTATCTTTGATATTTTTGTTGTTATTTCAGGGCAAAAGTTAAAACCATTTTCATTCAAATCTATTTTTTTAAATAAATTTGACTCAAACATTTTATAACATGTATGAGCATCTGTTAAATTTTGATTATTTAAAAAATTAGAAAATTTTGTTAAAAATACATTGCCAATTATTCTTATAGCGTGACTAAAATTCTGTAAATTTTGGAATATACTTTTATTAAGAACTCTTGAACCATATAAAACTTTAAGATTTTGTTCAGTCATTATTTTAAGCATTCTAATATAATCGTTAGGGTCGTACTCTAAATCTGCGTCCTGGATAATAACAAAATCTCCTCTAACTTTATTTTTTGCGCTTTTAATAGCTGCACCCTTTCCTAAATTTTTTTCATGAAAAATTAAATCATCTATATAATTAGAGCACTTTTCAGTCAAAATTTCTTTAGTACCATCATTAGAACAGTCATCAACAACTACAATTTGTAAATCTAAATTTAAAGATCTAACTTTCAAAATTATTTTTTCAATAGTTCTAAATTCATTGTATACAGGTATTATTACTGATAATTTCACTTTTATATGATTACTCTTTTTTTTTATACAATTCTAGTTGTATTTATTTATTCTCCAATCGGTTTATTAATTTGTAATCACTCGTTTAAAAAAGAAAAATCATTTTTAAATTATTCTTATTATCTTATTTTCTCAGGAATAGTTGTATCTTTGATTGCTTTAATCTTAAACTTTTTTACTTCTCTTAATCTTACAATTAATTCGATTTTAATTTTTCTCTCATTAATTTTAATCTATAAAAAAAGAGAACTCTTTTTCAAAAAAGACTACATTTTATTTTGCATAACCTGCTCCCTAATAGTGTCTCTTTTAATTGTTTTTAGCGACACCTATAGACCGGACAGTGGACTTTACCATTGGCCTTATGTTAGTATTCTAAATAATGAAAAAATAATTTTTGGACTATCCAACCTTCATTTTAGATTTGGACATATATCCTTAATTCAATACTACTCAGCAATATTAAATAACCATTTATTTGCATTTAATGGGATGATATTTCCTGCATCTCTTATTTATGTTGGGGTATTAATCAACTTTTTATGCCATATAAAAAAATACATAGAAAATAATATTAAAAATTCTCATCTTATTTTTTTAATATCTGTATCAATTTATATTGTTGCTAAAATGAATAGATATAGTGAGTTTGGAAATGATACACCTTCTCACCTATTGTTTCTTTTTTTAATTTCAGAGTTATTACTCTCAATAAAAAAACCAAAAATAACTGATTTTAGTAGGTTATTTTTAATTTCAGTTTATGTAATATTGCAAAAACTAACTCTTCTATTTTCTATTTTAATACCATTTGTACTTATAAACAAAAAAAATTACTCAAAAATGATATTTTCTAAATCAAATATATTTACTTTAGTATTATTATTTTCTTGGATAATTAAAAATATAATAATTAGTGGTTGTCTTATATACCCTGCTCAAAAAACTTGTATAAATAATTTGATCTGGACAGACGTAAATAAAACAGCTCAAGTATCTTATGAGAATGAAGCTTGGGCTAAAGGTTGGTATGATAAGAAATATGGCGCCAATCGTCTATCACATAAAGATTATATTAAAGATTATTCATGGATAGGTTATTGGACAAACTCTACCGGGAAAGAAATTATAAAGATTATACTCGTTTATTTTGTTGTTCTTACGATATTTTTTAGTTTTTTAGTGAGTCACAAAAAAATTATCACAAAAAAAAAATTGGATAATAAAATTTTAATTTTGGCAATAATCTTATTTTTGGGAACTTTTTTCTGGTTTTTAAATTTTCCGTTATATAGATATGGAACATCATATATAATTTCATTGATATCTTTAGTTTTTGTAATTTATTTAAATAACTTTAATTTCGAAAAAATAAAAAAAAAAGTAATCATTATTTTAATTTTATGTTTTTCAGTTTTTATATCAAAAAATACAAATAGAATTTTAAACGCTGAAAAATCTTATTTTAACAAACCTTGGCCAAAATATTATTCACATGGAAATAAAAATATTTATTTGGAGCCTCATAAAAAAAATATTAATGGTAAGATTATTTATTATTCGAAAAATCCATGTATGTATGGAAAAGCACCCTGTACCAATGTCAAGTATGATTTCAATTACCTTAAGATCAAAAGTTATGATTTTTTTATAAGAATTAGTCTGAACAAATCAATCAAAGATTAAATTAATCTAATTTGTTTAATTTTAGACAGTATTTTAAGCATTAATTGAAAGTAACTAATTTTAATATTATTTATTTTAAAAGATTTGATAACCTCATAATTTGATAAAATAATATTGTTTAAGTTTCTACTACTTGAACCATGAGATCTCATATGAACAAAAGTTTTGTCAACAAATTTTGTTTTTATACTATTTTTCCCAAAAACTCTTAGCATAAATTCAAAATCTGAAGCAATTTTTAATTCCTCATTAAAATTTCCAAATTTTTCGTATATTTCTTTTTTAACAAATATTGATGTATGAGGTGGATGTTTACATTTCATATAGTCATCTGGCATGTGATTTTTTGATTTATAGATTCTAAAAATTTTATTTAAATTATTTCTCCTGAAAATTATGACATTTGAATGAACAGCATAAACTTCTCTATTATTTTGAAATTCTCTATCGACACTATCTAGAACTTTTTCATTTGCATAAAAGTCATCAGAATTCAAAATTCCTATAATTTTGTTTTTTGATTTATGAATTCCAATATTAATACCTTGATAAATGTTAATATTTTTTTTTTCTATAATCTTTAATTTATTATTTGTTCTACTTAGTCTCTTTAATATTGTAAGTGTTTTATCCGAGGAGCCACCGTCAACAATAATATGCTCAATATTTTTAGAATAGCTTTGTTTCTCTACAGAATTTATGCAATGCTCTATAAATTTTTCACCGTTTAAAACAGTTGTTATTATTGAAAATGACATCTACTTTTAAAGCTTAGTATAAAATATGATATTAGAAAAATTTTTCTTTCCATGTTTTTGGGGTTTTTTCATTCTTTATTTCAAGTTCATAATTATACTCAAATTTTTTTGGACCTCGTAAATTTATATATTCTATAAGTCTATCCAGTGATTGATCTAAATTAACAGAGGTTTTATAATTAAGTAATTTTCTGGCCTTTTCAGACGAACAATTTGCATATTTAACCTCATTAGGTCTATCTGAAACATAAATAGCAGATTTATTAAATTTCATTTTATTCGAAATAATGCCATATAACTCGTTAATTGAGATGAAACCCTCATCAGGACCAATATTTATTGTTTCAGATTTAATTTTAGGGTCGGTAAGCATTTTATCTAAACAGTATATGCAATCCTCAATATCTGAGAATGATCTTTTTTGTTTACCGTCTCCATAGATAACTGGCTGTCTATCCTGCAGTATCAAATTTATCATGATCGATGCTACATTTCTAAATGGGTCATCGTATTTTTGCTTTGGACCAATAATATTATGAGGAACGGCAATATTATACTCAACTCCATGAGTACGACTTAAAATTTTTAAGATATTTTCTGCAGCGACTTTAGAAACTCCATAAGGATCAACTGGATTAATTTTATCAGTTTCTTTAAAAGGTGTTAATATATTTCCATATCTTGCCATTGAAGAACAAAACACAATTCTTTTAACATTATTTCGAATAGCTGCAGTGAATACAGAGGTTGACCCTGTAACATTATTTGAGCATATCAATTTTGGAGAAAATGAGGATAATCCCTCATGTGCATAAGCAGCTGTATGACAAACTAAGTCAACACCTTTCATTGCCTCAGAAACTGATTCTAAATCCTCACAATCAATTTTATAAAATTTTACCCTTTTATCAATATTATCTAAATCTCCGCCGATGAGGTTATCATTACCTGAAACTTTGAAATTTTTTTTTAAATAAAAATCAGCAAGATTAGAGCCCAAAAAACCAGCAACACCTGTAATAAAAATATGCATAAATTAATATTATTTATTGATTAAACATTATAAAAAATTTTCTAAAATTGTTATATTTTCAACTTTTATACGATTTTAAATAAAAGGCAAATTTAATTATATTTAGATTTTATCTTAAATATTCTAAAAAAAATAAAATAA
>CACBGP010000025.1 GCA_902538745.1 uncultured Pelagibacteraceae bacterium | reverse complement strand
GAACACGGATTAAAAATACAAAGAGCGGCTGAAAAAAAAGGAGTTAAAACCTTAGAATTTTGTGATGAATTAAGCAAAACATTCAAAGATTTATCAAAAACTTTAAATTTGACAAATAACGATTTTATAAGAACAACAGAAGATCGTCATAAGAAATCAGTTCAATTTTTATGGAATGAATTAAAAAAAAATGGAGATATTTATTTATCAAAGTATTCGGGTTGGTATTCGGTTTCTGATGAAGCTTTTTATAATGACGATGAAATTGAAGATTTAGATAATAAAAAAGTAGCGATTTCATCCAAATCTTTAGTAGAGTGGGTCGATGAGGAATCGTATTTTTTTAAACTTTCAAAATGGGAAAAACCATTATTAAAATTCTACAAAGATAATCCAGATTTTATATCACCTAAATCTCGAAAAAATGAGGTAATCAGTTTCGTTAAAAGTGGTTTGAAAGATTTATCTGTAAGTAGAAAAAGTTTTTCTTGGGGTATAAAAGTACCTCATGATGACAAGCATGTGATTTATGTATGGTTAGATGCTCTCACAAATTATATGAGTGCATTAAATTATCCTCATGTAGACGATGAATTATTCAAAAAATTTTGGCCGGCGAGCATACATTTAATTGGTAAAGATATATTAAGATTTCATGCAATCTATTGGCCGGCTTTTTTACTTGCAGCCAAAATAACTCCACCAAAAAAAGTATTTGGTCATGGATGGATACTTTCTAACGAGGAAAAAATGTCTAAATCAAAAGGTAATATCCTAGATCCATTAGAGATTGTAAACAAGTATGGACTTGATCCCTTGAGATATTATCTAATAAAAGAAGTATCCTTTGGCAATGATGGAAATATTTCACAGGAGAGATTAGAAGATTGTATCAATAGTGATTTGGCAAATAATTTCGGTAATTTATGTCAACGTGTTTGTGCTTTTGCCACTAGAAACTGTGATAGTAAAATTCCAGAAAAGATCCAATTTCAGAATGATGATTTAAAAATTTTAAATGAATACACTCAGAATTTAGATAAAATAAGATCTGAAATAGATAATCAAAATATTAATTACTATATTGATTATATCGTTAACCGATTATTTGACGCGAACAAATATTTTAATGATCAAGAACCATGGAAAAAAAAAGATGATATAATTAGACTTAATACTATTGTTTACACTACTCTTGAAATTGTAAGAAAAATTAGTTATTTGTTATATCCAATTATCCCTCATTCATCGTTAAAAGCTTTAGATCTTTTCAATCTTAAGGAAAAAGACATTATTTTTGACACAATCAAAGACAATGAGTTTCTAAAAAAAGGCGGTGATATAAATAAAATTGATATATTGTTTAATAAAATAGAGAGAAAAGATGATTGATTCACACTGCCATTTAGATCATGAGCCATTATATAGTGACTTGAACAATGTTATCAAAAGATCAAAAGACATTGGTATTAAGAAATTATTGACCATTTCAACATCTGTGGAAAGTTTTTCAAGAGTAAAAGATATTGTAAAAAAAGATGACATAATATTTGGTACTATTGGTATACACCCTCATGAGGCAGACAAGAATAAAATAGATACAGAATTTATCATTGAAAATTTGAATTTGCATAAAAAAATTATTGGGGTAGGCGAGACAGGACTTGATTTTTATTACGACAATTCAGATAGAAATAAACAAATAGAAAGTTTTAAACTTCACATAGAAGCTGCTTTAAAAGCTAACATACCTTTAATTATTCATTCAAGAAATGCTGAAGAAAAAACTTTTGAGATATTAAATGACTATAAAGACAAAAAACTCAAAATTTTAATGCATTGCTTTACTGGCTCACAGCATTTTGCTGAAAAACTTTTAAAGCTAAATGCTTACTTTTCAGCAAGTGGCATTATAACTTTTAAAAAATCTATTGAGTTACAAAATACATTTAGATTTCTTCCTTTAAATAAAATTCTAATTGAAACTGATAGTCCTTTTCTAACACCAGTCCCTAATCGGGGGAAAAAAAATGAACCAGCTTTTATAGATTTTACAGCTTCAAAACTTGCAGAAATTAAAGGTATTACAAAATCAGAACTTATCAAAATTACTACAGATAATTTTGATAATCTTTTTTTTAAGTAAATATGAAATTCATAATACTAGGTTGTGGAAGTTCAATGGGTGTACCAAGACCTGACGGTTTTTTTGGTAATTGTGATCCGAAAAATAAGAAAAATTATAGAACACGGTGCTCAGCTTTGTTAAAAACTTCTGGTCAAAATATTTTATTTGATACATCACCAGATCTACGTCAACAATTATTGAGACATAAAATAAAGAAAATAAATAAAGTCCTTTATTCACATATGCATGGTGATCAAACGCATGGAATTAATGATTTAAGACCATTTTATATAAGTAGTAAAAATCAAGTTGATGTTTATGCTGATAACTTTACATCAGACCACTTAAAAAAAAGTTTTTCATACATTTTTAAAAGTTTTTCCAAAGAGTATCCTGCCACATTGAAACTTCATAGATTAAAAAAAATATTCAATATATCAAACAACAAAAAAAATGTTACAATTAGATCAATTAAAGTTAAACACGGTAGAGTAAAATCTAATTGTTTTATAATTGATAAGAAGCTAGCTTATATAAGTGATGTGAGTAAAATATACAGTAAAGATTTTAAACATTTTAAAAATTTAAAATTTTTGGTAATTGATTGTCTCTGGTATGATTATCATCCATCACATTTTAATTTGGAGACTTCTCTTTCTATAATTAGAAAATTTAAACCTAAAAAGGCTATTTTAACAAATTTATCACCAGTTTTAGATTATAAGGTTCTTAAACGACTTGTGCCAAAAAATACAATACCTGCATTTGATGGTCTTACTTTAAACTTATAAGATACTATTTATTTTATTAACTACTTTATTTGATAATGGCTTGGTAAAAGAACTAAAAGTTTCTTCTATTTTACCTTCTTTATTGATTAAAATTTTATGAAAGTTCCATTTTGGTACAGCAGAATTACCGTGATTAGCTTTAGCCCATTTAAAAAGCTCATGCGCATTTTTTCCTTTTACTTCAGTAATAACAGTGAGTGGAAAAGTTATATTAAAATTTACTTCACAAAATTCTTTAACTTCAGAATTTTTTTTCTTTTCTTGATTAAACGAATTTGATGGAACTCCAATAACAATTAATCCCTTTTTATTATATTTAACCCAAAGATTTTGAAGGTCTTCGTATTGTTTAGTAAAACCGCAATAACTTGCCGTGTTTACAATTAGAACTACTTTATTTTTAAAATCTCTGAAGTTAATGGTTTCTCCTGAAATTCCCTCAATATTTAAATCATAAAAATTTTTTTCATAATTTGCTGAACCTGAGTTATTAAAAAAAAACATTATTATTCCCAAACATAAGATTAATTTTTTTTTCATTTGTTGGGTGTAAGTAATATTAAAAAGTATCCGAATAAAGTGGATAAAAGTGACCCAGTTAGCACACCTATTTTTACACCATCCATATATTGCATGTTTTCAACAAAAGCTAAATTCCCTACAAATAAACTCATTGTAAAACCAATGCCTGTCAATACACCCACTCCATAAAAATTATACCAATTAGAGTTATTTGGCATCTGTGCTACTTTTGTTTTGATAGCAACATAAGAAAATACAAAGACCCCAAGTTGTTTTCCAACAAATAATCCTAATAATATACCAAGAGGCACTTTATCTAGTAATGAGTTTATAGATAGACCTTCTAATGAAACGCCTGCATTAGCAAAAGCAAACAAAGGCATTATGCCAAAAGCTACATAGGGGCTGATTGCGTGCTCAACTTTGATTAATAGAGAAAAATCTTTTTCTTTTTTTCTATGAGGTATAGTCATTGCTAATAATACCCCTGCGATTGTTGCGTGTATTCCAGAATTATGAGTAAAGTCCCATAGAAAAATTCCTATTATCAAGTACGGTAAAAACTTTTTAATATTAAATTTATTTATAATTAATAAAACCAAAAAAGCTAAAAGCATTAAGCTTAAATATTTTACACTAAGGTCTCCAGAGTAAAATAAAGCAATAATCACTATTGCACCCAAATCATCAATAATAGCAAGAGCTGTCAAAAAAACTTTTAATGACAATGGAACTCTTTTTCCCAATAAAGAGAGAACACCTAAAGAAAAAGCTATATCTGTAGCCGAAGGAATAGCCCAACCATTGAGAGTTTCACTGTCACCAAAATTAATAAAAACATAAAATAATGCAGGAACAAGCATTCCTCCAACTGCAGCAATAATAGGAAGTAAAGCTTGCTTGATATTAGAAAGCTCTCCTTGTAAAAATTCTCTTTTTATCTCTAAAGTAACAAAAAAAAAGAATATAGCCATTAAAGCATCATTAATCCAATGCAAAACACTTAATTTAATTCCAAAATTATTTATTCCTAAAAAAATATATTTATCCAAAGTGGAAAAGTATGTTTCTGATAAATTTGAATTGCTTATAAATAAAGCAA
>CACBGP010000024.1 GCA_902538745.1 uncultured Pelagibacteraceae bacterium | reverse complement strand
GAGTACAAATTAAATAAATGATCAGGTCATAAAAACGATGAGGTGCTCTTCTTGAAATTACCCTTTTAATTGGATAGTTAATTAAAAAATTTTTCCAAAATTTAAAGCTATTAATAATAAATTCTCTTTTACTAAAGTAATTTATTTGATCTATATTGATTAAATTTCGATTTAAAAGATCATTTAGGAAAGTGAAATTTTTATTTAATAGATCAAAATCTTCCTTTGTAAGTTTAATGTGTTTTTGTAGCTTAATATTTTTTAGTTTACATAAAAGTGCTTCCTTATGATTTATACAAACACTATTTTTATCAGTTCTATTTCCTGTAATCCAAACCACCGAATTTTTTTTTGAAAATCTATTAACTAGATTTATCCAACCTTCGCTTTGGCTTTTTATAATTAATAAACTCATAAAAAAATAATTATTATAATCTGACTATTTTTTTTCTTAAAAGTAATTTAATTTTATCTAAGCTTTCTTTATAATCTATATCTATTGATTTAAAGCCGCTCATTTTATATCCTATTAATCTCGAAGTATAAAAAGTCTTTTGTCTCAAATAGGTTGACATTTTCGCAAAATACATTGATCCATTATCTATAAAAAATTGATTTGAATATTTATTACTTTTGATACTAGGATTTTGCCCCTTAAAATTTTTTTTTAAATATCCATTTCTTAATCTCAAAATTTTATGTGGGATCGAAGCCTTTCTGACACCCATTAAAGAAAATGATTTGCTCTCAATAAATTTTTTAAAAGCGTTAGATATATCCTGTTTAGTTCTCATGATTGCAGTTGGATACAAAACACAAATATAGTCACATTTGTGGTAAAATTTATTTTTCTTTAATATGTTTAAACACACTTGATCTACAGTACTCTTGTCCGTTAATAGTTTTTGTGGTCTTTTAAGTATTTCAATAGATCTATACTTTTTTTTTAATGAAAAAATTTTTTTAAAGTCAGTACTTACAACTATATAACTAAAAATTTTTGAGTCTATAGCTGCTTGAATTGTGTATTCTATAAGCATTTTATTTTTAATCTTAATAAAATTTTTTTCTTTTAATCTTTTTGATCCAGCTCTCGCTGGAATGATGCAAACTGTTTTTTTTATATTTTTTTTCAATTTTTTAGGTCTTTAAAGCTAACTTTTGAATTTTTAAATAAATCTTTTTTAAATTTAAAATTTTTAAATTTATTGAATAGTTGAGGTGTTATACCATCACCTGGTCTAGCAAAAAAGTAGGGTACTTTTTTTAATACTTCACCCTTTTTGACATCCCTATACAAAAATAAGCTTCTCCTAATTTTATTTCTTTTATCAATTTCTTCTTTTGTTAAGTTTCTTTTGTACAAACCCATTGCATCTTCTATAAACCTGACAGTTGAGATAAATTTCATCATATCTTTTTTTTCGATAGACATCATATGCTCAACTGATGGATAAGTTACATCTTCTGTAATTGTTTTTTCCAACATGTTGGAGCCTATAGCTAAAGCGGCAATATCAGTATCATAACCTGGTGAGTGATCTGAAAAAGCGATTGGATATTTGAATTTTTTTTTAAGTGTTTTTATTATATTCAAATTTATATTATTTTTTCCTGCTGGGTAACCAGATGGACAATGATGTATAATAATTTTATTATTTTTATTTTTTTCTATTATTTTTACTGCTTTTTCAACTTCTTTAATAGTCGACATTCCAGTATCTAGTTGTATTGGTAAGTTAGTTTTTGAAGCCTTATCGATTAATGATAAATAATTTATATCAGCAGAAGCTATTTTTATTGAATCACAACCTATTTCTTTTACAAATTCAATTTCATCCTCAAATGCTACAGTTGCAAAAAAAGCTAGATCTAATTTATCTGCATATTGCCTTAATTTTCTCCACTCAGACTTTTTCAATGATCTTTCCTTCATAAGATCATAAAGTTTTTTTTTAACTGTTTTAGTTTTTTTTTTTTTTCGATTAGTTAATATCTTAAATTCAAACATTTGATTTTTATCTTGAATTAATCTTTCTGGATCTAATATCTGAAACTTAATGGCATCTGCACCAGCTTTTGCAGCTTGAGTTATTAATTTTTTAGCAGATAAATATCCAAGGTGTGTAGGGCCAGCTTCAAAAGTGATATAACATCTACTATTATCTGATATTAGTTTATCTCTTATTTTTATCATTAGTTATTAATTTAAGTATATTTTTTGATTGATCCCAATTTAACAATTTCGTTTTTTTATTATACAAAAAATTTTTTAACATTTCTTCATACATAGCCAATTGAGAATATGAATTATTATTTAATTTTAAAATGTTTCTTACACTGTTTTCTTTTAAGATTTTTATTCTAATTTTTTCTGGTTTTTTACCAAAACTCCTCCACTCTAGAGTAAAATTTTTAAAAATAATCTTCATACCTCTTTCCTTTAATGCCCTCAAATAATCTCCAGTTACAAAGGATAAAATTCCTGAATTATGTTTTATTAAAATTTTACTTAACTTATTTATTTTTTTTTCAAACGTATATTTATAAACATCGGTTTTGTCTATTTTACCAAAAAAATAAGTAAGTATATCAATTTCATGCCATAGATCATAAATTATACCACCACCTTTTTTTTCTTCACTAAAATGATTTATTTTTTTTTTGTTTTTATCAAAACGATAGCACCAAAAAATTTCTGAATAAAAGATTTTATCTTTTGTACCTTTAATGAATTTTTTTATTTTTTTAATAGCTGGATGAAATCGCATATTACAACTTACAAATATCTTCTTCTTATTTTTTTTAAAATTAATATTATTCTCAATTTTATTAATTTCTCTTAGACTAAGAGCCAAAGGTTTTTCTACTAAAATTCTTGTTAATTTTATTTTGTTTATTAACTCATTTAAATAAGGAATATGCTGATCATTTTTTGTACTTATAATTGCATAATCAGGCTTCCAAGATAAACAATTATTGAAATTAGAAAATTCACTTCTCCGATTATTAATATCATAGCGCCTAACCATTAAAGATCTTTGTTTCTTAAGTATATTGAAATACTTGCTTCCAATAGATCCTGAACCAATTATAAGAACTTTTTTTAACATTTGATATTTATAACCTCTCCTCTTTTATTTCTAAATTTAAGTAAAATTTTACTCATTTTGGAATAATAATTGGATCTGTTTTGACTGTTTTTTTTAAATATATTTTGAATTTTTTTATGATTTTCAAAAAAATTTATTAAATTCTCACTGCTTAAATTATAAAATTTATTACCATAATAGTCTAAAACTTCTTGAAAAATATTTAAATCCGAGGAAAAATCTAATGAAAAATAAATTAATTTTTTTTTTTTTTCACTATTATAATTAATAAAAAATTTTTTTAATAAGTCAGTTTTTGAGAAATAATACCCAAAACCAGTTGAATAATTATCTTTAATAATACATTTATTAATTTTTATAATTGCTTTATTAGTAAAAAATTTGGGAGCTAAACCTAAATAGATTTTCTTAAATTCCAAATAATCTACTTTTTTTTTAAAAGATAAAATTTTTTTAAATCCTCGATCCAATAAGTTGGGATCAGTATATACGTCATCTCCATCAACTCTTATTATATAATCTAAGTTATTTTTTAACGCTGTATTGTAGAATCTTCCAATCATGTCATTTTCTCTACCTGTTGTGAAATTAATACCAATCTTTTTAGCATGAAAAATAAGTTCATTGTCAATTTTATTTTCTGTAGTACATAATATTATTTTTTTTTTACTATTAATTACTCCAGAGTTTAAAAGTCTTAAGACCAGGTGATTTAAAATTGACTTACCATTAACAATTCTAAGATGTTTTTGTCTTAATCTAGTAGAATTACTTCTAGCTGGAATTAATATAGCAAAATTCATCAAGAAAAATATTTGAGTGTTTTTTCTAAAGCTTCGATTTTAGGTTTTGCTTCATCAAGAGACGAGTAATTAGTGACAAATTGCATTATCTTACTTTGAATTTTTTCAGCAACTGGGCAAACATCTTTATAATCAAGTGTCTTGTATAATGGAGGACATATTTTCTTCCAATTTCCATTCTTAATTAATGGCTCATTGTAGGATAATTTCCAACATGCAAATATTCCATCTCCACCAAACTCAATATATTTTCTTCTAAAATGATACCAGTCTATTTTTTCATCTGCTAATAATGCTGCGAAAGTCCAGAATGAAGAATCACAATGTTGATCTATTTTCTGTGGTTTTAGTATTTTGTAATTATCACATACTTGCATATATTCAGCTCCGATTTTTTTTCTTAAATTAATGAAAAAGTCTAATCTTTCCAATTGGGCTAACCCAATTGCAGCTGCAACTTCTGGCATTCTATAATTTAAACCATAGCTATCACACCTTGAGTAGTTAGGATCCTGAAATTTATCTTTAGCCCTAGGATTTTTTGCATCCCTTATTCTACCATCACCAGATCTTACCGAAGATGATCCAAGAGACGCGAATGCTCTAAACTCTTTTGCAAATTTAGGGTTATTTGTTGTAAGCATTCCTCCATCACCAGTAGTTATATGTTTAGAGTTTTCGAAACTAAAACTTGAAATATCAGAACACTCAGAAACAGTTTTGCCTTTATAAGTTGCACCTATAGTTTCTGCAGCGTCATTTATTACAACAAGATTATGTTTTTTTGCTATTTCGTTAATCTCATCATATTCACAGGGCAAACCATAAAGTGGCACAACCTGAATAGCTTTAGTTTTTTTTGTTATTTTTTTTTCAATGTCCTTTGGGTCTATATTAAATGTTTCCTCATTGACATCAGCGAATACAGGTATTGCATTCATTGCTAATGTGACTTGCAAATTACTTATTACTGTTAACGGTGGCTGAATGATTTCATCTCCATACTCAACTCCAGCGGCAAATAAAGCAGCATGTAGAGTAGATGTACCAGAATTAAATGTGACTGAAAATTTTGATTTCATAAGCTCACAAAATTTTGTCTCAAATCTTTTATTCATA
>CACBGP010000023.1 GCA_902538745.1 uncultured Pelagibacteraceae bacterium | reverse complement strand
AAAAAAACTAAAGACAAAATAAAAACAATTGCTGTTGGTGATAATTATAACGATCTAGATATGTTAAAAAATTGTGATGTACCTTGCTTAGTTTTTAATGATCAATTTAAACTTGACCAAATTAATATTGATAATCTTGTATTTTCTAATAAACCATCTCCTGAAGGCTGGGCTGATGTGATTAAAAAGGCTCTAGCTAAATTAAAATATAATGTCTAAAATTTAATATGAGCGAATTTTCTCAAAATGGAATAATCTCGACTTTGCATGATTTTGGGACAAGATCTACGACAGAAATTGAAAAAGACTTATTAAAATTTTCTAAAGAGAGAAAGATGGAGTTAATTTTACCCTGTCTTTATTCAGAGCTAGAAGGTAATGCTTTGCCTAATATTGTAGAGGAAATTAGTAAAACAAAATATTTAGACCACATTATTGTCGGTCTTGATAAAGCCAATGAAAAACAAGCAAAAAAAGCTTGGAAGTTTTTCAAAAAACTCAAAACACCCTTCTCTCTTTTATGGAACGATGGACCTGAGCTAAAAAAACTTGATAAGGAATTAAAAAAAAAAGATCTGGCACCGAGTGAACTCGGTAAAGGCAGAAATGTTTGGTATTGTATTGGAATGTCCATTGCAAGAGATACCGCACGTTCAGTTGCTCTCCATGATTGTGACATCAAAACTTACGATAGAAGGATGTTGGCTAAACTTTTTTATCCAGTTGTGAACCCTCTTTTTAACTTTGAATTTTGTAAAGGATACTATCCAAGAATTGCTAATGGAAAAATGAATGGGCGTGTTGCAAGATTACTTGTTTTTCCTTTATTAACTGCTCTTGAGAAAACTATTGGTCCAAGTAGCTATTTAGAATTTATGAAGTCTTTTAAGTATCCTTTAGCTGGTGAGTTCTCTTTCAGACGAAATGTTTTACCAGAATTAAGAATATCCTCTGATTGGGGGATTGAAGTTGGTATTTTATCCGAAATGCAAAGAAGTTTTTCACCACAAAATATTTGTCAGGTCGATTTAGCTGATACTTATGATCATAAACATCAAGTTTTATCTAGTGATGATGAAACAAAAGGTCTATCAAGAATGTCCATTGATATAATAAAAACATTTATTAAAAAATTAGCTACACAGGGAAATACATTTAGTAGAGAAAAATTCAGATCTTTAAAGGCAACTTATTATAGATCTGCATTAGATCTTATAGATATTTATCGAAGTGATGCATATATGAATGGATTAAAATTTGACTCCCATACAGAAGAGAAAGCTGTTGAATTATTTGCTGTCAATATAATGAAAGCGGGAGAAGCATTTGTTCTTAACCCAATGGATACACCTTTTATACCTACATGGAGTAGGGTTAAAAGTGCAATACCTGATTTTTTAGGAAGATTAGAAAAAGTTGTTAATGAGGATAACAAAAAATACAATTAATGTTATCCAAAACAAATCAAAAAAAGATCTACTCTAAACTAAATAATATTTATCAATCACACTGCAATAAAGAAGATGTTAATTTTTATACTAGCGAAGTTGTACAACTTTTAAATCAATTCAACCAAAAAAATAAAAAAAAAACAAAGAATATAAGTGAAAAAACTTCAATGCTTATATGCTATGGTGATAGCATTTTTTCGCAAAATCAGAAACATTCAATTAAAGTATTTAAAAACTTCTTTCAAAAAAGATTAAGTAAAAATTTTGATACTGTACACTTTTTACCATTTTACCCATCAAGCAGTGATAGTGGCTTTGCAGTAAAAGATCATTATAAAATAGATGCCAAGCTTGGCAATTGGTCGGATATAAAAAGTTTTTCAAAAAAAAGTGATGTCATGGCAGATATTGTCATTAATCATTCATCTGCAAGAGGTTTATGGTTTAAAAACTTTTTAAAAGCTAAAAGACCCGGTAAAGATTATTTTTTAACTGTAGACTCTAAATTTAATACCTCAAAAGTTGTAAGACCAAGAGATCATAAACTTTTAAAAAAAATAAATATTTTTAACAAAACTGATTATCTTTGGCGAACATTCAGTCCAGATCAATTGGATTTAAATTTTAAAAACCCAGCAGTGTTATTACGCTTTATAAAGATCATGATTAACCTAATTAATCATGGAGTAACTATTTTTAGGTTAGATGCAATTGCTTATCTTTGGAAAGAAAGTGGGACGAAGTGTATTAATTTAAATAAAACACATGAAATCATAAAACTCTTAAGAATGATTTCTGGCTTACTTAATACTCAAACCTTAATAGTTACAGAAACAAACTTGCCTGAAAAAGAGAATTTAAGTTACTTTGGAATAAATGATGAAGCTAACTGGATATATAATTTTTCCTTACCGCCTTTATTAATCCATGCTTTTTTATTTGAAAACAACTCTTATCTTTACAATTGGAGTAAAAAACTTCCAAAAAGTAAAAATGGAAATTGTTATTTAAATTTCATTGCATCTCATGATGGAATTGGAATGAGACCCACTGAAGGATTATTAAGTAACAAAGTTTTAAAAGATTTTCTTAACAGGTTAAAAAAAAATGGATCAAAGTTTTCTTATAGAAAAATTCAAAATAAATCAAAAAAGGTTTATGAGGCAAATATAACGGTATTTGATGCCCTAAAAAAAACTAATTATGATAATGGCAAGTTTGCATTTGAAAGATATATCTCTGCTCATTCAATAATGATTGCATTCGAAGGAGTACCAGCGATTTATTTCAACTCCATGTTTGGTACATCTAATGATGAAGCAAAATTTGTTATTACCGGAAATAATCGAGATGTTAATAGATATAAATGGAATTTAAAAAATATTTCAAACAAACTTAATAACAAAGATTCTAAAGAGAATTATTTTTATAAAAAAATTTCAAATCTACTGAATATCAAAAAAAAACAAAAAGCGTTTCATCCAAACGCAAATAGAGAGAATATTAATCTTGGACAAAAAATATTTTCTTTTAAAAGAGAAAGTATTGATAAAAAACAAACTATAATTTGCATAACAAATCTCTCTTCAGAAATGCAATATTTCAAGTTAAATCAAAAGTTTTTAAAATATAAGGACTTATTAGGGAGTAAAATATTTTTTACACTTGATAAAAGAATTAAACTGGATCCTTGTCAAACAATCTGGTTATCTAATAGATAAATTATTTTTCCCAATCAAATCTTGGAAAAGAGTTAAAAATTTTAAATATACCATCTGACCATTGATTGCATACTTTAGAATATTCATCATCAGCGATATTTAAACATTTTTGTGAAAGAATTTTATATCCATCTTTTTTATAAACCACAAAATCAATTGGTGGCCCAACAGTTAAGTCACTTTTTAAAGTAGAGTCGATTGAAATTAAAGCACATCTAGAAGCATCTCCTATAGACACATCAGGTTTTATAACTCTATCTAAAATTGGTTTACCATATTTAACCTCACCAATTACTAAATAAGGTTTACTGTCTGCTGGTTTGATATAATTACCTTGTGGGTAAACTAGGTAAAGTTCCATCGGTTGATCCTTAATTTGTCCACCAACTATAAAAGTTGAACCAAGCAAAACTGTATCTGTATTAATGCCTTTTGGCATTGAATGTTTTACATTTAGCGATCCAACGTAAGAAGCTATTTGGTCAAAATCTTTACAAGTATTCAAATTGAGTTCTCCAGATTTGTTCTCTAAATCTTTTTCAATAGATTTGTATACAGCTTGAGAGGTACCTAAATTTCCAGAGGTAACGATTACAATAGTTCTGTCACCAACATCATAAGTAAACATTTTTGAATAAATATTTACATTATCTAACCCAGCATTCGTTCTAGAGTCTGATGCAAAAACTAGGCCATCATTTGCTTTTATACCAATACAATAAGTCATTATTTTTAAGCAATATTTTTAAATTTGCATAATGTATAATCTATTTCTTACATAACAGGTATAACAATTATACAATTGAATTAATTAATTTAAAATTTGAAGATATTTTATGGCCTCTAAATTATGGAAAGATTACAACGCCAAAAATGCATATGATGGTTATTTTACAGCGGACAACAAATTAAGAAAACACGCAAAAATAATATCTGGTATTTTAGAAAAGTACGGCAAAAAGAAACTGCAAGAAATTGAAAAAAATTGTCAGAGTACAATAAGCGCCAGGGGAATAAACTTTAGAGTTTACGCTGCAAATAATAGAGCTGAAGAAAAAAAATGGCCGTTAGATATTATTCCAAGAATAATACCAAAACCTGTTTGGAATAAAATTTCTAAAGGTTTAAAACAAAGAGCCAAAGCTCTTAATCTTTTTATTGATGATATCTACAATCAAAAAAAAATTTTCAAAGACAAGATAATACCTGCAGACTTAATCTTAAAATCTCCCTATTATATAAAGCAGTGTGAAGGGTTTTCGCCAAAGTTTAAAGCTTGGTCTAATATATCTGGGATCGATTTAATAAGAAATAAAAACGGAGAATATTTAGTTCTTGAGGATAATTTAAGAGTACCATCAGGTGTCTCTTATATGCTTGAGAATAGAATGGTTATGATGGATGTTTTTCCAGAACTATTTTCTAGATATAAAGTTTCATCAATTCACCAGTACACAAATAAATTATACAATTGTATGGTTGAGTGTATTCCAAAAAAGACAGCTAATCCTCACATGGTCGTTTTAACTCCGGGAATTTATAATTCGGCTTACTTTGAACATTCATTCTTAGCAGAGCAAATGGGAATTGCTTTAGTTGAAGGTAAAGACCTTTTTGTTGAAGATGATAATGTTTATATGAAAACTGTTAAGGGGCCTCTTAAAGTTGACTGTATATATAGAAGACTTGATGACAGCTTTCTAGATCCCAAGGTATTTAACAAAGATTCTTTGATTGGAGTTCCAGGTTTATTTAAATGCTGGTTAAAAAAAAATGTTGGTATCTTAAATGCAATAGGAACGGGTGTTGCAGATGATAAAGTTGTCTATTCGTATGTAAATAGAATGATTACTTATTATCTAGGTGAACAACCTTTGTTAAACCAAGTAGAAACCTATTTATGTCATGAAGAAGATCAAAAAAAATATGTTTTAGAAAA
>CACBGP010000022.1 GCA_902538745.1 uncultured Pelagibacteraceae bacterium | reverse complement strand
TGCAAGAGTTGCTTGTGAAACCCTTACCACAACTAATAAGGTTGTTTTGGCCGGTGAGGTGAGAGGACCAGAAATTAATAAAGAAGACCTTATTAAAAATGTTAGGGACTGCATTAAAGATATTGGTTATGATCAAGAAGGTTTCACTTGGAAAGAAGCTACCAGAATAGATTCTCATCTTCACTCACAATCTTCAGATATTGCGATGGGAGTAGATTCCAAGGGAAATAAAGATGAAGGAGCTGGAGATCAAGGAATAATGTTTGGATATGCATGTGATGAAACTGATGTTTTAATGCCAGCACCAATTCATTATTCACATAAAATTTTAAGACTAATGGCTAAGGATAGAAAATCTGGAAAATTAAAAAATATTGAACCCGACTCTAAAAGCCAAGTCACATTTGAATATATAAATGGCAAACCAGCAAAAGTGAAGTCAGTGGTTATATCTTCTCAGCATTCAGCTAACATAAGTCAAAAAGAGGTCAGAGAAATACTTAGGCCATATATGTTAAAAACAATTCCAAAAGAATTTATGAAAGATTTTGAAGACGATCAGTTTTATGTAAATCCAACTGGAAAATTTGTTATTGGAGGTCCTGATGGTGATTGTGGATTAACTGGAAGAAAAATTATCGTTGATACATATGGTGGGGCCGCACCTCATGGTGGAGGAGCGTTTTCTGGGAAAGACCCGACTAAGGTTGACAGGTCAGCTGCTTATGCTGCAAGATATATTGCCAAAAATATAGTAGCTTCAAAAATTTCAGATAAATGTTTAATTCAATTAGCTTATGCGATTGGAGTATCAAAACCTTTATCAATATATGTGAACCTTTTTGATAATGATTTAGAAAAGAACAAGTTTGTAACAGAAAAAATTAAAGAAAATTTTGATTTAAGTCCTAGAGGGATCAGAGAGATGTTAGGTTTAAATAAAGCAATCTATGAAAAAACATCTGCTTATGGTCATTTTGGAAGAACACCCGAGAAAGATGGTGCTTTTTCTTGGGAAAATATAGATAAAATTAGTGTTTTCACAAAATAGTTTTTATTGAATAATTAAAAAACTTTATTATATTCCGAAGAAACTCTCGATTTCTAAAATGGGCTTTGGCCCATTTTTTTTTGGAGATTACTAAAATGTTAAATAAAAGAGCTGATAAACTAGAACTATTAAGAATTGCAGAAGCAGTAGCTTTAGAAAAGGCAATTGATAAAGAGTTAATTATCCATTCAATGGAAACTGGGATAGCAAAAGCAGCTAAATCAAAGTTTGGACAAGATAATGAAATTAAAGTCTCAATAAACAGAGATAATGGAGATATTGAGATTTTCAGAAAATTAATAATCACTGAAAATCCAGAGAATTCTAACACAGAAGTAACATTAAAAGACGCGATAGTTTTAAATGAACAAAATAAAGATAAAAAAATTGGAGATGAAATTTTACAGCCGCTCCCTGCATTTGATTTCGGAAGAATAGCTGCTCAAACAGCTAAACAAGTTATTAGTTTTAATGTTCGAGAAGCTGAAAGAGAGAGACAATTTAATGATTTCAAAGATAAAAAAGACACAATTCTAAGCGGGATAGTAAAAAGACTTGAATTTGGAAATGTTATAGTTGATCTTGGAAGAACAGAGGCAATAATACAAAAAAATGAGCTTATTCCTAGAGAAAATATAAAAGCTGGTGATAGAATTAAAGCTTATTGTTTTGACGTTAGAAGAGAAAATAAGGGACAACAAATTTTTTTGTCTAGAGCACATCCAAAATTTATGGAAAAACTTTTTGTTCAGGAGGTGCCAGAAATTTATGATGGTTTAATTGAGGTTAAATCATCCTCTAGAGATCCTGGAAGTAGAGCTAAGATTTGTGTTAAGGCGATTGACACTTCATTGGATCCAGTAGGTGCCTGCGTTGGAATGAGGGGTTCAAGAGTTCAAGCTGTAGTGAACGAGTTACAGGGTGAAAAAATTGATATAGTTAATTGGTCAGAGGATCCAGCAATATTAGTTTCTAATGCATTATCTCCAGCTGAAGTTCAAAGAGTGAATGTTGATATTGATAGGAAAAGGTTAGATGTGATCTTAACTGAGGAGAATCTTAGTAAGGCAATAGGACGTAGAGGTCAAAACGTTAGACTAGCTACAAAATTGTTAAATTATGAAATTAACATAATGACAGACCAAGAAGACTCCGAGAGAAGACAACAAGAATTTAAAGAAAAAACAGAAAATTTTGTTAAAAATTTAGAGTTAGACGAAACTCTTGGACAATTACTTGTTGCAGAAGGTTTTTCAACTATAGATGATATAAAGGATAGTTCTTTAGATAGTTTTAAAAACATAGAGGGGATAGAGGAAGATACAGCTAAAGCTTTGATTGAAAGAGCAAAAGAATTTCATAAAAAAGATCAGGAGGATATTTCACAAAGAATTAGAGATTTGGGAATTTCAGATGATTTAGTCAACTTGAAAGGCCTAACACCGGGTATGTTATTAACCCTTGGTGAACAAAAGATTTTAAAACTTGGAGACTTTGCTGATCTAGCATCCGATGAATTAACAGGAGGTTTTGACGTTGTAAAAGGTGAGAAAATAAAAATACATGGATATCTGGAAGATTTTGCATTATCAAAATCTGAAGCAGATGAACTAATTATGTCTGCAAGAAACATAATCTACAAAGACTGAGAGATGAGTAATGGAAAACAAAAAAACAAAATTAACAATTTCTGGTGGTCCTAAAAAGTCGTTTAAAAATATTGATAGTCTAAATAATCAAGGAAAAAAAACAGTCATAATTAACAAACAACCAAATAAATTTTCAGGAAAAGGAAAATTTCCTAAATTAGGTGGACACAAAACATCGTCAATAAACTTTAAAAAGGGAGAAAATTTTAAAAATAATTTCAAAACTAAAAATCCTATTGTAGGTATTAGTGATTTTGAAAAACGTAAGCTAGCAGAGCAAAGAGCAACAAAAAGATTCAAAGGAGAAGATGATAAAGATAAGAAATCTAAAATAAGTCAAAAAAAACGTGATGTAAAATTGACAGTCTCTAGAGCATTAAGTGATGAAATTGAAACAAGAGAACGAAGTTTAGCATCTGTTAAAAGAGCAAGACAAAAAGAGCTTAAAAATACCAACAAAGAAGATAGCAAAAACAATCAAAAATCAATTAAAAGAAATATAAATATTCCAGAGGCTATAACTGTAAGAGAACTAGCAAATAGAATGGCAGAACAGTCCAGTAATGTGATTAAGCATTTGTTTGGGATGGGGGTGACAGTAACAATAAATCAAACGTTAGCTGCCGATACTGCTGAGTATCTGGTAAAAGAATTTGGGCATAATCCTATTAGGGAAGAAAAAGCAGAGGAGATAATAAAAAAAATAAAAGATTCGCGGAGTGAAAATTTAAAAAATAGAGCACCTATCATAACTGTGATGGGTCATGTTGACCATGGAAAAACCTCCGTTCTTGATATCCTGCGAAGCGCTAATGTTGTTTCAGGAGAATTTGGAGGAATAACACAACATATTGGAGCATATCAGATTAAAAGTGGCGATAATAATTTAACTTTTATCGATACCCCTGGTCATGCTGCTTTTACTGAAATGCGTGCAAGAGGATCAAAATTAACTGACATTGTTGTTCTAGTTGTTGCAGCAGATGATGGAGTTAAACCTCAAACAGTAGAGTCAATAAGACATGCAAAAGCCGCTAAAGTTCCTATAGTTGTGGCTATCAATAAATGTGATTTACCAGACGCTGATCCACAAAAAATAAAAAACCAATTATTAGAATATGAATTGATTGCTGAAGATTTATCAGGAGATACATTGATGGTTGAAATATCCGCTAAAACAAAAATGAATTTAGATAAATTGCTTGAGGCGATAAATTTGCAAGCAGAAATTTTAGATTTAAAAACGGATTTTGACTCAAAAGCAACTGGTGTAGTACTTGAGTCAAAAATTGATACTGGCAGAGGTCCTGTAGCTAATATCATTGTGACAAGTGGTACTTTAAGGAAAGGAGATTTTTTTGTGAGTGGTATAAAATGGGGCAAAATAAGAGCCATCATAAATGATAGAGGTGAAAATGTTCTAGAAGCAATTCCGTCAACCCCTATAGAAATATTGGGCATCAATGGTGCTGCTAAATCGGGTGATGATTTTATTGTTCTTGATAGTGAAAAGGAAGCAAAAACACTCAGTGAGAACAGAACAGAGGAAAATAAAGATAGCAAGAATCCTTTATCTTTTGCAACACAAGAATCAGCTTTTTCAAATAAATCATCTAAGGATTTAAATTTAATTATCAAATCAGACGTTCACGGTTCTTCAGAAGCTATCAAAAGTGCAATTAATCAAATTAAACATGATGAGGTGAAACCTAAAATTATTTTAGCAGACATAGGAATGATAACTGAAACTGATGTTACTTTGGCTAAAGCATCTAAAGCCGTTTTAATAGCTTTTAACGTAAAACCAAGTAAAGAGGCAAAAAAACTAGCAGAAGATGAAAATATAAAGATTTCAACATATAATATAATCTATGAGGTTTTAGACTTTGTTAAAAAAAGTATGTCAGGTCTATTGACCCCAGAAGTACAGGAGAATGTAACTGGCACAGCTCAAATTTTAGAGATATTCAAAGTATCTGGCGCAGGTAAGGTTGCAGGTTCTAAAGTAACTGAGGGTGAAATTCTTGCTAATTCCAGCGTAAGGATTATTAGAGATGGCAAGATTATTTATACAGGTAAAATAGCAACCATATTTAGAGAAAAAAACCAAGTAAAACAGGTAGATATTGGACAAGAGTGTGGTATCGCTCTCAAAGATTATATGGATTTTCAAAAAAATGATACAATTGAGGCTTTTAATGTTACATCTACTGAAAGGTCAATATAATGGCTGATAGAATAGGAAAACAATTTTCTCAAAGGCAACTTAGAGTTGGAGAAATGATAAAACAATCTTTGAGTATGATTTTTATAAGGAATGAGGCAAAAATTCCAAATTTAGAAACAAATAATATAACGGTAACAGAAGTTAGAATGAGTCAGGATTTAAAAATAGCCAAAGCCTATGTTTTACCGTT
>CACBGP010000021.1 GCA_902538745.1 uncultured Pelagibacteraceae bacterium | reverse complement strand
AATTTTTTAGTAGATCATAATCAAGATTTTTTAAACAATGAAAGTTTGATTGATGGATTAAGACTAGTTGGTGATTATTTAGAAAAAAGTATATTGAAACCTAATAATATCAATTATCCGTCAAACAGATTGAGGTTTTTAAACTCATTCAAATAGTCAATCTAATATTTTATCAATCCTATCAGCATAATAGCTAACAATTGCGTTAGCACCAGATCGTTTAAACGAAATAAGACTTTCTAAGATAGCATTCTTATTTACAAAACCTTTATTAATAGCATTCGATAATAAAGTGTACTCACCGGATACTTGGTAGGCAAATACTGGTATTTTAAATTTTTCTTTTATAGATTTTATAATATCTAAATATGGCATACCTGGTTTAACCATCACCATATCAGCACCTTCTTTAATATCCAAGGAAACCTCCCTTAAAGCCTCATCGCTATTCCTAAAATCCATTTGATAATTTTTTTTATCACCCTTTAAGATATTCTTAGAGCCAACCGCATCTCTAAATGGACCATAGAAATTAGAGGCATATTTAATTGCATAAGATAAAATTTGTGTCATTTTATAACCATTTCTATCTAATGATTTTCTAATTTTTCCTATTCTTCCGTCCATCATATCGGATGGTGCTATTACATCGCATCCCATTTGTGCTTGCAATAATGATTGTTTTATTAAAATTTCTACTGTTTCATCATTTAGGACATAACTATTATTCACTAATCCATCTTGTCCATGTGAAGTATATGGATCCAATGCAACATCACACATGATACCTATTTCACTTCGATATTTTCTTTTGATCAATCTTAGAGCTTTACAAACTAGATTGTCTTCGTTTAATGCTTCGGTACCAAATTTATCTTTGTCTTTTTTGTTCGTATATGGAAATAAAGCAATCATTGGCAATTTTAATTTAAGCGCTCTATCAACTACTGAGCTTAATTTATCTAGTGAATAGCGATGTACACCTGGCATAGAGCTAATAGCTTGCTTTTTATTTCTTCCATCTGTGAGAAATACTGGAAGTATAAAATCACTGGGTGTCAAATTATTTTCAGCTATTAATCTTCTAGACCAACTTTTTTTACGACCTCTTCTCAGTCTTAAATTAGGAAAATTACCGGTAATCATATTTTATTATATTTATAATGTGCGACAAATGTTATATACAAATATAGCTTAAAAAAGATAATAAACAATATTAAGAGACAATTGGCTACAATGAATTTAAATTTTAATGACTTTCAGAAACAAGATTTAAAGTTTGACATCAATAAACTTAAAGAGGCCTATAAACAAGTTTTGTCAATAAAGGGCTTTACAGGTGTTACTGGGGTATCAAACTTTGGAGCAATTTCATTGACTCAAATTCCAGGAGATCCAGAGTCAATAAAGGGTAACAAAGCTAGAGGTGTGTTTTGGACAAAACCTGATTCTAGCGGAAAAGAAGCAAGAAGAGATGAAATGATAGATGAGTCAGCTTATTCTGAATTTATTCATGATTATAAAAACACTTATTTTAAAGAAGTATTTGATGTTCTTTCCTCTAAATACAAACTTGGAAGAGTAAGAGTTTTATTAAAAGAACCAAGATCAACATTGAGTTGGCATAGAGATCCAGAACCAAGACTTCATATTCCTATTATAACAAATCCAGGTTCAATAATGGTTATAGACAATGTTGCAAAACATATGCCAGCTGATGGCTCTGTTTGGATAACTAATAATACTAAATATCATAACGCTTTTAACGGTGGAGAGGAAGATAGAATTCATTTAGTTGCTTGTGTTTTGGATTATAAATTTAATTAACTTGAAAAAAGTTTTTATTTCATCAGATCATGCTGGATATCGTTTGAAGGAACAAATAAAAAAAAAATTTTCCAAAAAATTTATTTTTGAAGATCTAGGAACCTATGATGCGAAAAAATCTGTAAATTATCCTGACTACGCGCATAGTCTTTGTAAAAAAGTAAGTAAGAATCATCAGAATATGGGTATATTAGTTTGTGGATCAGGCATGGGAATGTCAATGGCAGCCAATAAGCACAAGAAAATACGAGCAGCGGTGTGTTATTCGGTAAAAAACACGAAATTATCCAGATTGCATAACAATGCGAATATAATTACATTAGGTTCTAGATTGACAAAAAAAGATACAGCATTTAAATGTATATCAGTGTTTTTTGATACAAGTTTTGAAGGTGGGAGACACAAAAAAAGAGTTAAAAAAATATAGATTATTATGTCAAGTGAAACTAAATATATAAATTCAGATTATAAAGATTTTTTTGAAAAGAGTTTATCCCAATCTGACCCTGATTTGTTCAAAGCCATTAATGATGAATTAGTTAGACAACAAAATCATATTGAACTTATTGCTTCTGAAAATATCGTTTCTCAGGCAGTGTTAGAAGCACAAGGTTCAGTGCTAACAAACAAATATGCTGAAGGGTACCCGGGTAAAAGATATTACAATGGATGCGAACATGTAGACGTAGCTGAAAAATTAGCTTTAGAAAGAATTAAAAAACTTTTTAATTGTAAGTATGCAAATGTACAACCACATTCTGGCGCCCAAGCAAATGGAGCAGTATTTTTAGCTCTTCTTAAACCAAACGACACATTTATGGGGATGAGCTTAAATTCTGGAGGTCATATTACTCATGGATTAAAAATTTCAATGTCTGGAAAGTGGTTTAATGCGATTAGTTATGATGTAGATAAAAAGTCAGAGCTAATAGATTATGAAAATGTAGAGAGATTAGCCTTAGAACATAAACCTAAATTAATTATTGCTGGAGGAAGTGCATACTCTCGAGTAATTGATTTTAAAAAATTTCGTGAAATAGCAGATAAGGTAGGTGCATACTTGATGGTTGACATGGCTCATTTTTCTGGTCTTGTTGCTGGAAAAGGTTATCCAAACCCATGTGATTATGCTCATGTAGTCACTTCAACAACTCACAAAGTTTTTAGAAGTGCAAGAGGTGGTATAATTTTATCAAATGATCTTGATCTTGGAAAAAAATTTGATACAGCAGTTTTTCCTGGATACCAAGGGGGACCATTAATGCATATAATTGCAGCAAAAGCTGCAGGGTTTTTTGAGGCGCTTAAACCAGAATTTCAAGTTTATATAAAAAATGTTTTAGCTAATGCTAAAATGTTAGCAGAGACTTTAAAAAATAATGGATTTAAAATTTACTCTGGTGGTACAGATACCCATTTAATGTTAGTTGATTTAAGACCCTTCAATGTGAAGGGAAATGTAGCCTCTGAAAGCCTATGTAGAGCAAACATTACTTGTAATAAAAACGGAATACCTTTTGATACTGAAAAACCTATGATCACATCTGGTATTAGACTTGGTTCTCAAGCGGCAACAACAAGAGGATTTGGTTTAAAAGAATTTGAGAAAGTTGGTAATTTAATAACTAAAGTAATAGAAGGTTTATCAAAAAACCCTGAGGATAATAGTAAAATTGAGGAAGAAGTTAGAAACGAAGTTATAGACTTGTGTTCTCATTTCCCAATTTACAAAAATCTCAATAGATGATCTGTCCTTGTGAAAAGAAAGGTGAAACTTCTGTAGTAGATTCTCGCCCAACTGAAGATGGAACAGCAATTCGTAGAAGAAGATTATGTGAGTGTGGCACTAGATTTACAACATTTGAGAGAATTCAACATCGTGAAATAATGGTGGTAAAAAAAAACGGACGAAAATCCTCATTCGATAGGGATAAATTATCAAAATCAATTTACATTGCGCTTAAGAAAAGACCTTTAGATACTGAAACTATTGAGAAGTTTATTAGTAAAATTTCAAGATCTTTGGAGGAGTTAGGTCAAAATGAAATTTCTAGTAACACAATAGGAACTATGGTTATGGAAGGTTTGAAAGATCTTGACCCTGTTGCATATGTTAGATTTGCATCTGTTTACAGAAATTTTAGAGAAGAAAAAGATTTTATACAATTTGTGGACAAGATAGATGTCTACAAAAAGAGATAATTTTTCATCAAAAGATAAGAAATATATGAAACTTGCTATAGATTTAGCAAGGGCTAGAAGAGGCCTGACTGGTGACAATCCATCTGTTGGGTGTGTAATTGTAAAAAAAGATAAGATTATTTCTATTGGTCAAACTGGGTATGGAGGCAGACCTCATGCTGAACATAATGCAATTTTAAATTGTTTTGAAAACCTAAAAGGCTCTAAAATGTATATTACATTAGAACCTTGTAATCATTATGGAAAAACACCTCCTTGTACTAAGAATATAATCAAAAATAAAATTAGTGAGGTTTATTATTCAATTGATGACATTGATTTAAAGGTGAAAGGTAAAAGTTATTCGATTTTAAAAAAGAATAACATTAATGTTAAAAAAGGCCTATTAAAACAAGAATCACTAAATTTATACAAATCATATTATTTAAATAGAAAAAAAAAACTGCCTTACGTGATTGTAAAAATTGCATTATCAAAAGATAAAATTATTTATAGCGATATATCAAAAAAAATTACTAACAAAAAATCGGATAAGTTAACTCATTATCTAAGACTAAAATGTGACGGTATAATGATTACCAGCAAAACATTAAACATAGATAACCCAAAACTTAATTGTAGGTTAGAGGGATATGCACAGCATTCTCCAAAAAGAATTATTTTAGATAAAAATTTAAAAATTGATTTAAAAAGTTATGTTGTAAAGTCTATAAAAAACAGAAATACTATTATCTTCTATAATTCAAACGATAGAATAAAAAAAAACTTTTTAATAAAAAAAGGAGCTCTTTTAATAAATCAGCCTACCCAAAGACATAAAAATTTTGATTTAAAAAAAATTCTTAGAAAATTATATATATTAGGAATTAAAAATCTCTTAGTAGAGGGCGGTGATAAATTAACAAAAAGTTTTCTTCAAGAAAGAATATTTAATGAATTTTATATGTTTAAAAGTTCAAGAAATTTACTAAAAGAAAATAAATATGTAAATTTTACATCTTCTGATATCCTGAATACTAAATATGATAAATATAAAACAAATTTTAAATTAGGCACTGACAAGGTAACAATTTACAAAAATTAAGATGTTTAACGGAATTATATTTAACAAAGGTTCAATTAAAAAGATTCTTAAAAGACCCAAGGGTATTAATATATTTATAAAATCAGATCTAAAATTAAGTATGAGAGATATAGGTATTTCTGTAGCTTGTGATGGCGTTTGCCTTACTCTTATATCAATTAAAAATAAGGTTATGGAGTTCTATCTTTCAGATGAAACAATTAATCGTTCTAAATTTAATCATATTAAGTTAAAGGATAAGATTAATTTAGAACTTCCACTTCAATACGGTCAAAAAATTTCAGGTCATATTTGTCAAGGTCATGTAGACACTATAGGAAAAGTATTAAGAATAAAAAAAATTGATAAATCTTACTTGTTTGATTTTCAAATTAGTAAAAAAGAGAAAAAAAATGTTATTGAAAAAGCCTCAATTAGTATAAATGGTATTTCTCTAACAATTTCAAAGGTAACAAGTAAAGGTTTTCAAATCTGGATTATTCCTCATACATATAAACTAACAAATTTATCATCCCTTAAAAAAGGTAGCTTAGTTAATGTTGAAATAGATATTCTCTCAAAATACGTTAAAAATTATTTTTATGAAAAAAAATAATTATTCATCCATAGAAACCATAATAAACGTTGCAAAAAGAGGAGGCATGTACATTTTAGTCGATGATGAAAAAAGAGAAAATGAAGGTGACTTAGTTATGTCAACCTCTGATACTAATGCTCGCAACATTAATTTTATGGCTAAACATGGAAGAGGTTTAATATGTTTAGCACTGGATAGTATTCAAGCTAAAAGATTGAATTTATCTTTAATGTCACCTGTAAATCAATCTAGAAATCAAACAGCTTTTACAGTTTCAATTGAAGCAAAAAGAGGAATTACAACTGGTATTTCGGCAAAAGATAGGGCTAGAACTATTAAGATTGCATCAAAAAAAAATGTAAGTAAAAAAGACATTGTATCACCAGGCCATGTTTTTCCAATTATCGCACAAGATGGTGGTGTCCTTGTTAGAGCTGGTCACACTGAGGCTTCGGTTGATATCTCAAAACTAGCTAAAAAAAATAACTCAGCCGTGATTTGTGAAATCATGAATGAAGATGGATCTATGGCTAAGGGTCAAAAACTTCTAAATTTTGCACACAAACATAACCTTAAGATTGGAAAAATTGAGGATCTTATTTCTTATCGTTTAAAAAAAGAAAAATTAGTGAAACTAAAAAAAACATCAGAAATTAAGATTAAAAAACAAAAATATAAAATTAAAATATATGAAAA
>CACBGP010000020.1 GCA_902538745.1 uncultured Pelagibacteraceae bacterium | reverse complement strand
TTAAATTTTTGATCATATTGGAAATTTTAACTAATTTATTTCTAATATCGTGAGCTTTTATAGATTCATTTAAATTTTCGTCAAGTTTTAAAGTATCCACATTGTTTAAAATTTTTTTTACACCTTTTATTGTCATTCCTTGATCTTTTAAAAGAAAATGAACTTTTCTGATTAAATCTATATTTTTTTTGTCATAATACCGTCTATTACCGTTTAAAATTTTGGGTTTAATTTGTTTAAATTCTTTTTCCCAATATCTTATGGTATGCGTTGGAGAAGTATCGCCTTTTTTAGATTTCAAGCCAACAATTTTGACTACCTCACCTATAGTTTTATAGGCGCTCTCAAGTTTACTCATTTTTCAAATTTATAAATTCCTTAAATTCTTTAGAAGGTTTAAATAAAACAACATTTCTTTCTGAAATGATCTTGTCTTCCTTTGTTTTAGGATTTCTTCCAATTCTAGATTTCTTTGATTTAATAAAAAATGTACCAAATTTTGTTAATTTCAATTTTTTTTCTTTCTTTAGATTTAGTGTTATAAGAGAGAAAAACTCATCTATTAAATGTTCTGATATTTGTTTAGAAAAACCTACTTGCATGTAAATAATATTAACTAAATCTTTTTTAGTTAAGTTTGTTCTCATTTATTTGATATTTTCCTTAATTTTTCTTATCAAATTTCCTTTAATTATTCTATTACAAACATCTAAAGAGTTAGAAAAACCAATATAATCAATGCCACCATGACTTTTAACAACGGGTGTATCTAAACCTACAAATATTGCTCCATTATATAATCTTGGATCCAATCTTTTTTTAAATTTTCTTAAATTTGATATATTAAGTAGAGAGGATATTTTTCCAAGAAACGATCCGCTCAAAGCTTTCTTTAACTCTTCTGTGATAAAATTGGCAGTACCCTCAGCCGTTTTTAAAGCAACATTTCCAGTAAATCCATCCGAAACAATAACATTTACTCTACCATTCATTAATTCATTTCCCTCTATGTAACCCTCAAAATTAAAGTTTTGGTTTTTTCTATCATTTAATAATTGATAAGTTTCCTTTATAATTTCATTTCCTTTTAATTCCTCAGAACCTATATTCAATAAAGCTACTTTTGAAATATCATTAGGATATAACGATTTATATAAAGAGGCACCCATAATGGCAAAATCAGTTAAATTTTTTGAACTACACTCAATATTTGCACCAAGATCTAGAACTACACTCATCCCTTTTTTGTTCGGCCATAAAGCTGATAATGCAGGTCTATCAATATTTTCAAGCATTTTTAAATTCAATTTTGCAATTACTAACAAGGCTCCGGTATTGCCAGCAGAAATTACAATATCAGTCTCTTTATTTTTGACACTCTCAATTGAAAGCCACATGCTTGTTTTTTTCCCTCTCTTTGCAGCCTCTAATGGGCTATCAGTACTTTTTACAACATCATTGGTGTGTATTATTTCATAAAAATTCTCATTAATCTTATTATTTATGTATTTTGTGATTTCACCCTTATCTCCAAAAATTTTAAAAAAGTTTTCTTTATTTTTATTGTGATTATGAATAATTCCATCAATTATTTTTCTTGGTGAATTGTCTCCACCCATTGCATCTACTGCAATTTTTATCAATTTCGTCATCGTAGAATCTTTAAAAATTATTCTTTAGGATCTAGAACTTGTCTTCCTTTATACATTCCCGTTTTTAAATCTAGGTGATGTGATAATCTATACTCACCAGTTTTCTTATCCTCAATAACATTTTTTGATGAAAATTTCATATTCTGAGATCTTCTCATACCAGTTCTAGATGGTGTTTGTTTTCGTTTAGGGACTGCCATAATTATGAGTTAATTACACCTTTTATTAAATAATTCAAATTTTTTTTTGATAATTTCTCTCTAAAAACTTCAAAATAGTCAACAAATTCATCGATATTTTTAAAATCCTCTAAAAATATTGATAATTTTTTGATTTTTTTTTCTCTATTTAAATCATCCCAAAAATGAATTTCGCTCACCATTGAATGAAATAAATTGATATAAACCTTCATTTTTTTGTTAATTGACTGATCTCCATAACCAATTTCCCTTATACTAAGTTCTAATTGACGAAAATTAAAATCATAAATTTTTTGTAAAACTTCTTTATTTTCCTCGTTTTTAAAGTTTTTTAAAAAAAAGGCAAAATGTAATAAAAAAAGGGTTAATCTATCAGAAAAATTATCATTTCTATTTAATGAACTGTATAATTGCTCATTTCTAGTGTAATTAATTAAATAATTATAAATATTGATAAAATTTTTATCCATGAAAAATATATTATATCTATTTATTATATCTTTGATAGTCACTAATTGTTCTTTCAAAAAAGTAGTCAAGCATCACGGTGTTTCGTTTCTTGAAAAAAAACAAAAAAATTTAGTTATTAACGAATCCAACAAAAATGAAATTATAAATCTATTAGGAAGTCCTTCAACTAGAAGTAAATTTAACAATGACGTTTGGATATACATCGAGAGAAAACAAACTCAATCTAGATTGAAAAACTTAGGAAGAATGAAAGTTTATAAAAATGATGTATTGGTTCTTGAGATAGATAATTATGGAGTATTAAAAAAAAAAGATTTTTATGATTTAAAAGATATGAAAAAGATTAATATTGTAAAAGAAACTACACAAGGAAACATTACTAAAAATTCTTTTATATATGAATTTATGTCAAGTATGAGACAAAAAATTAATGACCCACTTGGTGTTAGGGAAAAAAAACGTAAAGAAATTAGCCAGCGATAACAGCCAACAGTAACAAGGCAACTATGTTTGTTATCTTTATCATTGGGTTTACTGCAGGACCAGCTGTATCTTTATAAGGATCTCCAACTGTATCTCCAGTTACAGCAGCCTTGTGGGCCTCTGAACCTTTTCCACCATGATTACCATCTTCAATATATTTCTTGGCGTTATCCCATGCACCACCACCAGCAGTCATGGAAACTGCCACAAATAATCCAGTAATTATTACGCCCAATAACATTGCTCCAACAGAAGCTAATGCAGCCACTTGGCCTCCAATCGCAAATATAACAAAGTATAAAATAATCGGCGATAGTACCGGTAATAAAGATGGAATAATCATCTCTTTAATAGCTGCAACTGTTAACAGGTCAACTAACTTAGCATAGTCAGGTTTTTGTTTTCTTTTCATAATTCCTGGGTACTTCTTGAATTGTCTTCTAACTTCTATTACTACAGCACCACCTGCTCTACCCACAGCCTGCATGCCCATTGATCCAAATAAATAAGGAAGCATTCCACCAATTAATAAACCTACCACAACATAAGGATTGGATAGATCAAACGTCACAACTATACCCTCTAATTTTGATCCAGCTTCTTTTGAAAAATGTTTAATATCCTCAGTATAAGCTGCAAATAAAACTAAAGCGCCTAATCCTGCAGAACCTATTGCATAACCTTTTGTTACTGCTTTGGTTGTATTTCCTACAGCATCTAAAGCATCAGTTGTTTTTCTTACATTATTTGGTAATTTGGACATTTCTGCAATACCACCAGCATTATCAGTAACTGGTCCATAAGCATCTAAAGCTACAACCATACCTGCTAAAGCCAACATAGTTGTTACTGCAATAGCGATTCCATATAGACCAGCAATATGATTAGTAAGTAAAATACCTGAAACTATAATTAGTGCTGGTATAGCAGTTGCTTCTAATGAGATAGCCAAGCCTTGTATAACATTGGTACCATGTCCTGTTGTTGATGATTTTGCAACACTTCTTACGGGTCTATAATTAGTTCCAGTATAATATTCAGTTACCCAAATTAATAAACCTGTAATAACTAATCCTATAACCCCACAGTAATATAAGCTCATGCCAGTGAAGGACTTATTATTTAGATCATATGAATTTTCTAAACCCAAAACAAAATCCGTAACTGGATATAAAATTATTAATGAAGTCAATGCAGAAACAACAAATCCCTTGTATAAAGCACCCATAACATTTTTGCTACCACCAAGTTTCACAAAAAAAGTTCCAATTATTGATGTCAGAATACATGCTCCACCAATAGTTAAGGGGTAAATCATCATAGATAAGTCACCAGGAAAAAATATTGAGGATAAAACCATTGTTGCAACAATTGTTACAGCATAAGTTTCAAATAAATCAGCAGCCATTCCTGCACAATCACCAACATTGTCACCAACATTGTCAGCAATAACAGCGGGATTTCTGGGATCGTCTTCTGGTATCCCAGCCTCTACTTTACCAACTAGATCAGCACCAACATCTGCGCCTTTTGTAAAAATCCCTCCACCTAATCTAGCAAAAATGGATATTAATGATGCACCAAAACCAAGTGCAACAAGAGCATTTACAATTTCTCTTTCTTCAATATTAAATCTCAATAATAGATAGTAATAAACAGCAATTGATAATAAGGCTAAACCGGCGACAAGCATACCTGTCACAGCACCAGACTTGAAAGCTACAGAAAGACCACTGGCTAGACCTTTTCTTGATGCCTCTGCAGTTCTAACATTTGCTTGAACAGAAACTAACATTCCCACATATCCAGCTATTCCAGATAATGTTGCACCAATCAAATAACCTAATCCAACAAGCATACTAAAAGCAAAACTTACAATAACTAAAACTACAACTCCAACGATAGCAATTGTTTTATACTGTCTTGCAAGGTAAGCCTTCGCACCAATTTGAATAGCAGATGCAATGTCTTGCATCTTTGAGTTTCCTGCACTTGAATTTAAGATACTTTTTCCCGTTAGATATCCATAAACAATTGATAATAATCCTGCTCCTATTGTATATAAAAGAATAGTCTCTGTAGTTGAATTCATATAAATCTTAATTAAGTTATTACTTATTAATTATAAAAGGCGGACAATACAAAAAAAGCTATAAAAGGCAATAAATAACTTCTAAAATTTGTGTAAATAGCCTTTATTTATTATGTCAGTTTTGTTCCCTTTTTCATCAATAATTTGTGATTTTTGATGACTTGAACAAATTTTACCAATTTTTGAAACTTTTATCCCTAAAAATTTAAATATTCTTTCAATGATTCTAGCTTTTTTTTTAGATGCTGTAAATAATATTTGATAATCGTCACCTCTAGATATGAAGTCAATTTTATTTAATTTTTTTTGTAAGATCATATTCTTTAGTTTTTTAGATATTGGAACATCAGTTAGGTATATTTTGTAAGAAAGTTTCTGTTTATTAATTAATTTATCTAAATCAGCAAAAAGACCATCAGAAATATCTATAGATGTATTTGCTAAATTTGGTAATCGTTTTGCCAAACCTAGATGCAATTCTGGAAGATAATATTTCATGATAAAATATTTACTCAAATTTTTGTTTAATGAAATATCTTTTTTTAAAACTTTTAAACCCGTATAACTATCTCCCAAATTACCTGTTACATAAATATCATCATTTATTTTTGCTTTATTTCTAAAAATTATATCATCAGAAAAACCAACAGATGTAATTGTAAAGCTTAATTTATTAGAAAAAACTGTATCCCCACCAGACAAATAAATCTCGAACTTTTTTTGTTCCTGTTTAAGTGAAAGGGAAATCTTTTTTAAATTTGATTTTGTAAATGTTTTTTTGTTTCCTGAACCTGAAATAAAATAATATTTTGGTCTAACACCTTTGCAAATTAAATCTGATATAGATGATCTAAGAATTTTTTTAATAACTAAATTAGGTTTTTTAAAATCAAAGAAATGAGATTTATCTATATATGTATCAACAGAAATAACTAATTTTTTTGCCCTATCAAAAAAAACATCATCATTTAAATTTAATGAATTTTTATTATTAACAGATAATTTAGAAAAATATCTTTTAATTAAATCAAATTCATGCATTTGAATATCTTAATTTTTTAGCAGCATTATCTAACAATGCATTTAGATATTTAGTTTGAGAATCGTTTAAAAAAAAATTTGATGCATTTAAATACTCTTTTATGATTATCTTTATTGATACATTGGGTTTATACAAAATTTCATACGTTGCTGATTTTAAAATAATCTGAAATATTTTATCTAGTTTCAATAAATCAAAGTCTACACCAAAATTTTTGTCTAATTCTTCAATTATAATCTCATTTCGTTCAATTGTACCAAGAACAATTTCTTTAATAAATTTTTTAAACCTATGTTTTGGGAATTCAATTTTGTCATCATTATTATATAAAATACTGTATAATTTTTGAATAATTATAACTCTAGGATTATTTTTAGCACTGTACTTTAGTCTCATTTTTGAGATAACACTGAAATAGTAGCTTTTGCTGCTTCAGCACCCTTTTTTTTTCTAACCTTTGCTTGATTCATATTTAGACAAGTAAGAATTCCATTTCCAATCGGTTTTTTTGATTTTACTGATAAATCCATTATAGCATTAGTTGAAGATTGAGATATGAATTCAAAGTGTGGAGTTTTACCTTTGATAACGCATCCTAGAGCAATAAATGCATCAAATTTCTTTAAATATTTAGATATAGTAATTGGTATTTCAAAAACACCAGGAACTTTTATAACCTTTATTTCATAAGATTTAGGAAGATTTTTTTTTGCACTATTTAATAAACCTAAAGAAATTTCCTTATAGTAGTCAGCTATAACAATTAATATTTTTTTTTTCATTAAATTAATTCTTGTTTTGTAATCTTAATATTAAAACCCTCAAGTCCAACA
>CACBGP010000019.1 GCA_902538745.1 uncultured Pelagibacteraceae bacterium | reverse complement strand
TATTAGACGTGCAAAAAATATTGAACCAAACTTTTGTTGGGAATGTTATTCTTGCGTAAAAGCATGTCCTAATCATGCTATTGATGTAAGAGGGTATGCTGATTTTGCCCCAATGGGTCACAGTGTTAGAGTTAGAAGAGAAGAAGAAAAAGGAACTATTTCTTGGAAAATAAAATTTAGAAACGGAACAGAGAAAAACTTCGTCTCACCTATAACAACTAAACCTTGGGGAAAATTTATTCCTAAGCTTGCAGAAGGGGACACGCCTAATCAAGGAGAAATTAATTCACAGAGGTTATATAGTGAGCCAGAGGGTTTAAATACTAATCAAGAATTACCATCGGTCCCAAAAGAGTCTTTTAAAAAAGGAGTTTATTATTAATGGCCAAACATAAGACCCATTATGAAGAGTGTGATGTATTGGTTGTTGGTGGTGGAATGGCTGGAACGGGAGCAACTTTCGAAGCTCGTCATTGGGGTAGAGATTTAAAGATTGTTTGTGTTGAGAAAGCTAACATCGATAGAAGTGGAGCTGTAGCTCAAGGATTATATGCCATCAACTGTTACATGGGTATGCAGTGGGATGAAAATCAACCTGAAGACCATGTAAGATATGCACGAAATGATTTAATGGGAATGGTAAGAGAAGATTTAGGATATGACATGGCTCGACATGTAGACTCGACTGTTCACATGTTTGATGAGTGGGGTCTTCCAATGATGAAAAATGAAAAAACAGGAAGATACTTAAGAGAAGGAAAGTGGCAGATCATGATTCATGGTGAGAGCTATAAACCAATTGTAGCTGAAGCAGCAAAAAAATCTGCTGATAAAATTTATAATAGAATAATGGTTACACATTTATTGATGGATGAAGCTCAAGAGAATAGAATTGGTGGAGCAGTTGGCTTTAATATGAGAACTGGAGATTTCCATGTGTTTAGAGCAAAAGCTGTTATCGTCTCTGCAGGTGGAGCATCACATATATTCAAACCAAGAGCTGTAGGTGAAGGTATGGGTAGAACCTGGTACGCGCCATGGAGTAATGGATCAGCATATGCTTTACCCATAGCAGCTGGTGCAAAGATGACTCAAATGGAAAACAGAATTGTTTTATGTAGATTTAAAGATGGTTATGGACCTGTCGGCGCATACTTTTTACATTTAAAAACATATACACAAAACGCTAATGGTGAAAACTATGAAAAGAAATGGTATGACCAAACAAAAGAGTTAGTAGGTGAATATATTGATCATCATCCAACACCAACATGTTTGAGAAATCATGCGTTTATTCAAGAAGTAGCCGCTGGAGGTGGACCAATCCACATGGTGACTAAAGAGGCTTTTCAAGATCCTCATTTAGAAACCGTTGGTTGGGAAAATTTTTTAGGTATGACAGTTGGGCAAGCTGTTGTTTGGGCTTCGCAAAATATTGATCCAAAATATACTAATCCTGAGTTAACAACATCTGAGCCTTATGTAATGGGATCACATGCGACATGTTCTGGAGCTTGGGTGAGTGGACCAGAAGATTTATCTCCACCTGAATATTTTTGGGGTTACAATCGAATGTTAACTATTGATGGCCTATTTGGCGCTGGTGATACTGTGGGTGGAAGCGCTCATAAATTTTCATCAGGTTCATTTACTGAAGGAAGACTAGCAGCCAAAGCAGCAGTGAAATACATTCAGGACAAAAAAGCAGATGGAATTAAAGTCTCGGACAAGCAATGTGATGACTTCAAAAAAGCTGTTTATAAACCTCTAGACACTTATACTGTCGCTCAAAATGAAATAACTGGGGGAACAGTTTCACCGAGCTATATTTCACCTATTCAAGGTCTACAAAGACTTCAAAAAATTATGGACGAATACGTGGGAGGAATTACCTCTAACTATATGACAAATGGAAACTTATTAAAAAAAGCTTTGCAATTGTTAGACTGGCTTCAAGAGGATTTAGAAAAAGTAGGAGCTGAAGATTATCACCAATTAATGAGAGCTTGGGAATTAAAGCATAGGGCGCTGACTTCTCAGTGTGTAACTGAACATATATTATTTAGAGAAGAAACTCGTTGGCCAGGATATTATTATAGAGGTGATCATATGAAGCTAGATGATGAAAACTGGCATTGTTTGACGGTATCTAGAAGGGATCCTAAAACTGGTAAATTTAGTCTTGAGAAGGTCCCCGTGTATCATATTGTTGATGAAAAAGAGAAGAAAAAAGCTTCTTAATCTAATATTATAAAGAGTAATCAATGGATCTATTATCTAAATCAGATGAGGAGATATTTGAAATTGGTAAACCCTTCTGGGAAAACTTAATTAGATCCTCCAATTTGAAAGATTATGGAGGTTTTACCAGAGATTTTTCCACTCAAATGCTTTTCGGAGCTAATGAGGTCGAATTAGGTAAACAATGGGCTAATAACAAACTAATTGTAAACTTAAATGAAACATATGAGCCATTTGGCACTCTAAGAAGAGGTGATCATATAACAGTATTAATAAAGCAGACAAACAAAGAAATCCAAGGTGAATTCTTAGGCAGACTTGTGCTTGGAGTAGAGGATGGCGAGGTTAAAGTTTTTGGTGCAACTATCTACTAAAAAAAGAATTAATTTTTCAATAATAGTTTGACAATTTATCTACCGGGTGTAAGAGAAATATAAATGCACCTTCCAAATATAAAAATACCTCAAATACTTTCTGAAAAAAAAACAACATTAATTAAAACTGGAATTTTTTCAGCGATTATAGCTTGTTGGGGTGTGATCTTATTTGGAACTTTTATAACTTTTAATTAAGTTATATTTAAAGTTTTTTTAGATGGATGTTTTTTTACCTATAGCCCAAGTATTTATTAACCCTGTCGAAATACTTTTAATAAGCGCAATAGTTGGAGTTCTCTCTGGTTTATTTGGTGTAGGAGGTGGTTTCTTAATGACACCTTTTTTAATCTTCATGGGTGTTCCCCCAGCTTATGCAGTTGCCAACGAGGCCAACAATATCTTGGCAACTTCTGTATCTGGATCCACCACTCATTGGTTAAAAAATACTTTAGATTACAAAATGGGATTAATGATTGTAATTGGTGGAACTATAGGAACTATGGGGGGTATTTTTACTTTCACATATTTTAAAGATATCGGTAAAATAGATACGGTAATTTCTTTAGCCTATATGTACATTCTTGCAATAATTGGAACCCTGATGTTAGTGGAAAGTTTGGGTGAAATTGATAAAGCCAAAAAGAACATTGTAGAGAAAAAAAAATTACATGTTCATTATTGGATACATGGACTTCCTTTTAGAATGAGGTTTCCAAAATCAAAACTATATGAAAGTATATTCACACCGATCATAATTGGATTAGTTGTTGGGTTTATAGCAGCTATAATGGGTATCGGCGGTGCATTTATCTTAGTGCCAGCAATGATTTATATCATTAAGATGCCAACAAAATTAGTTCCTGGAACTTCGTTATTCGTAACAATTTTTGTTAGTGTCATAGTTACATTTCTTCATTCAATTAATTATGGTTCAATAGATCTAATGTTAGTTCTAATGTTAGTTATAGGCTCAATAGTCGGGGTACAGGTAGGCCAAAAACTTGGTGAGCAAATTGATAGTTCCGGATTAAAAGCATTATTAGCAATTTTATTATTAATTGTGGGAATAGTAATTGCTTATGATACTTTTTTTGCAGAAGAAATACTAAATGGCACAACACCTATAAGCTTAAAAGACTTAAATTTCTTCTCAAAATTTATTAAAGAGTTTTCAGAAGATATGCCATTCTTTTATGGATTATTTTCGATTTTATTTGCTGTTATTCTAGGAATTGCAGCAGCATTTATTAGAAGATCAATTTCAAAGTTTAGAGAAAAATATTTTAAGAAACCAGTTAAACAAACTAAATAAAAAATTTTATATAAGTTTCTATAGTTATAATACTCACAACTCCTACAGTTAACATTGCCGTAAATCCAACAACAAAAGGTTTATAACCCATATTTCTAATATCTTTTAAGTTTGTTGATAAGCCTATAGCAGCCATAGCCATAGTTAGGAAAATTTTAGAACTTGCTTTAACAAAATCTATAACTTCAATCCAATTATTATTTGTTGAGAAAACTTCATCACCAACATTTCTTAAAATTATCATCCCAACAAAACCTAAAATAAAATAAGGAAATATACTTAAAATGGAGTAGCCCTTTTCTTTTACCTGACCTCTATTATAAAGAAATGCAAAAAGAGGAATCATCACTATCAAAAAAGTATTTCTTAAAAGCTTTGTGACAGTTGCAATATTTAATGTTTCGGGACTATTATACTGTTGATCATATATTAATCCTGCTGCAGCAACTTGTGATGTTTCGTGTATAGCTGTTCCTAAAAAAAGGCCTGCAAATAATGAATTTTCCTCGAAATAAAAATTTGAGAAGTAAGGGTAAAACAACATGGACAATATTCCGAATAAAGTAATATTTGCGATTGCATAAGAAATTTCACTTTTATTTGCTTTTATTACAGGCGCGGTTGCCATGATAGCAGTGGTACCACAAACGCTGCTTCCGATTGATATTAAGTAAGCCATCCGAGTTGGTATTTGAAGTTTCTTAACTAAAAGTTTTATTACAATTAAGACACTAACTATACAAATTAGTATCAACGGAATAGCAATTTTTCCAAACTCTAAAAACTCAAAAGGCTTCAATTGTATACCTAAACAGATTATGCCAAGTTTTAAGATATAATCTCTACTAAAATCTAATCCTTTTTGAAAACTTTCTCTAATTTTAAAAAAATTTCCAAAGAAAATACCGAGTAGGATTGCTATCATAGCTGTGGAGATTGGACTTTTGCTATATCCTAAAAGATCAATACCAATAATGTTATTAAAACCTTGGGATAGAGAATAAAGAACGAATGCAAGGATTATGCCTGGTATGAACACCAAGTAATTTTTAAAAAACATTCTTTGGTTTAGCGATTACGCGCTTCTATAAAGTTTAGTCATAACAAATTCTTTATGACCTAAAGCTTCTGCGCAGGTTAATCTTCCATTAGCCACTCTTAACGTAGTTTCTATAAGCTTATCTCCCGCTTCAGATAAGTTCATTTCTCTTGAAAGAATTTTTGATACATCGCAATCAACATGCTCACTCATGCTTTTAGCTGTTAAGGGGTTAGCAGTTAATTTAACAACAGGCTCTATAGGGTTTCCAACTATATTCCCTTGGCCTGTTGGAAATAAATGAATGTTAAATCCTCCTGCAGCTTGAAGTGTAATACATTCTGCAGCTGCTGAAGATGTATCCATAAAATAAAGTCCTGGACCTTTTGCTGGTTCTTCAGCTGGTTCAAGCACATCTATAAATTTCAAGTTTCCTATTTTTTGAAAATTACCGAATGCTTTTTCTTCAATTGTGGTTAAACCACCTGCAATATTTCCAGCGGTTGGTTGACTTTCTGAAAGATCATTAGTCGCTTCTTTTAATATAAAATCATTATATTCATTCCATGTCTTCATAAATTTTTCAGAGGCTTCTTTGGTTGCTCCTCTTGCGGCACAGACATTTTCTGCTCCAGTAAGTTCAGATGTCTCACCAAAACATAAATGAACACCTAATGGTTCTAATTTTTCCATTAAATTTCCAACAGTTGGATTTGATGCTAATCCTGATGTTGTATCTGACTCTCCACATTTTACTGAAATCCATAAATCACTCATTGGACATTCTTCTCTCTGTTTTTCAGATGCCCATTGTGAAAATTCTTGCGCTTTTTTTGAAGCTTTCATGACAGTTCCAATATCCCCTGTGCGTTCTATGTGAAAACCTTCAACTGGTTTTCCTGTTTTAGCAATCCCATCAACAATTTTTTTAGTCCATTTAGGCTCAATACCAATCACAATAACTGCAGCTACATTTGGGTTACTGCCTGTTCCAATCATTGTTCTAAAATGTAAATCTAAGTCTGCTCCAAATTGTAGTCTCCCGTAAGAATGTGGTAGTGCAATCGTTCCTTTTATATTGTTAGCGACTGCCTCTGCACATGCATTAGAAATGTCATCAACAGGTAATATAATTACATGATTTCTAGTTCCTGCTCTGCCGTTTTCTCTTTTATAACCTAAAAAACTTTTTGGAATTTCCATTATTTACCACTTTTTAGTTTTTACATTGTGAACATGAACGTGCTCACCTTTTTTGATTGCCTTAACTACTTTACCAATGTCATGACCATATTTTAAGATTGTATCTCCTTCCTTTAGATCGACCATCGCAATTTTATGACCTAAAGGTATTTCATCTATTGATTGAATAGACGCCGAGCTATCATTTTCCATAATCCAGCATTTACAGTCTTGTTTTGGGGTTATTTTCTCTATCACTACTACACCTACATTATCTTTTTTATCGTGAATAATGATATCTGTAGCCATATATATAGTGTCGAAATGTTTATTTGAATTTCCAAAAATCTTATATATTAATCGCGTCTATTAAGAAATAGTTTTATAAAAAAACTATTACATATATTGGTTTAGAAAGGCTCTATTAATGACAAAAATGACAACAGAAGAAGCTTTTGTAAAAGTTTTACAAATGCACGGTATTGAACATGCTTTTGGTATAATTGGTTCAGCATTCATGCCAATCTCAGATATTTTTCCTGATGCAGGAATTACCTTTTGGGATGTTGCTCATGAAACAAACGGTGGACTAATAGCCGATGGTTACACAAGATCTACTGGAAAAATGTCAATGGTTATCGCACAAAATGGACCAGGTATTACTGGATTAGTAACCCCGATTAAAACAGCCTATTGGAATCACACACCATTATTATTGGTAACACCTCAGGCTGCAAACAAAACAATGGGTCAAGGGGGTTTTCAAGAAGTAGAACAAATGAATTTGTTCAAAGATATGGTTTGTTATCAAGAGGAAGTTAGAGATCCATCTAGAATGGCTGAGGTTTTAAATAGAGTAATAGAAAAGGCAATCAGGGGTTCAGCGCCTGCACAAATTAATGTCCCAAGAGATTATTGGACCCAAGTGATTGATATTGAACTACCTCCAATAGTTAGACTAGAAAGACAAGGTGGTGGGGCAGAAGCAATTGATAAAGCTGCAAAACTTTTATCCAATGCAAAATTTCCTGTGATTTTATCTGGTGCAGGAGTTGTTATCGGTGATGCAATTAATGAGACTAAAAAACTTGCAGAAAAACTAGATTCACCTGTTTGTTCGGGTTATCAACATAATGACAGTTTTCCAGGAAGTCATCCCTTAGCAGTAGGTCCTTTAGGATATAATGGATCAAAAGCAGCGATGGAATTAATTTCTAAAGCTGATGTAGTTTTGGCATTAGGTACAAGGTTAAATCCTTTCTCAACATTACCTGGGTATGGGATTGATTACTGGCCAAAAAATGCAAGTATAATTCAAGTTGATATTAATCCTGATAGAATTGGTCTAACTAAAAAAGTAACAGTTGGGATAAGTGGGGATGCAAAATTAGTTGCTCAGCAAATAATTGATAAATTATCTTCAACTGCAGGAGATACTGATAGACAAAAAAGAAAAGATTTAATTCATCAGACAAAATCTGCGTGGTTACAAAAATTAGCAAGTTTAGATCATGAGGATGATGATGAAGGAACGGTTTGGAACAAGGAAGCAAGAGAAAGAGATAAGGATAGAATGTCACCAAGACAAGCTTGGCGAGCAATACAATCTGGGATGCCAGAAGATGTAATCATATCAAGTGATATAGGTAATAACTGTGCGATTGGAAATGCTTACCCAACTTTTGAAAAACCAAGAAAATATTTAGCTCCAGGTTTATTTGGACCTTGCGGTTATGGTTTTCCATCAATCTTAGGTGCAAAGATCGGATGCCCAGATACACCGGTAATTGGTTTTGCAGGTGATGGAGCTTTTGGAATAAGCATGAATGAAATGAGCTCTTGTGCAAGAGAAGAGTGGCCGGCAATCACAATGGTTATCTTTAGAAATTATCAATGGGGTGCAGAAAAAAGAAATACTACTTTATGGTTTGATAATAATTTTGTAGGAACAGAACTTGATCCAGAATTAAGCTTTGCGAAAGTTGCAGATGCATGTGGTTTAAAAGGTGTTACAGTAAGAACCATGGAAGAAACAACTGCAGCTATTAAACAGTCATGTGATGATCAAAAGAAAGGTATCACAACATTTATAGAAGTGATTTTAAACCAAGAACTTGGAGAACCATTTAGAAGAGATGCTATGAAAAAACCTGTTAAAGTTGCAGGCATAAGCAAATCTGACATGAAACCTCAAAAATCTTTAAATGGCTGAAAGCAGGCTTGATCTAGCTGAAAAAATCATATTTGTTTTTGGAATAATTTTGGGGTTATTAGTTCTTTATTTTATAACTAGTTCAAAAAATATTGATATTAAATTTGATGAGTTTGCACTAGGCGATGATACAATTTCACATTTTGGTAAGATAGAAAAAAAACATATTCATTGTCAAGATGAGAGTGATATTCACCTTTGTTTAAATAGTTATTATCAATTTGGAAAAAATATGCCAATCACTATTTGGTTAGGAAATTCTCAATTAAATGGTATTAATCAATTTCAAAAAGGACAAGAAACTGCACCACAGAAGCTTCATAAATTGGCTCTAAAAAATAATCAGTATTTAATTTCTGTTTCTCAACCGAATGCAAATTTACAAGAACATTTTTTATTAACCTCATTTTTAAATAATAAATTAGATGTAAAAAATATAATTTTATCCGTTGTCCTTGATGATACAAGAGAAAATGGCTTACGTGATAGTCTCAGATATATCTTGAGTAAAAATAACATAAAAGGTTTAATTGAAGAATATGAAACAGGAAAAAATTTAATAATTAAGCACGATAAAAAAGAAAAAAGAAATAATTTTTTTAAAGAGAGCAAAAATGAAAGCTTACAAGACAAGTCTGAAAAATTTTTAAACGAAAAGTTTAAAAATAATTGGACGCTTTGGTCAGAGAGAGAAAATTTAAGAGGCGCTTTATTTATTTCACTATATAAGTTGAGAAATTTTATTTTTAGAATTACCCCATCTACAACAAGAAATATTCTCCCCGGACAATATCAAAAAAATTTTGAAGCACTAAACGATATAATTAAACTTACAAAAAAAAATAAAATTAATTTAATTATTTATAATGTGCCAATAAGAAATGATTTTAAGATCCCATATAATATAAATGATTATAAGAACTTTAAGAATAGTTTACTAAATTTATCAAAAAAAAAACAATTTAATTATTATAATTTAGAAAATATTGTTCCGAATAGTTTTTGGGGAGAAAAAACACCAACTACAATGTCAAAAAAAAAAGAAATTGACTTTATGCATTTTAAGGAGGAAGGACATAAAATATTATCAAAAAAAATTTATTCTATAATGATTAATCATTGGAATAATTAAGTGCGATGGCATTTAATTCTTTAACTTACTTATCTTTACTT
>CACBGP010000018.1 GCA_902538745.1 uncultured Pelagibacteraceae bacterium | reverse complement strand
GAGCTTAATTATTTCAAGCACTAATTTTTATGATCCAATGCACCAAAAAATTTTTGGGGCCATAGAAGGATTAATTTATAAAGGATTATTGGCTAATCCAATAACTCTTAAAAATCATTTTGAAAATGAGAAAGACGATTTAAATATCCCAGAGTATTTAGTTAAAATCACAAAATTTTCTACTTCATTGAGACAAGCTATTGAGTATTCGAAGATTATATACGATATGTTTGTGCGGAGAGAGCTTATAAAAATTTCAGAACGAACTATTGATAATGCAAAATTGAGTGATCTTAATATAAATGGGCAAACTATAATTGAAGACTCTGAAAAGGAATTGTTTAAATTAGCAGAGAAAGGCTCGTTTAACTCGTCAATTATAAAATTTGATAAAGCATTAAAAAAGACAATAGATATGGCATCTGCAGCCTATAAAAATGAAGAAGGTATCGTGGGTGTTCCGACAGGACTAAGAGATTTAGATGATAGATTGGGTGGTTTACATAAGTCTGATTTAATTATTATTGCTGGACGACCAGGAATGGGTAAAACAGCTTTAGCAACAAATATTGCTTTTAATGCATCAAAAAAATTACAAGAAAGTGGAGGAAAATCGAGTATTATATTTTTTTCCCTAGAAATGTCCTCTGAACAATTATCAACAAGAATTTTAGCAGAACAGTCTAGGATAAAATCAAATGATATAAGACGAGGAAGAATTTCTGACGAGCAGTTTGATAAATTTATAGAGACTTCAAAAAATATTTCTGAATTACCATTATATATAGATGAAACACCCGCAATTACTATTGCTGCTATGAGTAATAGAGCTAGGCGAATTAAAAGAATTTATGGACTTGATATGATTATAGTTGATTACATTCAGTTAATGAGAGGAACTTCAAATTATAAAGAAGGACGTGTCCAAGAAGTGTCGGAAATCACTCAAGGATTAAAAGCAATAGCTAAAGAGTTATCTGTACCAGTTGTGGCTCTCTCACAACTATCAAGACAAGTAGAACAAAGAGATAATAAAAAACCACAATTATCTGATTTAAGAGAGTCAGGTTCAATAGAGCAGGATGCTGATGTCGTTATGTTTGTTTATAGAGAGTCATATTATCTTGAAAACAAAGAGCCAAAGCCTGCAACAGTAGAACATGCTGAATGGCAGGCCAAAATGAATGAAGTTTCTAATCTAGCTGAATTGATTATTGGTAAACAAAGACATGGTCCAACTGGGAATGTATTTCTCGAATTTGAGGCAATGTTTACTAAATTTAAAGATACTCAAAATACATAAATTCCAATATAAATATGGCTAATGTTGACCTATTTTTATCAAAATTTTGTAATAAAAAAACCTCACTTTATACTTTTAATTCTAATTTTAGCGTTATGTGGTTTCGGCTATCATTCAAAAGATTTTAGGTTAGATGCTTCCTCTGAAACTTTGTTAATTGATGGTGATCCCGATCTTAAATATCTTCAAAAATTGAATGAACGTTATGGCTCAAAAGAATTTTTAATTTTAACTTATACTCCAAATGAAGGTATGATTACAGATACCTCAATAAATAATCTCTTAAGTTTAAAATATAAAATTCAAAGTTTGAAATGGGTACATAGTGTAGTCACATTATTGGATGTCCCCTTATTAAATAATTCAGAAGCCCCGTTACAAGAAAGGTTAGAAAATTTTAAAACCCTTAAGGATGATGACGTAAACAAAGAAAGGGGATTTAAAGAAATAACTGCTAGTCCAGTTTTTAGAAATTTCATTATTAGTGAAGACGGTAAAACTAGTGGGATCATTGTTTATCTAAAAAAAAATGAGCCTTTAGACAATATTGAGAATAAATCAGATGAGGAAATTGAAATCTATAAAGACCAAATAAAAAAACAAAATCATGAAAATATTATTGAAATAAGAGATGTAATTAAAAGTTATGAGAACATAGGTAAGATACACCTAGGAGGTATACCTATGATTGCAGATGACATGATGACATTTATTAAAAGTGATATAGTTGTTTTTGGATTAGGTGTTCTTTTATTTATAATTGCAACCTTGTGGTATATCTTTAGAAAATTAATTTGGATATTGGTTCCAATAAGCAGCTGCTTTTTCTCAGTAATCATAATGACTGGTTTACTCGGTTTATTAGGATGGAAAGTAACAGTGATTTCCTCAAATTTTATTGCATTAATGTTAATTTTAACAATGGCAATGAATATTCATATGAGTACACGTTTTTTACAACTAAAAGAAAACTTTCCTAATAAAAATATTTTGGATCTTTTGATTTTGACTACTAAGAAAATGTTTTGGCCAATTTTATATACTGTGATGACTACAATCATTGCTTTCTTGTCTTTAATTTTTAGTGAAATAAAACCTATAATAGATTTTGGCTGGATGATGACAATGGGTTTAATAATCTCATTCATTATTACATTTACGTTACTACCTACCCTTATTAATTTTGTCCCAAAAAAAAATGTTTCACTTATTAAATATGAAAAATCTAAGATTACATCTTTCTTTTCAAAGCTTTCACAAGAATATCAAAAGTTAATTTTTATTCTAACTGGATTTATTATTTTATTAAGCATTGTTGGCATTAGCCGTCTCGAAGTTGAAAATAGTTTTATAAACTATTTTAATAAAAAGACAGAAATCTACAAAGGTATGAAACTTATTGATGAAAAATTAGGTGGTACCACGTCGCTAGAAGTAATTCTAAAATTCCCAGAAAATAAAAACGAGACTGATGATGATGAATTCGAAGATTGGGAAAATGAAAATAATGTAGAGGACGAAAAAAAATATTGGTTCACAAAAGATAAAATTGATAAAATTGCATCAGTTCACAATTATTTAGATAACCTGCCAGAGATAGGTAAGGTTTTATCTTTTTCTTCAATTATTGATGTCGCAACTTTGCTTAATAATAATAAACCATTAGGGACTTTAGAAATGGGAGTTCTTTATTCAAAAATTCCTGAAAGTATTAGGACTGAAATTGTTGATCCCTATATTTCTATAAAAGATAATGAGGCCAGGATAAATCTTAGAATTATAGATTCTAAAAAAGACTTAAGAAGAAATGATTTAATAAACAAAATAAATTATGACTTGCAAAATAAATTGGGACTTGAAAAAAAAGAATTTAAACTTGCTGGAGTTTTAATTTTATTTAACAATTTACTTCAAAGTTTATTTAAATCACAAATTTTGACCCTCGGATTTGTTATGATTGGTATATTTGTAATGTTTCTAATTCTTTTTAAAAATATAAAACTTTCATTAATTGGTGTAGTTCCAAATTTTATAGCAGCCTTTTTTATCTTGGGAATTATTGGCCTACTTGGTATTCCTCTAGATATGATGACAATTACAATAGCAGCTATAACTATAGGTATAGCTGTTGATAATAGTATTCATTATATTTATCGTTTTAAAGAAGAATATAATAATCTGAGTAATTATAACGAAACAGTTAAAGTTTGTCATTCAACAGTCGGTAAGGCAATTTTAAATACATCAATCACTATTGTTTTTGGTTTTTCAATTTTAATTTTATCTAATTTTATTCCTACAATTTATTTTGGTATTTTTACAGGAATTGCGATGTTACTTGCGATGATATCTGTTTTAACACTTTTGCCATCCTTGATCTTATTGATTAAACCTTTTGAAAAATAAAAATTTAAAATGGAAGTTTTAAAAGAGTTTTTTAATTCAATATCAATTTTAGATTTAGTTTACTTAATAATAACAATATTATCCTTAATCAAATGCTATATAAAAGGTTTCGTATTAAGTGTGCTGACTATGGCCAAATGGTTGTTAGCATACGTCTTAACTTTAATTATTTTTCCAAGAGTTAAACCCTATGTTAAACATATTATAGATAATGAATATATTTTAGATATTGTACTAGGTGTAAGTATATTTATAGTGATAATTTTTTTCATTTTATTGATTAACAAAGGAATTAGTAAAGCTGTAAAGTATACTGGACTTGGGAATTTAGATAAGATGTTTGGCTTTTTTTTTGGATTCGTAAGATCATACATAATCGCTGTTTGTATATTTTCTGCAGCACATATTGTTTATAATCACGATAAATGGCCCATAAATCATAATAAATCATACATCTTTCCATATTTGAAAAAAGGTAGTAATTATTTATTAAAAGAATTTCCAGATGAAAAAACTTATCAAAACTCCAAAGAAAAAATTAAGGAACTTTAATCCAAAGCTTAAAGAAGAATGTGGAGTGTTTGGTATAAGTGATAACAAAGACGCTTCAGCTCTAACTGCCTTAGGCTTGCATGCGCTTCAACATAGGGGTCAAGAAGGTTGTGGAATAGTAACATTTGATGGATCACATTATTTTTCAGAAAAAAGATTTGGTTTAGTGGGAGATAACTTTAATAAAGAAAAGATATTAAATAGATTGAAAGGAAATTATGCGATTGGCCATAATAGATATAGTACCACTGGTGAAAATACTTTAAGAAATATACAGCCTTTTTTTGCTGATACTAATGCAGGTGGTATTGGTGTTGCTCACAACGGTAATCTTACAAACTCAATTTCATTAAGAAAAAAATTAGTCGATGAGGGTGCTATTTTTTATACAACCTCAGACACCGAAACTATTGTTCAATTAATAGCTAGGTCAAAGAGAAAAAAAACTATCGATAAAATTGTAGATGCGATATTTCAAATCCAAGGAGGTTACGCTTTAGTCATGTTGACCCAAACTTCATTGATAGGTGTGAGGGATCCATATGGAATAAGGCCACTAATAATTGGTAAACTGAATAATAGTTATGTACTTTCATCAGAGACTTGCGCTTTAGATATAATTGGTGCAAAATTTGTAAGAGAAGTTGACAATGGAGAAATCGTTTTTATAGAAGATAATAAGATTCAAAGTATTAAACCTTTTCCTCCTAGAAAAATAAGACCATGTGTTTTTGAATATATTTACTTTTCAAGACCTGATAGTATTTTAAATGGCAAGAGTGCTTACGAATATCGAAAAAATCTTGGTAAAGAGTTAGCCAAAGAAAGCAATTTAAAAGCAGATATAGTTGTTCCAGTACCAGATTCTGGTAATGCCGCAGCTCTAGGTTTTGCCCAGTATCTTAATATCAACTTTGAATTAGGACTCACAAGAAATCATTATGTTGGTAGAACTTTCATAGAACCAATTCAAAAGATAAGAAGTTTAGGTGTAAAATTAAAATTAAATGCCAACCAATCAACTATTAAAAATAAAAAGATAATTCTTGTAGATGACTCTTTAGTCAGAGGAACCACTTCTCATAAGATAATAAAAATGCTCTACGACGCGGGTGCAAAAGAAGTTCATATGAAAATTGCTTGTCCTGAAATAAAATTTCCAGATTTTTATGGAGTCGATACACCTACAAAGAAAGAATTACTCGCAGCAAACAAAACTAATGATGAAATTTGTAAATATATTGGTGCTAAAACCTTAACTTTTTTATCAATTGATGGACTATATAGAGCTATAGGTTTTGATAAGAGGAATGATAGTTATCCTCAATTGACAGACCATTATTTTACTGGTGATTATCCAGTTAAACCAGTTGATGAACTTGGAGATAATAAGATTACACAACTTTCATTGCTAAGTTCTGCATCGAATAATTAATTTATGAAAAAAGTTAGCTTTACAGAAATGAAAAATGGGACAAAAGATGATTATCTTTTTTTAGATAGACATGAAAAAAATTTTGCTAGTAAAACGGCAGATAGAATATTAAAGTTTATGTCTGGTTTAACCGAAACACTAGAAGGTTATCAAATTTCAAGGTTGGAACATTCTCTTCAAAGCGCAACTAGAGCACATAAGAATGGAGAGAGTGAAGAAATGGTTGTAGCTGCTTTATTACATGATATTGGAGATGAACTTGCTCCAATGAATCACTCTGAATATGCTGCTGCAATATTGAAACCATATGTATCAGAGAGAACACATTGGATAGTTGAAAAGCATGGAGAATTCCAAATGTTTTATTACGCTCATCATTTAGGTGGAAATAAAAATAAAAGAGATAAATACAAAGGGCATAAATACTACCAAGCAACTATAGACTTTTGTGAGAAATACGATCAAAATTCATTTGACCCCAATTATAAATCTCTTCCACTTGATTTTTTTAAACCAATGGTTAAGAAAATTTTTTCGAGAAAACCATATTCATTAATTTAAAATAAAATATTAATTGAAACCTATATGATTAATACAAAAGATGAGATAATTAAGTATTTTAAATCAGGTTTTAAAGAATCCAAAAATTTTAAAATTGGAATTGAACATGAAAAATTTTTATTTGATGATAAAAGTAATAAAAGATTAGATTATCTAAAAATAAAAAAAATGTTTTCAGCTCTTATTGAATTTGGCTGGAACCCAATTGTTGAACAAGATAACATTATAGGTCTAAATAAAGGTGGAAAAAATATCGCTTTAGAACCAGGTAATCAAATAGAGCTATCTGGCGATAAGCTCAATAACATTCATGAGGGTTGTGCGGAATCACAGGATTATTTGTTTGAACTAAGACAAGTTACAAAAAAATTTGGAATTAATATTATCAGTGCTGGGTTCGATCCGATCTCGAAACTTAAGGAAATACCAAATAATCCAAAGCAAAGGTATAAATTGATGACCAAGGATATGCCTTTGGGAGGTAGCTTAAGTTTGGATATGATGTATAGAACTTGTGGCACTCAGATAAATTTAGACTACAGTTCAGAGGAAGATTTTATAAAAAAATTTAAAATTGTTAATTCAATAGTCCCAATTTCAATAGCATTATTTGCTAATTCTTCTATAGTCGAAAAAAAACAAACAAGATACTTATCTTATCGCTCTAAAGTTTGGCAAAATACCTCAAGGGGAGGATTGCCGAAAATATTTTTTGATAATTTAGATTTTGAGAAATATGCTGATTTCATTATCAACTTTCCAATTTTATTTATTCAGAATGGATTGAATTATATTTCTGGTAAAAATTATAAATTTAGTAATTTTATGAATGGAGAAATAAAGGAAATTAATAACAGACTTCCCTCTCAAAAGGATTTGTCTACTCATTTAAGTACGATATTTACAGAAAATAGATTAAAAAAATATATAGAAGTAAGGTCTATGGATACTTGTGGATGGGATTGCTTATGTTCAGGTCCAGCCTTTTTTGTTGGCATACTTTACGGAAATTTGAATGAAATTTATGAATTAGTCTCTAAATGGGATAAAGATAAAATTATTAATGCTTATCTAGAAGCGCCTCATAAAGGTTTTAATACTCAATTAATGGGTAAAGATCTTTTTTATTGGTCAACAACTTTATTAGATTTATCAAAAAAAGGACTAGAAAAAAGGGATATTCTTAATAAAGGTGGAAGAAATGAGGTTATATTTTTAAGCCACTTACAAAAAATCATCAATAATAGAACAACAAATGCTGATCATATGATAAGTAAATTTTCTAAAAATGAAGATTTAAATGAATTATATGACAAATAAGATAGTTGCTATTCAAGGAAATCATCCAACAAATCTCAATCCTTTAACAGATACAACTATATTTTTAGCAAATGAGATACAAAAAAAAAATTATGAAATTTTCTACTATGAGCCAAAAAATTTATCAATACTGAACTCAAAAGTTTTAGCTAATGGTTTTTTTATTAAATTTGAGTATAAAAAAAAAAGTTCATTTAAAATCCTAAAAAAGAAAAAATTGGATTTATCCAGCTGTAAATTTGTATTAATTAGGCAAGATCCCCCTTTTAACCTGGAGTACATATCATCAACCTACATTTTAGACACAATTAAAGATAATGTTAAAATTATTAATGATCCAACTTCAATTAGAAATATCTCTGAAAAACTTTATTCCGCCAATTATCAAAAATTTATGCCTGAAACAATATTTACTCAGGATATTCGTGAAGTTAGAAATTTTTTTAAGAAAAATAAGGAAATTGTAATAAAACCAATTCACGGTTACAGTGGCAACGATATTCATCTTATTAAGATTTTTAGATCTAAATTTATAAGTAAATTTATAAAAAAACATAGATATGTAATGTGTCAAAAATTTTTACCTAAGATTAAGTATGGAGATAAAAGAGTATTCATAATTAATGGCAAGGTATGCGGAGCTATATCAAGAATTCCCAAAAAAGGCTCATTTTTAAGCAATATGAGTAAAGGCGCTAAGCCAGTAAGTATTAATTTAACAAGAAATGAAAAAAAAATATCCAATATTATTGGAAAAGATTTAAAGAAGAAGAACATTTTTTTTGCTGGTATCGACTTTATTGATCAAAAACTTAACGGAGATATTAATATTACTTCTCCTACTGGATTAAAAACCTTTTATGATCTCTCAAAAATTAATCTTGCTAAAACTTTTTGGAAAGAGCTTAGAGCGTGAAAAGTTTAACTGATCAGCAAAAAGGCTCTTTACTTGCTTTTGTTGCTGTAATGTTTATTACACCAGACTCATTATTTATAAGACTTTCAAATCTTGATACTTGGGGTCTGGTTTTTTATCGAGGTATCATACCTTTTTTTACTGTTTTTTTTGGAATGTTATTAATTTATAAACTAAATTTTTTTAAGATCCTTTTTAATTCTGGTGTTCATGGAATAATATATATCGCAACATTTAGCATAACGAATATTACGTTTGTCGTCTCAATTCAAAACACGAATGTTGCAAATACTCTTGTTATGATTGCAACAGCACCAATGTTGTCTGCAATTCTTGGAGCTATTTTTTTAAAGGAACCGCCTGATCGTAAAACATTGTTTTCTATAATAATTACATTTTTTGCTATAATCTATATTTTTTTCGACTCTCTAAAAGTTGGAAATCTTTATGGGGATGTTTTAGGTTTTATAACTGCTTTTGGTTTAGCTTTAGGTGCTATTACAATAAGGTCTGCTAAAACAAAAAACTTAGTACCTGCAGCTGTAGTAGGTAAATTATTTGTTGCTTCTTTTGCCTTGTTTTTTATCGAGAGTTATGTGCTTGTAGATAGAGATTTATTTATTGTTCCACTAATGTGTATTTTGTGTGTTGCGATACCATTTGTACTAGTGACTATTGCCCCAAGATTTATAACTGCAGCTGAAGTTAACCTTTTTTTTTTACTAGAGACTATTATTGGCCCTATTTGGGTATGGGTTATTATAAATGAGCAACCTAGTATAGAAACACTTCAAGGAGGAGTAATTATAGTTATTACTCTTGCAATACACTCATTTCTTAAATTAAGAAAAAATTAAACTTGTCACAATTAAGACTTGATTTAATAATACATCGCGAATAGTTACAGCATTTTATGAACAAGGTTTTAAAAAATTCCTGGGCACTATTTTTGGGTATGGGATGCATAATGATGGCCTACGGCTTTCAGGGTTCCCTCTTAGGAGTAAGAGCAGTGCAAGAAGAATTTAGTTTAACATCAACAGGTTTCATGATGTCAGGATATTTTGTAGGCTATTTTATAGGTGCAGCAACTATTCCCCATATCATATCTAGTGTTGGTCATATAAGGGTTTTTGCGGCATTTGCATCATTGTCATCATTAGTCATTTTAATGCACTCTATTATTATTAATCCTTTAGTTTGGTTTTTTTTAAGAGTTTTGACTGGGATAAGTATGGTTTGTATCTATACAGTTGCTGAAAGCTGGCTTAACGATAGATCAAGTAATAAAAATAGAGGAAGTGTATTATCCATCTACATGGTCATACTTTACGGGTCAATGGGAATCGGAATGTTTTTACTAAACTTCAGCAGTCCTCTAAATTTCCAGCCTTTTATTCTAGTTTCTGTAATTACATCAGTTGCATTAATTCCTATTTTGCTGACCAAAAAAAAACCACCAACATTTAAAAGAATTAAGGTTATGACACTCAAAGATCTTTATGAATCGTCCCCCTTTGGAATGGTAAGCTCTTTTTTTTATGGAACTATACAGGCTGCACTTTTTACTCTTTTAGCTGTTTACGCCACCTCAATGAATTTTACAATATTAGAGATTTCAATTGTAACATTTCTGTTGGCTATATCTGGAGCTATTTCTCAATTTCCAGTGGGAAAAATATCAGATATGTACGATCGGCGAAAAGTAATAGTTTTTTCTAGTTTTGGTGCAGCGGTTTTTGCAATTCTTACAATTTTAGTTACTAGACAGATGTATTTACCAGGTGAGCTTGCTACAAGTAAAACCTGGTTCTATATTTTTTTGGTTCTTTTTTCATTCTGTAGTTTGCCAATGTTTTCTTTAATTTTAGCCCACACTAATGATTTCATTCCAAAAGAAAAATTTGTAGCTGCTGGTGCGGGTCTTCAGTTTGTATTTGGTTTAGGTGCGATAAGTGGTCCATTTTTATGTTCAATATTTATGGATTTAGTTGGTCCAAATGGTTTTTTTATTTTTTTATTTTTTTTTCATTTAGTAATTGGTTTTTTTGGGATGTATAGAATGAAAGTAAGAAAAACTGTTGAAAATCCTGACTCTCAATTTGTAGCAATGCCCCAGACTATTACACCAGCTGGTATTGAGCTTAATCCATCGACAGAACACATTGAAGAGCCTTATTCTGACAAGGTTAAAGAAATACTTGAGAGAAAAGGTGTAAAATATAAAAAAGAGGATGAACAGGTTAAAACAGATAATTAACTTATTTAATTATCTCTCACAGGTTGTAACTTTTAGAGCAAATTTTTAAACAATAATTTTAAAATTTTTATTGAATAATAAATATTTCTCTAGTGAAATAATGTTTTTATAAAATGAAAACAAAAAAAAAGTCGCGAACTAGAGTAAGTAAAGAAAAGCATGGTCTTTCAAAACTTGCATCCTTTACTACAAAATCTATTACCTCTGCAATATCAAATTATAAAAAAAATAAAGAACAAAGTAAAATTAAAGCAATAAAATTACAAAAACTTAAGGAAAGAAATTCTTATTTTAAAGAAAAAAAAGAGTTAAAGATTTGGGAAGACAAATTAATTAAAGAAAATAATAAACTAAAAGCAACTGAAGATGAAATAAGATTAAAGGAAAAAGAAATAAAATTAAAAGATGAAAAACAAAAAGTTGAGAGTGAAAGATTAGTTAGAAAAGATGAAGAATTAGTTCTGGTTGCAAAAGAATTAAGAGAAAAAGAAAAAAAATTAAAAATACGAGAAGAGGAACAAAATAGAAAAGATATTGACTTAAAAGTAAGAGAAGATGAACTATATCAGAGAGATCTTAGAGAACAAAGACGTAAAAATAGAGAATTAAAAAGATTAAGAGAAGAGGAAGATAAAGAAAAAGAAATCGAATATGTAAAAATTAGAGAGTGGGAAGAGAAATTTGACAAAGAACAAAAACTAAAAGAACAAGAGGAAATGAGAAGAGAGCAAAGATTAATACAAAAAGAGATGGAAAGACGAGCTAAATTTGACAATATAAATAATACAGATAGTTCTTTAAGCCAGTTGGAAAAATTCAGTATCGATAAATCGAAAAAAAACTAGAAAAAGATTAATTCCCTTATTGTTTTGGGAAGTAATCTTCTAAATCTCCTTCTCTAAATACGTCTGCTGTACTACAATGAAGTCCACCTCCAAACGCATATGCATCTCTTAAATCAATCGGAATAACTTCCATCCCTAATTTATCAAGTTGCTCTGCTTGATATTTTTCACTTTTTTCTACACAAACTGTTTTTGGATCTAAAACTAGCACATTCATTGATAGCCAAACTGAAGAATAACAAAGAGGTGGGGGTTCATTGTGTGCTGGTTGGGCAGCATCAATTATTTCCCATCCATTATTCTCAAAAAGTTTTTTTTGTTCTTTAGGTAATCTTCTTTGCGGGTTATTAATTATCAATCCTTCTTTAATAGGTGTAAAAGTAGCATCTATATGTATTGGATATGGGTCCCCTGGGAAGTTTACAGCGTGAACTCTATGGTCTTTATAATGTCTCTTTAACCAATCTATTCCTTTTAAATTTGTAGTAAATCCATGTTGAACTATTAAATCTTTTCCAAATCTTAAAACGTCTGCAGCATCAAATAAAGGTTCCTCCTCAGTGGTTACAAAAAATTTTTCCTCAGTCCATTGAAGTCTTTTTTGTATTCCGATTTTCTCTGACAAATAATCTTTTCTATAATCAGCATCAGTCAATCTTGGTTTAGGAGCAGATTCATGTCTCATATTCGAATCTTCCTCATAATACTTTTTTAAAAGTGGTCGATAACATAAATATTCAAACCATCTACATCTATAACTCATTGTAGCTTCTAAAATTTCATTTCCTATTGTTAAAAGAACATCTCTTGGAGGCATACAACCAAACATTGTTTCTGCCTTCCAATCTGGAGTAGAGATTTTTTGATTAAAATTAATTGGTTCTGGTCTATCAACTTTGATTCCTCTTTTTTCTAAAATATTTGAAAAATTATCTAAAAGTTCATTTGCTTTATCGACGGTATCTTTTGTTCTCGGACCAAACTTTCCTCTCATATCCGAGTCCTCAGGAACTTTTGCGTCTAAAGCGGGTTCGGGTGCAGGTATACAAGTGCCATCTGCCCTACCAACTATTACATGTTTTAGTGGATCCCACTCATTCCAACTATTAACTATTGTTTTTTTTTTATCCATTCATCAAATAATTAGTGATTAAAATTTTTTTTTTCAATGAAATTTTAATTTAATGCTATGTATCTTTTATTCCATCTCATTATCAAACTGTAATAAAAAAGAGAGATAAAAAGAAAAAATCCACCAACTATTGTGTTTGTTGTAG
>CACBGP010000017.1 GCA_902538745.1 uncultured Pelagibacteraceae bacterium | reverse complement strand
TTTTATCCTGACTTATTGAAAATCCTATTGGTTTAATTTTTTTTCTATCTTTGTCTTTGTAAATTTTATAAATATCATTAATCTTGATTATATTTCCTTTATCTTTATCTATCATAAATAAATAACCATTATCAGAAATTGTAATTATCAAGTTTTTAATCAAAATAGGGGTTAAGCTTGAGCTGACATCATTAATCCAATTTATTGAGCCATTATTTAAATCAACTGAATAAAATTCATTTTTGTTATTTGAAAAAAAAATACTTTTATCTTCTGAAACTAGTTTTGAATTTTTAAAATTATAAGTAATATTAATAATATCACTACTCTGGGTTGGAAGTTGCCAAACTAGTTCTCCTGAAAATGCATCTACTGCTGTTAAGTCACCTAAATTGTTTATAAAATAAATGATATTTCCAGATATAAACAATGAATTTTTTGCATTTGTTATTGTCAATGCTTTATCAGTTTCATAATTCCAGCACTCAGAGCCGTCTTCTATAAAATAACACCTTAGAGTATTCTTAAGATCAATAACAAAAAATCTGTTATCAATTATTTTTATTTCAGAATTATAGGGATAATCATTCTTTTTTTTCCAGATCAAATTTCCATTTTCTAAGTTAATTAGAAATATATTTGATAAATTATCAGCAATAATAAGTTTTTTATCCATCAGCGCAAAAGAGAGTTTTGGATTATTTTTTTTTTCAAATTTAGAATAATAGTTTTTTTTCCAAACAATTTTTTGATTTATGTTGTATCTAATAATTGAGCCCTTACTATCAAAAAAAATAATCCCGTCTTTTAAAAATAAAGGGGTTAAATCTGTATCATTTTCATTATTAAATTTGGAAAATTTGAAGTTTTTAATTTTTTGTAATTTACCAGAGTAATTTTGTGGCCCAAAGTTATTTTTATCATCTATAATCTTATTTTGAATGATAGCCTGTGAGAAATCTAAGCTAATATTAGAATTTAATTCCTTATAAGAAATCGTTTTTTCATCAAATATAATTTCAATATTTTTTTCAACTTTAATTTTATTTTTTTTATTCCAAATTTTGGAATTTTCATTTAAAGAACAATTTGTGAAAATTAAAGATAATAAAAAAAATATAAAAATTCTAATCACTTAAATCTCTATTTAATCTTTTTTGTGCCTGTATAACTATATCTGAATTCGATTTTTTTAAGTTGATAATCTGATTAAAAAACTCTTTAGATTTTTGTTTTTGATTTTTTGAATAGAAATACTCAGCTAACAAATACAGTGCATGAGAACTCCACACACTTTCAGACTTAATTATTGGATTTAAAATTTCTAGTAACTCATTTTCTGGTACTTGATCAGCATTATACAAACCCTTCTTATAAATAATTAAATTTTTAATTTCTTTATCTAATGAAGTCTTGCTAATTAAAGTATCGAATAAAGAGTTTATTTCACTTCGGTTTGAAATTAAGTTATTATCTAAAATGAAATATAGTGACAGTGGTGAATAAGTTGCATCTTTTAGTTTAATTATTTGTTTTAGTTTATTTGTCGTTTTTTCTTTATTATTACCATCGTAATCTATTATTGTTGAGTAGAATAAATTAGAAACTTTTTTTCGCTGGTAATCTTTAAACTCTCCATATCCAAAAAAAGATATAATCAATAACAAAATAGTGATTAGAAAGATTAATATTTTTTTTTTGTTATTTAAAAAAAAGTTTTTTATTTTTTCTTTTCTCGTGTCTGAATTAATTATTGAAATATCTTCATCCATACTAAATCATATTGCGAAGGACATACTGCAAAATTCCCCCATTCTTGTAATACTCAAGTTCATTTTTGGTATCGATTCTGCATAAAGTTTCAACTTTTTTTATTTCACCTGATAAATATTTAATTTCCAATTTCACTTTATCTGATGGATTTAAACCCTTTTCTAAATTAATTACGCTAATCAATTCAGACCCTTTTAAATTTAAATTTTTTCTGTTTATATTATTAATAAACTGAAGAGGCAATACACCCATACCTATTAGATTTGATCTATGAATTCTCTCAAAACTTTCGGCTATTACAGCCTTTATACCTAGGAGCTTTGTGCCCTTCGCGGCCCAATCTCTTGAAGATCCTGTCCCATATTCTTTACCACCAATTACAACTAAATCGGTTTTTCTTTTTTTATATTCAACAACAGCATCATAAATCGGCATAACTTTTTCTTCTGGATACAATTTTGTAAAACCACCCTCAGTTCCAGGGGCCATTTCATTTTTAATTCTTATATTTGCGAATGTACCTCTCATCATTACCTCATGATTTCCACGTCTAGAGCCATATGAATTGTAGTCCTTAGGAAGAATTTGATAATTCATAAAATATTCACCTGTTGGACTATCCTTTTGAATATTACCTGCCGGAGAAATATGATCAGTGGTAACCATGTCTCCCAATATCAATAATGGTCTTGCATTTTTAATTTCTTTAAAACCCTCTGGTTTATCGCTAAGATTTTCAAAGAATGGAGGTTTTTTTACATAGGTAGAATTTTCATCCCAATTGTAAATACTGCTTTTTTCTGTTTTGATTTCTTGCCATTGTTTTGGCCCCTCAGATACATTTGAATATCTTTTGACAAACATATCTGCATTTAGAGAATTTTTCAAAGTATCCTCTATTTCTTTATTTGAAGGCCAGATATCTTTTAAAAATACATCTTTACCGTTTTTATCTTTTCCAAATGAGTCTTTGAATAAATCAAATTCCATATGGCCCGCAAGAGCATAAGCTACAACAAGTGGTGGTGAGGCTAAATAATTTGCTTTGATATGAGGTGAAATTCTTCCTTCAAAGTTTCTGTTACCTGATAAGACAGATACCGCGTATAAATTATCTTTTTGAATAGCCTCAACTATGTTTTCTGCTAAAGGACCTGAATTACCGATACAGGTTGTACAACCGTAGCCAACTAAATTAAATCCTAATTGATCTAAAAAAGTATTTAGACCGGCTTTCTCTAAATAATCTGTTACTACTTGAGACCCAGGAGCTAAAGATGTTTTAACCCAAGGTTTAACATTTAATCCTAACTCAACAGCTTTTTTTGCCAAAAGGCCAGCACCAATTAGAACATTTGGATTAGAAGTGTTAGTGCATGATGTGATTGCAGCAATTAATATTGAACCATCCTTAATTTCATAATCTGTATCTTTTACCTTGGAAATTTTGTAATCTTTTTTATCTGTTGCTTCTCTAAATACTTTTTTAAAATTACTTGATGCGTTAGTTAAAAGAACTTTGTCTTGTGGTCTTTTTGGACCTGAAATAGTAGGAACTACAGTGGACATATCTAATGAAATTTTATCAGTGAACTCGATTTCATCACTTGACCATAATCCTTGCTCTTTTGCGTACTTTTCGACAATTGCCACTGTTTCTTTATCTCGTCCAGAGAATTTTAAATACTTTAAAGTTTCTTGATCTATTGGAAAGAAACCACATGTTGCTCCATATTCAGGAGCCATGTTAGCAATTGTCGCTCTATCTGCTAAAGTTAAATTTTTTAAACCCTCACCATAAAATTCAACGAATTTTCCAACTACACCTTTGTCTCTAAGCATTTTAACAACTGTTAATACTAAGTCTGTAGCAGTTGTGCCCTCTGGCATTTTTTTTGTAACTTCAAACCCAATTACTTCAGGGATTAACATCGAAATAGGTTGACCTAGCATCCCAGCTTCAGCCTCAATTCCGCCAACACCCCATCCTAAAACTGATAAACCATTGACCATAGTTGTATGGCTGTCCGTTCCAACGAGTGTATCTGGGAACAAATATTTTTCCCCTTTATATTCCTCTGACCAGACTACTTTTGATAAATATTCTAAATTTACCTGATGACAAATACCAGTTCCTGGAGGAACAATCCTAAAATTATTAAAGGCACTTTGGCCCCATTTTAAAAAAGAATATCTTTCTCCATTTCTTTTAAATTCAATATCTACATTCTTTTCAAATGAATCCTTTTTAGCAGATTGGTCAACTTGAACAGAATGATCAATGACTAAATCTACTGCAGACAGAGGGTTAATTGTATTTGGATCTTTATTTTTCTCTTTTACAGCCTCTCGCATAGCAGCCAAATCAGCTACTGCTGGTATTCCTGTATAATCTTGAAGCAAAACTCTAGCTGGCCTGTAAGCTATTTCAGTCTTTGATTTTTTTGTTTCAAGCCAGTTTTTTATGGCTTCAATTTGATTTTTGTTAACTGATACATCATCCTCGTATCTAAGTAGATTTTCTAATAAAACTTTTAAAGATTTTGGTAATTTTGAAATACCTTTTAATCCATTTAACTCAGCTTTTTTTAATGAGTAATATTTAAAATTTTTACCGTTAACCTCAAGGTCAGATAAAGATTTGTAAGAATTTTCATTTCCTGGTTTCATATCTTATATATAAAATGTAATTATGCTCAAAAGAAGAAGCCCTGACATAACATAATTGAAGTATTTAATAAATTTCTCATTTGTCGCAAATTTTCTCAAATATTTGCCAACAAAAGTCCAAAATGTGATACTTGATAAAGATACTATAAAAGCAAATAAAACGACTTGAGTCGCATAATTAAGATAATTTTCTCCATGTTCAACATATGTTGAGACTATAATAATTCCAATCAAAACGCCTTTTGGGTTTAAAAATTGAAAAATAAAAGTATCTAAAAAGGAAATCGGGTTTTCATTTTTTTTTTCGTCAGATGGTTTTGAAAAACTAATTTTATACGCAAGATAAATCAAAAATAAACTTCCTAAATATTTCAAAATCGTTTGTATAATTGGGAATAGTTTAAAAATATTAACTAAACCAATTGTTAAAGCAAATACCACTGAAGTAAAACCAAAAGTAACTCCAAAAATATGAGGGATTGTTTTTTTAATTCCATAATTAAAACCAGAGTAAGATGCAACAACGTTATTTGGTCCTGGAGTATAAGCGGCCACAATCCAAAAGAGTGCCATTGATAAAAACTCTGGGTGCATATTTATGCTATCGGTAAACCGTTATCTGCTTTTTGTGACGGATGTACCAGTGTCACTTTTCCCTCAGAGTCTATTGATCCTAAAAGTAAAAACTGGGATTTTACACCGGCAATATTTTTTTCTGGAAAATTACAAACACCAATCACTTGTTTGCCAACTAAATTTTGTTCACTATAAAAATGAGTTATTTGTGCCGATGAAGTTTTAACACCTATTTCATTTCCAAAATCGACTTCTACTACTAAAGACGGTTTTCTGGCTTTTTCATTTTTTTTGACTGATAGGACAGTTCCAAGTCTAATATCTATTTTTTCAAATATGTCGTAAGTAATTTGCTCTTTCATAAACGTGATATTTATATTAATTATTACCAATGAGTACAGAAGTAAATTTAGAGAAAATATACAAGAATTCTATCCAGATTTTATCTGATTTAATTGGATTTAAAACTATTTCAGGAGATGATAACAATGATTTAATTAATTATTGTGAAAAATACCTCAGTAACCTAGGGGCTACCTCATTTAAAACATATGATGAAGAAAAAAAAAGAGTAAATCTTTTTGCAACAATTAAAGCAAAAAAATCAAATGGAGTAAAACCAATAATTTTGTCTGGTCATACTGATACTGTTCCTGTTTCTAAGAGTTGGAGCACAGATCCTTTTAAGGCAACAATTAAAGAAGATAAACTTTATGGAAGGGGTTCCTGTGACATGAAGGGATTTATTGCATGCACTTTAGCATTTGCTCCAATTTTTTCCAAAGTTGATCTGAATAGAGATATTCATTTTTCTTTTACTTTTGACGAGGAAACTGCATGCTTAGGTGCACCAATATTAATTAAAGAACTTAAAAAAAGAAAAATTCAAAATGGAATTTGTATAGTTGGTGAGCCTACAAATATGAAGATTATAGATGCACATAAAGGATGCTACGAATACACAACTTATTTTGAAGGACTTGCAGGACACAGCTCAATGCCACACAAAGGTGTCAGTGCTGTCGAATTTGCATCAAAGTATGCCAACAAATTAATAGAGCTTAGAGAAGAACTAAAAAAAAGAGCACCTAAAGACTCTATATTTGATCCTCCATTTTCAACGCTACAAGTTGGAGGTATATTTGGAGGTATAGCTCATAATGTAATAGCTGATAAATGTCGCGTTGAATGGGAAACAAGACCAGTCGTCAAAGAAGATGGTGTTTTTCTAAATCAACAAATAGATAAATATGCCAAAGATGTTTTATTACCAGAAATGAAAAAAATTTTTCCTAATTCAAAAATAACAAAGGAAATAATTGGTGAAGTTACTGGTTTCGATCGTGTAAATAATTCAGAGGCATGTGAATTGGTCTCAAGTTTAACAGGTGATAATTCTAGGGAAGTTGTTTCTTTTGGAACTGAAGCGGGATTATTTCAAGAAATAGGTATCAGTACTGTTGTTTGTGGCCCAGGTTCTATAGAACAAGCTCACAAAGTTGATGAGTTTATAGAACTAAATGAGCTTAAAAAATGTTTGAAATTTCTTGAGGGAATTAAAAATAAATCTACTCTTAATTAGTCCACCCACCAACTGATTTGACTTCTAAGAATTCTTGAAGCCCATGCTCACCAGCTTCTCTACCTATTCCTGAATGTTTAAAACCTCCAAAAGGTGTATCGATTGCTATACCTGCTCCATTTACATCGACCATTCCTGATCTGAGTTTTTTTGCAACTCGTTTAGCTTTTTCTTTATCTTGGGTTTGAATATAATTTGTTAGTCCATAAGGAGTATCATTTGCAATTTTGATTGCATCTTCCTCTGTTTCAAATGGTATAACTGACAATACAGGTCCAAAAATTTCAGTTCTAGCAATTTCCATACTATTATCAACGTCGACAAATACAGTTGGTTTTACAAAATATCCTTTTTCATGACCATCAGGTTTTCCTAGTCCACCTGCAATTAGTTTTGCTCCCTCATCAATTCCTTTTTTAATTAAATCCTGAATCTTATTATATTGAGACTCTGATACAACTGGCCCAATATGTTCCCCTTCTTTTTTAGGATCTCCTACTTCTATACTGTCTGTGTATTCTTTAAGTCTTTTTATTGCCTCAGAGTAATTCGATTTTTCAATCAACATTCTTGTTGGTGCATTACATGATTGACCTGAGTTTTTAAAACATCTTAAAGCGCCCCATTCAATAGCTTTTGGATCAGCATCTTTAAAAATTATATTTGCTCCTTTGCCGCCTAATTCTAAACTTACTCTTTTAAAATCATTGGCTGCATTTTGTGAAATTAAAGCACCAGCTCTAGTCGAACCAGTAAAAGAAATCATGTTAATGTCTGGATGTCGTGTGAGGGCATCACCGGTAGTATTTCCATCTCCATTTATTAAATTAAATACTCCTGGGGGAAATTTTGTTTCATCGATAATTTCAGTCAAAATCATTGATGATAATGGAGCAAGTTCTGATGGTTTTAAGACCATTGTACATCCTGATGCTAAGGCAGGTATTACCTTAAGACAAACCTGATTCATTGGCCAATTCCATGGTGTTATCAATGCACAGACTCCCTTAGGCTCGTATAAGAGTCTTTGATTGGGAGCATGATCACCTAAAGGTTTTTCAAATTCAAAATTCTTAAGATGTCTTATAAAAGATTTAATATGGGCAGCTCCTGTACCTACTTGAAGCTTAGTTGCAAAGTCTTTTGGTGCACCCATTTCAGTAGTAATCGCTTCAGATATATCTGCCCACCTTTTTTTATAATTTTCATAAAGTTTTTCTAAAAGTTTTATTCTTTCTTCTTTGCTTGAAAAAGCCCAAGAGCTATAAGCTTCTTTAGCTGAATTTACAGCAATATTGACATCTTCTTTATTACCAAGAGTTATGATCGCACATTTTTCTTCGGTGGAGGGATTAACAACTTCAATTTGTTGTTTGCTTTTTGGAACCTGCCATTTTCCATTTATATAAAAATTTTTTTTATCTTTCATAATTTTTACTAACTGTTTGTTATTTTTTTGCAAATAAATTAGTTAATTCATAAACAATTGTAGCAGCAGCAAGTGATGTGACCTCAGCATGATCATATACAGGTGAAACTTCAACTACGTCTGCTGATATAAGATTTAAGCCTGATAAGCCTCTTAAAACATTCACCATTTCCCTTGAAGTCATCCCAGCAATTTCTGGAGTTCCTGTTCCAGGTGCGAAAGCAGGGTCTAATACGTCTATATCTATAGATAAATACAAAGGATTATTACCTACTCTTTTCTTTATTCTATCAGCAATATTATCTGTTCCCTCTGATTGAAATTCATCACAATGAATAATTTTAAATCCGAAACTCTCATCATTCTTAATATCATCTCTGCTATATAAAGGACCTCTAATTCCAACATGCATTGATGCATCATCTAAAAATAAATTTTCTTCTCTCGCTCTTCTAAAAGGAGTTCCATGAGTGTAGGGAGCTCCAAAATATGTATCCCAAGTATCAAGATGAGCATCAAAGTGAACTAACGCGACTGGTCCATTATTAATTTTATTTACCGCTTTTAAGAGAGGAAAAGCAATTGTATGATCTCCACCTAGACAAATAATACCTCCAACCTTTTTTAATAACTCTTCAGCTCCTAGTTCTATCTGTTTTATCGCTTCATTAATATTAAATGGATTACAAGTAATATCTCCAGCATCAGCTACTTGTTGAATTTTAAATGGTTCAACATCATAACTTGGATGATAATTGGTTCTTAAGTGTCTTGAGGCCTGTCTTATGCTTTGAGGTCCGAATCTCGCTCCAGGTCTGTAACTTGTACCAGCATCAAATGGAACTCCAACGATTGCAACGTCACAACTCTCTACATCTCTTAGCTCTGGCAATCTAGCAAATGTTGAAGGCCCTGCAAACCTAGGGACTTTTGTTCCACTAACAGGTTGAATTGGATCTTTATTAGTTTTTTTTTTCACAGTAAAAACTGTATCACATTCTTTTAATTTGGAATATCTTCTATATAAAGATTTATGATTAATTTAAGATATATAATATTATTTTTTATAGTTTTTAATTCAGCACAAGCAGATACCATTTACAATCTCATCAAGATTCCTAATTTGGAAATATATGATATTAAAACTCCAAATAAGCTTAGATACTTGTACGCTAAACAACCTTTCACAATAGGAGTTGATAATAATATAAATTGTTATGACCCTGAAAAAAAAACTTTAGATCAAAAGTATGAAGTTATTCAGAAAAATTTGAATAAATATAATCAAGCATTTTTAAAAAGAATAAACTTAAAATATGTAGTTTTATGTGAAGATTTATCAATCTCAAATATCAATACAGCAGGTATTCCAGATAATATAATGAAAACATTAATTCTTGATATAAAGTTTAATGAAAAATATTTCGAACGAGTAATTCATCATGAAGTTTTTCATATAATAAACGATAGTTTTAATGATATATTTAATGAAAACACCTGGACGAGCTTCAATTTAATAAATTTTAAATATGCAGAATGTTCCACCTGTACTGATAAATTAGGTTTAGAAACTTATAGTAATACTAAGGGATTTTTCTCAGAATACTCTCAATCTACTGCATCTGAGGATATGGCAGAAGTTTTTTCTCATTTGATGATTGGAACTAATTTAAAGAATAAAGACCCCATTTTAGAAAAAAAAATAAATTTTATAAAAAAAAATTTGTTGAGAATTGATCCAAATTTTATCCTATGATCAAAAAAATTAAGGCAACAAGATCAGAAAAAATAATTCTTATATTTTTACTATCCTTGGCAATATTTTCTTTTGGTTCTTTTTTTTTAATAAAGAATAAATGTTTATTTGTAAAAAATTATGATCCAACAAAAATTACTTTTGAAAATCCTTCAAATATCGCAATTTTAAATGTTCCTTGTGGAAATGTTATAATTGAACTTTATCCTCAAATTTCTCCAAATGCTGTTCAAAGATTTAAGAAATTAGTTGAGTCTAAAGCCTATGACAATTCTGCCTTTCATAGAGTAATAAAAGATACACTTGTACAAGCGGGTGATTTAGAATTTGGTAAAAAAGGAAGCTTGAATTATGCAAAGATTGGTACTGGCAAGTCTGGTTTAGGAACAATAAATTCAGAGATAGACACTCCATTTGACTTTAAAAAAGGGAGTGTGGGATTAGCAAGATCAAAAAATTACAATACGGAAGATAGTCAGTTTTTTATAATTTTAAGAGATGAACCGTTATATGAAACTGAATATACCCCTATTGGTAAAGTAATTTACGGTTTAGAGGCGTTAAAAAAAATTAAGTATCTTGATAAATCTCAGTATGTATTAAGACCTGATTTTATTAACTCTATAAGAATGCTAATTAACTAATGGCTTACCAGTCGCTAAAGTGTGTTTTATTCTATCTTGTGTTTTTTTTGTTTCGATTAATCTCATAAATGCATCTAGCTCTAACTTAAACAAATCATCTTCGGATAAAGTTTTGTCTATTGTTGTATCCCCACCACTTAAAACATGCGCCAATTCTTTTGCAACTTGTACACCATGGTCTAATATCACTTTTTCATTGTAAAGTTTTTCTATAATCTTATTCATTTCACCTCTGACACTTTCACCAGGAAGCTTAAATACAAACTCCTCAGGTACTTTAAAATTTTTATTTTCATTAAGGATTTTTTTTGAGACTTCTAATAAACTGTTTCTATTCATAATCTTTTCATCTTCAGGTCTTAGATATTTCAACGGTTCAGCTTCTACAGGTGAGGTAGCTGTCTTTCCATAGCCAATAATATCAAAAACTTTAAGTGGAGCGAAATTTGGATCTTTTTTTGCTTGTTCTGTCTCTAACCATCTGCCTAACATTTCCTTACATCCTCCACCTGCAGGAATTAATCCAACAATGGTCTCGACAAGTCCTACAACAATATTTGTATGAGATGCTACAAAATTACTTTGAACCATAACCTCAAAGCCACCACCAAGCGTTAAACCCGATGGCGCAGAAATCACAGGATATTTTGAATATTTTAAATGCTTACACGTCTCTTGAAAATATTTAATAAATTTTTCTATTGATTTAAAATCATTTTTGTCTGCAAATTGCATGGTATAAGTTAGGTTTACACCAGCAGAGAATTGCATACTCTCATTTATAATTATTAAAGGTTTGTCAGTAGCTTTTTTAAGAGCATCCATTGAGTCGTAATCTAAAGCATTAGCTTTAGTGGTAAACTCAACAATATTATAATCTTGGAACCTATAAATCTTTGCAGAGTCATTGCCATCTAAACTAATTGCTGTTTTTTTAATTTTACCTAATGTTTCAATATTGGTGTATTTCTGTCTTTCTCCATAGAAATCTTCATTTTTATTTTTATTTAATTCCTCTAAAAAATTGTTCCCACTAAAATGATCAACTTTGTTAAAAAAGTTTTGAACACCAATTTCCTCAAGCATTTCAAATGGTCCTTTGGCCCAGTTAAAACCTAATCGCATTGCCTCATCAATATCATTAAATTGATTAGTAATCCCTGGAACTAGTGATGATGCATATTTTATTATTTTTGAAATCACAGACCATGCATACTCACCGTATTTATCTTCTCTGTTAATTAATCCTTTAAGATCTACTTTGTCAGACTTAATATCAATTTTTTTACTAGGCGAATAATCACCTGTTTCAAGATTAATTGCCTCCATAACTTTAGTAGTTCCAGATTTATTCATTCTATAAAAACCACCCTTACCTTTTCTTCCCGTATAACCCGTCTCAATTAACTTTTTTACCAATGGTATTTCTTTAGCAACTTCATGAAATTCATCTGTTTCTGGCAGCTCTTTAATAAAACTTTTTAATACATCGGCCATTAAATCGATCCCAATCAAATCATAGAGACCAAAAACACCTGTTTTTGGAATTCCCATCGGCCTTCCAAAAATAGCGTCCGCCTCCTCAACTGATAACTTCATTTTAAAAGCTTCTGTCATTGCAATTTGCATTGCATAAACTCCCACTCTATTTCCTAAAAATCCTGGTGTATCGTTGCAAACAATTGCGCCTTTACCTAGCTCAGTTTCACAAAATTCTTTTAATTGATTTATTTTATTTAGATCGTTGTTCTCATTTTTAACAATTTCTAATAGCCCCATATATCTAACAGGATTAAAAAAATGAGTTATACAGAAATCTTTTTTTTCTGTATCTGTTAAGTTTTGAGATAAAACTTTTATAGGTATCGAAGAAGTATTAGATGAAACAATTGCACCTGCTTTTCTTGATTTAAATATTTTTTCATAAATTTGGTGTTTTACATCTATTCTTTCAACTACCGCCTCGACAATCCAATCAGCATTTTTTACAGCATCAAAATTATCAGATATATTTCCAACTTTAATATTATTTATTTTGGATTTATCGATTAATAATGGAGGTCTAGATTTATGAATTCTTTCCCTAGCCTTTTCACTAATTTCTGTTTTTAAATCTAATAATGTAACTGGGATATTTGCATTACATAGATGGGCTGCTATACCACTTCCCATCGTTCCAGATCCAATCACCACAACATTTTTTATATTCATGTAATGAAATTTCTATCGATTTATACCTCTGAGTCTTTCAGATCTTCTTCTTAAAAGTTCAGCGGTAACTAATATTAATGTTGATAAAATAATTAGACAAGTTGCAACTGCTAGAATTGTTGGACTTAGTTGTTCCCTCAAACCTGTCCACATTTGAATTGGTATAGTTGTGTTTTCTAATCCTGCTAAAAATAGAACTACTACAACTTCATCAAATGATGTTACAAAAGCAAATAGCCCTCCAGATATCACTCCTGGTAAAATAAGTGGTAAAGTGATTTTCATAAATGTATTTACTGGGTCACTACCTAAACTGGCTGCAGCTCTTGTGACACTGTGATCAAACCCTGATAGAGTTGCGGTTACTGTAATAACTACAAATGGCGTTCCTAAAATAATATGTGCAAGTACTATTCCTGTGTGAGTGGCTGCTAATCCAACTTTAGCCATGAAGAAAAATATCGCTACACCCGAAATAATTAAAGGAACTATCATGGGTGAAATTAATACTGCCATAATTAAACCTTTGTACGGCATATGCCTGCTACTCAAGCCCAAAGCCGCAACTGTTCCAAGTATTACCGAGCCTATTGTTGCAAAGATAGCAATGATAAAACTATTTTTTGCAGCTAATCCCCAAGGATTTTTAGTCCCATAAATCATATCCTGATACCATCTTAAAGAAAACGCATCAGGATCTAAACGTTTCATTCCATCAGAAAAAACTAAAAATTCCTCAGCATTAAAAGATAATGGAAAAATAACAAACAATGGTGCAACAAGAAAAAAGAATACTGCTGCACAAATTGTCAAATAAACATAGTGCCAAATTCTATAATGTGGTTCTGTATATTTGGGTAAAGCCATTTTGTTTATCCTAATTTAATGTTATCTATTCCAACTAATTTATTGTACAGCCAATAAATGACTAATACTCCACTTAACAACATAAGTCCCATTGCTGAAGCAAAACTCCAATCGAGAGTACTTTTCATATGAAATGCTATCTGGTTACTTATTAACGTACCTGAAGCTCCACCAACTAAAGCTGGGGTAATGTAATAACCAATTGCTAAAATAAAAACTAATAAACATCCCGCTCCAATACCTGGGATAGTTAAAGGAAAATAGACCTTCCAAAAAGCCACAAAAGGTGTTCCACCTAATGACTT
>CACBGP010000016.1 GCA_902538745.1 uncultured Pelagibacteraceae bacterium | reverse complement strand
AAAAATCCTAATGCACTAGCAAGTTTAAGAGGGACTGTATATGAGGAAAAAATTTTAAATATGATTAAAAACAAAGCTAAATCAAACAAAAAAGAGATTTCTAAAGATGAAGCTGAAAAAATTTTAAAAGAGTCCCAAAAACAACAACTCGATCAAGAACTTAAAGATCAAAGGAAACCTGAAAATAAAGCTGATGTAAAAAAAACAGCAGATAATAAAACTAAGCCAAAAGTCAAAAAAACTAAATCAGTAGTTAAAAAAACAAAAAAAGTTAGCAAAAAGTAATCTCAAGTTGTATAAGTAAAACGAATCAACTTATGACAAATAAAATATTTGAACACATGAGCAACTTAGTACCTATGGTTGTCGAGCAATCTAATAGAGGTGAGCGTGCTTATGATATTTATTCGAGATTATTAAAAGAGAGAATAATTTTCCTGACAGGTCAAATAAATGATACTGTTGCATCATTAGTAACTGCCCAATTATTATTTTTAGAGGCTGAGGATCCTAAGAAGGAAATATACTTGTATATAAATAGTCCTGGTGGTTTAGTTACAGCTGGTTTAGGTATTTATGATACCATGCAATATGTTAAACCAGACATTTCAACTTTATGTATTGGTCAAGCAGCATCAATGGGTTCTTTTTTATTATCAGCTGGAAAAAAAGGTAAAAGATTTTCATTGCCAAACTCAAGAATAATGGTTCACCAACCTTCTGCAGGATTTCAAGGTCAAGCCACAGATATAGAAATTCATGCTAATGAGGTTTTGGCCTTAAAAAAAAGATTGAATGAAATTTATTCTAAACACACTGGAAAAACTGTTGATGAAATAAAAACTGCTTTGGAAAGAGATAATTTTATGACTGCAGATTCAGCGAAGGCATTTGGGCTAATAGACGAAGTTGTGGAAAAAAGATCATAAAACACTACATATTGAAAAAATAATATTACAAACTTGATTACTACGAGTCATTTATAATAAAGTATCCATATTGATTCGTTTTAAAATTTATGAGCACTAATAATAAAAATATCCTCTATTGTTCTTTTTGTGGCAAGAGCCAACATGAAGTTAGAAAACTCATTGCTGGTCCAACTGTTTTTATATGTGATGAATGTGTTGAATTATGTATGGATATTATTAAAGAAGAAAGCAAAGATACTTTTGTTAAACATCAAGATGGATTGCCTTCTCCTAAAGAAATTTGTTCAGTTTTAGATGATTATGTAATTGGTCAAGCGCACGCAAAAAAAGTTTTATCAGTAGCTGTCCATAACCATTATAAAAGATTAAATTACGAGAGCAAAACGAGTAAAAACGTTGAGCTAGCAAAATCTAATATACTTCTAGTTGGCCCAACTGGTTGTGGTAAAACATTATTAGCACAAACACTTGCAAGAATATTAGACGTACCTTTTACAATGGCAGATGCAACAACTTTAACAGAAGCAGGTTATGTAGGTGAGGACGTAGAAAATATAATTTTAAAATTATTACAAGCTGCAGATTATAATGTTGAGAAAGCACAAAGAGGTATTGTTTACATTGATGAGGTTGATAAAATTAGCAGAAAGTCTGAGAACCCATCAATAACAAGAGATGTATCTGGTGAAGGTGTTCAGCAAGCTTTATTAAAGATTATGGAGGGGACTATTGCAAGCGTTCCACCGCAAGGGGGAAGAAAGCATCCACAACAAGAATTTTTGCAAGTTGATACCACAAATATATTATTTATTTGTGGAGGAGCTTTTGCAGGTTTGGATAAGATTATATCTCAAAGAGACAAAGGTACATCAATTGGTTTTGGTGCGGATGTAAAAAATACTCAAGATAAAAAAACAGGTGAATGGATGAAAGGTTTAGAGCCAGAGGATTTGCTTAAATATGGTTTAATCCCTGAATTTATTGGAAGACTACCAATGATAGCAACATTAGAAGATTTAGATGAAAGATCTTTAATAAAAATATTACAAGAGCCTAAAAATTCTTTAGTTAAACAATATCAGGAACTTTTTAAACTTGATGGTGCTAGATTAACATTTAAAGACAATGCTCTCAAAGAGATTGCCCTTAAAGCAATTAGAAAAAAGACTGGAGCAAGAGGTTTGAGATCAATCTTAGAAAATATATTATTGAAAACAATGTATGATTTGCCAAGTCAAGAAAATATTGAGGAAGTAATAATTGATTCTACTGCTGTAAAAGGCCAGTCTCAACCAATTATAGTTCACTCAAAAACAGACAATAAATCCAAAACAAATAAGACAACAGCGGCGTAATAGCCTTAATAAATAAGAAAAAGGTATTGCAAAATAAATTATAATATCCATATTTAGATCATGGATATTAAAATATCATTACCACTACTACCCTTAAGAGATATTGTAGTTTTTCCTTCAATGGTAATACCTTTGTTTGTAGGTAGAGACAAATCTATATCTGCTTTGAACGAGGTGATGAAAAAGGAAAAAAAAATTATATTGGTAACACAAAAAAATTCAGAAATTGATGATCCAAAAAAAACCGACATATTTATGTACGGTTGTGAGGGAAGTATTCTTCAACTATTAAAGTTACCTGATGGAACCGTTAAAGTTTTAGTTGAGGGGGTAAAGAGAGTAAAAATTTTAGATTTTAAGGATAATGATAAATTTATTATTTGTGATTATACTCCGCACAATGACATTTTGACCGATCAAGAAGATTTATATCCATTAGCTGCAACAGCTGTCAGAAGATTAGAGAAATTAACTTCGATAAATAAAAAAATTTCAGGTGAAACAATTAGTAACATTAAACAATTAAAAGACCCATCTCAAATAGCAGATAATATTGCATCACATTTAACAGCAACAATTTCAGAAAAACAACAAATTTTTGAAACAATTGATGTTAAAAAAAGATTAAATTCAATTATCAAATTGATGGAAAATGAGACTAGTATTATTGGAGTAGAAAAAAGAATTAGAGGAAGAGTTAAAACACAAATGGAAAAAACTCAAAGGGAATATTACTTAAATGAGCAATTAAAGGCTATTCAAAAAGAGCTTGGTGAGATTGAGGATGGCAAAGATGAAAGCGCAAATTTAAATAAAGCTATTTTAAAATCTAAAATGCCTAAAGATGTTGAAAAGAAATGTATGCAAGAATTAAAAAAATTGAAAAATATGAGCCCGATGTCAGCTGAAGCTACAGTAGTTAGAAACTACTTAGATTGGATGATAGATTTGCCATGGCATAAAAAAAGTGAGGTAGACATTGATTTAAAAAAAGCTTTGAATATTCTTGATAAAGATCACTTTGGATTAGAAAAAGTTAAAGAGAGAATAATAGAGTTCTTAGCAGTTCAAAAAAGAATGGAAAAAATTAAAGGTCCAATTTTATGTTTGGTTGGTCCACCAGGTGTTGGCAAAACCTCTTTAGGTAAATCAATTGCAAAAGCTACTAATAGAGAATTTGTAAGAATGTCGGTTGGTGGTATGAGAGATGAAGCTGAAATAAGAGGGCACAGAAGAACTTATATCGGTTCATTGCCAGGAAAAATTATTCAGATGATGAAAAAGGCTGGTACTAAAAATCCTTTAATTTTATTAGATGAAATAGATAAGATTGGAAATGACTACAGAGGTGACCCATCTTCAGCTTTATTAGAAGCCTTAGACCCTGAACAAAATACAACATTTAATGATCATTACTTAGAAGTTGACTACGATTTGTCAGATGTAATGTTTGTTACAACAGCTAATACGTTGAATATTTTACCTCCGTTATTAGATAGAATGGAGGTGATAAGATTAGCTGGGTATACAGAGGATGAAAAGATTAATATTGCTAATAAATTTCTACTTCCTAAACAAATTAAAGATAACGGTGTTAAAGAAAATGAAATGAAAATGGATGACGATATTATAAAAGAAATTATAAGAAGATACACAAGAGAGTCAGGGGTAAGAAATCTTGAGAGAGAAATTTCTAAGGTTGCAAGAAAAGTTGTTAAAAAAGTTGTAGCTGGAGAAGAAAAAGAGGTAAGTGTTAACAATAAAAATTTGTCAGATTTTCTTGGAATTCCAAAACATAAGTTTGGTGAACTGGAAAATAACGATAAAGTTGGGATAGTAACTGGCCTAGCATGGACTGAGTACGGTGGTGAAATATTAAAAATTGAGACAGCAACTATGCCTGGTAAAGGTAGAATGCAAATTACAGGTAAATTAGGTGATGTAATGCAGGAGTCAGTTAAAGCAGCTAAATCTTTTGTCAGATCAAAATGTTTAGAGTATGGGATCATCCCCCCACTTTTTGAAAAGAAAGATTTTCATATTCATGTTCCAGAAGGAGCAACACCCAAGGACGGACCTTCTGCAGGAATTGCTATGGTGACATCAATTGTATCATCTATAACAACAATCCCGGTAAGAAAGGATGTTGCAATGACTGGTGAAGTAACTTTAACAGGTCAAGTTTTACAAATTGGTGGCTTAAAAGAAAAATTGTTGGCTGCGCATAGAGCTGGAATTAAACAAGTTTTAATTCCGAAAGAAAATGAAAAAGATTTAGTTGATATGCCAAAAAAAATAATTGATGATATAAAAATTACGCCTGTAGAAAATGCGGATGATGTTCTAAAAATTGCTTTGACAAAAGAACTCAAGAAAACCGAATGGGTTGAGGTTGATATGTCAAAAAAAGATGACAAATCTCAAGCAAGTATTCAATAGATTAAAAATAATCTTATGGAATTAATTTTATTTCCCTTAATGGTAATAATAGTTCTTTATTATTTATTTAGACCAACTTCTAAAGAAGAGGAAGATCATTTTAACTCCAAGAATAATTGGAGAGGTGGATTTTAAATATTCTCTACATTTTATAACAACTAATAAATCTTGACCTTATTACTCTAAAAGATATAAATCATTTATTTTGGTTCAGGGCGGTTAGCTCAGTTGGTAGAGCATCTCGTTTACACCGAGGGGGTCAAAGGTTCGAGTCCTTTACTGCCCACCAAAATGAATCATAAGTGGGGGTGTAGCTCAGTTGGTTAGAGCGATCGCCTGTCACGCGATAGGTCGAGGGTTCGAGTCCCTTCACTCCCGCCACTTATACAAATTAATACTGATAAACGTTATCATTTACACCATATATTTTAATTAATGTGACCTAACACCACTTCATCTACCCATAAAAAATGATATATATTCCATGATGACTGCGGAATTTTTAAAAGATTATTTGCCTATAATTTTGTTTTTATTTATTGCACTTGGCCTGAGCTGTGCGTTTATAGTTGTAAATTTTATATTATCACCAAAAAACCCTGATCCAGAGAAACTATCAGCTTATGAATGTGGATTTGAACCATTTCAAGACTCAAGAATGGAATTTGACGTACGATTCTATTTAGTTGCTATACTCTTTATAATTTTCGATTTAGAAATTGCATTTCTTTTTCCATGGGCAATATCGCTAGGCAATATTGGTTTGTTAGGCTTTACATCAATGATGATTTTTTTATTCATATTAACAATTGGTTTTATTTATGAGTGGAAAAAAGGTGCATTAGACTGGGAATAATATTTTTATCAAATGAGTAATAAGTTAGATCAAGTACCAGAAGAATTTAAACAACTTGCTAAAGATTTTAGTGATAATGGATTTATAACTACTTCATTAGAAAATTTAGTAAACTGGTCAAGATCTGGTTCATTGCATTGGATGACATTTGGCTTAGCTTGCTGTGCTGTTGAAATGATGCAAACCGCTATGCCAAGATATGATCTTGAAAGATTTGGAGCTGCTCCACGAGGATCACCTAGGCAATCTGATGTTATGATTGTAGCAGGAACATTAACAAACAAAATGGCTCCTGCATTGAGAAAAGTATATGATCAAATGCCTGAACCAAGATATGTAATATCGATGGGTAGTTGTGCAAATGGAGGCGGTTATTATCATTATTCGTATTCTGTTGTCAGAGGTTGTGACCGTATCGTGCCAGTTGATGTTTATGTACCAGGTTGTCCACCTTCTGCTGAGGCATTGTTATATGGAATAATGCAATTACAAAAAAAAATTAGAAACAAGGGGTCCTTTAGTAGATAAAATGAAAAGTTTAATTGATTTAGAAAAAAAAATAAATTCTGAACTCACAACGAAAATAAATAAAACTAAGATTAATCATAATCAAATTTATATTGAAATTGATAAAGAAGATTTAATTGATGTTTTACTATTTGTTAAAACTAATAAAGATGCAAAATTTAGGCAACTGATAGATATCACAGTTGTAGATTATCCAGAGGAAGCACAAAGATTTAAAATTGTATATCTACTTTTAAGTCATGAATTTAATCAAAGAATAGTTTTAAGTTATTTTATAAATGAGAAAGAAGTTATATCGTCAATAACATCTATTTTTCCATCAGCAAATTGGATGGAAAGAGAAGTTTTTGATATGTATGGTGTAAACTTTAAAGACCATCCTGATCTGAGAAGAATACTTACAGATTATGGTTTTGAAGGTCATCCTTTAAGAAAAGATTTTCCTTTAACTGGTCATATAGAGTCAAGGTATAGCGAAGAACAAAAAAAAGTAATTAATGAACCAGTAAAACTGGAGCAGAATTACAGAAATTTTGACTATGAAAGTCCATGGGAAGGAACAAAATATATTAAAGAGCAAGTGAACACAGATGACAAAAAAAATTAAAAATTTAAATTTAAATTTTGGTCCGCAACATCCAGCAGCCCATGGGGTATTAAGACTTATACTTGAATTAGATGGAGAAGTTGTAGAAAAAGCTGATCCACATATAGGATTATTACATCGAGGAACTGAAAAACTTATAGAAAATAAAACTTATATGCAAGCTGTGCCTTATTTTGATCGTCTTGATTATGTTGCTCCAATGAACCAAGAGCATGCCTTTGCCTTGGCAATTGAAAAAATCCTTGGAATTGATGTACCTATAAGAGCTCAATATATTAGAGTAATGTTTTGTGAAATTGGTAGAATATTAAGCCATATTTTAAATGTTACAACTCAAGCATTAGACGTTGGCGCTTTAACTCCCTCTTTATGGGGATTTGAAGAAAGAGAAACTTTAATGACATTTTATGAGCGAGCTTCAGGATCTAGACTACATGCAAATTATTTTAGAGCTGGTGGTGTTCATCAAGATTTGCCAGTTGGACTAGAAAAAGATATTGCAAAATTTTGTGAAACTTTTCCAAAGGTTATAAATGATTTAGAAAATCTTTTAACTGATAATCGAATATTTAAGCAAAGAAATGTAGATATTGGAATTGTTTCAAAAGAGGATGCGCTTGATTATTCTTTTAGTGGTGTAATGATAAGAGGTTCGGGTATACCTTGGGATTTGAGGAAGTCTCAACCTTACGATTGTTACGATCAATTAGAATTTAAGATACCTATTGGTAAAAATGGAGATTGTTATGATCGATATTTATGTAGAATAGAGGAAATGAGGGAAAGTGTTTTTATAATCAAACAATGTTTAGCAAAGATGGAAAAAGGCCCAATTAAAACTTTTGATGGTAAAATTTCACCACCATCAAAAAAAGAGATAAAACAATCAATGGAAGCTTTAATACATCATTTTAAATTATTTACAGAGGGATATAGAGTTCCTGAAGATGAAATATATACAGCAGTAGAAGCTCCAAAAGGTGAGTTTGGGGTATACCTGATTTCTGATGGTTCGAGCAAACCTTACAAATGTAAAATTAGAGCGCCAGGATTTTCACATCTTCAATCGATGGATTATTTAATAAAAGGTCATATGTTGGCTGACGTACCAGCTGTGCTTGGATCTTTAGATATAGTTTTTGGTGAGGTTGATAGATGAGTTTAAAAAGACCAGCAAAAGAGCAACCTGAAAACTTTGAATTTAGTTCTTCATCTCTAGATATTGCAAACAAGGTTATAGCAAAATATCCAAAGGGCAAACAACAAAGTGCTGTGATGGATTTACTTTATATTGCTCAAAGACAAAATGATAATTGGATACCCCTTGCTGCTATGAAATATATAGCGAAAATTTTAGACATGCCTTACATAAAAGTTTATGAAGTTGCAACATTTTACAGTATGTACAATCTATCACCAGTCGGTAAATATTTTGTTCAGGTATGTACAACAACTCCTTGTATGATAAGGGGAGCAAATAAATTAGTAGAGGCATGTAAAGAAAAGATATCTGAAAATGAGTCTGAGCTTTCACCAAATAAAATTTGTTCTTGGATGGAAGTTGAATGTTTGGGTGCTTGTGTTAATGCACCAATGATGCAAATTAACGATGAGTATTATGAAGATTTAAATAAAGAAAAAACACTAGAGATTTTAGAGACGATTTTAAAAGGTAACACACCAAAGGCTGGATCATACAGAGGCAGAGTGAACAATGAGCCAGAAAATAATAGAAAAACACTAATGGAATTTAAAAATGCTCAAGGATAAAGATAGAATCTTTCAAAACTTATATAACGATTTAGGTTCTGATATAATTTCAGCTCAAAAGAGGGATGACTGGATTTATACTAAAGAAATTATAAGTAAAGGAAGAGATTGGATCATTAACGAGGTCAAAGAGTCTCAACTTAGAGGAAGAGGTGGTGCGGGATTTCCAACAGGTTTAAAATGGTCCTTTGCACCCAAGGAAGTTGGATCACGGCCACATTATTTAGTGATTAACGGAGATGAGTCAGAACCAGGAACTTGTAAGGATAGAGATATTTTAAGATTTGAACCGCATAAATTAATTGAAGGTTGTTTGATTGCATCCTATGCAGTTCAAGCACATGTTTGCTATATTTATATAAGAGGTGAGTATTTCGTTGATGGACAAAAACTTCAAGCTGCTATTGATGATGCTTATGCAAAGAAATTGATTGGAAAAAATGCTTCTGGAACTGGATGGGATCTTGACATCTATATTCATTATGGTGCAGGAGCTTATATTTGTGGTGAAGAGACTGCACTACTAGAAAGTATTGAAGGAAATAAAGGTCAACCAAGATTGAAGCCACCTTTCCCTGCATTAGTAGGACTTTATGGTTGCCCCACAATAATTAACAATGTTGAAACAATAGCTGTAGTTCCTACGATACTTAGAAGAGGTGGAAAATGGTTTGCATCATTGGGGAGAGAAAAAAACACAGGTACAAAAATTTTCTGTATTTCTGGAAATGTTAATTCCCCATGTAATGTTGAAGAGGAAATGAATATTCCTCTAAAAGAATTAATCGAAGTACATGCCGGAGGTGTAGTAGGTGGATGGGACAATCTACAGGCAGTAATACCAGGCGGATCATCAATGCCACTTATACCAAAAGAAAAATGTGAGACTTTAACGATGGATTTTGACTCATTAGTGGCTGAGAAAAGTGGATTAGGGACTGCAGGAGTTGTCGTGATTAATAAAGATCAAGATATTATTAAATGTATGGCAAGAATAGCAAGATTTTATAAACATGAAAGCTGTGGCCAGTGTACACCATGCCGGGAGGGATCAGGCTGGATGTGGAGAATGCTAGAAAGAATGGCAAAGGGAGAGGCATCAAAAGATGAAATAGAAATGTTAGGAGATGTTACAAAACAAATAGAAGGCCACACCATTTGTGCTTTTGGAGAAGGATCATCATGGCCAGTCCAAGGGTTACTAAGACACTTTAAAGACGAAATAAAAAAGAGAAATAAATTTGATCCTATTGTTAAAGAAAACAAAAATATACCTTATTTGGTTGATCAACATTTATTAGATAAAAATGCTTAAATTAAAAGTAAACGATATTGAAGTTGAAGTTGAAGAAGGTTTAACTGTTCTTCAAGCATGTGAAAAAGCTGGCGCTGAAATTCCGAGATTTTGTTATCATGAAAAACTATCGATAGCTGGTAATTGTAGAATGTGTTTAGTTGAAATGGAAAAATCACCTAAGCCTGTTGCCTCATGTGCAATGCCAGCAGCTGATGGAATGGTGATAAGAACAAATACACCAAAAATAGAAAAATCTAGAAAAGGTGTAATGGAGTTTTTGTTAGCAAATCACCCATTAGATTGTCCTGTTTGTGACCAAGGTGGAGAATGTGATCTTCAAGATCAATCAATGTTTTATGGTATTGATAAGTCAAGATTTAAGGAAAATAAAAGAGCAGTCCCAGATAAGAACATGGGCCCATTAATCAAGACTCAAATGACAAGATGCATTCATTGCACAAGATGTGTGAGATTTGCAACAGAGATAGCAGGTGTTCCCGAATTAGGTGCTATTGGAAGAGGGGAAGATATGCAGATAACTACATATTTGGAACAGTCTGTTCAATCAGAGTTATCGGGAAATGTTATAGATCTTTGTCCAGTTGGGGCGCTGACATCTAAACCCTACGTTTTTGAGGCAAGACCATGGGAACTTAAAAAAACTGAAACTATAGATGTGATGGATGCTGTTGGATCCAATATAAGAGTTGATACATATGATTGGGAGGTGAAAAGAGTATTACCAATAATAAACGAGGATATAAATGAGGAATGGATCTCAGATAAAACAAGATATGCCTGTGATGGATTATTAAACCAACGATTAGATACTCCATATATAAAATACAATAATAAGTTCGAAAAAGCTTCTTGGGAAGAAGTTTATAAAATTATTAAATCAAAAATTGAAAATACAGATAATAAAAAGATTTGTGGTTTTGTTGGAGATCTTTGTAACATGGAAGCAAGTTTTATATTTAAAGAATTTTTGGAAAGAACAATAAATTCAAAAAATTATGAATCTAGATCTTTGAAAACTTTTATTGATAGTTCAATTAGAGAAAATTACATATTCAACTCAAAAATTAATGGAATTGAGGAAGCGGACTTAATCTTAATGATCGGAGCTAATCCGAGATATGAAGCAACAATGATAAATGCAAGAATTAGAAAAGCATTTTTAAACAATGATACAAAAATTATTTCATTAAATAACGTTGGAGATCTCACCTATCCATATGAAAGTTTAGATGGAAATACACAAACTGTGAAAGATATTTTTGAGAACAATAATGAATTATCAAAAAAGATAATTAATTCAAAAAAACCATTAATTATAATTGGTGAATCTTTTTTAAGAATTAGATCTGCTGAATACTTATTTGACTCACTTAAAGATTTTTTGAAAAAAAATGAAAAAATTTCAAATGAATGGAATCCACTTAATGTATTATCAGTAGACGCAGGAACAGTTGGTAATTTGGATTTAGATATAATTGACAAAAATAATAAATTACTTGATGAAGTGAAAGAAAACAAATTTGAAATTATTTATCTGCTTGGACAGGACAACCTAGATTTTAAAAAGAAAAATGAATTTATTATTTATCAAGGTAGTCATGGTGACAGAGGTGCAGAGATTGCAGACATCATTCTACCTGGTGCTGCTTACACAGAGCAATCGGGTCATTATACAAATTTAGAAGGAAAAATTCAAAAAGCTTATAAGGCATCATATCCACCTGGTGATGCAAAAGAAGATTGGCAAACAATAAATGATCTTGCAGAGGTAATGAATAACAGAAAACTTTTTAATGATAAAGAGGAGCTTGAAAGTAGTATGTTTAATTATTTAAAAATGAAACAAGAGCAAAAAAATTCTAAATTTATTGAAAAGATTGAAAAAAAAACTTTTGAAAACGAAAAAATAAAAGTTGAATTTAAAGATTACTATTTTTCTAATGTAGTTGCCCGAGCATCAAAAACAATGTTTGAATGTAATAATTCAAAGTTAGTTTTAGAAAAAACAGGGACAGAGGGATAATAAATGGAATATTTAGATTTAATTTTTCAGGAAACATATAAGATTTTATTTTTACTGGTGCCAGTTTTAGTATCTGTCGCGATGATTGTTTGGTTAGATAGAAGGGTTTGGGCTTTTGTTCAAAAAAGACAAGGTCCAAATGTAGTAGGTCCATTTGGCTTACTGCAATCTTTAGCTGATGCGCTTAAATATATTTTTAAAGAAATAATTATACCTGCTAGCTCAAATAAAATAATTTTCATTTTAGCACCAATTATTACAATGACACTTGCTTTAATAGCTTGGGCTGTGATTCCTTTTGGTGTTGATCAAGTTCTAGCTGATATTAACGTAGGAATTTTGTATATATTCGCTGTTTCATCATTAGGTGTCTATGGAATAATAATGGGTGGATGGGCGTCAAATTCTAAATACCCATTTTTAGGTTCAATAAGATCAGCGGCACAAATGGTTTCTTACGAGGTATCAATAGGTATAATAATTATAAATGTCTTATTGTGTGTAGGCTCATTAAATTTAAATGACATAGTACTTGCTCAGAATGACATGTGGTTCGTTATTCCATTGTTTCCAATGTTTGTAATTTTTTTTATTTCAGCATTAGCTGAAACAAACAGACCACCTTTTGATTTACCTGAAGCAGAGGCAGAATTAGTTGCAGGATATCAAACGGAGTATTCTGGAATGATGTACGCAATGTTTTGGTTAGGAGAGTACGCAAATATTCTATTAATGTGTGCTTTAGGATCAATCTTATTTTTAGGAGGGTGGCTGTCTCCGATTGAGCTCTATCCATTTAACTTAATTCCAGGAGCGCTTTGGCTTATTTTTAAGATATTATTTTTATTTATACTTTTTGCATTGGTAAAAGCTATTGTACCAAGATATAGATATGATCAGCTTATGAGACTAGGTTGGAAAATATTTTTACCGTTATCTTTAACTTATGTTGTTTTAACCGCTAGTTACCTTTTTTATTTTAACCTTTTACCAACTAACTAAATGAAAATTTCTAGATTTTTAAAAATGGTTTTCATGACAGATTTTGTTGGAGGGCTCTTTATTGCAATAAAAGAATTATTTAAATCTAAAAAAACAATTAATTATCCGTTTGAAAAAGGTAAAATAAGTCCAAGATTTAGAGGCGAACATGCTTTGAGAAGATACCCGAATGGTGAAGAAAGATGTATAGCATGTAAATTATGTGAAGCCGTCTGTCCTGCTCAAGCAATTACTATTGAGTCTTCTCAAAGATCAGATGGAAGTAGAAAAACAACTCGTTATGATATTGATATGATGAAATGTATCTATTGTGGTTTATGTGAAGAGTCTTGCCCTGTAGATGCAATAGTTCAAGGACCAAATTTTGAATTCTCCACAGAAACTCGTGAAGAGCTCTATTACACTAAGGAAAAGCTTCTTGATAATGGAGACAGATGGGAAAATATTTTGGCAGCTAATATTAAGTCAGATAATCCATACAGATAATTTATGATTGCGCATGCAATATTTTTTTACATATTTTCGATAATTGCAGTAGTTTCAGCAGTTATGGTTACAGTATCTAAAAATACTGTCCATTCTGTTTTTTTTTTAATTTTAGATTTTATAAGTATATCCTGTCTTTTTATCATGATTGGTGCAGAATTTTTAGGAATGATAATGTTAATTGTTTATGTTGGAGCTGTAGCAGTATTATTTTTGTTTGTAGTAATGATGCTAAATGTTGCTCAACAAAAAAATCAATGGTTTATATCTAAAGAAAACTCCAATCATATACCAATTGGATTATTAATAAGTGTTATAATTTTTTTTGAACTCATAATTGTCATAGGTGGATGGAAATACAAACCCGACTTATTTAACCAAGATAATCTATCAATAGTAAACGATGTTAGTAATACTCATTCATTAGGAATGGTTTTATATACAGACTATATTCACATCTTTCAAATTAGTGGAATGATACTTCTAATAGCAATGATAGGAGCTATTGTTCTTACTTTTAGACAAAGAGAGGGTGTTAAAAAACAAAGTTATTTGAAACAAATTTCTAGAGAAAGAGCTGAGGGTGTAGAAGTTGTAGAGGTTGCTTCTAATAGAGGAGTTAAAATAGATGATTGAAATAGGCTTAGGACATTACTTAACATTGGGTGCAGTTATTTTTAGTATTGGAATAATTGGAATTTTTTTGAATAGAAAAAATATTATTGTAATACTTATGAGTATAGAACTCATATTATTAGCTGTTAATATAAACCTAGTTTCGTTCTCAATGTATTTGGGTGATTTGACTGGACAAGTATTTACTTTATTTATATTAACTGTTGCTGCTGCTGAAGCAGCTATCGGCCTTGCAATCATAGTTGTTTATTACAGAAATTCAGGAACAATTCGTGTTGAGGAAATAGATAAATTAAAAGGGTAAAATGGAAATTTCAATAATAGCTTTACCTTTGGTAGCCTCAATAATATCTGGATTTTTTGGAAAATTTATCGGTGATCGAAATTCTGAAATAATTACAAGTTTATTGGTATCGATATCGGCTATTTTATCAGCTCTAGTTTTATACGAGGTAATAGTCAATCAATATCAAGATAACATCACAATAGCTACATGGATAAACTCAGGATCATTAAATGTTAATTGGTCAATGAAGATTGATGCGTTATCAGCTGTAATGTTGGTTGTAGTAACATCTATTTCTGCACTTGTTCATATTTACTCAATTGGTTATATGTCTCATGATCCCCATAAGCCAAGGTTCATGGCTTATTTATCATTATTTACTTTTGCGATGTTAATGTTGGTAACTTCAGATAATTTCATTCAATTATTTTTTGGTTGGGAGGGAGTTGGTTTATGTTCTTATTTCTTAATAGGTTTTTGGTTTAAAAAAGAGTCTGCAAATAAAGCAGCAATTAAGGCATTTGTTGTTAATAGAGTTGGAGATTTCGGATTTGCTCTAGGTATTTTTTTAATTTTTTATTTATTTGGAACAGTAAATTATTCTGAGGTTTTTCAGCAAATTCCAAACATTACAGAAAAAAATCTAGTTTTTTTAGGTATCGAAATTAAAGCGATAGATTTGATTTGCTTACTTTTATTTATTGGCGCTATGGGTAAATCAGCTCAAATTCTACTTCATACTTGGTTACCTGATGCCATGGAGGGTCCAACACCTGTGTCAGCCTTAATTCATGCGGCAACTATGGTTACAGCTGGTGTTTTTCTTGTTGTTAGATGTTCACCAATTTACGAATATTCTGAATTTGTATTAAATATAATTACTGTAATTGGTATGAGCACAGCTTTTTTTGCTGCAACCGTTGCTTTAGTTCAAAATGATATAAAAAAGATAATAGCCTATTCTACATGTAGTCAATTAGGTTATATGTTTTTTGCTACTGGAGTGGGTGCTTATAACGTAGCAATGTTTCATTTATTTACTCATGCTTTCTTTAAAGCTTTATTATTTTTGGGATCTGGTTCAGTCATCCATGCATTTAAAGATGAGCAAAATATAAATAATATGGGAGGAGTATGGAAAAAATTACCTTACACTTATTCATTAATGATTATTGGAACGTTGGCATTAACTGGCTTT
>CACBGP010000015.1 GCA_902538745.1 uncultured Pelagibacteraceae bacterium | reverse complement strand
TTAATTGGTGGATTATAAGCACAATTCAATTGAAAAAAGTTAACTAATTTTCTTATCTTCTTGTCTTTAGCTATTATTGAAGCAACTGTTGCAACTTTATCAGTCGAAAGTTTTTTATCCTGTAAATCTTCAATTTTTAAATTCTTAATTTTTTTTTTAATATATTTAAAATTATATTTCAATGGATTTGAAATCTTTATATTAGCAATATATCTGTAACAACGACCTGTATCTAAATGTAGTAAATTGTAATGTTTAGAAATTAACTTTGCTTGTGTACCTGCTCCTGCCGCAGCTGGGGAGTCTATTGCTATTTTAATTATTTTTTCCCTTTTTTTCATTACCTCTCTAATTGTCTCACTATATTTAAAAAATTTGGAAAAGATGTTTTTATAGCTTTACTATCGTGTATTTTCCACAATCCCCCAAATGACAATGCTGCTATTACACTAGTCATAAATACCCTGTGATCTCCAAGATAATTTTTTATGATAATCTTTTTATTAATTTTTAGTTTTGGATTTCCAAAAATTTTAATTGAATCTTTTGTTGTAATATTCTTTACACCCATCTTATTCAAAATCTTTGAGCCCCATTTAAGTCTTGGGCTTTCTTTTTTGTTTAATTCAGCTAATCCCTTAAAATACGAAATACCATTTGCTTTTGCTGCCATTAAAAAAATTACTAAAAATTCATCTATAGCACTGGCATTTAGTTTAGAAGGACAATTAATTGGCTTTATTAATCTAGAACTCTTAACTTTAATATCAGCAATTTTTTCTCCTTTGTAAATTTTTGTTTTTTGAAAAACTATATCCACCCCCATTTTTTTTAAAATAGTAATGACCCCAATTCTTGATGGATTTATATTTACATTTTTTATTATAAGTTGAGAATTATTTAAGAGCGCAGTCAGTACCATAAAAAAAGCACTAGAACTTATGTCTGAGGGAATATTGTAGTTTATTGCTTTTATTTTTTTTACTCTTTTAATTTGGATTATATCATAATTCTTTTTTTTAATAACGCTAATGGGTAATTTAAGGTTTTTCATCATTTTTTCTGTGTGATCTCTGCTCTTTTTGGCTTTTATATAGGTTGTTCCATCAGCTCTCATTGCAGCTAGCATAACAGAGCTTTTACATTGTGCTGAGCCTCTTCTTTCATAGTATTTAATAGGTTTAATTTTTTCCGATCCACGGATTGTTAGTGGAAGACTAAAGTTTTCTTTTAATTTAAACTTTGCTCCAAATTTAGATAAAGGAGAAGTTACTCTTTCAAAATCCCTTCTAGATAAACTTTTGTCTCCAATTAACTTAATAGTATTAGTAGAGTTGATTACTAAACCAAGAATTAATCTGCCTAAAGTTGCTGAATTTTCCGCATTTATAACTATGTTTTTTTTATAATTATATCCATCAATTCCTTTTCCAAAAATCATAAAAAAACTCTTTTTTCGAACAACTTTTATTCCAAATTTTTTAATAATATTAATTGCGGCCATTACATCCTCTGATACTAGTAAATTTTTAGCTATTGAAATACCTGAGGCTATTGATGCGAACAGAACCCATCTAATACTTATACTTTTGTCACCACTTACTGAAATTTTTTTTTTAAAATTATTAATTTTTTTTTTAATTATAATGTGATTAGACATATTGATTAGTTTATTTTAAAACTATCACCGAAATATGCATTCTGGGCGTTGATATTTTTTACTAAATTCGATGGGGTATCTTGTGCAATAATCTTACAATTACTTAAGATCATAGCTATATCAACACATGCTAACAGATCTCTAGCCTGATGATCGCAAATGCATATAGTAATGCGGCTTTCTTGTTGTAGGTTAACAATTATCTCTTGCAGCATCTTTATTGTTAGAACATCCAATGCAGCGAATGGTTCATCCAGAAGTAGGACTTTGGGTTCACTTAACAAAGCTAACGCAAGAACTAATTTTCTTTTTTGGCCTCCAGAAAGGTATTTAGCTTTTATGTCTTTTAAACTATCTAATTCGAATTTTGAAATAACGTAATTTATTCTCTGAGATCTAAGATTTCTATCATTTATTATTATTTCACTGATTGCTTTTAAATTATCGTGTAGAGATAGGTCATTAAAATACCCTCCGTATTGCGGAACATATCCTACTTTAAATTTTTTTGTTCTTAAATAAATTGGAAAACTCGTTGCATCATGACCATTAATTAAAATTTTACCATATTTTGGAGAGATTAATCCTGTAATTAAATTAAAAATAGTAGATTTACCTACACCATTAGGACCCAACATTCCAAAAATTTGTCCCTCATTTATTTTAAAATTAATATTGTCGAGTATCAGTCTATTCCCGTAAGATAATGAAATATTTTTAAATTCAAGAATTGTATTTGTACTTTTAAAAGATTTAATTCTAAATTTTTTGATTATTCCCATGATATTTAATTTGATTTTATTTTAACCTTTTTCTCATTTTCGTACATAAAAATTTTTGCATCTTTAGTTGTAATATTGATTTCAACAACATCTGCTTTGAGTGAGTTTTTTTGATTTGAATAGACGACATTTTTTGAAATTATCAACGAATCTCTATTTAAAGAAAAATCAACATAATTACCTTTAATTTCATTGTCCTCGTAATTAATTTTTACGTTTTTAGAAAAAATGGTGTCATAGTTGTTAATATTGTACTTTCCATACTCTGATTTAATATTTATCACATTTCCTTCAACCATGTTTATTTTGGCTTTAACATTAGTAAGAAATATTATTTTATCATTTGTCAAATCCATTTGTCCCTCTGATGCGTTCAAAAAATATTCATTTCCTTTAACATCATTTGATCTGTAATTTACATCTTTTATTATATTTGTTGTAGCATCTATATCTTCCTCAACAGTCTCTTTTTCAATTGAAACTTTTTTGTCTTCTTTAGAAAGCTTAGAGTAAGAAAAAAAAATTATAATTACGACAGAAAGCCCAATCAAAATTTTTATTACTAAACTTTTTGTCATTTAAGATATATTTGATTGCAGTATTGTGTGTACGTGGAGTATTCCTATTGTTTTATTTTTATTCTTTTTATTAAAAACACATAAGGACGTGATTTTTTTATTATTCATAATTGACAAAGCTTTTGCAGCTAAATCATTTTTTTCGACGCTTACTGGGTTTCTCGTCATTACTTTATTAACTTTAGTTGCTAGTAAATCCGGGTTTTTTTGGTTAAACCTTCTTATTTGACCATCTGTAATGATTCCAGTAGTTTGTTTTTTTTTATTCTGAACAATTAATACCCCAAGTTTTTTATCACTTAATATTTTTAATGCTTCCTTCATTTTTAAATTTTCACCTACAAAAGGTATTCTTTTTCCAGTTAACATAATGTCTTCTACAGTTTTCAATTTTGCTCCCAACGTTCCTGCAGGATGGAGTTTTTTGAAATCAAGTTTGTTAAATTTTTTTTGTTTCATTACAGATATAGCTAAAGCATCGCCTAGTGCAAGTTGAACTGAGGTACTTGAGGTTGGGACAATACCACCCGACTCTTTAACTTGTGGAGTTAATAATTTAATATCTGAGGCCTTATGTAAAATTGAGTCTTTTTTTGATACAATTCCAATTAATAAAACCTTGTTTCTATTTGCATACTGAATAATATTTTTTAATTCATTTGTTTCACCAGAGTAACTTATCAAAATTAATATGTCTTTTTTGGTAACACTTCCAAGATCTCCATGGGATGAATTACTTGCTGATAAAAAAAAGGCTGGAGTTCCAACAGAGGAAAAAGTTGCTGCTATTTTACTGGCAATTAATCCACTTTTTCCAACACCACAAAGAATTACTTTAGATTGACACTTTGCAATTTCATTTACAGCTTCATTAAATGAATTATTTAAATTTTTTTTTAATTGAATTAATCCAGATATTTCTAGATTGATTACATCTTTTGCAGTTTTTATAAAATTTTTTTTCATTTTTAATGTTCAAAAGTTGATAACTTGTAACCCGCGATTTCCATGTCAACTAAAACAGGTATTACATCCATAGACTTTTTAAATAAATCTATTCTTTTTTCTCTCTCTAACATTTTAATCAATTTATTTCTTATCTCAAATAGATGCTCAGTATCAGATGCAGCATATTTAATTTGTTTTTCTGAAAGATTTGGATCGCCCCAATCGCTTTGCTGTTCTTTTTTTGAAATATCTTTTCCACACAACTCTTTGACAAGATCTTTATACCCATGGTATGAACTGGCAGTTCTCGCTATTTTTGATGCGACCTTTGTACAGAAAATATTTTTTGGTTTTACGTCAAGGTGATATTTTAGCCACAACAGATCCTGTCTCGCATAATGCATGATAAATTGAGTACTGTCATTAGATAAAGCCTTTATTAGGTTTGGCGCATGATAGGTCTCCCTATTGAGTTTTATTAAATAAAAATTTTTTGACTCCAGTCCTAATTGAACAAGAGTTAGGGGGTCTCTGCCAAGTACTAGCCCTAATGCTTCATTATCTAGACCGATGAATTTTTCATTTGATAAATCCAAATCTTTAGGTAAATCATTTTCAAAAACTTTGATATTACTCATATATATTTATATATATATAAGACTAAATAATAATGTCTATTTTTTGATTACTGAAATGAAAAAAATTTTGATATGGGGAGGTACGGGTCAAATTGGAACCCACCTTATAAGAAAATTAACTCAAAATAACTACACAGTTACAGTTGTTACAAGAAATATTCATCAAAAAGGTCATATAATCAAAACCCAAGGTAATGCAGGCTATATTGAAATAAAAGAGTGTAGTATTTTTGATGAAAATAAAGTTAGAAAACTTTTTGAGTCAGCCGAAATTTGTATCAATTTAATTGGTATTTTATTTGAAAAAAAAAATGGAAACACGTTTAAAAATATTCATTCTATATTCCCGTCCCTTTTGGCTAAATTGTGCAAGGAATATAAATTAAAACAATTTATTCATATTTCTGCTTTGGGAATAAATGAAGCATTAGATTCTAAATACGCTCAGAGTAAATTGGATGGCGAACAGAAGATACTTAAAATTTTTCCCAACACAACAATTTTACGACCATCAATAGTTTATTCTTCTTCAGATAATTTTAGTTGTAATTTAATGACATTATTAAGTCGGCTACCGATATTCCCATTATATTATTATGGTAAAACAAAATTTACTCCTATTCATTGTTCAGATTTGACTGATATTATTCAATTTGTAATTTCAGAAAAAGTCAATTTAAACATTATAGAGTGCATAGGGCCAGAAGTCTTGACTTTTAAAGAAATTTTGACCATTTTACTTAATAAAATAAATAAAAAAAGACTTTTAATACCATTTCCACTCTCTCTAGCAATGATGACAGCAAAACTTTTCCAATTATTGCCGAATCCTTTGCTAACCGTTGATCAGTTAAAGTTACTAAATTACGATAATGTTGTATCTGGAAAGTATAAGACGAACTTTGACATTGGTGTGCCCTCGAAAAAAATTTTTAGTGAGGAAGTCGAAAAATACTCCTACATGTGGAGAGAGGGTGGTGAATATTCAAAAAAAAAGATAATATAAATTAAATTTTATTAGGCAGATTTTATTTTTTTTCCAATAAAATCTGGAATCTCATCCTTTTCAATTACATCTTCTTTTTTTCCCTTGGGTTGATAAGCATAAAGCAAATGAAGCTTACAATAAGAGAAATCTTTTAATGATGTTCTTCCACAAAAATAAAATGATTTCTCATTTGGATGACCAATTGGCCACTTGCAAGAATTTTCATCAAGTTCTTCAAGTTGTTTAGGATTTTCAGGTTCAAAATCCTTTTCAATAATTAGCGATTTAAATTTACTTCTTCGTCCTCTTTTAACCTTATTATTTCTCTGTTCTGTTGTATTATTGTAGCTCTCATTTGAAGGTGCTGTTCTAGTTTTAATTTTTGCTGAAAGATTTAGTCTATGCGCTTTTCCAATTACAGCATTTCGAGTAATACCACCAATTATTTCAGCTATTTGGCTCGCAGTGTTACCTTTTCCCCAAAGCTCTTTCAATTTGTTGACTTTTTCTTCGGTCCAACTCATAATTTACTATATAATGTACTTATAAAATACATAAACACAATATACTGATAAAAAACACTTATAGACAATATAATATTTGCAGTTATCAACATTATTTAATTCGAAATATTTAGAGTGATATTCAATCGTAACTTGTATTTAATTTTTTTGTTTATACAAACAATATTAAAATGAGCTATTTAGCAAAAAATTATAATAGAAAGAAAATTTCTTTTATAAAAGGTAAAGGAAGCTATCTTTACACTTCTAAAGGAGTGAAATATCTAGATTTCGTTCAAGGAATAGCTGTAAATTGTTTAGGTCACGCACATCCTAAACTAGTTAAAACAATACAAAATCAATCTAAAAAACTTTGGCATATTTCAAATGCCTTTAAAATTCCTGAGGGGGAAAAGTTAGCAAAAAAATTATGTCAAAAAACTTTTGCTGATTACGTAATATTCCAAAATAGTGGTGCAGAAGCGACTGAGGCATCAATTAAAGTTGCTAGACGATACTTTTATTCAATTGGGAAACCCCATAAAAACAGAATTTTATGTGTAAAAAATTCTTTTCACGGAAGAACTATTGCAGCAATTTTTGCAAGTGGATCAAAAAAAATGGTAGAAGGTTTTGGACCAAAAGTTCCAGGTTTTGATCATTTTATTTTTGGAGATCACAAATCTCTGAAAAAAAAAATCACTAAAAATACCGCAGCTATAATGATCGAACCAATTATGGGAGAGGGAGGAATTAAAGTGATCCCTGATTGGTGCCTCAAAGGATTAAGAAAATTATGTGATAAAAAAAAAATTTTATTAATAGCAGATGAAGTTCAAACAGGGATTTCGAGATCAGCAGATTTTCTGTCTTTTGAAAGCTCAAAAATAAAGCCAGATATCGTTCCTATCGCTAAAGGTATTGGTGGTGGATTCCCTATTGGCGCAGTTTTAATGAATAAAAAAGTAGCTTCTGGAATGACACCAGGCACCCATGGTTCAACTTTTGGTGGGAATCCATTAGCAATGGCAGTTGGAAATTCAGTAATAGATATAGTTTCAAGTAAAAAATTCTTAACTAATGTAAAGAAATTATCAAAACATTTTTTTGTAAATTTGAATTTTTTAAAAGAAAAATATCCAAAGATTATTAGAGAAATAAGAGGAAAAGGTTTACTAATTGGAGTTCAGCTTTATACAGATCAGTCAAAGTTTATTAAAAAATTAATGGATAAAAGATTACTAACTATACGTGCAGCTGATAATGTTATTCGTATTCTACCTCCGCTAAATGTTAAAAAAACAGAAATCAATCAAGCATTAAAAATCATTGATGATGTATGTTCAAAAATGAGATAAAATGAAACATTTTATAAATTTAAAAGATATTTCATCTAAAAATCTTAGAAAAATTATTAGTGATGCACAAAAAAGAAAAAATTTAAGAGAAAAACTTAGTCATCTTGATGTGGATAAAGATGTACCTCTTAAAGGAAAATTATTAATTCAAATGTTTGAGAAATCAAGTTTAAGGACAAGACTAAGTTTTTTTCTTGCTATTAGACAGCTCGGAGGAAGTACTCTGACATTAAGACCTGATGAACTCCATTTGTCGAAAGGTGGTGAAAGTATAGAAGATACAGCTAAGATACTATCTAATTTTGGTGATGCTTTTATGTTAAGAACAGATAGCGATAAAAAACTAGAGGAATTCAAAAAACATTTATCAATTCCAGTTATTAACGGGTTAAGCCCTTCATCTCATCCAACCCAGATTTTGTCTGATATCTTCACGGTTGAAGAGATAAAGAAGAAGCCTATACATAAATTAAATATCGCGTGGATAGGAGACTGTAATAATGTTTTAAATTCTTTAATTGCAGCTTCAATTAAATTTTCATTTAAATTAAAAATTGGTTGTCCTGAAAAATATAAACCAAATAAAAAAATTATGGACTACATACAAAAAAATAATAATAAAGTAGATATTTATTCAAGTCCTAAAAAAGCTGTTCTTAACGCAGATGTTCTTTTTTCTGATAAAGTTATATCTATCAATGATAAAGTAAATAAATCAAAAAAATTGAAGAGTTTTAAAAAATTTAAGATTAATAAAAAAATCATGGGTTATGCTAAGAAAGATTGTATTTTTCTTCACTGTTTGCCAAGAGGAAATGAAGTTGATGAAAAAGTATTTTCTAGTAATCAATCAAAAGTTTGGTTACAAGCACTTAACAGAGTGCATGTGCAAAAGTCTATCTTACTTTATTGTTTTGGAAAATTAAGGTAGAGGCAATGGGTTGTCTGAATTTTTGTTTAAGTACTTAATCACTGAGGCCCTATCTTTCTCTTTTCTCAATCCTGCAAATGCCATTTTAGTTCCCTTAATCCATTTAGCAGGTTTGATCAAATACCCATTTAATTCCTCAAATGTCCATTCCTTTCCGTATCCAGCTAATGCTTTAGAATATTTGTAATCATTTACAGCACCAATTTTTCTTCCAACAACATTGTATAGTGCTGGTCCAATATTATTTTTTCCACCTTTCATGATTGAATGACAAGCTGCACATTTTTTAAAAACTTTTTCTCCAGTTGCAATATCTCCCATTGCCATTAAAGCAGCGATATCTATTTTTTGGTCTACAGTTTCACCTTCAGTTTTTAACTTTGCAGTAACTGATTGTTCAACATCAACTGCGTATCCTGGTGTTTTAGGTTTTTCAACATAGAAAATCACACCAGATAGTTTGCTAATACCTATTAAAAGAAGAGCTACAAGTAAAATCGCAGCAACAATTTTATTTATTTCAAAAGAATCCATTTTATAAAATTTTATTTTGAACGTATAACATTATAAATTAAAAATTGCTTATATATTTGATGTATATTATTGCCTCTGCTTTTAGTGTATTAACAAATAACAATGACGCATGAAAACACTAATTATAATCCCATCAAGACTAGCAGCCACTAGGTTGCCGGGAAAACCACTTCTAAAAATTAATGGTTTATCGATCATTTCTCACGTGTTCAAGAGGGCTGAAAAAGCAAAAATCGGAGATGTAATAGTCGCTACTGAAAATCAAGAAATCATGGATGATGTAAAAAAAAATGGTGGTGAGGCAGTATTGACTAGTAATAAACATAATACAGGAACAGATAGAATTTATGAAGCTCTACAAAAAACCAAGATTCCAAATATTGATTTAGTGGTGAATCTTCAAGGCGATGAACCTTTAATTGATGTTGATGATATAAGGAATCTTAACCAATTTATGATTAATACAAACTCTAAAATTGGTACTCTTGCTTCAAAAATTTTAGATAAAAAACTTTACGACAATCAAAGTGTGGTTAAAGTAAAAACAAAAGAAGAGTTAAATGACAAAAATTTTCCAGAGGCAATTTATTTCAAAAGAAAAACCTTAAAAAAAGATTTAAACACATATCATCATGTTGGTATTTATTGTTATGAAATTGGAACCCTTAAAGATTTTGTATCATACAAACAGTCCCCTAATGAGGCTAAATATAAGTTAGAACAATTAAGAGCTTTAGAAAATAAAATTAAAATAAACGTTGCTCTTGCCAAATCACATTCAATTGGAATAGACACAAAAGAGGATTTTGTGGCTATTAAAAAGATTATGGAATATAAGACGTGATGGAAAAAATTTATTTTCAAGGAACATTTGGAGCATATTCACATCTAGCTGCCTTATCCGTCGCCCCAAAAGCTAAGATAATACCATGTAAGACTTTTGATGAATGTTTTTTAAAAGCTTCTGAAGATCCATCCTCCAGAATAATTATACCAGAATCTAACAGAATTACTGGAAATATAGGAATTGAATATTTGGTATTTAAATATCGATTAAATATTTATTCAGAGTATTTTCAAAAAATTGAGCATAATTTGTTAGCAATCCCTGGCACAAAAATTTCTGATATAAAAAATGTTTACTCTCATTCGCAAGCACTCTCACAATGTTCAAATTTTATAAAATCAAATAATCTAATTGAACATGTTAGAGCAGATACAGCTGGCTCAGCAGAAATGATATCTAGAATTAAAGATACTAAAAATGCTGCAATCGCTTCTACTTTAAGTGCAGAGACTTATGGATTAGAAGTAATAAAAAAAAATATTGAAAATGAAAAAGGAAATCTTACTAGGTTTTTAATTATGGGTAAAAACATCTTTCAACCAGAATATGGTGACAAAAAATATATAACATCTTTTCTATTCAAATTAAAAAGCAAACCAGCAGCCTTATATCAATCATTAGGCGGTTTTGCTATTAATGGTGTAAACTTAACCAAACTACAAAGTTACCCTGAAAAAAATTCCTTCGATTCTTATTTTTTCTTATGTGATCTTGATGGTCATATAGAAGATGTAAAAGTTAAAAAATCATTAGAGGAATTAGGTTTGCATTGTCAAGATTTTCACGTTTTAGGTGTCTTTGAGGCTGACAAAATACGAGAAAAGTAATTTTTATTATTTCTTGTGGTTTAGAAAACATTACTGCTATAATACATTTGGAGGCTAGAGGTGGATGCCGCTTGAACCCGACCAGATCTTAACGGAAGCAGTCGTAGAGACAGTTATTCAGGTTCTAGTCTCCTTATTAAATTTATGAATAATAAATCAAAAGTATTAGCACTAAAATATAGACCCCAAACTTTTGATGATTTAATTGGTCAAAAAGTTCTTGCTGAAACCATTATAAACTCAATTAAAGCTAACAAAATACCCAATGCATATTTGTTCACTGGAATAAGAGGGGTTGGAAAAACTACAACAGCAAGAATTGTTGCAAAGACATTGAATTGTCTAAATGGTATAGAAAATAAATGTAAAGTAAAATGTGATAATTGTGATGCAATAACGAACTCAAATCATATTGATGTTCTTGAAATGGATGCAGCAAGCAAAACAGGTGTAGATGATGTAAGAGATTTAATTGAATTTTCCAGATATGGACCAACATCCGCTAAATATAAAATTTTCATAATTGATGAAGTTCATATGTTGAGTAAACAAGCATTCAATGCCTTATTAAAAACCCTAGAAGAACCGCCAGAATATTTAAAATTTATTTTAGCAACGACAGAAATTAAAAAAATTCCTGTTACTGTAGTTTCTAGATGTCAAAGATTTGATTTGTCTAGAGTTAAATCATCTGAACTATTAGAATATATTAAAATAATTAAAGATAAAGAGAATGGAAAAATAACAGACGATGCTTTAAAGCTTATAGTTAAAATTTCAGAAGGCTCTGTTAGAGATGCCTTATCTTTGTTAGATAGAGCATTATTAAGCTTGGATGATGACAAAGAGTTAGATTTAAATTCAGCGCAGAGAATTTTTGGATACTTCGATAAATCTCAATTAATCTACTTGTTTGAATTAATTTTAAACGGTGAAGAAACAAAAGTAATAAGCACTTATAGAAAGATTTATGATCAAGGTGTTGAACCCAGGGTTTTTATTAATGATTTCTTAGAGATACTTTATTACTTCAAAAATATAAATTCATTAACTTTAGAAAGCACAAATTTTTCTTTGAATGATGAAGAATTTTTTAAAATTAAAAATTTATCAAATCAAATAGACCCAGAGATATTAATATTATTTTGGCAGTTTGTTATCTCTTCACTTGATGAGTTAGAGATAGTTTCTAACCCACACTTTTCAATTGAAATGATCCTAATGAGATTGATGTATTTAAGTTCTGGAAAATTTGAAAATAAAATTGAAAAAATTGAGGTTCGTACAAAAAGTGAAAATCTAGACAAGAATACAGAAAGTGAGTCAACTTCTAAAACAGTCAATCAAATAAAGAATATTGCACAAGAAGATAAAAATAAACCAGAAGTCCAATCAGAAATCAAAGCAGAAAATAAAACTAATATAAATACTTTTGAAAACTTAATTGAAGTTTGTTCAAATAAAAAGGAAATAAAATTAAAATACGAGTTAGAAAAAAATGTTAACCTTGTAAAATTTGAAAAAAATAGAATTGAAATATCTTTTAATGAAAGTTTAGATAAAGATTTTGTAAAAGATTTATCATCAAAGCTTTTTGAATGGACCGGCGAAAGATGGATTATTACGTTTAGTAAATTAAAAGGGCTAATGTCAGTAAAAGATAAAGAAAAAAATGTAAAAAAACAATTAATCGATGAAATGAAAAATTCAGAAATATTTGAAAGTGTGATGGATAAATTTCCTGATGCCGAATTAATAGATGTAAATTCAAACAAAGATGGAGTTGATAATGACTGATTTTAGTAAAATATTAGATAAAGCAAAAGAACTTGAGGCAAAAATGAAAGAAAGCCAACAAAAGATTAAGGAAATTAGAGTTGAAGGAGTTTCGGGCTCGAATTCTGTAAAGATAACTTTGGATGGAGAGGGAGAGATGCAAACAATAAAGTTATCTGATGAAATTATGAAAGAGGACAAAACCATAATTGAAGATTTAATTGTTGCAGCACATAATAGTGCTAAATCTCAACTTAAATCAAAAACAACTGAGGAAATTTCAAAAGCAACGGGTGGATTTGGTATTCCTGGATTTAAATGGCCTTTATAGGATATGCAAAATTGTAATGAGATAGATCAGTTAATTAAACTAATATCAAAATTACCTGGATTGGGGCCAAAATCAGCGAAGCGAATTATTTTAAAATTAATTAATAACAAAGACGAATTAGTAAAGCCTCTAGCAAAATCTTTAACAGATATTTATAAAAATATTTCCAGATGTACAATTTGCGGAGCTTTAAAGTCTAATTATATAGACTGTGATTATGAAAATTGCAAAATTTTAGACAAAAAATATGATAAAATTTGTGTGGTTGAAAATATAGCAGACCAATGGTCCATCGAAAGTTCTAATATTTATCAAGGATATTTTCATATCCTTGGAGGTACTATCTCTTCTGCAGGAAATAGAAAAGGAGATTTGTTAATCGATTCATTAATAAACAGAGTTGAAAAAGATAAGATAGAAGAGGTTATTTTGGCAACAAGCGCTACAATAGAGGGACAAACTACTGCTTACTATATTCAAGAAAGTTTAAAAAATTCCAAAGTAAAAATTACTAAGCTTGCTCAAGGCTTACCGGTTGGTGGTGAGATAGAAAATCTAGATGATGGGACTTTAATTTCTGCTTTTAAAAATCGATCTAATATAATTTCGAACTCAGATTAGATTTTTTTTTTAACCTGTTTAAATGAAGTAATGGCTCAGTGTAACCTGAGGGTTGTTCTTTACCCTTAAATACCAGATCACAAGCAGTTTGAAATGCTATAGAGTTTTCATAATTATTGCTCATTTTAACATATAATGGATCACCTTTATTCTGTTCATCAACTATTTTTGCCATCTCTTTCATTATTTCAGTTACTTGTATTTTTGTTGTGATCCCATGATGGATCCAGTTGGCTATATGCTGAGATGAAATTCTAAGAGTTGCCCTATCTTCCATCAAACCTATATTGTTGATATCAGGTACTTTAGAACAACCCACGCCTTGGTCTACCCATCTTACAACATAACCCAATAAAGTTTGTGCAGAATTAGAAATTTCTTTATTTATATCCTCTACAGACCAATTAGGCCGGTCTGCTGTTGGAATTGTTAAGAGATCCTCAATTTTAGCTGGTTCTCTACCCATTAATTTTTTTTGTTCATTAAAAATATTTATTTCGTGATAATGTAAAGCGTGCAAAGCAGCTGCTGTTGGAGATGGAACCCATGCACAGTTTGCGCCAGCTTTTAGGTGGCCTTTTTTTTGATCCATCATATCTTTCATTTTATCTGGCATTGCCCACATTCCTTTTCCAATTTGTGCTTTTCCTGAAAACCCACATTTTAAACCAATATCGACATTGTTATTCTCGTAAGCGTTGATCCATTTAGATGATTTCATATCACCTTTTTTAATCATAGGGCCAGCTTCCATTGATGTATGCATTTCATCACCAGTTCTGTCTAAAAAACCAGTATTTATGAAAAAAACTCTATTTTTTAGACTTCTAATACATTCTTTTAAATTTGCAGACGTTCGTCTTTCTTCATCCATAATACCAATTTTACAAGTATACTTAGGTAAATTTAGAACCTCTTCAACTTTAGAAAAAATTAAATCTGTAAACGCGGTTTCATCTGGACCATGCATTTTAGGCTTTACTATATACACAGATCCAGTCCTTGAATTAGTTTTGTTTTTAATATCATGAAGTGCAGCCGCTGTTGTTAGAAATGCATCCATAATTCCCTCTGGTATTTCATTTCCATCACTTAATAAAATCGACGGGTTTGTCATCAAATGACCAACATTTCTTATAAGTAAAAGGCTTCTACCATGTAACTTTAAACCTTTACCATCTTTTGAAATATAACTTCTATTTGGATTTAGCTTTCTCTCAAATAATTTACCTTCTTTTTCAAATTTTGATTTAAGATCACCCTTCATAAGACCTAGCCAATTTCGATAACAAATAATTTTATCTTCCGAGTCAACTGCAGCGACACTATCCTCATTATCACAAATTGTTGATACGGCAGACTCTAGTATTATATCACTAATTCCTGCATGATCCTGTTGAGCAGCAAACGCTCTTGAATCTTTTAGAATTTCAATATGTAAACTATTATTCTTTAAAATAATTGCAGATGGGTTGTCACTTTCACCTCTGTGTCCAATAAATTTATCTTCATCTTCCAAATCAAAAACATCGGCACCTTTTAAAATTTTTAATTTGCCATCTTTTACGGCAAAGCTTGTTATTTTAGCCCAACTCAACCCAGCTAATGGGAAGCGCTTATCTAAAAAATCCCTACCATATTTAATAACCATTTCACCCCTTAAAGGGTCATACCTCTCAGATACGCTGTCTTCAGACTCCTCAATTACATCCGTGCCATAAAGACTATCATATAAACTCATCCATCTTGCATTTGCAGCATTCAACGCATACCTTGCATTCATGATGGGTACTACTAATTGAGGTCCAGCTATATTTGCAATTTCTTCATCAACATTTTTAGTTTCTATTTTAAAATCAGGCCCTTCGTTTTTTAAATAACCAATTTCTAACAAAAATTTTTTATACTCCACTAAATTGAATTCTTTACCTTTATTTTTGATATGCCAATTATCTATTTTCTTTTGTAAATCTTCTCTAAACTTAATTAATTCTCTGTTTTTTGGTGCAAGCTCATCAAGAGTTTTTTCAAGACCTAACCAAAAATTTTCAGGAGATACATTTGTGTTTTTCAGTAATTCATCATTTACAAATTTTGATAGTTTTTCAGATACTTTTAGATTGTTAATTTTTATGTATTTTTCTTGCATAGCACTTTAACTCGCACCCCATCTGTATTTTTGCCTGAGAGTTTTGCTCCTTCGGCGGAAATTAATCTCTTTCCAGAGTGTTATGCTTCTATCGGTCCTTTTGCCTGAGAGTTTCCGGGGTGGTTGCTCCTTCGGCGCTAAAAAATAGTCTCTCCCGATATTAAAACTTTATTCTATAAAAGAATATGTCATTAAATAACAAATATTTGTTTAATTCAATATCATTTTATTGCCTTTTTTGTTAATTAGATAATCTCTATAAAAAACAATGAAAAACTACCTTAATTTTGAAAAAGAAATAAAAGAATTAGATGAAGAGTTAGAGAAACTTAAAGATCCATATAACCAGGGTGGCATATCTGAAGTTGATACTCAAAAAATTTCAAAAACTCAGGAAGAGATAAATGATAAATTGAATTCAATTTACTCAAACCTTGATCCTTGGCAAACTACTATGGTTGCAAGACATGAGGATAGGCCTAAATCAAAATTTTTCATTGATAATTTGTTTGATGACTTTATTTCACTATCAGGCGATAGGTTTTATGGTGAAGACAAGTCAGTTATCACAGGTTTTGCAAAATTTAAAAATCAGTCAATTTTAGTTATTGGTCAAGAAAAGGGAGAAGATTTGGATAGCAGAATTGAAAGAAATTTTGGAATGATGAGACCTGAGGGCTACAGAAAAACAA
>CACBGP010000014.1 GCA_902538745.1 uncultured Pelagibacteraceae bacterium | reverse complement strand
TTAGAAAAATTGCTGATCTTTTAAGAAAAAAACAAGATGTTTTAGCAAAATGGTTAACGATTGAAGTTGGAAAACCTTTAGCTGAGGGAATTGGCGAAACTGGTGGGGCTGCTGATATTTTTGAGTGGAATGCTGAAGAAACAAAGAGAATTTATGGACAAACAGTCGAAAGTCGATTTCCAGATACGAGAGTTCATGTTTATTATCAGCCAGTCGGAGTTGTAGCAGCTTTAGTGCCATGGAATTTTCCTTTAATTCTAGCAGCGAGAAAAATTTCAACAGCATTAGCTGCCGGATGTTCAGTAATTTGTAAGCCTGATGTAATTACTCCAGGAACAGTAATGGAGTTAGTAGATATTTGTAAAGAAGCGGGAGTCCCTCCTGGAGTTGTAAACTTATTGTCAGGAGATCCTGAAAGTATTTCAAATGAGTTGTTAGAGTCTGATATTATTAAAAAGGTTTCAATTACTGGATCAACAAGAGTAGGAAAATTAATCTTAAAAAAAGCCGCAGACAAAGTTCAAAGAGTAACAATGGAGCTTAGTGGACACTCACCTTTTATAGTTTTTGATGATGTTGATATAAATAAAGTTGCAGATATGGCAATTACTGCAAAATTTAGAAATAATGGTCAAGTTTGTATTTCACCTAACAGATTTTATATACAAGAAAATAGAAAAGATGAATTCATTAATGCGTTTATTGAAAGAACAAAAAAATTAAAAATTGGAAATGGTTTAGATGAAGGAGTTCAATTAGGTCCATTAACAACTGCAAAAAGATTAGGAGAAATCGAAGAATTGGTTGAAACAACTAAAAAGGAAGGAGCAAAAGTTTTGTTGGGTGGAAAAAGACCTCAAGGTTTTAACAAAGGATATTTTTATGAGCCAACAGTTTTTGACAATGTAAAGGATAATTTTACAATAATGAAACAAGAACCATTTGGTCCACTAGTTCCAATGTTGTCATTTAAAACTTTTGATGAAGTAGTTGAGAGAGCTAATGATAATGACTTAGGATTATGTAGTTATATTTATACAAATTCTATGGACAAAGCTCACAGAGCTTCAGAATTAATGGAAACTGGTACTGTAGCGGTTAATACTCCTGCAGTTGCGATAGCTGAGGCACCTTTTGGTGGAATTAAACAAACTGGATATGGACGTGAAGGTGGTTCAATGGCAATTAAAGATTATCTTAATATAAAGTACACTCACCTTGGTTTGAAATCTTAAAATGAGGCCAAATAAAATAAAAAAGATGATGAGAGATGGTGAGCAAATAATTAATGGCTGGTTACAAATTCCTAGCTCTTTTTCAGCGGAAGTAATGTCTCATCAAGGTTGGGACTCGCTTACAATTGATATGCAACATGGTGTTATAGATTATCCAAATGCATTACAAATGCTGCAATCAATTTCATCTACGGATGTTACTCCTTTAGCAAGAGTAAACTGGAATGAACCAGGACAAATAATGAAAATTTTAGATGCAGGGTGCTACGGCGTAATTTGTCCAATGGTGAGCAACAAATTTGAAGCTGAAAAATTTGTTCAAGCATGCATGTATCCCCCTAAAGGGTATAGAAGTTTTGGACCAATTAGAGGATTAATTTATGGAGGTTCAGATTATGGAGATTTTGCAAATGATGAGATTTTAAAAATGGCAATGATAGAGACAAAAGAAGCCTTAGATAAATTAGATGAAATTATGAGTACGCCTGGAATAGATGGAATTTATATTGGACCTGCTGATTTAAGTCTGGCTATAGGTCAAAAACCAGCTTTTGATAATCGTGAAGGAAGTCCAACTTATGAAAAGATTTTGAATATCTTGGAACATGCAAAAAAAAATAAAATTTTTGCAGGTATTCATAATGCTAGTCCAGAGTATGCAAAAAAAATGCTTAATTTAGGATTTAATTTGGTAACCATTGGATCCGATCAAAGGTATATGAGTGCAGGTGCAAAAGATGCTGTATCTAAATTAAAATCAATCAAATCAAAAGAAGACTCTAAAGCTTACTAAATTTAAGTGTCAGATAAAAAAAAAATTTTGATAATTCAACCTATTCATAAAGCGGGGATAGATCTCATAAAGAATAACACAAATTATGATTATGAGATTATTGAAAACATAGATGACAAAGATATTAAACAAAAAATTTTGGAGTGTGATGGTCTATCAATTAGAACAGCAAATTTATCTAGCGAATTAATCAATATATCAAAAAAACTTAAGATTATATCTCGCCATGGCGTTGGGTACGACAATATTGATCTCAAGTCTTCTAAAGAAAAAAATATCACCTTGGCAATTACGGCTACAGCAAATGCTGTTGCGGTGGCAGAACATGTTATGTTTATGTTGCTCAATATATCAAAGAGAAAAAACATGTATGATGAGGCTGTTAAAACAGGAAATTTTTCTAATAGAAATAAACTTCCAAAAACAATTGAACTTTGGAAAAAAAATATTTTAATTGCTGGATTTGGTAGAATTGGTCAATCTTTAATTAGAAGATGCAAAGGATTTGAAATGAATGTTTTTGTTTATGATCCATTTGTTTCAAAAGATATTATTGAGGAATTGGGTGGAAAAAAAGTTGAAGATCTTACAGAAGCAGTAAAATCTATGGATGCCATCTCTTTACATATGCCTCTTAATGAAAAAACGAAAAATATTATCAATTATGACTTAATTAAAACAATGAGGAAAAATTGTATAATTATTAATGCTGCAAGAGGTGGAATGATTAATGAGAATGACTTAGATAAAGCATTAAATGAAAGTCTTATATTCGGTGCAGGTTTAGATGTTTTTGAAACAGAACCACCTAAGGAAGATAATCCTTTGCTAAAAAACAATAAAGTTTTTTTAAGTCCTCATACCGCTGCATTTACTGAGGAATGCATGATAAGAATGGGAAAAGAAACAATACAAAATATAATTGATTTTTTTGAAAAAAAATTAGACAAATCAAAAATTATTAAACTTTAATTATGCGAATAAATTTCAAAAATTTTGGACTATTAGAAGCATTAGTATTGTTATCATTGGTATATGTGGTTGGGATGTTGATTTGGACCGCAAGTACAAGGCCCGCAGTTGAAGCAAAAGCTAACTTAGTCAAAGAAAATCATAAGAAAGTAGTCGATTTTATCAATGGAGAAATAAATAATTGCGGGAATAATGATGAAGGTAAATTGACTGTTTGGGGTGATCCGTGTAATGGCGAGTGGTCCTCATCCAAAGTTGTGAATTATATAAACAAAAATCTTAATATAGAGAATCCTTTTTCAGAGGATACTAAAGTAAAAACTGATCCTGATCCTAGAATTAAAGCAGAAGGTAAGGCGGGGCAATCAGTTGAGATGGGTGTTATATTTGTGATGTCATCAAATTTTTTACCTGATCCTGGATCTGAATGGGTTGTGGGTACTTGTTTTAAATCTCCATGTGTTGCTGCCGGAAATAATGAACTAACTTCACTCTATAGATAATCAATTTTTATAAATTTCAATTTCAGATTTTTTTAATGTATCTGTAAGATAATTAAAACCAATTTTTGCATACTCTAACGGATTTGCTTTTGCCGGATCCTGCTCTGCCTCAACTACCAACCATCCTGAATAATTATTATTTTTTAATACATTAAATAAAGGTTGATAATCAATACAACCATCTCCTGGTACTGTAAACGCACCTTCTAAGAAAGCACCTCTAAAACTTAAGTCCTCTTTTAAAGATTTTTCAAGAACTTGTTTTCTTATATCTTTACAATGGACGTGCAAAATTCTCTCATGATAATTTTGTAATATGTATTTTGAGTCCCCTTTTGCAAATAACATGTGTCCTGTATCTAATGTTAATTTTACACTTTCATGAGTATTTTCTATGAGTCTTTCAGTGTCTTTTTGAGTTTCAATTACTGTTCCCATGTGATGATGATATGCCAAAGGCATCCCTTCATCCTCTAAATATTTTCCTAGTTCAGAAATTTTTTCACAAAACTTCTGCCATTCATCCCTTTCCATTTGAGGCCGAGTTGATAATTTTCTATTAGGATCTCCTTGTATAGAGCCAGAAACTTCCGCGAAAACTATACAAGGTGCATCACAATCTTTAAATAAATCTAGTTGTTCTTGAATGGATTTTTTTTCTTCCTCAACAGAATTTTTTCTTAGATTAGCGCCATACCATCCTGAACAAAGTTTAAGATTAAATTGATCTAATTTTGGAATTAATTCCGAAGATTTCTTTGGAAATTTTCCACCAGACTCTATGCCTATGTAGCCTGCTTCATTGGCTTCTTTTAAACATTGTTCTAATGTAGTTTCACCACCTAACTCAGGCATGTCATCATTACTCCATGCGATAGGTGCAACTCCTAATTTTACTGACATAAGAAATTTTTTTAGTTAAGTTATTATTTTAATACAAATTTTAAATGATTGATATAGCTTTATTTGGACTTGGTAGAATTGGTATTATGCATGGAAAAAATTTAATGCGTAGTAAAGATTTTAATCTTAAATATATTTATGACATTGAACAAAAATTATCAAAAAGATATTCAAAAACATTAAAAACAAAAGCTATAAACAATCCATCTGTGGCTTATAAAGATAAAGATGTAAAAGCTATTTTTATTGCCTCAACAACATCGACACATATTAGATTTATTTTAGATTGTGTTAAAAATAGAAAAATTATCTTTTGTGAAAAACCACTGGATTTAAGTATTAAAAAAATTGAGTCCTGTAAAAAAAAAATTAATAAATTAAATCCAAAAATACAATTAGGTTTTAATAGACGATATGATCCAACACACAATAATTTAAGAAAACAATTACTTAGTGGAAAAATAGGTAAATTAGAAAAAATTATTATCACTAGTCGTGATCCTGCCCCACCAACTATGAAATATCTAAAAGAATCTGGTGGTATTTTTAGAGATATGATGATCCATGATTTTGATCTTGTTAGATTCTACCTTGGTAATGATGAGCCTATAAAAATAATAGCTTCTGGTAGCAACATATCAGACAAAAGATTTGATAAAATAAAAGATTTTGAATTAGCATCGACCATAATTAGATCTAGAGCTGGTGTTCAGTGCATAATAACTAATTCCAGACATTGTAGTTTCGGTTATGATCAAAGAATAGAATTATTTGGATCAAAAGGTATGTTAATTTCAGAAAATAAAAGACAAAACGAGACATCTTTATATTCTGCACAATCAACTTCGAACAAATCTCCTTTGCTTAATTTTTTTATTGAGAGGTATAAAGATGCTTATAAAAATCAACTAAAGGATTTTGCGAAATATATAAGAAAGAAAATTCAACCTCTTGCAGGATTTGAAGAGGGAAGAAAAGCTCTGATAATTGCAAATGCAGCTCAAAAATCTTTACGATCAAAAAAGTTTGAAAAACTTAATTTTTAATTGAATCAACCCTCAGTAGAATACAACCTGTCTGCTTTACAACTAAATAATATTTTGATTAGATTTTATTTTTAAAAGTTAACTTTAATTAGAGGAAAATAATGAAAACAATAAAAAACTTTATATTAGCTTTAGCTGCATGGGCAATGATGTCTGTATCTGCTTTAGCTGTAGATATAATTGTGGTTTCTCATGGTCAAGCAAACGATCCTTTCTGGTCAGTTGCTAAAAATGGAGTTGATGCTGGATGTAAAGACATGGGAGTGTCTTGCAAATACACAGCACCAGCTACTTTTGACATGGTAGAAATGGCAAAATTAATTGATAATGCTGTATCACAAAAACCAAAAGGTATAGTGATCACATTACCAGATGCTGCAGCCTTAGGAAAATCAGTTAAAGCTGCAATTGCTGCTGGTATTCCTGTAATATCAATGAACTCTGGATCTGATGATTATGCATCTTTAGGAATTAGTGCACACGTTGGACAAACTGAGTTTGAAGCAGGTGTAGGTGGTGGACAAAAAATGAAAGCTGCTGGTGGAAAAAAAGCATTATGTGTTAACCATGAGGTAGGAAACGTTGCACTTGATAGAAGATGTGCTGGTTTCAAAAAAGGTTTTGGTGGATCTGTTGATATTTTAGGTACATCAAATGACCCAACAGAAATTCAAAAAGCTGTTGCTGCAAAATTAGGTGGTGGCTATGACACTATTCTAACTTTAGGTGCTGGATTATCTGGTGAAGCAGCTTTGAAAGCACTTGAGTCAGCTGGAAAAGTTGGTTCTGTAAGATTAGGAACATTTGATATGTCTCCAAATATGTTAAAAGCTGCTGCTGCAGGAAAAGTAGAGTTTTTAATTGACCAACAGCAATATCTACAAGGATATTTACCAATAGCTATCTTTGGACAATATATGAGATGGGGAACAATGCCAGCAGGTGTAGTAATGACTGGACCTGGGTTTGTTACTCCTGACAATGCGTCTAAAGTAATTAAATGGGCAGCTCAAGGTTATAGATAAAAATTATGAATTAAAGGCCTGACTAATATTAGTCAGGCCTTTTTTTTAGTCATCTTTAAATTATAATTTTTATATGTCTGTAAAATCAGAGAGTATTCAATCTAAAAAAGATAGTGGACAAGATGAAAGACTTAAAAAAATTTCACCTCTAAGAGTTTTGTTAAACAGACCAGAGCTTGGTGCTTTGGGCGGCTCAGTTTTAGTTTTTATTTTTTTTGGAATAGTTGCTGGTGACACTGGAATGTTTAGCGCTTATGGGACATTAAATTTTTTAGATGTTTCAGCTAATTTAGGAATTATTGCTATCGCTGCTGCAATGTTAATGATAGGTGGAGAGTTTGATTTATCAATTGGTTCAATGATTGGTTTTGCAGGAATCTGTATCGCTATACCTGCAATTTATTGGGGCTGGCCTTTATGGACAAGTATTATTTTTGCTTTTGCTATGGCAGTACTAATTGGTTATTTCAATGGTATAATGGTAGTAAAAACAGGTCTTCCATCCTTTATAGTAACACTAGCAATGTTGTTCATTTTAAGGGGGGCAACTTTGGCTATTACGAGATTAATTACAGGAAGAACTCAAGTACCAGGATTAAGAGTTTTGATAGAGGATGATCCAATCGCTTGGTTGTTTGCAACTGATACTTTTCAATGGTTATTCACATGGCTGGGATCGATGAAATTAATTGCACTGAGAACTGACGGTACACCATTAGCTACAGGTATTCCACCATCAGTAATATGGTTTATTGCTCTTACATTATTTGCGACTTGGATACTTATGAAAACTAGATATGGAAATTGGATATTTGCATCAGGTGGAGATAAAGTTGGTGCTACAAATGTTGGTGTGCCTGTTGGAAGAGTAAAAATAAGTCTATTCATTGGAACAGCTGTAGCATCGACAATATTTGCTTGTATTCAAGTTTTAGATGCAGGTTCTGCAGATACTATGAGAGGAACTTTAAAAGAATTGGAAGCAATAGCAGCTGCCGTGGTTGGCGGCTGTCTTTTGACTGGAGGTTATGGCTCTGCCATCGGAGCAGCATTGGGCGCTATTATTTTTGGTACTGTATCAATGGGAATTTTTTATACAGACGTTGATACTGATTGGTTTAAGGTTTTTTTAGGTGCAATGATGTTAATCGCAGTTGTATTCAACAATTATATTAGAAAAAAGGTTACGGAGACCAAGTAATGTCTGAATATTTAGTTCAATTCAATAATATAAGTAAATTTTTTGGTAAAGTGATTGCTTTAAAAGACGTCACCATGAAGCTAAAAAAAGGCGAAATAATGTGCTTACTTGGTGACAATGGAGCTGGAAAATCTACTTTGATAAAAACTTTAGCAGGGGTTCATAAGCCTGATGAAGGTGAAATTATTTTTGAAGATAAAAAAATAGTTTTTGACTCACCACGAGATGCTTTGGATATTGGGATAGGTACTGTTTATCAAGATCTAGCGTTGGTTTCCCTTATGAGTGTTACTAGAAATTTTTTTATGGGTAGAGAACCACAAAAAGGTTTACCTTTTTTTAAAACTTTTGACATTGAAAAAGCAAACAGCATAGCTGCAGAAAGAATGGGTCAAATAGGTATCGATGTGAGAGACCCATCACAAGCTGTCGGTACGATGTCTGGAGGTGAAAGACAATGTCTCGCTATTTCTAGAGCAATTTATTTTGGAGCAAAAGTTTTAGTATTAGATGAACCAACGTCAGCATTAGGTGTGCATCAAGCTTCAATGGTCCTGAAATATATTGTTAAAGCAGCATCGCAAGGTTTAGCCGTAATTTTAATAACACACAACGTTCATCATGCTTATCCTGTTGGAAATAGTTTTACAGTTTTAAATCGAGGAAAAAGCATGGGAACATTTCAAAAAAAAGATATATCTAGAGAAAAACTTTTAAGCATGATGGCAGGTGGCGAGGAATTAGATAAGTTAGAAGTCGAACTTAAAGAAATGGACCGAATAGAAAATAATTAGACAAATATACCACTTCTACATACATAAATTTTGCTATAATATTTTTAAAAAAAAGAAAGGGGTAACATATGAAAGCATATATAATGGGAAACTACACTGAAAAAGCTTTTCAAGGTTTTTTAAAAGATCCAACTAGTGACAGAAAAGCTGTAGTAGAGCAACTTACAAAAGCTATGGGGGGAACTATGCATAGCATGGATATTGTAAGAGGTTCATTTGATTTTGTTGTTGTAGCAGAAATGCCAAGTTTCGATGACTTTGCAGCAATTAAATTAGTTGTTGAGGGATCTGGTGCAGTTAAAAATTTAACAATGCTAGAGGCTATTGATTTTACTAAAGCTACATCAAAAGCAAGTAAAATTGGTTATAAAGCACCTGGTCAGTAATTTAGATTATAACTTCCAGTGGCGGACTGGAAGTTATGATAATTATTTTTTTAGTTTTGACGAAAACTTTAAATTATCATTCTTAAAACTTGATGAATATTTCTTTATGTAATCATCCATAATTTCTACCTTTTCATTTTCAAACTCAGAAACTTTTCTAGAATTAAGATCAACGTACAAAGCTAATATTTCAATTGTCGATGCTAAATATTTTTTTTCTTTATGAATCATTTCCATTTTATATTGAAGTCTTTTTTTATCATGATCGAAATAAATCAAATTAATATCTACTTCATCATTAACCTTTAATTCCTGATTATAAGTAATATTTGACTCAACAATCATAGTGCTTTTACCTGTTGTTTTTGCTGAATGTTCTCCCATTTTGAAGATATTATTTAACGTATCTGCACCATATTTATCAAAAATTAAAAGGTAGTAAGAAACATTCATGTGATTATTATAATCAATCCATTCTTTAATTATTTTTTGGGAACTAAGAAAAATAGACATTTTAAAAAATTTTGAGATTATTTAATGATTTGGATTATCATTATCGACAACAAGACAAATTTCAGATTTTGTTAGGAATCTTCTTCCTGTACCATTGTCCAGTGAAAACATTCCACCAATGCCTTTTACTGCATCTATTGTTAAATCAGTGTGTTTCCATTTTTCATATTGGTCTCCATTCATGTAAAACGGGACGCCTCCAATTTCACCTAATTTTACATCATTATCACCTAAAGGAAATTCACCTTCCTGAAAACACATAGGCGCACTTCCATCACAACATCCTCCAGATTGGTGAAACATCAATTTTTCACCATACTTTTCTTTTAATTCAGATAATAAGCTTAAAGCCGAACGTGTTGCTGATACTTTCATATTTTTTCTCTGGCCCATGATGTCGAATCATGGGCCAGTATATATTATTTGTTTAAAAGAAGCCTAATTTTTTCTCAGCATAAGAAACGTGTAAGTTCTTATTCTGTCTGTAATGATTAAGCATCATTTTGTGAGTTTCTCTGCCAACTCCAGATTGTTTGTAGCCACCAAATGGAGAGTGAGCAGGATAAGCATGATAGCAATTAGTCCATACTATCCCTGCTTGTATCGCTCTTCCCATTCTATGAGCTATGTTTCCATTTCTGGTCCATACAGCTGCGCCTAAACCATAAAGAGTATCATTAGCAATTTTTAATGCTTCTGCTTCATCTTTAAATTTAATCACAGATACAACAGGTCCAAAGATTTCCTCTTGTGATATACGCATGTCATTTTTAGCTTCAAAAACAGTAGGTTGGATATAGTTTCCTTTCTCCAATCCACTATTTAATTTAGCAACGCTACCACCGGTCAGAACTTTAGCACCTTCTTTTTTACCAAGCTCTAGATAAGATTTTATCTTCTCCATTTGCTCTACTGATGCTTGAGCTCCAATCATTGTTTCCATTTTTAAAGGATTATCTTGAACAACAGCTTTAGTTCTAGCAATAGCTCTTTCCATGAATTTGTCATAGATCGACTCTTGTATTAAAGCTCTGCTTGGACAAGTACAAACTTCACCTTGGTTAAGATTGAACATGACGAAACCTTCGATACATTTATCAAAGAAGTCATCATCTTTTTCCATAACATCTTCAAAGAAAATATTCGGAGATTTTCCTCCTAATTCCAAAGTAATTGGAATGATGTTTTGTGCAGCATACTGCATAATCAATCTTCCAGTTGTTGTTTCACCAGTAAATGCAACTTTAGCAACTCTTTTAGAGGACGCTAATGGTTTACCTGCTTCTAATCCAAAACCACTAACAATGTTAACTACTCCTGGAGGCAATAAATCTCCAATTAGTTCCATCATTACCATAATTGATGCTGGAGTTTGCTCAGCTGGTTTTAAAACTGAACAGTTTCCTGCAGCAAGTGCTGGTGCTAACTTCCATGTTGCCATTAATAATGGGAAATTCCACGGAACTATCTGACCAACTACTCCTAATGGTTCATGAAAATTGTATGAGTATTGGTTATTAGCAATTTCAGCGATAGATCCTTCTTCCGCTCTAATTACCCCAGCAAAATATCTCCAATGATCAATAACCAAAGGTAAATCTGCCGCCATACATTCTCTGATAGGTTTTCCATTATCTAAACATTCAGCTACAGCTAATAAGTTTAGATTTTTTTCTAAAACATCAGCAATTTTATACAAGATGTTTGATCTTGTAGTGATGTCTGTCTTTCCCCACTCAGGGAAAGCTGCGTGAGCTGCATCTAATGCCGCCTCAACGTCTTGCTCATTTGAACGTGCAACTGAACAGATTTTCTCATTAGAAATCGGACTAACATTATCAAAATATTTGCCTGATTTAGGTTCCACAAATTTTCCATTTATGTAGTTTCCATATTTAGCCTTAAATGGAAATTTAACCTTTAAATGAGAGGTATCTAATACAGATGACACTTTCATCGCTTCTGCACTCATTTTTACTCCTCTTTTTTTACGTTTATTTAATTTTGACTTAAGAATTTTTTTAGGTTTTTTTACTGAAGAAAGTTTCTTGTGTCGTCTTAATTTAATTTTCTTTCTTTTTTTAATCGACTTTTTTGTTTTCTTTCTTTTTTTAGTTACAGCTTTTTTCCTTTTTTTCTTAGCCATTTTTATAAATTTAATTAAAGACCTTTTTGATAATGTTGTAAATGGGTCAATAAGATTTACAACTTCAAATTGTGTTAATCAGCATTGATTTTACTGGAGTTATTATCTGCTTTTCTAACAAAATAAATTCCGACTGAAACTGCAATCAAGGAGATTAAAACTTTAAAAGTAATTAGCTCTTTTAAAAATATATAACTTAAAATTGTTCCAAAAATTGGGATTAAATAAGAAACTTGTGATTGGAAGATTAATCCATTTTTCACTAAAATTTTAAATCTTAATAGCCATGCTATTCCTGTCGAGACTAAACCTAAATACATTACTGATATTGTAGAGTCTAATCTAGGATTTATATTCCATGGTTGTTCTGCAAAACTTACAATTGGTATCAAAATTATCACAGCCCAGATTAATATTGAACCTGTCACATTTTCATTTTTTTTCTTACTAATTCTAAGAGTTAAAACTCCACCTATTACATAACAAGTTGAACCTAGAAGAATTAATAATGCAGATAGAATATTATTTTCGTTAATCAAAATATTGTCAGAGAATAGATATAGTATTCCAGAAAAACCTATTAAAATGCCAATTGTTTTAACAAAATTAAATTTTTCATTTTTAGTATAAAAATGACCTAATACTGTAGAGCTTAATGGTGTTGTTGACATTAATATCGCTGCTAAATTGCTTTGAACAGATTGCACGCCATAAGCAATTAAATAAAAAGGTGCAACTAAATTTATAAAACCAATCATAGCAAACCAGTGCCAGTCTTTAGAAAATGCTTCCACCTTTATTTTTTTATAGTAACAAAGTAATAGAACGGGTATTGCTCCAAAAAAAACTCTCAAAAATGCAATTGTAATGGGTCCGAATGAATAAGTCGCAATTTTGATATTAAAAAAAGCGGATGCCCAAATTAGTGCTAAAAAAATTAGTAAAAGATAATCAAATAAACTTGGTTGTTTCATTCTATTATATCTTCAATTACACCCTTTGTAATTTTTTTTAAATCTAAAAAGCTTATTTTGAATATGCAATTAGGATGTCCAGCTGCAGCAAACAAGAAGTCGAATCTTTCTAGTGAGTTATCGATGTAAATATCAACATTGTTTTTATGACCTACTGGTGAAACACCTCCAATAGTATATCCGGTTATACTTTTTACTTCATCAGCAGAAGCCATTGAAACATCAGAAAATTTAATATTTTTTTTTATCTTTTTTAAAGAAGCCTTCTTATCCCCAGCTACCAAGAATAAAGCATACTTATTATCTGTCTTGAAAAGTAAGCTTTTGACGATTGCTCCAACATCGCAATTTAAGGAAGTGGCTGCCTCTAAGGCTGTTCTTGCTGATGTTTTTAAGAGACTTACGTTTAAATTCTCGTCAAATTCCTTTATTATCTTCTCAACTCTTTTAACAGGCTCTTTATCCTTTGCAGTCATTTTCAACTTCTAATTGTTAGTTATTTATCTAATTTCATTATACACTTATGTTAAAAATGCATAGGTGTTATTAAGTAAAAGAGGATTATTTATCAATATTTATTTGATATCACAACCCACAGAATTACGGAGGCTATAAATGAGTTCAAGCAATGTGCTAAAAGTTATAAAAGATAAAGAAATTGAATACGTAGATTTAAGATTCACTGACCCAAGAGGAAAACTTCAACATGTGACCATGGATGCTAAAATGGTTGATGAGGATATGTTGAAAGAGGGAATTTTTTTTGATGGTTCATCTATAGCCGGTTGGAAAGCAATTAATGAATCTGACATGATCCTAAAACCAGACAATTCTAGAGCAATTGTTGATCCATTTACATCTCATAACACTTTAAACCTTTTTTGTGATGTTTTAGATGCAATTAAAAAAGATCCTTACGAAAGAGATCCGAGAGGAACAGCTAAAAAAGCTGAGGCATATCTAAAAAGTTCAGGAATTGGAGATAAAGCGTTTTTTGGTCCTGAAGCTGAGTTTTTTGTATTCGACGATGTAAGATTTAAAAATGACATGAATGAAACTGGATTTAAAATAGATAGTAAGGAAGGTCCTTACAATTCAGGCAAAGAATATGAAAATGGAAACATGGGTCACAGACCAGGAATTAAAGGTGGTTATTTCCCAGTTCCTCCTGTTGATAGTGAACAGGATATGAGAAGTGAATATTTAAAAGCTATGAAAGAAATGGGGATTAAAGTTGAAAAACACCACCACGAAGTTGCACCTAGTCAACATGAACTTGGAATGTATTTTGGAACTCTTGTGGACCAAGCAGATAACTTACAACTTTATAAATATGCTGTTCACATGGTTTCCCACTCATTTGGTAAGACAGCCACATTTATGCCTAAACCTGTTAAAGGTGACAATGGTTCAGGTATGCACGTTCACCAATCAATTTGGAAAGGTGATAAAGCATTATTTTCCGGTGATAAATATGCTGGTTTATCCGATACAGCTTTACACTACATCGGTGGAATTTTAAAACATGCAAAAGCTATAAATGCTTTTTCAAATGCTACAACGAATAGTTACAAGAGACTAATTCCAGGATTTGAAGCTCCCGTTTTATTAGCTTATTCGGCAAGAAACAGATCAGCATCTTGCAGAATTCCTATTACTTTGAGTAAAAAAGCAGCTAGATGTGAAATTAGATTTGGTGATGCTGCTGGTAATCCATATTTAACATTCGCTTCAATGTTAATGGCTGGATTAGATGGAATTAAGAATAAAATTGATCCAGGTAAATCATTTGATAAAGATCTTTATGCTTTATCAGAGGATGAAGTTAAGAAAATTCCTACAGTTTGTGGATCTTTAAGAGAAGCAATGGAAAGTCTTGATAAAGATAGAGATTTCTTAAAACAAGGTAATGTATTTACCGATGATCAAATAGATGCTTACATTGCGTTAAAGTTTGAAGAAATACACAATTTTGAACACACACCTCATCCTATAGAGTTTGAGATGTATTACAGTTGTTAATTTTATTGTCTAGTTTTAGCAATTTTGTTTTTGCCAGAACCTTTTTTAACAATGTAATCAAGTGTTCCATTTGCTCCAGTATCAACAGACTTTATTAGAGATCTTAAAAAAGTTTTTCTCTTCTCTTTTCTGTCCTCGCTGTTTTGCAAATTTCTGATTTCAAAGACGTTCATGGATAGATATTATCTATCTATGCGTTTATTGCAACTCTGATATGTTCAAAATGGGATTATATTTTAAAAGACTCTCCACAACCACAACGCTCGGTTTCATTGGGATTATTGAAGACAAATGATGATGAGAAATCTTCCTTTTTATAATCCATCTCAGTGCCTAAAAGATATATAACTGCCGCCGAATCGATGTAAACTTTTACTCCTTTATCTTCGACCAACTCATCATTAGGATTTACCTCTTTTGAATATTCCATTACGTATGACATACCTGCACAACCACCTGATTTTACAGAAACTCTTACACCTATCGCATTTTTTTCAGCGTTAGACATTATTTCTTTAATTCTTAAAGCTGCATTATCACTTAATTTAATAATAGGGTTCATTATAAGTTTAACTCCAATTTCGCTGCATCTGACATCATATCTTTATTCCAAGGAGGATCCCAAACCAACTCAAGATTTACATCATCTATTCCCTCTACTTGCATTGCACCCTCTTTTACTTCTTTTGGTAAACTTTCTGCAACAGGACAATTCGGTGTAGTTAATGTCATCTTAATGTCAGCTTTACGACCACTTACTTGTATATCATAAATTAAACCAAGTTCATATATGTTCACTGGTAATTCAGGATCATAAATTTTTTTAATTTCCTCAATAATTTTGTTTTTTACTTCCATAATTAACTTTCTGTAGTTATTTCTTTACCATCATTTTCCATTGCAGATACCAAAGTGTGCCATGATAAGGTAGCACATTTAACTCTCATTGGATATTGTTTAACACCTGATAAACACATCAATTTTGTTTTATCATCCTCTTTTAAAATATTATTTTTAAGTTTAGGATTTTCTTTAATCATTCCTAAAAAATCTTCTATTATTTCTTTAGCTTCATTATCACTTTTACCTTTAATTAAATCAGTCATTATAGAAGCTGATGCCATTGATATTGCACATCCACTTCCTTCGAAAGAAATATCCTCAACTTTTCTTTGGTCATTTAATTTAAGATATACATGTACATTATCTCCACATAATGGATTATTGCCTTTTGCATCTCTATTAAAATTTTGTGTTTTCCCCAAATTTCGAGGATTCTTTCCATGCTCTAAAATTATTTCTTGATATAATTCTTTTAAGTTCATTATAAATCAAAAATTTTTTTACAATTATTAATACCTTCATTTAGTTTATCTAAATCATCTTTGGTATTATAAACTCCTAATGATGCTCGCGCACTTGCGGGTATACCTAGTTTGTCATGAAGTATTTGACAACAATGATGACCTGCTCTAATAGCAACTCCCGTTTCATCTAGAATAGTTGCAATGTCATGTGGATGTACCCCTTCTACAGTAAAAGATAGAACTCCGCCTCGTTCTTTTGGATTTCCAATTAGCTTCACAGAATTATTTTTTTTTAAAATTTCTTGGCCGTATTCTATTAATTCTTTTTCATGTTTAATAATATTGTCGATTCCAATACTTTCTAAAAATTTTATTGATTGATCAAACGCGATGACTTGAGCTGTAGCCATTGTTCCAGCTTCATACTTATTTGGAAGCTCACCATAAGAAATTCTATCTTTTTTAACTTCATTTATCATTCCTCCACCTCCTTGGTATGGTGGAAGTTGCTCTAACCATTTCTTTTTTCCATACAAAACTCCAAGTCCTGTCGGGCCATACATTTTATGACATGATATTGCATAAAAATCGCAATCCAGGTCTTGCATATCTAATTTTAAATGTGGTCCTCCCTGACATCCATCTACTACAACAACTATGCCCTTTGAATGTGCTAATTGAGTTATCTCTTTGATTGGTAAAACTGCACCAGTGACATTGGATAAATGAGTTATTGCTATTACTTTAGTTTTATCTGTAATTTCTTTTTCTATATTTTCAATTGGAATATCTCCGTCTTCATTTATCTCTGCAAACTTTATTTTTATATTTTTGGATTTTCTTAAAAAATGCCATGGAACATAATTTGAGTGATGTTCTAGCTCTGTAATTAAAATTTCGTCATTTGGTTCCAATATCGCTTGACCTAAAGTGTTAGCGACCAAATTTAAAGCTTCTGTAGCACCTTTGGTAAATACGATTTCATTTTTATCTTTTGCATTTATATATTTTTGTACAGAAGTTCTTGTATTTTCATACAAATTAGTAGCTGCAACGGCTAAATAATGTATGCTTCTGCCTACATTTGAAAACTGTTTAGAATAAAAATCATTTATTCTATCTAGAACTACTTTAGGTTTTTGAGATGAGTTAGCGCTATCTAGGTAAACTAAATCATTATTCTGAATTTTTTCATCAAAAATTGGAAACTCTTTTTTAATGTTATTTATGTTCATTTTTTTAATCCAAAAATATTTGTAATTAAGTTTTTTATTTCTACGTCTGTAATCTTTTCAACAACATCCATTAAAAAACCATTAATCAAAAGTTCTTTTGACTGTTGATAATTCAAACCACGAGACATTAAGTAAAAAATTGAATTTTCATCTAAGCTACCAGATGCTGATCCGTGAGAACATTTTACATCATCAGCATAAATTTCTAATTCTGGTTTTGCATTAAACTCTGATGTTTCATCGAGCAGTATTGCTTTACTCAATTGATATCCATCAGTTTTTTGAGCTTTTGAATTTACCAATATTCTTCCTTGATATGCAGATTTTGAATTTTTTCCAAGAACACTTTTTATAAGCTGATAACTTTTTGTGTTTTTTACTAAATGGTTGATTGTAGTTCTAATTTCGTGTTGTTGATTTTCCTCTAAAGAAAAAATACCATTAATAAAAGCTGACGAATACTCACCATTTAAATTACA
>CACBGP010000013.1 GCA_902538745.1 uncultured Pelagibacteraceae bacterium | reverse complement strand
TTCAAATACCATATCGATATACCTTGGCTCTAAACCAATTGATGGCTCATCGACTAATAATACTGATGGCTTCATTACCAATGCTCTTGAAATTTCTAACAATCTTCTTTCTCCACCTGATAATACTTTTGCAGGTTGGTTTCTTCTGTTTCGTAATCTTTCATATTTCTCAAAAATTCGCTCAGCTTCCGCATAAGACTCTTCCGTTTTTTCTTTAATAAATCCACCCATTAATAAATTTTCTTCTACGGTCATATCTGGAAAGACGGAATTATCCTGTAGTATGTATGCTATTCCAACAGTTTTTAATTTTTCAGCTGGTGTTAAATTTGTGATTTCTTTTCCATCTATTTCTATTTGCCCTGAAAAAATATTTGTAAACCCATAAATAGAGTGAAGAATAGTAGATTTACCAGCTCCATTTGGTCCAATCAGACATAAAGATTGAGCCTTACTGACAAATAAATCGAAATTATGAAGAATTTCCATCTTACCATATCCAGCATTCATATTTTTAATAGTAAGATGAATATTATTTGGAGATAGTTTTTTTAAGTCTTCTGCTACCGGAGCTTTTCCTAAAACTTCGTATTGATTTGACATTATTGTGCTCCTAAGTACGCATCTATTACACGTTTATCATTTTTAATTTCATCAGGTGTTCCATTAGCAAGCATCTTGCCATGTGCTAAACAATAAATACTTTCTGCTAGTTGCATTATAACCCTCATATTATGTTCAATTACCAAAAGTGTAATACCAAAATCTTGATTTACCTTAATCAATCTATCGATAATACCATTTATAAGAGTAGGATTGATTCCTGCAGTAGGTTCATCTAATAATAACATTTCAGGTTCATTCATCAGAGCCATTGCTAATTCTAGAAGTTTTTGTTGACCAAAAGATAGATCTCCAGCCCTTAATTTTCTTTTTTGATAAAGTCCAACGAAGTTTAGAAGATTTTCTGCTTTTTCTGTTAAATCTTGTGGAATTTTCGAGAATATTTTTAATATACTTTCGTCACTACCTTTGTGACTAATCAGCATATTATCTACGCAATTTAGTTTGCCATAAATTCTAGTTTGCTGAAAAGTTCTAAGTAAACCAAGTTTTGCAATAACTGGGACGGGTAAGTCTGAGACTTCTTTGTCATTAAATTTTATTGAACCATTATCTATCGGATATGTTCCAACAATAGAGTTGAACAGTGTTGTTTTACCAGATCCATTTGGACCGATCAGTCCAAATATCTTACCTTTTTCTACTGACATTGATATATCTACATTGGCTTTTACTCCACCAAAAGATTTACTAACATTGTTTACTTCTAAAATACTCATTTAAGTTCTACTTGAGCCTTTCGATCTTTTTCATCAATTACTTCACCAAATTTTTCGGGATATTTTTCTCTTAACCAGCCCATAATCCCTTCAGGAAAATAAATTACGATTACAACAATTAAAACTCCCAAAGCAACATACTGCCAACCTAAAAAGAAAGTCCAAAACCCTTCTTTGAAAATATGAAATACTGTTGCACCAATAACTGGTCCCCATAAAGTTCCTTTACCTCCTAGAATAGCCATTAAAACCATGAACACTCCCATTTCTCTACCATCAAAGGCAACATCAGTTGAGTCAATGTATCCAACTAATCCTCCCATAATGCCACCTGCCAAACCACAAAAGAATGCGGATACCATCCAACCAATAATTTTATATTTCATTGTTTCAATACCCATTGCCTCAGCTTTATCTTCATTATCTCTTATCGCATTTAAAATTAATCTAAATCTTGTTGAATAAATTGCTCGTACCGCAACAAAAGTTAATATGAGAGCTCCAAAACTTAAAAAGTAAAAAAATTCTCCCCTTGCTTCAAGTCCACCAACCTCAGGAAATGGAGGAGTGGTAAATCCCTGACCTGCACCTATAATTTCTATACCTCCAGAAATTTCTCCTGCTGCAACACCTAAACCCAAAGTGCAAATAGCAAAATAATGTCCTCTTAAACCTAAAATCGCATAACCAATTAACCCAGCTACTATCGTTGGAACTACTGCAGCTACAACAAGTCCAACCGCCATACCTTGAAAAAATTGAGCTGGAGTATGTACAAAAGTTTTTTCACCTCCACTTTCTGTCCATTCAGCAAGAGGGAAAAACATTCCAACTTGGACAGATGCACATAAATACATGCCCAAACCATAAAATAGTATATTTCCGAATGTATTGTATCCCATTTCACCACCCTGAATATTCCAAGTTGTAGCTAAAACGATCAATACACATAGAATAGACAACTGGACTTTAAATGCAGGAAAAACGAATGGTGCTACCAATCCAAAAATTAGAATTGCTGCATATAAAAGAATATTTTTATTCATTATTTTAAATATTCTCTCTTCCTAGACAGTTTAAATCTTCTATAAACGAGAATTAAAACTAATAATAAAAATACTGCCCCAATTCTAAATTCGGTTCCTAAAATATAGTCAGCAAATTCTTCAAAAACTCCAAGCCCCATTCCAGACATTGCTACTCCTGGTAAATTTCCTAGTCCTGCAACAATTACGATCATAAAAGACCTTATTGTATATGGTAATCCCATGTATGGATGAATTGTAAATGTAATAGATATTAATGCACCTGCTACCCCACAAAGCGCAGCATTAATACCAAACGTAGCTGCATAAACTTTCTCTGTATCTACTCCTAAAATCTTTGCAGCTCTTGAGTTTTGTGCTGTTGCACGAATTGCTCTCCCTAATTTTGATTTTTTCATGTAAATAACTAAACCAATTGCAAAAACAATACTGATTACAGCTGAAAAGATTTTTGAGTTAGGTAAGGTAACATTGTTATCAAATAACATAGTTGTTCCATAACCTGAATTAGCTAGAACAACATCTGCGCCAAATGCAAAATTCATTAACTGCATAAATAAAATACTTATTCCAAAAGTTGCAAGAATGGAGATGAATAAATCTCGATCGACCACTTTATTTATTACTAATTTGTAAATTCCAACTCCGATAAAATACATTATGATTGGAGAAACAATCACACCCCAGGCTGGATGAATTCCATATAGATACATGAAGTAAGCAATATAGCCTCCAAGAATGACTAGATCACCTTGTGCAATATTTATGATATTCATAACTCCCCATTGCAATGCCATGCCGTATGCAATCAAAGCAAATAAAATACCAAGAAGTAATCCATCCAAGCAAGCTTGAACAGTAATCATTGGATATTGGAAAACCATGAAATCCATAATCAACTCTTAAAAAAAAAAATACCCCCTAGAATTTAGGGGGTATTTATAGATTAGTTTTTATCTTTCAGACCACTTAGGAATTGGGTGAATTAACTTCGCTGAAGCCCATTTAGTTGGAGCTACGACTTTGTTTTCACATTTTCCTGAGCCATCACACATTACCTGGAAAAGAACCATCGGCTTGTCAACGTTCTGACCACCTTCTGCGAACTTTATATTTCCATAAAATGTTTGCATGTTAGTAGCTGCAAGAGCATCTCGTACTTTTTTCTGGTCAAAAGAATTTGCTCTTTCAAATGCATCTTTAAATACTAATAGTGCAGCTGAAGACTCTGCTGATTGATATGGCGGATCATAACCAAACTCTTTTTCAAAGTCTGCCGCATATGTCATACCATCCTTAAAGAAATTATCTTTATAAGTTAATGTCTTATGCCATTGTGATGCACATAAAGCGTACTGAGAATTCTTACCGTGTTGTTTTGATAATTTCGCAGCATCACAGTGTGTCATCGCTAGCATAGGCACATCTACTTTCATTTCAGCTATTTGTCTAATTGCAGTTAGTGCACCTTTTGTATGACCTGATACTACAAGAACATCTGGCTTCATTTGTTTTACTTTAACTAATGTAGCAGCCATATCATTTAACTCTTTCGGTAATTTATCGTCTATTACTTTTTTAGAGCCTGTTCTTTTAATTGCATCAAGCACTCCTAATCTTACGTCTTGAGAAAATGCATCTTGTTCAAATGCCATTGCAACTGTTACTGGTTTACCGTTATTCTTTTCAACTGCTAAATCTATAGCAACATCAAGATATAAGTTTGCTGGAGCTAACACTGCAAATAGATATTTGTATCCTTTTGTAAACAAAGATCTAGAAGCACCATTTGCTTCAACCATTGGAACACCATATTTTTCTGTAACTGGTGCAATTGCTTTTGTTAAACCTGAACTATATGGTCCAAGCATGAACTCAACACCATCTTGTGAGATTAATCTTTCTGCTAACTGAGCTGCTCTTTTTGGGTTTGATTCATCGTCATAATAAATGATTTCAAACTTATAAGTTTTTCCACCAACTTTTACTCCACCCATGCTGTTAATTCTATCAACAGCCATGTTGTAACCATTTTGTGTATGAACACCATTAGATGAATATTTTCCAGTTAATGAAATGGCAGCACCTAAGACAATCTTATCTCCAACAACTTTTGCAAATGACACAACTGAAGTTGAAAATAAAATTACTACTGCAGAAATAAAACTCAAGATTATTCTAATTATTTTCATTCTATTTCCTTTTGTTATTAATTAATTAATACTTAATTTAATAAATAATTTTAAAGTATTGCAAGTGGCAAAAAAACTTTACATATGTGCTAATACTGTTGTGTTACAATAATAATTAAGGCTATGATTGCCAAAATACTCGCTGAGATTGTATTAATTGTTTTTGGATTTGCTTTTATCCATGTAATAAGTTTTTGTGCCAACAGAGCGTAACCAATCAAAGAAATAAAATCTAAAATAACATAAGTAGTTATTAAAATAAAAAATTGGACGATGTAATTAGCACTAAAGTCAATAAATTGGGGGAAGATTAAGGGAAAGAACAACCAAGCCTTAGGGCTTGTGCCTGCAACTAAAAAACCATCTTTATAAAAAGAAAAAGTTCCTTTAGAGCTAATTATTTTCGAATTAACATCTTTTGGTGAAGATTTGTAAACATCATAAGCTAAATAAATTAAATAAATTACACCAATCCATTTAAAAATATTTAGGATATTTGGATTGTCAGATAAAAAAGAGCCGATGACAAAAATTACTAAAGTTGCCTGTAGTAAATTTGCGGTAACATCTCCAAAGGCTGTCCATATACAATTTTTAACTCCATAATTCATTGAATAAGAAATGATTACTATTCTAGGGGTACCAGGTGTAATAAATAAAAAAATAATAATCTGTAAGAAAAGGATAAAATCTAGGGGGAGCATAAAAAAAAAGATAGTCCTTAAAAACCGGGAGCTAAAGATGGCTAAGAAGGACTATCAAATCACAATATATCAGGTCTTAAAAAAAATGCATTATAGATTTTTTTGAAATATAAGGGATTTATGAAAAAAAAAGGTCACAGGCCTATCACTAAAGTCAAGAATCCTGAGCCAAGCGTTGAAAGTCCAGATTGGGTCATATGGGCTGCCTGGGCTGATAGGATCACATTTGAAGAAATTAAAAAAAAAACTGGTTACGCAGAATCTGATGTCATAAAAATAATGCGAAGATCACTCAAACCCTCCTCATTTAGATTATGGAGAAAAAGGGTTCATGAAAAAAGTATCAAACATAGAAAGAAATTTGAATACTCTCGAAAACAAATATCTAGTAAAATTAAAAAAGGTGATTATCTATAGTCTATGAAAAATGTTACAATCTATACTGGACCATACTGTAATTATTGCGATGCAGCAAAAAGATTATTAACTAGAAATAATGCACCTTATAAAGAAATTAATGTAGCCGAAGTTGATGGTGCAAAAGATGAAATGATAAAGAAAGCTAATGGAAAAAGAACAATACCACAAATATTTTTTGATGATCAGCACATCGGGGGTTATGATGAAGTTAGAGCTTTAGAAAAAGGAAATAAACTCCAAGAAATGTTAAAATAATTTTATTTTTGTTTAAAGATTAAACAAATACCATTATTACAATACCTTTTGCCAGTTGGTTTTGGCCCATCGTCAAATACATGACCATGATGAGCGTTACAATTTTTACAATGATATTCAGTTCTAGCATAACCTATTAAATGATCTGTTTTTGTTTCAAATACATCTGGTAAGGATTCATAAAATGAAGGCCATCCAGATCCACTTTCATATTTTGTTTTTGAATCAAATAACTTTATATCGCAATTAGCACAGTGATAAGTTCCTTCTCGCTTTTCATTATTTAATTCACTTGATCCAGGTCGTTCAGTGCCTTCTTCAAACATAACTAATTTTTGTTCTGCTGTGAGATTTGGATTTTTTTTATTCATAATTACTAAATTAATTTAGCACATGACTGGTGTAAAAAAGAGTGTAATTCAACAAGTTTATCAATATTTTTATTGTAACCACCTCCTAAAACTCCACAAAGAGGAATTCTTTTAGAAAAAAAATTTTCTGTAACAATTTCATCTCTTTTTTTTATACCATCATCTGAAATCTTTAATTTACCTAGGCGATCATTAAAATGGATGTCAACCCCTGCAATATAGAAAACAAAATCAAAATTTTCTTTATTTAATTCATTTAAATAAAATTTAAGTATATTTAAATATTCCTTATCCTCCGTATCATTTTCAAGCTCAACATCGCAATCGCTAATTGATTTTTTGGCAGGATAATTTGATTTTGAATGCATACTAAAAGTAAAAACATTTTTATTATCCTTGAATATATCTGAATTACCGTTTCCTTGATGAACATCCAAATCAACAATTAATATTCTTTTTGCCAATTCTCTATCTAATAGAAATTGAGAAGCAACCGCTACATCATTAAAAACACAATATCCTGCACCACTATCATAATTTGCATGATGACTTCCTCCTGCAGTATTACAAGCAATACCATGATTTATTGCAAGTTTAGAGGCAAGCACTGTCCCTCCTGTTGCAACTAACGACCTTTGAACTACGCTATCAACTAATGGAAAACCAATTTTTTTAACTCCAATTTCATCTAGTGTTTTATTTTTAATTTCTTTAATATATTTTTCAGAGTGAGCACCCTTTAAAGTTTCATCCGAACATGGATATGGTTTATGAAACTTTGTTACTATCTTATTCTTTAATAAAAAATCTGCAAGATCACCAAATTTACTAATAGGAAATTTATGATCATCGCCAATTTTAGCAAAATAATCTTCATGATTAACTACAGGTAAATCCATTTTACGCAATCACCCGAATTGGTTTCCCATTAACACAAGCCTCTAGTGACTCGATCATTTGAGTAAAATAAACGTGATAATTTTCAGCCGTCACATATCCAATGTGAGGTGTTAATAAAGCATTTGGTAAAAATCTTAATTTATTATTTTCTGATAAAGGCTCTTTTTCATAAACATCTAATCCAGCACCTGCAATTACATTTGTTGATAATGCAATTATCAAATCGTCTTCATTTATTATGGGACCCCGAGAGGTATTAATTAAAAATGAAGTCTTTTTCATCTTATCCATTTCTTTAAGAGTAATACAATTTTTATATCTCTCTCCACCTTGTACATGAATAGATAAAAAGTCAGAGTTTTTTATTAGATCTTCTTTACTACAAGGCAGAACGTCTAATTCTTTACAGGTGTCTAAATTTAAATTTTCACTCCACGCCATCACCTGCATACCAAATGCCTTGCCAACCTTAGCAACCTGCGTTCCTACTTTTCCAAGGCCAATCAAACCAAGAATTTTACCTTTTAATTCTACACCAACTGAAGTTTGCCAATAACCTTGGTACATATTATCAATTTCCTCTTTTAAGTTTCTTGCTAACCCAAGTATTAATGCCCAAGTTAATTCAGGTGTTGGATTAGTATTACTCTCAGTACCACTGACAACAATTTTTCTTTTTTTCGCAGTATCAAGATCAATTGATTTATTTCTTAACCCGCTAGTGATTATAAATTTTAATTTAGTTAAATTTTCTATCAAATTTTTTGTTATAGGAGTTCTTTCTCTCATTATAAGGAGAGCCTCAAATTCTGCCAATTTCTCTATAGCATCAGCTTCATCCACAAAAGGCTCACTAAAAATTTTTATTTCATATTTTCCTGATAATTTTTTTATATCCACAAATTGTTGCGAAACATTTTGATAATCATCTAAAATTGCAACTTTAAGCATAAACTTTTTTATTAGATAAATAAATGCCAGACAATATGAAAAATGCTCCTACAAAATGATACATTTCAAATTTTTCTTTGAAAATAATAATAGCCATAATGGCACTAAATAACGGCATTAATTGGATAAACATAGAAGCTCGATTTGGACCAATTAACTCAATACCTTTTTGCCAAAAATAATAAGCAGCTATAGCTGGAAAAATTGCCACATAAGTTAATATTAAAAAAAAATTTTTATCTAAATTTAATTCAAGACCGATTGATTTTTCATAAAAAAATTGTGGAATTAAAAACAGTATCCCTACAGAAACCATTAATTGTATCAATGTAAATTGTGAAAACTTAAATTTATTTTTTTTTAGTAAAGTTGAATAAAGAGACCAGGTAATTACACAAACCAACATCCATATATCACCTTTATTAAAATCTAGAGAAATTATCTTTTGAAAATCTCCATTAGAAATTATTGAGCCTATTCCAACTATTGAAACTAATAATCCAATTAACTGAAAAATATTTGTTTTTTCAATTTTCATTAATGATGAGAGAACAATTGTTGCTGCTGGAATAGCTGAAAGCATAAGCACAGCATTAATTACTTGTGTATAATTAAGAGCAAAATAAACTACAGAATTAAATGTACTTATAGTAATTACTCCCATAAAACTAATTACAAGCCAATTTTTTTTTATATAGGATAGATTTTTGAAAATTTCTTTGTAGGTAAAAGGTATTAGAATAAACCAAACAGAAATCCACCTAAAAACATTTAAAGTTAAGGGAGGAATTTCATATAATGTTGCAAATTTTCCAACTATAAAATTGCCTGACCAACAAAATGTTGCCAGCACTAAAAATAGGTACGCTAAATAGTTTTTATTAGGCACGAGATCAAGAAAATCTTCTTGAGCTATAAGGATCTAAGTTTAAATTTGTATTTTCTCTAGCTATCATTCCAGAGACTATCTTTCCAGATATTGGACCTAATGTCCATCCTAAATGATGATGTCCAAAACAATAAAACACATTTTTATAATTTTTAGATGGACCCATTACAGGCAAAAAATCTGGTAATGTTGGCCTGAAGCCTAACCACTCATCTTCATGCTCAGGAAGGTCCCCCAACATATACTTTGCATTATTAATTAAATTATTAATTCTCGATTTTGAGGCAGGATTATCTAAACCACCAAATTCAACAGTGCCAACTACTCTTAAACCTTGTTCCATTGGCGTTATGCCGAAACCTCTATTATGAAATATGACTGGTCTACTTAAAAGATGATCACAATCTTTAAAATGAACGTGGTAACCTCTTTCTGTATCTAATGGAATTTTTTCATCCAATTTATCAGTTAATTTCTTAGAAAAAGCGCCACAAGTTATTACAATCTTATCACAGCCGAAACTTTCATTTTCACTCAGCAAAACAGGGCTCTCTCCCTTAAAATTAATATTTAAAATATTCTTATTTTCAAATTTCCCACCTTTTTTTAAAAAAAGTTCAAAAAGTTTTAATAAAATCTTTTTTGGGTTTCTGGCATGTCTTGCGTAAGGATAATAAACTCCTGCATGATAAAATTTTTTAAGATTCGGTTCTAAATCATGTATATCTTTTTTATCTACGAGTTGTTGTTTAACACCTAGCTCTTCTCTTACTCTGATTTCTAGTTCTCTACTTTTTAGATTTTTATCATTCCAAACGTAGAGAATGCCTTTATTTTCAACTAAGTTTTCTAGATTAATTTCCTCAAATAATTCATCATAAGCGGGAAGAGCTAAATCCAAAATTTGGTGCATATTTTTTGCGGTGTGCATCATTTTGTTTTTAGTCGTATTAAAAATAAATTTTAAAAACCAAGGAATCATTTTTGGTACATAATTCCATTTTAAAGCTAAAGGACCTGTTGAACTTAATAACATAGCAGGAACATCCATTAAAATATCTGTTCTATTCAATGATAAAGATGCGTATGGTGAAAAATGACCAGCATTGCCATATGAGGCAACAGGACTACCAGGTTTTTCTCGATCAAATATTGTTACCTTAAACCCTTTTTTTTGTAAAAATAAAGCATTAGAAATACCTTGAATACCAGCACCAATTATTCCAACATTTAAATTTTTATTCATAAAAAAATATACAATTATTCTCTAAAAAAATTTAAGCGACAAATTATACTTAGGCGATTAATTGTTGGCTGTGTACCCTCGCACTCATTACTATTCCAAAGCCAATCATGGTAGCTAACATTGAAGAGCCTCCATAAGACATTATTGGCAATGGAGATCCAACTATAGGTAGTAAGCCTAGAACCATACTCATATTTATTGTAATGAAAACAAAAATGGCAGCTCCAAAACCATAACAAAAAAGTTTAGCAAAATAACTTCTAGAATTAGCTCCTATAGCAATTATGCGGTAAATTATAATAATATAAATTACAAGCAGCACCACTGAACCAACAAAGCCGAACTCCTCTGAAAAAAGAGTAAAAATAAAGTCAGTATGCTTTTCTGGCAAAAATTCCAAATAACTTTGAGTTCCTTTTAAGAAACCTTTTCCAAAAATGCCTCCAGATCCAACTGCAATTTTAGATTGTATAATTTGATAACCTGCACCTAGAGGATCTTTATCTGGGTTTAGAAAAGTTAAAACTCTTAACTTTTGATAAGGTTTTAAAAACGCTATTACAAATGGTAATGAAATTACAAATCCCAACATAGTATAGATAAAATATTTGTGATTAATTCCTGCAAACCACAAGACAGCTATTCCGCTAACAGCTATTAGCACTGAAGTACCCAAATCAGGCTGAACTATCACGAGACCCATAGGTAATAAAATTATTATGAGTGAGGTTAAAATTGTATAGACGGAATTAACATTCTCTAATTTCATCCTATGAAAGTACTTTGCCAGACACAAAATTATAAAAATTTTCATAAGTTCAGATGGTTGTAAATTTATAAAATATAAGTCCATCCATCTTTTTGACCCTGAAGATGTTATTCCAAAAAAATAGGTCCATACTAATAAGCTCACCACAACTATGTAGGATAGATAGCCAATAGAAAACCAAAATTTGATATTAATAAATGAAATAAAAAGCATCATCATTGTAAAAACCATTAACTTTGTAAAATGACTTTTTGTATGAAATAAAATTTTTCCGCCATCTGTCGAATACATAGTCGCTAAACTAATGAAACCGAGCAATAAAATACAAATTAGTAAAATATAATCAAAATTTCTAAATTTTTGAAAAAAAGTAAAATTGTTATTTGTTAATCTGGTATGTTGATACATCTAAATCTCCAAATATTTTTTTTGATTAATTGATTGTCTCATTTCATGTCGATCAATAATAAGTTTGAATAATCTCTTTGCCATTGGAGCAGCAGTTGTGCTTCCATTACCACCATGCTCCACAACAATACTTAACGCATATCTTGGATTAACATAGGGACCATAAGCGATATATAAAGCATGATCTCTTTGTTCATAAGGAATTTCAGAAGTTTTTAAATCTAATTCTCTTTCTCTCTCAGTAATTTTTTTAACCTGGGCTGTACCTGTTTTGCCAGCAAATTGATATTTTGGATTATCAATTCTTGATCGATAAGAAGTTCCCATTACTTCATTCGTAGAGCCAAACATTGCATCTTGGATAATTCTTATATTTTTAGAATTTTTATAAAGAGGTGTGTAATAATCACTTGGCTTTATTTTATCTTTATCATCTATGACTATTTTTGGATATATTTTATATCCACCATTAGCAATTTGTGCTGTCATTAGGCATAATTGTATCGGCGTAGTTTGAATATATCCCTGGCCAATTCCAGTAATTATTGTTTCTCCTAATAACCATCCTTTACCTAAAGCATTTTTTTTCCATTGAGTATTTGGAATCAATCCATCTTTTTCAATTTCGAATAAGTTATCAAAAACTTTTTTTCCTAATCCAAATTTTTTTGCTGTTTCACTTAACTTATCTACTCCAAGTTTCCTTGCAATCTCATAAAAATAAGTATCACATGACATCTTCATAGCGTTTCTAAGGCTAACATACCCATGACCCTCTTTTTTCCAACAATGATAAGTTTGATCATACAATTCAGTTTTTCCAGTACATCTGACAGTAAAGTTTGTATTTATAATTCCGTTTTCTAAAGCAGATAAGGCTACAATGGGTTTCAATGTTGAACCTGGAGAATATCTACCTTGCAAAGTTTTGTTCAATAGTGGTTTCATTGGATCATTACGGATTATCTGCCAATTATCTTGACTAATACCGAAAACAAACAAATTTGGATCAAATGAGGGAGATGAGTGCATGGCAATAACCTCACCTGTAAATATATCCATTACACATATAGATCCTGCTTTATCTTTCAATAGTTCGTTTGCTAATTTTTGAATTTCTGTATCAACTGTGAGTTTTAGGGTTTGACCTTTTTTACCTTTTTGAAACTCAAGCTGACTTATTCGTCTACCATATGCATTTACTTCGTATCTCTCAATATCATTAGTTCCAATTAATTTTTCTTCAAAAGATTTTTCTAATCCAATTTTTCCAACTTTGAGACCAGGTACAAAATTCTTTTTTATTAATTCTGTATTTTCAATATCCTGTTCATTTGCCTGACTTACATAACCAATAATATGAGTAAAGTTTTCTTCAAAAGGGTAATTTCTTGAAATAGAGATTACAGGTTTCACTCCATTTAAATCATACAAATGATTATTTATTTTTGAAAATTTGTCCCAACTTAGATTATTTGAAACAATTAGAGTTTCCCAAGGTTTAATCTCTTTTTTCTTTTTTAAAACTTTTTTGAACTCTGAGTCAGATAACTCTAATAAATCTTTAAGTCTGTAGATAACATATTTGAAATTTTCTACTTGCTCAGGTATCACATGTAGCTGATAAGCTTCAAAGTTACCGGCTATTACATTACCAAAATAGTCGTGAAATTCTCCTCTAACAGGTGCTAATTTCCATTCTCTAATTCTGTTCTTATCCGAGAGTGTAAGATATTTTTTATTCTCTTTAACTTGTAAAAAAAACAACCTACTTACAATTCCCACCATTATAAAAAACTTTAGTGATCCCGTTATAAACATTCTACGATTAATAGAATTTAATTTTTTTACGTTATCACTTGATGAATTAATCATTTAAACCTTTTAGATAATATTTAAATAAATAAGCGAAAAACATATACAAAATAAAAGTAAAAAAAATATTCACTAGATAACTTAAAAGTAAAAGATCGTATGAAAAAAATAAAGTCAAAATTGAATAATTTATTGAATTTATCAAACTAATTATAAATAAAAAGTAAAACCAATCTTTTATTGGATTAGGTCTAATGGTAATATTTCTCAAATAGGATGTTGCGATACAGATTAATATATAAGATAAACTGCTAATTCCTAAGGGCAATCCAACAACTGTATCATTCACTAAGCCTGCTAAAAAAACTAAAAGATAATCAAAATTTTTGAAATCTTTTAAAGTAAAGAAAAAAATTAAAATGAAAGGAAAATTGAATGAAAAGTATTCAAGTTTCAAATAATTTAGGTCAAATTCATTTAATACAGAAATAAATAATACTATTATTGGTAAAAAAGAGTAAAATTTAATATAAAAACCTCTTGATTTAAAATTACTCATCAGTCTGTCCTTTATTCATTACACAACTTTTATATTCTAAAGTTCCTACTTCAAAACCATCATTATTTAAGAAAGACTTACGACATATGTGACCAAATTTTAGATTTAATCTTAAAAACTCAATTTCATCCAAGTCAATATTGTACTGAGCGATTATTTGTTTTTGATCATAAACTTCATTTTTAAAGTCTGAAATTTGTTTATTTAAATTATTAATTGTGATTTTTAATAATTCATTCTCATCTTTAAATTTTAAATTTGTTTGCTCAATAATCTTTTTTTCATCTTCTAGTATTTGTAATTTTGTATCCACTGTGTTATTTATTTGTGAATTCCCTGCATCAACTTTTTGATCTTCATTCTTAACGTCAATTTTAGTAACTAATTCGGCAAAAACATACTTTAATTGGCTAAAATCGCTGTAAAAGTCTACTTTAAATTTTTTTGAGCTTCCTGTATCCGCCACATCTAATCTTCCAATAGGAATACCACTTTTAAAAATTGCACCAGTGCCTGATGTGTAAACTATACTATCCTGTGAAATTAAATTTGAAATACCCTCTTTAATATATTTTATTTCACCATAATTCTCACCAGTTCCTGTTATAATTGCTTGAATATTTTGTGGCGCTATCGTTACCGGAACATTGGAATTAAGATCAGATAGTAATAAAACTCTTGAGGTTTTATAATTTACCTCAACCACTCTGCCAACTAAATATGATCTATCATAAATGTTAGTGCCGATTTTAATATTATCCTTACTACCTTTGTTAATAATAATACTTTTTAAATATGGGCTGTCATGGTCAACAATTATTTTAGCTAACAGTTTATCTGAACTTAAAGTATAATTATTTATAAGCTCTTTTAGTTCTTCATTTTCAAATTGAGTTATTTTGTCTGAGATGCTTTTAGACTTTAACTCGTTAAGCTCTTCTTTGTTTATTTTATAATTTTTAAAAAAAGTTGAATATTCCCTAATTTCAAAAAAAGTGTTTTTTAAAAAGTTTTCAGGTATTGAGACAATAAATGAGGATCTATATACCGCCTCACTAATTCCTGCTTTTAAATACCTTATAAACTTCAAGTCAAAACTAGATAAAATAATTATAAAAATAGATATAAAAACTAATGTTAGTAATGAAAATTTTTGTTGAGTACTTTTTTTTAAAAAAGCAGAACGAATTGCAATTATAAAGTCATCTCTGCTAGAGGCCATTTTTTAATATTCAGTCAGCATAGTAGAAAATGTTTGCTCTTGATCCAAAGCTTTTCCAGTTCCAACCGCAACACATGATAATGGGTCATCTGCTATATGAACTGGTAAACCAGTCTCCTTCGAAAAGCGCTTGTCAATATTTTTTAATAAAGCTCCACCTCCAGTTAAAACTAGACCCATATCTACAAGGTCCGCTGATAATTCTGGTGGAGTACTCTCGAGTGCATCTTTAATACCATTAACCATTTGTTTTAAAATGTCATTTAGAGCTTCTGCAGTGTCTTCCTCAGTAATATTTACTTCTTTAGGTGTCCCTGATCTTAAGTCTCTTCCTTTAACTGCATAAGTATTATTATTTGTTGGTATTGCTGTTCCTATTTCTTTTTTGATTTTTTCAGCAGTGCTATCTCCGATCATTAAGTTGTACTCTTTTCTCATATAGTTTACCATCGCTCCATCCATGGAGTCTCCTGCTACTCTTAATGATTTAGAATAAACTAATCCTCCTAATGACATGACTGCAATTTCACTTGTTCCACCACCTATATCAACAACCATTGAACCAGTTGCTTCTGATATTGGAAGATTGGCTCCTATCGCAGCCGCAATTGGCTCCTCAATTAATTGAACTCTTCTTGCACCTGCAGCTAACGCGCTGTCTTGAATAGCTTTTCGTTCAACAGGGGTAGATCCAGTCGGAACACAAATTAAAATTCTTGGATTGGCAAAAGTGCTCCCTTTATGAACTTTCTTTATAAAGTGTTTGATCATTTCCTCAGTTACAATGAAATCTGCAATAACACCATCTCTTAAAGGTCTAATGGCTTGAATATTGCCAGGTGTTCTTCCTAACATAGTCTTAGCCTCATCTCCTACGGCTAAAACTTGTTTTTTGCCTGCTTGTTCCACTATAGCAACAACTGACGGCTCATTTAAAACCACTCCTTGTCCTTTTACTACAACCAAAGTGTTGGCCGTACCCAAATCAATTGCCATATCCTGGCTCCAAACCTTTTTAATCCTCTCAAATATTCCCATTATACCCCTCCTTTAATTTTTTGATGTTCAATATTTTTATAAAGTGATTTTTTTTCTCTTTTGATTAACATTTTGTTTAACGCATTTAAGTATGCATTTGCTGATGCTACCAAAGTGTCAGTATCAGCAGACTGACCTACTGTAGTACGATCGTTTTCCTCAATTTTTACACTTACAGTTGCTTGTGCATCCGTTCCTTCTGTAACAGCATGAACTTGATATAAAGATAATTTTACATCATGTGGATAAAGTTCTTTTATACATTTAAAAATTGCATCAACAGGACCATCCCCCGTTTGAGTAGTTTTCTTAATATCTCCAAAAACATCTAAGGTCATATCAGCTCTTTGTGGCTCTCCTGTACCCGCAAAAACTTTTAAAGATTTAAGATTAATGGCATTAATTTTATTATCAATTATTAAACTATCATCAACTAAAGCAACAATATCTTCATCATAAATATGTTTTTTCTTATCAGCTAAAATCTTAAATTTACCAAAAACTGCTTGGACAACATCATCGGTAACATCTGCATATCCTAGATCACTTAATTTATCTTTAAATGCATGCCTACCTGAGTGCTTACCCATTACTAATGAAGTTTTTTTAACTCCTACACTTTCTGGAGTCATTATTTCATATGTTTCTCTATTTTTGAGCATTCCATCTTGATGAATTCCTGACTCATGAGCAAAGGCATTTTTTCCAACAATAGCTTTGTTAAACTGAACTGGAAATCCTGTAGCATTTGAAACAATTTTTGATGCTTTGCTGATTAATTCTGTTTTAATACCTGTTTGATAAGGTAATAGATCATCTCTCGTTTTTATTGCCATAACTATTTCCTCAAGTGCTGCATTGCCAGCTCTCTCACCAATACCATTAATCGTGCATTCAATTTGTCTTACACCAGCAGATAGTCCAGATAATGCATTTGCAACAGCTAATCCCAAATCGTTATGACAATGAGCAGAGATGATTGCCTTATCAATATTAGGAACATTATTCTTTATAAGATTAATAGTTTTAGCAAATTCCTCTGGTATTGAATAACCAACAGTGTCTGGAATATTAATTGTTGTAGCACCACACTTTATTGCTAACTCGATTGTTTTATACATAAAATCTAGATTAGTCCTCGTACCATCTTCACATGACCACTCTACATCATCAGTAAATTTTTTTGCATAAGTGACACTTTCTTTGATTGCTCCTAATACCTGTTCATCTGTCATGTTAAGCTTATGTTTCATATGGACAGGGCTTGTTGAAATAAAAGTATGAATTCTAAACCTTCTTGCAAATTTTAATGACTCGTGACAAGCATCAATATCTTTTTTGGTTGCTCTAGCTAGTCCACAAGGAATTGAATTTTTTATACTTTTACTGATTGCAGTTACTGCCTCAAAATCTCCTGGTGATGAAATCGGAAAACCAGCCTCAATAATATCAATACCCATTTCATCAAAAACTCTAGAGATTTGAATTTTTTCCTCAACGCTCATGGAAGCCCCTGGTGATTGCTCACCATCTCTCATTGTTGTATCAAAAATGTAAACTTTCTCTTTTTCGGACATAAAATTTTCTCTCAAGAAATATACAACCTATCGTTTAGATTGCAAAATAAATCAACTAAATTGGCCCAAATTGAAACAACAAATTACTTCTTATCACTATCCACTAATTTTTTCTTGCCAATCCATGGCATCATTGCTCTTAAATTAGCTCCAACTTTTTCCACCGGGTGCTCAGCTAATTTTGCTCTAGTAGCTAAGAAATTCTTTTGACCATTTTTACATTCATCCATCCACGCTTTGGTAAATTTTCCTGATTGAATATCAGCCAGTGCCTCTTTCATTCTTTTTTTTGTTTCCTCTTTATTTATTATTTTTGGTCCAGTTTGATATTCACCATATTCAGCTGTATTTGATATTGAATAGTTCATATTAGCAATTCCACCTTCATAAATAAGATCTACAATTAATTTCACTTCATGAACAGTTTCAAAATATGCCATTTCAGGTTCATAACCAGCTTCAACTAATGTTTCATATCCATTTTTTATAAGTTCAACTAATCCTCCACATAAAACAGTTTGTTCACCAAATAAGTCTGTTTCGACCTCGTCTTTAAAAGTAGTTTCAATTATACCAGATCTTCCTCCACCGATCGCAGAGGCATAAGACATAGCTAGATCTCTTGCCTTTCCAGATCCATTTTGGTGAACTGCAAATAAACATGGTACCCCACCACCTTTTTCATATTCACTTCTTACTAAATGACCAGGTCCTTTGGGAGCGACCATGAATACGTCTAAATCTTTTCTTGCTTTTATTAAGTCATAATGAACATTTAAACCATGTGCAAAAGCTATTGAAGATCCCTCTTTAACTCTTTGCTCAATATGATTTTTATAAATTGATGCTTGTAATTCATCAGGAGTTAATATCATTACAATATCCGCCCATTCAGCTGCATCTGATAAATTCATAACCTTTAATCCTTTTGACTCTGCTTTTGGTATACTTGACGATCCGTCTCTTAAGGCTACAACAACTTCCTTTACACCACTATCTTTTAAATTTAATGCATGCGCATGACCTTGACTACCATAACCAAAGATTGCTATTTTTTTATTTTTAACAAGATTACCGTCTGTATCTTTTTCATAAAACATTTTCATTTTTTTTCTCCTTTAGTAAATTTATTTAAATATTTCAGAGCCTCTAGTCATAGCTATTGCACCAGTTCTTGATGTACTTACAAGTCCATTTGACTTTAATTTTTTATTCATTTTATCTATTTCTCTTCGTAGAGCAGTAATTTGAATTACTACAGATTTTTTTGTTTTATCTAATATTACTGGATTGAAAGTTTTGCAAGCTTTAAGACACTTATCAATTTTACTTCTATTTCCTACAACTTTAAGCAAAGCCATTTCCTTAAAAATAACGTTTTTATCCTCTCTTTTAAAGTCCGCAACTTTGTGAACTGGGACTAATTTCTTTAATTGTAATTTTATTTGGTCAATTACTTGAGGTGTTCCAGTCGTTACAATAGTAATTCTTGATATATTTTTCATTGCATCAACCTCTGCAACAGCGAGAGATTCTATATTATAACCTCTGCCAGAAAATAATCCGACTACTCTGGCAAGTACTCCAGCCTCATTATCTACCCAGACCACAATAATATGAGTGTTAGATTTACTTTTTTTTGTTGGAATATTATAAGCTGATTTGGGGTTCGACATTAAACTAAGGCTTTTCCTTTACCTGTAATTTTATTATCCTCTTTATCATTTGGACCTAAAATCATTTGGTTGTGAGGTTTTCCTGATGGTATCATTGGAAAGCAATTCTCATTAGGGTCAACTCTACAATCAAAAATTACTGGACCATTATGATCTAACATTTCATTTATTTTAAGGTCTAATTCATCTGGATTGTCAGCTTTAATTCCTTTGCACCCATATGCCTCTGCTAATTTTACAAAATCTGGTAATGCTTCTGAATAACTCTCAGAATAGTTTTTTTCATGAAGTAATTCCTGCCATTGCCTTACCATTCCCATATATTGATTATTCAAAACAAATATCTTAATTGGCAAATTATACTGAACTGCTGTTGACATCTCTTGCATAGTCATTAGTACTGATGCTTCTCCAGCAATATCAATAACAAGCTTATCAGGATGCGCAATTTGAACCCCTACTGCAGCCGGAAGACCATATCCCATTGTTCCAAGTCCACCAGATGTCATCCATCTATTTGGTTTGTTAAATTTATAATGTTGTGCGGCCCACATCTGATGTTGACCGACTTCTGTAGTAATAAACGTGTCTTGATTTTTTGTTAATTCGTATAATCTTTGTACCGCATGTTGGGGTTTAATAGATTCTTTGCTATTTATAAAACCAAGTGAGTTTTTTTCTCTCCATTTTTCAATTTTTTCCCACCATTTAGAAACATTTTGTTTATTTGAATTTTTAAAACCATTTTTTTTTTGACTAATAGTTTTAACGGTTGCTTTGAGAACCTCATTCACATCACCCACGATTGCTAAATCAACTTTAATTATTTTATTTATCGAAGATGGATCAATATCAATATGAACTTTCTTAGATTTCGGAGAAAATTCATCTATCTTTCCAGTAATTCTGTCGTCAAATCTGGCTCCAATATTTATTAATAAATCACAATCATGCATAGCATTATTTGCTTCATAAGTTCCATGCATACCAAGCATACCTATAAACTGACTATCGTCACCAGGAAAAGCTCCCAAACCTTGTAATGTTGATGTAATTGGGAAACCAATCATTCTCACGAACTCTCTTAACGAATCACTTGCTTCTGGGCCTGAGTTGATAACTCCACCACCAGTGTAAACTACAGGTTTTTTTGCTTTCGCAATTAAGTCAACTAATTCATTAATTTCATCTTGAGAAAAATTGTTATGCAATTTTCCATTAGATTTTTTTTCTTTTTTTGGTTTCGTATATTTGATTTTTGCGAATTGAATATCTTTTGGAATATCTACTAAAACAGGACCTGGCCTTCCTGTTGTGGCGACTCTAAAGGCTTCATGAAGAGTTTTTGATAATTCCTTAATGTCTTTTACTAACCAATTATGTTTTGTGCATGGTCTAGTAATTCCTGTTGTATCACACTCTTGAAAGGCATCTGTTCCTATCAAATGCGTTGGTACTTGTCCTGAGATACATACTAATGGTACTGAGTCCATATAAGCATCAGTCAAAGCTGTAACTACATTTGTAGCTCCCGGTCCAGAAGTAACTAGAACAACACCAGGTTTACCAGAAGACCTGGCATAACCCTCAGCTGCATGACCAGCACCTTGTTCGTGTCTAACTAATATATGCTTTATAGAAGAGTGATTTTTTAATTCATCATAAATTGGAAGAACTGCACCTCCAGGATAGCCAAAAATAAATTCGACGTCTTGATCCTCAAGGCATTTAAAAACAATTTCAGCTCCTGAATATAATTTAGACATTTAAGCAATCTAGCTGAAGTTGTGCTTATTGGTCAAGGTAAAGTAAAAAAATATCTAAATATTTTTAAGAAAATTGTTCAGCCTGTTATGCCTGATTTTGTTCCAATCCATCATATTTCCTCTTCCCCAAGTAACCTGTCTTTTAGCGTACTGCCTAGTCTTTATTGATATTCTTTCAATAACCTCATTAATTTCAATTTTTTTATCAATAAAGTCCTTAATTTCAATTAAGCCTATTGCCTTAGTTGAAGTTCTTTTTTTTGAAACCTTCATGTTCAAAAATTTTTTAGCCTCTAAAATGGCACCTTTATTTACCATGTTTTGAGCACGGTTATGAATCTTATTTACTAAAATATTCCTTGGGTAATCGATGTAAATTTTATAAAAGTCTTTATCTTCAAAAATTGATTTAGTTGCCTTAAACCACTCAAGTAATGTTTTTTTGGTAAATAGTTTAACTTCATAAGCCCTTATTAATCTTTGGGTATCGGATGGATTGACATAATCTTGAATTTTTGGATCAAGTTTTTTTAATTTTTTTAGAAAAATTTTATTACCCATAGAACTATTCAATTTCCTAACTTTTTCTCTAATTTGAATTGGAATTTTAGGAATGTTAACTATCCCATCAGTTAACGTTTTGAAATATAAACCAGTACCTCCAACAATTATTGGAACATTCTTTCTCTTTTTAATTTCAGAAATTTTTTTTTTTGCAGCTTTAAGCCATTCTCCTGATGAGTAATTTTTTTTTACAGACTGAAATCCATATAAATGATGCTTAATCTTTTTGTAATCTTTTTTAGATGGTCTAGCAGATAAAATTTTAAGTTCTTTATAAACCTGCATACTATCGGCATTAATAATTTCACCCTTTATTTTTTTTGCAAGTTTTACTGCAAATTCTGATTTTCCTGATGCTGTGGGTCCATAGATTAAAATAATTTTGGATTTAAAATCCATAAATTAATCCAACTTAATACCAATATATCTTCTTTGATTTTGACTATTATAAATAACAAGTAAAATTGTTTTTCGATCACTATTTAAAACTTTTTTTACAACATCAGATAAATCATCTATCGATCTTATTTTTTTCTTTTGTGCCTCTAAAATTATACTATTTAATTCTATAGATCCTTTTAGTGGACTATCATTTTCAATTTTAGTGATTACCAACCCTGACGTTTGATTAGGTAAATTTCTACTTTTAATATCTTCTTTATTAATCAACCTTACGTTAATTTTTAGTTTGTCGATTGAAATCTCTTTTGGTGAAGTTTTTTTCTCAGCAACTTTAAAGTCCTCTGAAGTTTCTAATCTACCAAGCGTGATCGTTTTGATTATCTCTTTTTTATTTCGCCAAATTTTTACTTTTACATTTTTTCCAACTTCCGTTCTAGCAACAATAGTCGGAAGTTCTTTCATCTCTTTTATTTTTTCACCATTGAATTCAAGTATGATATCACCTGCTTTTACACCAGCCTTTTGGGAAGGACTATTATCAGCA
>CACBGP010000012.1 GCA_902538745.1 uncultured Pelagibacteraceae bacterium | reverse complement strand
ATTTAAGGCCGTTCGTTTTAACAGGAAAATCAAATTATGTAACTTCAGGCGGACTAACAAGAGTAGCCTTGAGAAAAGGTAGTACTATTGTAAATAGTTCACAAGGTGGCGGATCCAAAGACACTTTAATTGTTGGTTGAAAATATTTATTTAATAAGAGCTTTTTCTAAAAATTTTAAATCAAGTTTACAATCTTTGTACCCACGCTTGACTACATTTAAATATCTTTCTGTTGGAAATCTAAAAGGTGTTTTTTTAGTCATGGTATAAGTCATTATTTTTTTTCCCTCATACAAAAAATAATATTTTTTATATAAAACAGGAAAATCTTCATAGACATCTAGTTTTTTTTCATCACTCTTTGATATTTCAAATAAACCACCTGGAACCATTGAATCTTTTTTAGGTTCAATATCAGCTGCTCTATATTTACTTCGAAAAGTTAATCTGAAATCTTTTAAACCTATCTTTTTAAGAAAAATGCTATCCTTACATCTTCTTTTCATTTGAATGTGATGAAGATTACTACCGTAGGCAAAGTAAAGCATTTATCTCTCTACAATTTCGATATCTTTTTCTTTTATAAATTTTAGAATTTGAGTGTTGCAGTAGTCAATTTTAGATTGATTTTCAGATCTCAAAACGATTGATACTCCTAACTTACCAGCATGAAAAAAGGGATAACTTCCAATTTCAACATCTTGGTTTTGATCTTGAACTTTCATCAAAGAGTTAGCAATTTCACTTTCAACTGTTCTTAAATTAATTGTATGACTTAAAATTGGTTCTCCGCCTGCTAATTTATTCTTCAATCCTCCTAACATAGACTTCATTATTGATGGTACACCTGGTAAACAAAATACATTTTCAACACTAAATCCTGGAGCACCACTTGTTGGATTTATAATTAATTCTGCATTTTCAGGCATCCATGCCATTCTTTGTCTGCCCTCATTAAATTCTCCTTTTTTATAATAAGTATCTAAAATTTTAAAAGCCTCTTTGTGTATTTCATATTTTCGATTGAAAGCTTTTGAAACGGATTGTGCAGTAATATCATCATGCGTAGGACCGATTCCCCCAGTTGTAAAAACATAATCATTAGATTTTCTTAAAACATTAAGAGTATCGACGATTGTTTTCTCTACATCAGGAATAACTCTTACTTCATTTACTTTTATGCCGATTGAATTAAGCCAAAGAGCTAATGTGCTAGTATTTGTGTCTTGAGTTCTTCCTGATAAAATTTCATTACCAATTATCAAAATTGCAGCATTAACTTTTTTGTTTTTACTCATTATTATATGTATAATTTGAAAATGGAATTTACCAAGTCTTTAATAAAAGGCAAATTAATCAAAAGATATAAACGTTTTTTTGTTGATGTTAAATTAGATAATCAAGTAGTTACGGCACATTGTCCTAACACTGGATCTATGAAAGGTTTATTAGATGAGGGAAATGAGGCTTATCTTTTAAAAAATGATGATCCAAAGAGGAAGTTAAAATACACACTTCAAATTTTAAAAGCTAATGGAAATCTTGTTGGGGTAAATACCCATTTAGCTAACAAAATTGTTTATAATGGTCTTAAAGAAAATCTTATAAGTGAGTTAAAAAATAATGAAATAATCAAACCAGAAGTTTTTTTCAATAAAGAGACAAGATTCGACTTTTTAGCTGAAAAAAATAACAAAAAGATCTTTATAGAGGTAAAAAATGTAACACTTTTTCGTGATAAGAAAACTGCTGAATTTCCTGATGCAATTACCTCAAGGGGATCAAAACATTTACTCACCCTTATTGATGCCATAAAAAAAGGTTATAAAGCTTACTTAATTTTTCTAGTGCAGATACAAAATATGGAAAACTTTAAAATAGCAAAAGACATCGACCCAGAATATTATAATAATTATAAGGTTGCTAAAAAAGCAGGAGTAAATTTTTTAGCGTATAAATGTAAAATTAGTTCAAAAAAAATTTTGATCGAAAAAAAATTAAAAATTATAAATGAATAACTACTCCGAGAAGTTTGAAAAAATGAGAATTGCAGGAAACCTTGCTGCAAAAACCTTAGATATGCTCACTGAAAATATTAAAGAAGGTATTACTACAAGCTACATAGATAAACTTGGCTATGAATTTATAAGAGATAACGGAGGTCACTCTGCTCCACTTTTTTACAGAGGTTTTGAAAAATCATTATGTACGTCTTTAAATCATGTCGTATGTCACGGCATACCTTCAGAAGATAGAATTTTACAAGATGGCGATGCTTTAAATGTAGATGTTACTGCAATCATTGATAATCATTATGGGGATACTAGTAGAATGTTTTGTGTTGGCAAAACGTCGGTAAAATTAAATAATTTAATTGATGCTACTTATGAAGGAATGATGAAAGCAATTAAAATTCTTAAACCAGGTATTAAGCTTGGTGATATTGGGCACGAAATTCAATCCTACGTCGAGGAAAAAGGTTTTTCAGTCGTTAGAGATTTTTGTGGTCATGGAATTGGTACAGTGTTTCATGAAGCACCTAATATTTTACACTATGGTAATAAAAATACTGGCATGGAATTAAGACCAGGTATGACTTTTACAATAGAGCCAATGATAAATGCTGGAAAATTTGATACCAAAGTTTTAAACGATGGTTGGACTGCTGTTACAAAAGATAAATCTTTATCAGCACAATTTGAACATACAATAGGAATAACTGAAAATGGTTATGAAATCTTTACAGAATCTGCTAAAGGATATACTAAACCACCATACAATTAATGATAAAAAGATACTCTCGTAAAGAATTAACAGACATATGGTCTGAAGAAAATAAGTATAAGATTTGGCTTGATGTAGAAATTGCAGCAGCTCAAGCAATGGAAAAGCTAAACCAAATTCCAAAAGGAGTTTCCTCAACGGTTAGAAAAAAAGCAAAAATTAATGTAAAAAGAATTCATCAAATAGAAAGTCAAGTAAAACATGATGTTATTGCTTTTTTAACGTCTGTAACTGAAAAAGCTGGACTTAAAGCAAGGTATCTTCACCAAGGGATGACATCGTCTGATGTTTTAGATACAAGTTTTAATATTCAATTAGTCCAATCGGGAAAAATTCTTGTCAAAGATTTAGATCAAATTTTAAAAGTGCTAAAAAAACAAGCACGTAAATATAAATTTACTCCTTGTATGGGAAGAAGTCACGGTATACATGCTGAACCAATCACGTTTGGTCTTAAATTAGCATCTTTTTATGAGGAGTTTAAAAGAAATAAGAAAAGATTAATCGATGCAATTGATGAGGTTTCTACATGTGCAATATCAGGAGCTGTTGGAACTTTTGCCAATATTTCTCCTAAGGTCGAGCAACATGTTGCTAAAAAACTTGGGTTAAAGGTTGAACCAATTTCAACTCAAATAATTCCTCGTGATCGTCATGCTTTTTATTTTTCAGTCTTAGGTATTATTGCTGGATCAATTGAAAGAGTTGCAACAGAAATACGACATCTTCAAAGAACAGAAGTGTATGAATTACAAGAATATTTTTCAAAAAATCAAAAAGGATCTTCGGCGATGCCACATAAAAAAAATCCTATCTTAAGTGAAAATCTAACAGGCTTATCAAGGATGGTAAGAAGTGCAGTTGTACCTGCCTTAGAAAATATTGCTTTATGGCATGAAAGAGATATTTCACATTCAAGTGTAGAGAGAAATATAGGGCCAGACTCAAACATTACGCTTGATTTCGCTTTAGTAAGGCTGGCTAATATATTGGATAATATGATTGTTTATCCAAAAAAAATGTTACAAAATTTAAATCTAACAAAAGGATTAATTTTTTCTCAAGAATTAATGTTAGAATTAACTAAAACTGGATTAAGTAGAGAAAAGTCTTATAGGATGATTCAAAATTATGCAAAAAAATGTTTTGCAGAAGATTTGGACTTATATAGCGTCATTCAGACCGACAGATATATAATGAGTAAGATTTCACCAAAAAAATTACAATCAGTTTTTAGTTACGCTAAACATTTTAAGAATGTGAACTTAATATTTAAAAGAGTATTCAGATAATGAAAAAAGGTAAAAAATTATACGAGGGTAAAGCAAAAATCATTTATGCTTCTTCTGATAAAAATTTAGTTATCCAATATTTTAAAGACGACGCTACTGCTTTTAATAATCAGAAAAAAAGCACCATAGAGGGAAAAGGTGTATTGAATAATCGTATTTCAGAACACATACTTTCTAATCTGTCTCAAATAGGAATTAAAAATCATTTAGTAAAAAGATTAAATATGAGAGAACAATTAATTAAATTGGTAGAAATTATTCCAATTGAGTTTGTTGTGAGAAATGTTGCTACCGGTTCTTTAACGAAAAGACTTGGAATTGAAGATGGAACAGTTCTTAAAGAACCCCTAATTGAATACTGTTTAAAGGATGACGAACTTGGAGACCCCTTAATAGCAGAAGATCATATCTATGCTTTTGAGTGGGCCTCAAAAAAAGAAATTGAAAAAGTAAAAAAAATGATCTTAAGAATTAACGATTTCATGATTGGTATGTTTAGAGGCGTTGGTATCAAGTTGATAGACTTTAAACTTGAGTTTGGAAGAATAAAAATAAACGGTAAAAATGAGGTTATTTTAGCTGATGAAATTAGTCCAGATACTTGTCGATTATGGGACTCTGTTACAGAAAAAAAATTAGATAAAGATAGATTCAGAAAAGATTTAGGAGATTTAATACCAGCATATACTGAAGTCGCAAAAAGACTAGGAATTTTACATGAACAATCCAATGTTACTGCGGTCAATGTTACAAAATTATCTTCAGTAAAAAAAAAGAGTAAATGAAGGTTTCTGCAATTATCACTTTAAAAAAAGATGTTCTTGATCCGCAAGGAAAAGTTATTCACCAGACCTTAGATGGAATGGGATTTAAAGATGTTAATGAGGTTAGACAAGGTAAATATTTTGAAATTGACGTAAAAGAAAACGATCCCCAAAAAGCTCAAAAGATTGTTGAGGATATGTGTAATAAACTCTTAGCGAATCTTGTAATAGAGAATTATAAGATTATTGAGATACAATAATTGATGAAATCAGCAGTAATTACTTTTCCAGGTTCAAATTGTGATAGAGATATGCACGTCGCACTGAATAAGTTTGGTTTTAAAAATCGAATGGTCTGGCATAACGATAATGAATTACCTAAATCTGATTTGGTAGTGCTTCCCGGGGGATTTTCATATGGTGATTATTTGAGATGTGGAAGCATGGCCTCTAAATCAAAGATAATGCAATCAGTAATCAATTTTGCAAAATCAGGTGGTTTAGTGATGGGAATTTGTAATGGTTTTCAGATATTGGTTGAAAGTGGATTAGTTCCAGGAGTTTTGTTGAGAAATAAATATTTAGAATTTATTTGTAAAAATGTTTTTGTAAAAATTGATAATAAAGATAATCCATATTTTAAAAATTTAGATAAAGAGGTATTTGAGTTTCATATTGCTCATAATGAGGGAAATTATTTTTGCACTAATGATCAACTTAAAGAAATAGAGGATAATAATCAGGTAGCAATTTATTATTGCAATGATAATGGAAAAACAGAGGAAAAATTTAATCCAAATGGTTCATTAAAAAATATTGCTGGTATTTTTAATAAGGAAAAAAATGTTTTAGGAATGATGCCTCATCCTGAGAGAATGATTGATGAAAGTTTATCTGGGGAAGATGGATCCATCTTTTTTAAAAATCTTTTAAATAATATTAAATGAAAATTAAACTAAAACTATTTTATACATTATTAACTTTTTTTATGATGACAGACGTATCATTGGCTTGTTATGCTAAAAATGTGCCTTGTGATCAAAGAATTAAAAAAGGTTACATGAATTATCCTAACAAATTAGATAGGGGTTATGCTACAAAATATAAATGGCACCTTGCAACCTTTATGCAAGATGAATTGCATTTAGCAAATTATACTATCAAAGAAGATCCAACAGGAACATCACCTATTAATATAATTGAAGATTTTAGTCCTATCAAAGGTCATTGTGGAACAGCAGGTCATTTCTGGAAAGAAGCCAAAATTAAGATAGGAGAAGGAACAACAGATTGTAATAGTAATAGATTAAGACTCGAACTTGCTATGAACAAAGATATTAGAACAGGTAAAAAGGCAAAAGAATTATGGGTAGGTTATTATTTTTATGTGCCTGACACACCTGAGAATTTTACAGACCCATTATTACAACCATATATAACACAATTTTATAGTTCTAATAAAAGGGGTGGTCAAAATAGAGGTGGTTATGCACCTCAATTTTCTGCTTCTATTTACAACGGCAAACTTTCTATTGGAGGAATGCCTGCAATTGATAAAGAGAACTTAAAAGGTAAATGGCACAAGGTTGAGTGGCATGTTAGATATTCAAAAAAGATGGATGGTTTTGTAAAAGTTTATGTTAATGATGAATTAAAAGTAAATAGAACAGGCTTTCAAACATCAAAACATAGTCATGTTGAAATTAAGTATGGTTCGTATTCACATCCTGAATATACAAACGGTGTTTATCCTGAAGGATATCAATTTCCATCCCATACAATATACTTTGCCGGGTTCAGTATAGATAAAAGTAGAGCAAAATTAAAAGTTAACAATATTAAATAATGGAAGTTAACGAACAGATAGCTTTAGATCATGGTTTAAAAAAAGAGGAATATAAAAAAATTTGTGATCTGCTAAAAAGAATTCCCAATCTCACTGAACTTGGAATTTTCTCTGCAATGTGGAATGAACACTGTTCTTATAAATCATCAAGACTTCATTTAAAAAAACTACCAACTTCCGGAAAAAAAGTAATTCAAGGACCAGGAGAAAATGCAGGTGTAATTGATATTGAGGATGGAGATGCAATCGTTTTCAAAATTGAAAGTCATAATCATCCATCATTTATTGAACCTTATCAAGGGGCAGCCACTGGTGTTGGTGGCATAATGAGAGATGTTTTTACAATGGGTGCAAGACCTATTGCAAATTTAAACTCAATTCATTTTGGATCTTCACAGCACAAAAAAACAAAAAATCTTTTAAGGGGAGTTGTTCATGGAATTGGGGGTTATGGAAATTGCATGGGTGTTCCAACTATTGCAGGGCAAACGTCTTTTGATAGTTCTTACAATGGCAACATTTTAGTCAATGCGATGACACTTGGATTAGTTAAGAAAAATAAAATTTTTTATTCAAAAGCCGCTGGTCTTAACAAACCTGTGATTTACGTTGGTTCAAAAACAGGACGAGATGGTATTCATGGAGCAAGTATGGCATCAGCTAGTTTTGATGAAAAAATAGAGGAAAAAAAACCAACCGTTCAAGTTGGAGATCCTTTTACAGAAAAACTTTTACTTGAAGCTTGTCTAGAATTAATGGCCGGAGACTCAATTATTGCAATACAAGACATGGGGGCAGCAGGTCTTACATCATCAAGTATCGAAATGGCTTCAAAAGGTAATTTAGGAATTGAATTAAATCTAAATAAGGTTCCATGCAGAGAAAGTAAAATGACACCTTATGAAATTATGCTTTCTGAAAGCCAAGAAAGAATGTTGATTGTTTTAGAAAATGGAAAAGAAGATTTAGCAAAAAAAATATTTGATAAATGGGATTTAAATTTTGCTGTAATTGGTAAAACAACTAATACAAAAAACATTGAATTATACTATGATGAAAAACAAGTAGCTAGTATTCCGATTAATACTTTAGTTGAAAATTCTCCAATGTATGATCGAAAGTGGAAAAAAACAAAATTACCAAAAAAAAATTTAATCAAAAAGGAAGAATTTAAAAAGTTTAAAATCAAAGAAGTTTTAAATAAAATTTTATCAAATCCTAATATTTGTAGTAAAGAATGGATTTGGCAACAATATGATCACACAGTAATGGGAGATACAATACAAAAACCCGGTGGTGACTCTGGTGTTGTAAGGGTTCACGGAACCGATAAAGCAGTGGCTGCAACTGTTGACTCTTCAGCTATTTATTGTTGGGCTCACCCCCTAACAGGTGGAAAACAAGTTGTTTGTGAAAGTTGGAGAAATCTTATTTCAGTTGGTGCAACTCCAATTGCTATTACAAATTGTTTAAACTTTGGAAGTCCAGAGAAAGAAGAAAACATGGGGGAGTTTGTTGAATGTGTCCAGGGAATAGGTGAAGCTTGTGAATATTTGAAATTTCCAGTCGTCTCTGGAAATGTATCATTTTATAACCAAACAAAAGAAATTGGAATAAAACCAACCCCATCGATTGGTGGTGTAGGTCTAATCAAAGATTACAAACAAATGATTACTATGGACTTCAAAGAAATAGATAACCTTGTTTTAATAATTGGTAAAACTGAAGGTCATTTAGATCAAAGCCTTTTTGCAAGAAATATATTAAATGAAAAAAATGGACCACCGCCTGAAATAAATCTCTTTAATGAAAAAAATAATGGTGAAACAGTTCTCCAACTTATCAAAGATAATCTTGTTAGAAGTGCTCATGATGTTTCTATTGGTGGAATAATTACAGCTGTAAGTAAAATGTGTATAAAAGGAAATAAAGGTATTGAATTTAATAAGCCTAAATATTTCATGAGTGAAATTGAATATTTATTTTCTGAAGATCAAGGTCGATATGTAATTGAGATAGACTCAAAAAATTTAAAAAAAGTTGAAAATATTTTGAATAAAAACTCTGTCCACTTTGATGAATTGGGTAAAATTATCGATAAAAACATGATTATTAATCAAAAGACAAAAGTTACAATTGACGAATTAAAATCATATAATACTAATTGGTTATCAAACTACATGAATTAATTATGGCAATGGATTTAAAAGAAATTGAAAAGCACATAAAAGATGCATTACCCGATGCATTGGTCGAGATTCAAGATTTAGCTGGTGACGGAAACCATTACTCTGCAACCATTACTTCTTCTAAATTTAGTGGTAAAAGTAAAATTGAGCAGCATAAGATGGTTTATAATTCTCTAAAAGGTAAAATGGGAAATGAACTTCACGCTCTAGCGATAAAAACAAAGGAGCAATAATGGACGATCAAATTAAAAATTTAATTCAAAATCATATTGATAATAATGATGTTTGTTTATTCATGAAAGGAACGCCCGATGCTCCACAATGTGGATTTTCAATGGCAGTAGCAAATTTACTTAAAATTTTAGAAGTAAATTATAAAGGAGTTAATGTTTTAGAAGATCAATCTTTAAGAGAGGGTATAAAGACTTTCAGTGACTGGCCAACAATACCACAATTATATGTTAAAAAAGAATTCGTTGGTGGTTGCGATATTGTCAAAGAAATGTATGAAAATGGTGAATTAAAAAAAGTCTTTGATGATAAGGGCGTAAAATATAAAAAGTAAATCTATCTAGAATAATATTCGATTACTAAATTTGGTTCCATAACTATTGGATAAGGAACTTCCTCAAACTTTGGTACTCTTATGAATTTAAATTTTTTATTTTTTTCATCCATTTGAATGTATTCTGGAGTTTCTCTTTCCTTATTTGCTAAAGCTATATCAACTATTGCTAATTGCTTAGACTTATCTCTAATCTCAATCGTATCCTCTTCCTTAACTGAATAACTCGAAATGTTGACTTTTTTTCCATTTACTCTCACATGACCATGATTAATAAGTTGACGTGCAGAAAAGATCGTTGTTGCAAATTTCGCTCTATATATAACCGCATCTAATCTTCTTTCTAGCAAACCAATTAGGTTTTCGCTTGTATCCCCTTTTAACATACTAGCTTTTTTGTAAATATTTCTAAATTGTCTTTCGTTGATATTGCCATAATAAGCTTTTAATTTTTGTTTTGCTTGAAGTTGAATACCATAGTCTGAGGGTTTAGATGTTTTGGTTTGACCATGTTGTCCTGGTCCATAAGCTCTGGTATTAAAAGGACTTTTAGGTCTTCCCCAAAGGTTTACTTTTAATCGTCTATCAACTTTGTGTTTAGAGTTTAATCTTTTTGTCATTTAATATTGGGTCTTATAAACTTACACATTATTTTGTCAATCAACGTTTTTTACCCAAACTTGCAAATACGCTTGATAAAATACGTGTTTCTTTATCGGATAATTCCATTTTATAAAAAATATTTCTTAAATTCTGTAACATTACAGGTTTCTTTTCCTTTGGTTTAAAAAAATTGATGTCTTCTAAATTACTTAAACACAATTTTATCATCGATTGAATTTCTTTTTTTGATGCAGATTTAACTTTTTTGGATTTTTGAAATGGTTTGGTTTTCATTTTAATTATACTAGAGATTGCTTGCGCTATAATAATTAAACTATGAGAAAGATTTAATGACTTAAATTCTGGATTGGTTGGAATTTGTAAAGTGTAATTAGCATAACTCACCTCTTCATTTGAAAGACCTGAGGCCTCAGATCCAAATAAAAAACCGACTTTTTTTTTAAAATTTATTTTCTTCAAATCGTCTAAATTTATATGTTTTATATTTTTATTTCTAAATCTTGCTGATGTCGCAATTACAATATCAATATCTTTAAGTGCCTTTTCAATATTCTCATATACTTTACTTTGATTAATAATATTTTTTGCACCTACTGATGTAGCAAAAATTTTGTCATTTGGAAAAATAGGCTTAGGATTTATTAAAATTAACTTTTTAAAGCTAAAATTTTTTATTGCTCTTGCACATGCACCGATATTTTCTGACAACTGCGGCTTATGTAAAATAAATGAAATATTATTTTTTGACATGTGAATCAGTCAGACCATGGTCTCTATTATAAGATGATATCTTAGCAATTTTTATACCTTCTAAAAATTTTTTATCTACATCCCAAATAGAAACTTTTAGTGGATAACATTTTGCAACGTCCGATGAATGTTCAGAACCGCAATCACCACCGGGACATGCAGATAAGGCTCCTAATAAATCAGTCTCAGCAAAAAATTCTAAATAATCGCCAGGTCTTACTGGGCTTGATTTCATAAAATATTGCTTAGTATCATTGGTAAAACCAGTAAGCATAAATACATTTAATACATCGTGCACAATTTTTTCTGCCTCATCTACTTTGATATTCTTTTCTTTAACTAAAGCTCTCGTTAAATTTGAATGACAACAATAATGGTAATCGTTGTTTGATGTTAGCTTGTAAGTATAAGGATCACATCTAGTGCCAATAACATCATGAACCGAGCCCCCATCTTTATCATAACCATACCAATCTAACGTATCCCACGTAATTGTTGCCAATGATCTTAAATATGGGAAACTGCTAAACATTTTGTCTCCAACTGAAATATGTGTTCCGTAGAGAGCTCTAGTTTTTCCAGAATAAAACTTTTCATTTAAATTATCAGCTTGAAATATATTTAAATCTCCTACTTGTGGACCTTCAATACTTTCAATTCTAAAAAAATTACCTGATTTAACATTGAAAGTTTTAGCATCTCTTGGAGGGACTATAACTTCATCAATTTGTTTAATATGTTTTCTCGCTTCATGTAATATTTCGAGATTATTATCTATACTATCATTTGGGTAACAAACGACAGGTTCTGCTCCTACCCTGCTTTCAATATCAGCAGGTTTCAAAGAGAACTTTTTAATTTTCATTTATTTACTTGCGGGAGCTTTGTCTTTAAATAATTTGAAATCTAAACTATCAATAAGAGCTTTAAATGATGCATCAATAATGTTTGGTGATACGCCAATTGTAAACCAATTTTTTCCTTGAGAGTCTGTACTTTCAATAGATACTCTTGTGGTTGCTTCAGTTCCTGTATTTAAAATTCTTACCTTATAGTCAACTAGTTTTAAATCTTTTAAATATTCAGAATATTTTTCTAACTTAGTAACATTTTTTCTTATAGCGTTATCTAAAGCATGAACAGGTCCATTACCTTCACCTTCGCAGACAATTTGTTCACCATCAACTTCCAATTTTGCTTTTGCCCTAGAAACTATCTTGTCTTGATTGTTTTTTGAGACTGAAACGTCATATTCTTTAATTGAGATATATCTTGGAATTTCTCCCATTACTCTTCTAGCTAGTAATTCAAAAGATGCATCAGCTCCATCATAACTATAACCAATAAACTCTCTATCTTTGACCTCTTCTAATAGTTTTTTAACCTTGGGATCATTTTCCATAATATCAATTCCAATTGTTTTAAGTCTAGACAGGATATTTGATTTACCTGACTGATCAGAAACAACTATATTTCTGTTGTTACCTACATCTTCAGGATTTATATGCTCATAAGTTTTGGGATCTTTTTGAACAGCAGATACGTGTAAACCGCCCTTGTGTGAAAATGCTGCAGCACCAACATATGGTAGATGTTTATTTGGTTTTCTATTTAGTATCTCATCAAGCAACCTTGAACATTGTGTAATATGTTTGATATTTTTTTCTTTTATATTTATTTCAAATTTATCTGATAGCTCTTTCTTAAGATGGAAAGTTGGAATAATTGACATTAAATTAGCATTACCGCATCTTTCACCTAAGCCATTTATAGTACCTTGAATTTGTCTCACTCCTGATAAAACAGCTGCTATTGAATTTGCAACAGCATTACCAGTATCATTATGTGCATGAATACCTAAGTTTTCACCCGGTATGTGTTCTGAAACTTCTTTTACTATCTTGGTTACTTCATGAGGAAGTGTACCACCATTAGTATCACATAAAACTATCCATTTGGCTCCGTTATCATAAGCAGCTTTGATACAAGCTAAAGCATATTCGGGATTTGCCTTATAGCCGTCAAAGAAATGTTCTGCATCAAATATGAACTCTTTATTATTTTTTACGAAATGCATTGTTGTTTCTTTAATGTTATCTAAATTTTCCTCTTTTGATATTCCTAAAGCAACATCAACATGAAAATCCCAAGACTTTCCAACTAAACAAACAGATTTCGTATTAGAATTTAAAATTGCTGATAAACCTGGATCATTATCAGCACTTCGTCCTGCTTTTTTGGTCATTCCAAAAGCAGTAAAGGTAGAGTTTTTTAATTCTAAACCTTTCTGAAAAAATTCTGTATCAGCCGGATTGGCACCTGGCCAACCTCCTTCAATATAATCTACACCAAGATCATCTAAAGCATGTGCGATCTTTGTTTTTTCATCAATTGAAAAATGCACACCTTGGGTTTGAGCTCCATCTCGAAGTGTTGTGTCAAATATGTATAATCTTTCTTTGCTCATTTAAATTTCCACAGTGTTCTACCATTTTTGTCCTCTATTAAAACACCTTTGTCTGAAAGTTCATCTCTAATTCGATCAGCTTCTTTATAATCCTTATTTTCTCTAGCTTTATCTCTTAAATTTAACAAATTCTCAATTTCATTTTCAGTTAATTTAACTCTACTTTTTTTAAAGTCCTGCCACTGTTCACTAGTTTCATTTAATAAACCAATAAATTTACATGCTGATATAAATAAATCTTTGTTATCATCTTTAATTGCTTTTTCATACAAGCCATGGAGATTAGCAATATAACCCGGGGTGTTTAAATCCTCATATAGAGGTTTCAATATTTCATCAGGAACTTTTACAGGTTTAAAATTGTCTAATTTTATTCGATACCACTTGTCTAAAGTATTTTCACAATCAATTAATAATTTATCGTTCCAATCTAAAGGTTGTCTGTAATGTGCGCTCATCAGTGCTAACCTGATTATTTGACCACTCATTTTTTTTCTAAAGTCTTTTATCTTTAAAATATTACCTTGTGACTTAGCCATTTTTTCATTCGACATTGTTATAAAGGCATTATGTATCCAAAAGTTAGCAAAAAATTTAGTGTCATTAGCACACCTCGATTGAGCAATTTCATTCTCGTGGTGAGGAAAAATTAAATCTATGCCACCACCATGAATGTCGAATTCATCACCTAGAAGTTTTTTTGACATTGCAGAACATTCTAAATGCCATCCTGGTCTACCTGATCCCCAAGGAGAATCCCAAGAAGGTTCATCCTTAATTGATGGCTTCCATAACACAAAATCCTCAGAGTTTCTTTTATTATCACTTATTTCAACTCTCGATCCTGCAATTAAATCCTCTAACTTTTTATTTGATAATTTTCCATATTCAGAAAATTTTTTTACTTCAAAATATACATGTTTATTGTTTTCATATGCGTAACCCTTTTTAATCAAATCATTAATCATTTGAATCATTAAATCTATATGCTCTGTCGCTTTTGGCTGGTAAGTGGGTTCTTCACAATTTAAAAATTTACAGTCTTCAAAAAAACTTTTAGTTATTTTTTTAGTTAACTCTTTTGTAGATATTTTAAGCTTTTGTGAAGATAAAATAATTTTATCATCGATATCTGTGATGTTTCTTACATATGTGACTTTTGAAAAATTATTTTTTAAAATCTTAAATAAAATATCAAAAATAACTAATGGTCTTGCGTTGCCAATATGTGGATCATCGTAAACTGTTGGTCCGCAAACATACATGCCAATATTTTCTTTTTTTATCGGAATGAATTGCTCTTTTTTATTTGTTAAATTGTTTGTTAAAAAAATATCCATTTCACTTGATTAAGAAATATACCTTATTTGATGATTTGTTAATCTAATTGATTAACTAGGAATTTTGCATACTGGAATAGGCTCCATTTTATGCATATTTTGTTTTCTAATTTTTTCGTATTCTGCTTTATGTGGAGAATTGGGATTCTTCATTGCATCCTCTAAAGCTTGATAATCAAAACCTAACTGACCCTCATCAGTTCTTCCGTCATCCCAAAGACCATCTGTTGGAGCAGCATCGATAATTTCTTGTAATATTCCAAGTTCTTTTCCAATTTCCCAAACTTCAGTTTTGTTACAATCTGCTATTGGTGAGATATCAACCCCTCCATCTCCGTATTTTGTATAAAATCCAACTCCAAAGTCCTCTACTTTATTACCTGTTCCAACAACTATTCCTTTATTGGCAGCGGCAACCTGATAAAGAGTTGTCATTCTTAGTCTTGCTCTTGAATTTGCAAATCCATGTTCGTTATCAAATTTATTTAATGTTGATGAAAATGTTTCAAATAATTTATCTAAACTTATAGTATGAGCCTCTACATTCTTAAAATTTTTAACTAACCATTGTTGATGTTTTAAACTTAAATCATGTTGGTTTTCTATTTGCTTTATAGGCATTGTCAAAACGATAGTTTTTAAGCCTGTCATTGCGCTTAATGTACTTGATACAGATGAATCGATTCCTCCTGATATACCAATTACCAAAGCTTGGGCTTTGGATGGCATTTGATCGACGTATGATTTGATCCAATTTGATATATATTTTACTTTTTCTTGAGGATTCATGTGTTCATATTTAGCAATCTTACGATTTAAAGCAATAGATCAAGATGCCACTTGAATAGAATTTTTTGAATAGCTGCTATTCTTTTTAATCTCATCTGATATTAAAAATGCTAATTCTAAGGCTTGATCTGCATTAAGCCTAGGATCACAGTGAGTGTGGTATCTGCTTGATAAATCAGCATCAGAAATTTTTCTTGCACCACCAGTACATTCTGTCACATTTTGACCAGTCATTTCAATATGTAAGCCTCCTGCGTACGAACCCTCACTTTGGTGAACTGCAAATACATCTCTTACTTCTTTTAAAACCCTATTGAATGGTCTAGTTTTAAATCCAGTTGTAGATTTGATCGTGTTTCCATGCATAGGATCACAAGACCAAATCACGTTTAAACCTTCTTTCTTAATGGTTCTTACGAGTTTTGGTAAAAATTTTTCAACTGAGTCGTGTCCAAATCTAGATATAAGTGTAATTTTACCTTTTTCATTTTTTGGATTTATTAAGTTACAAATTTTCACTATTTCCTCTGGTTTACTTGTAGGCCCACATTTTATTCCTATTGGATTTTCTATACCTCTACAAAATTCGACGTGACCCCCGTCTAACTGTCGAGTTCTATCACCAATCCATACAAAGTGAGCAGATGTATCATGGTATTCTCCAGTTGTGGAGTCTATTCTTGTCATGCTTTCTTCAAAAGGTAGATGTAATGCCTCATGTGATGTCCAAAAATTAACTGTATATAATCTGTTATTAAAGTCAGAAGTAATTCCGCATGCTGACATAAATGCTAATGCATCAGCAATCTTATCCTCTAGATCTTTAAATTTTTTAGCTTGAGGACTTTTTTTGATATAGTCTAAATTCCACAAGTGAACTTTATTCAAGTCTGCGAAACCTCCTTTTGAAAATGCTCTTAATAAATTTAGAGTTGATGCAGATTGTGAGTAAGCTCTGAAAAGTCTTTTTGGATCGTGCTCTCTTGCTTTTTTATTAAATTCAATACCATTAACGTTATCACCCAAATAACTTGGAAGTTCTAAGTTCCCTTGTTTTTCGGTTGGTGCACTTCTTGGTTTAGCAAACTGTCCTGCAATTCTCCCGAGTTTAATTACTGGGAGTGATGCCGAATAGGTTAACACTAATGACATTTGTAAAATCAGTTTAAAGGTATCTCTAATATTATCTGGATTGAACTCAGCAAAACTTTCAGCACAATCTCCTCCCTGAAGTAAAAAAGCTTTACCATCTACTACTTCAGCAAGTTGTTGTTTTAAGTGTCTTGTCTCACCAGCAAAAACAAGTGGTGGAAAATTTTTTATTTTACCCAAAACTTGTTCCAATTCCTTTTTATCTGAATACTCAGGAATGTGTTTTACCGGAAATTTTCTCCAACTATTTATTTTCCAATTTTTCATAATTCAACTTTAAGACGAATATATAACTAATTTATTACAAAAGAAAAGAGGACAGTTGCAAAAGTATTATTAGTTTCAGAAGTCCAATAAAAACTTGCTTTTTTTATTACTTAATCAGTTTCCAAAACCAAAAACAGATTTATCTTGAACATAACCAGGCATCAAGGGGTTTGAATCTTGTACATATCCTGGCATCAATGGATTGTTTTCTTGTACATATCCTGGCATCAATGGATTGTTCTGCTGAGTATATCCTGGCATCAATGGATTATTTTGTTGCACATATCCAGGCATCAATGGATTATTGTTTTGAAAATATCCTGGCATCAAAGGATTTGCTGAAGCAGTAACTACTAAGAATAAAAGAATAGATATTATTTTTGTAATTATTTTCATAGAAAGTTTCTATTAAAATTATCTTGTTTAGTAAATACAACTATTACTCTACAGTAACTGATTTGGCTAGATTCCTAGGCTTATCTATGTCAAAACCTTTTTTTAATGCTGAATAGTAAGCAAGTTTTTGAGGTGTTATTATCAAAAATCTTACTCTTCCAACACCTCTTTCGACACATACCAGGCATCAAATGATGTAAGCTTTTCAAAAATTCTTTCGTAGTTGTGAGTTTTCATTAAGCTATCAATCTGTTTTTGTTGGTCAGTAAAATTATGTTCGATTGTGAATAGTTTGGGCCTATAAATATTTAAATCAAAAGACTTTAAGATTTCATATTCTGATCCCTCAGTATCTATAGAGATATATGAAGGTGCCACATTATTAAAATATTTTTTAATTACATCATTCAACGAGATAGTTTCTACTGAAACTATCTTTCCACTTTTTTTTCTTTGGGCCGTATTACCTGGCATTGAAATTTTATCACTTTCAATAAAATCATTGATTGTAGATAAAACCCCAACATCTGACATAAAAAAATCCAATTTTTTTCCACTTTGTGACCAAATACACTTTTTTATGATTTTACTTTTTTTTCTGTTTTTTATTAGTTCTTGATGCCATTGAGGACTTGGTTCAGATAATACACCTGTCCACCCCTTAAAAGTTTCCAATGAATAAGAATTAGATAAATCTATACCATCTGTAGCTCCAAACTCTAAAAATGTCTTTTCATATTTACTACCAACAATAAATGATGCAAATACATCTTGATATAACTGAGACTTAACCTCTTTAAATGTCTCAAAACTAAATATGAATTTTTTTAATAATCTTTTATTATTTTCAATTAAAACTTTTTGGTCATAGGCTTGTTCTAATAATGAAAAATTGTCAAAATTTCTAGCTTTAGAAAAAGAAGCTAATTCCCAAAAATTTACATTCTTTTTAAAATTTATTTTAGTCAAAATTATTCAACTGTAACTGATTTAGCAAGATTTCTGGGTTTATCTATATCAAAACCCTTCTTTAATGCTGAGTAATAAGCAAGTTTTTGAAGTGGTATCGTTAAAAGAAAAGGCAAAAGATCTTCGTTGGTCGTCTCTACCTCGATTGTTTCCCAAATGTTTTCTGAGATTATTTCATCTTTACTCTTATTTGTGATTAATAAAACTTTTGCACCTCTCGCTATAACTTCCTGCATATTCGAAATAGTTTTTTTATAATAATTATCTCTAGGCGCTAATACTACAACTGGCATACCCTCTTCAATCAAAGCCAAGGGCCCATGTTTCATTTCTCCCGCAGGATAACCTTCAGCATGTATATAAGATAATTCTTTTAACTTTAACGCACCCTCTAATGCAATTGGATATGAAAATCCTCTGCCCAAGAACATTGAGCCTTTTGCTTCATTAAAAGTATTAGAAATATTTTGTAATTTGTTATCAATTAATAAAGTTTGCTCTATTAATTTCGGTAAATTTCTTAGGTCCTGTAATTTTTTTGAAAATTCTTTTTTTTTTAAATCACTCCTCAATAAACCTAATTTTAAAGCTAAAATATATAAAATAAGTATTTGACCTAAAAATGCTTTTGTTGAGGCAACTCCTATTTCGGTACCACAATGAATGGGTAAAACAAATTTAGAGTCTCTTGCTATTGAACTTTCAATAACATTTACAACTGCACAAGTTTTCATATTATTTTTATTACATAAATCTAGCGCAGCATAAGTGTCTGCTGTTTCGCCTGATTGAGAAACAAAAACATATAAATTATCTTCCTTAAATCTATTTTTTCTGTATCTAAATTCTGAAGCAATATCTACATTGACATCAAGTGAAGTTAATTCCTCAAACCAATACTTGGCCATTAAACAGGAGTGGTATGCAGTTCCACAACCAATTAGAGTGATTGAGGAAATTTCATCTTTTTTCCAAGGAATATTATAAATATTTATATCATTATTAGCTGTATCTATATATTCTTTAATACCATTTTTTATTGTTAATGGCTGTTCCTCAATTTCTTTTGCCATAAAATGTTTGTAATCACCCTTGTCGTATTTTTCTTCTTCACCTGATAACTCTAAAACTTTTTTATTGATCTTAGCTCCATCATCATTAAAAAATTCAACATGGTCTTTTTTAATAACGCAAAACTCACCATCATTTAAATAAGTAATTTTATTAGTCATTGATTTAAGTGCATAGGAATCTGATCCTAAATAATTTTCATTCGGTCCATAACCAACAGCTAAGGGTGAGCCTCTTCTTGCACCAACGATTAGATCTGGTTGATCCTTAAATATTATACCTAGAGCAAAACTCCCATGAAGAGCTTTTAAAGTTTTCTTAATTGAATTAACAATATTTTCTGTTTTTAGATTCTCAGTAATTAAATGAACAATGACCTCTGTATCAGTTTGAGATTTAAATTTATGACCTCTGGCCAACAAAAATTTTTTTAATAAAGTCGAATTTTCTATTATACCGTTGTGAACAACTGATACATTTTGAGAAGAATGTGGATGAGCATTAATACTATTTGGCGAACCATGCGTCGCCCATCTGACATGACCAATACCAATATTTCCTTCCATATTTTGAACTACAGAGTTTTTTTCTAAATTATCAACTCTTCCCTCTGACTTTACTTCGTTTATTAAACCATTTGATAATGTTGCAATACCAGCCGAGTCATAACCTCTATACTCTAACTTTTTTAATGAATTAATAATTGTAGCTGAAACAGATTTGTTGCTATTAATACCTATAATTCCACACATGATTATTTCTTTTTATAATTTTTTAATTCAGTTTGTAAACTTCTTGATAATGATAAAGATTTCTTACTTACATTTTTTGTAATTACAGAACCAGCGCCAATTACACTTCTTTCACCAATTGTTAATGGAGCTACTAAGGATGAATTTGATCCAACAAATACTTTATCTTTTATTTTAGTTTTATGTTTTTTTATTCCATCATAATTACATGTAATTGTTCCAGCTCCAACATTTACAAATTTACCTATTTCACTATCTCCAATATATGTTAGATGACTTACCTTTGATTTTTTACCAATTGTGCTTTTTTTTATTTCAACAAAATTACCAATTTTAGAATTCTCTTTCAAAAGAGTACCAGGTCTAATTCGAGCATATGGCCCAACCTCAACCTTATTTTCCAATCTACAATTTTCTAAATGTGAGAAAGATCTTATGATCACATTGTTTCCTACTCTAACTTTAGCACCAAATACTACATATGGTTCAATGGTAACATTTTTTCCAATCTTGGTATCTTTTGAAAAATAGACTGTTTCTGGGCCTAACATTTTAACACCTAGTTTAGAAAATTTATTTCTAAGATTAGTTTGTATCTTTTGTAAATTTGTCTCTTTCATCTATGAAAATCTTTATAATATGTATATATTTTTCTTAATTCACAAAATGTTTCTTAAAAATACTTTTAACTATGAAAGAAAAATTTACAATTCTCTTTGATTTAGATGGCACTTTAGTTGATACAGCACCAGATCTAATGCGAGCACACAATCATGTTATGAGTAAATTTGGATATCCAACCAAATCGACTGAGGAAATTAGAAATCTTGTTGGGCAAGGTGCTGGTGCAATGCTTGGACGATCAATTTGGGGGCAAGCTAAAAAAGAATTTGGAAAAGTCCAAGATGAAAAGATAAAAAAAGAGATGGTTAAAGATTTCGTTGATTTCTATGGAAAAAATATTGTTAAAGAGAGTACATTAATAAATGGTGTTAAAGATTTTTTAATATGGTCAAAAAATAACGATATATCCATGGCGGTCTGTACAAACAAACAAGAGCATTTAGCCATTGATCTTTTGAAAAAAATTGGGATTTATGATTTTTTTGAATATGTGGCTGGGCATAATACCTTTGATTATTGTAAACCTGATCCACGACATTTGACCTCAGTAATTGAAATATTGGATGGAAATTTAAAGAAATCACTAATGATAGGAGATAGTGAGACAGACGCTAATGCCGCCAAAAGTGCAGACATCCCCATAATTTTACTTGAAGATGGGTATACAGAAAAAAATACAACTGAAATTTACCACAATCATTTAATAAAAGACTTTGTAGGTATAGAAAAAATAGTAGCAAAATATCTTTAATATTGATTATTTTTTTTTAACTATTACAAACAACTCCGATAATTAGGAGTTATTTTGATAATACATAAAGTAAAAGTTTATCCATCCAAAATTTATTTACCTAAAAAAAAACAACTTGCGTGGAAAATTGCTGAAATAGCTAGTGATAATGCAAAATTAAATAAAGATGCCATAGAGATGGTTATCAATAGAATAATTGATAATGCATCTGTAGCAGTTGCCTCTCTAAACAGAAAACCTGTAGTTTCATCTAGAGAAATGGCCTTAAAACATTCTAGAAAAAATGGTGCCACGTTATTTGGTATAAATAAAAAATTAAAATTTGATTGTGAATGGGCCGCATGGTCAAATGGGACAGCTGTTAGAGAACTTGATTTTCATGATACTTTTTTAGCAGCAGATTACAGTCACCCTGGTGATAATATCCCTCCATTAATAAGTGTTGCACAACAAAATAAAAGAAGTGGATTAGATCTTTTAAGGGGAATTATTACAGCTTATGAAGTGCAAGTAAATTTGGTTAAAGGAATATGTTTACATAAACACAAAGTTGATCATATTGCACATTTAGGACCTAGTGTTGCTGCAGGAATTGGATCGATGCTTAGATTAAAGACTGAAACAATTTATCAGGCTGTTCAACAAGCTTTACACACAACTATTTCAACAAGACAATCTAGAAAAGGTGAGATTTCAAGCTGGAAAGCATATGCACCAGCTCACGCAGGTAAATTAGCTATTGAAGCCGTAGACAGAGTTATGAGAGGAGAAGGTGCTCCAAGTCCAATTTATGAAGGTGAAGATAGTGTAATCGCTAGAATTCTAGATGGTAAGAAAGCATTATATAAAGTTCCTCTTCCAAAAAAAGGTGAATCAAAAAAAGCTATTCTTGAAACTTATACAAAAGAATATTCAGCAGAATACCAATCACAAGCATTGATTGATTTAGCAAAAAAGTTAAAAAATAAATTAGAAAACTTAAATCAAATAAAAAAAATTGATATTTATACAAGTCATCATACACATTATGTAATCGGAACTGGTGCTAATGATCCTCAAAAAATGGATCCCAATGCTAGCAGAGAGACTTTAGATCATTCAATAATGTACATTTTTGCTGTAGCTTTAGAAGATGGTAATTGGCATCATATTAAATCTTATACTAAAGCAAGGGCTAAAAAGAAGAGCACTTTAAAAATTTGGAGATCTATCAAAACTCATGAAGATAAAAAATGGACTAAAAAATATCATAATCAAAATCCTAGGCGAAAGGCTTTTGGTGCAAAAGTAGTAATAACCCTAAAAAATGGTAAAAAAATATCAGAACAACAGGAGATAGCTGATGCACATCCATATGGATTGCGTCCATTTAAAAGAAATAATTATATTAATAAGTTTTTAACTTTAACAGAAAATATTCTAACCAAAAAAGAACGTGATAGATTCTTAAAGATAGTCCAAAATTTAAAAAAATTAAAATCAGGTCAATTAGATAATTTAAATATTGAAGTAGGAAAAAATAAATTAAAAAGAAACTTTAAAAAAGGAATTTTTTAATGCATTTTGTAGAGAAAAAACCAAATCAAAAAAGAGAGGATTTCGATAAGAAATTAAAATCAAATAGAATTTTAAGGGTTCCTGGTGCTTATAATCCTTTAACAGCAAAACTTATCGAGGAAATTGGGTATGATGCAGTTTATGTTTCAGGTGGTGTTATGGCTAATGATCTTGGTTTTCCTGATATTGGATTAACAACCTTGCAAGATGTAAGTACAAGATCATATCTAATATCTAGAGTTACAAATCTTCCGACTATTGTTGATATAGATACAGGTTTTAAATCTTGTAAAGAAACAATTGAAACTTTTGAGGAATTTGGAATTTCAGCTGTACATATAGAAGATCAGATTGAGAGGAAAAGATGTGGTCATCTAGATAATAAAGAGCTAATTTCTACTGACGCTATGGTCAAAAAGATTAAAGAATGTGTTTCAGCTAAAAAAGATAAAAATTTTAAAATTATAGCTAGGTCAGATGCAAAAAGTGTAGAAGGAATAGATAAGATGATTGTTAGATGCAAAGCTTATGTCGATGCTGGAGCTGAAATTGTTTTTCCAGAAGCTTTACATGATGAAAAAGATTTTGAAAAAGTAAGAAAAGAGCTCTCATGCTATTTATTAGCGAATATGACAGAATTTGGAAAAACCAAATTGTTCAATTTTAAAGAATTGGAACAATTTGGTTATAATATAGTTATTTATCCAGTTACCACTCAAAGATTAGCAATGAAAAACGTTGAAGATGGATTGAGAGACATTTATGCAAATGGACATCAAAACAATATTATAGATAAGATGCAAACAAGAAAAAGGTTATACGAGCTTGTGGATTATGAAAAATACAATAGTTTAGACGAAACTATTTATAATTTTAATACCGATGGACATGAATAATGAGTGATGACATAAAAAAAGGCTTACTTGGAATAGTTGTTGATGAAACAGAGGTTTCAAAAGTTATGCCAGAGATAAATTCTCTTACATATAGAGGTTACGCAGCACAAGATCTATGCGAATATTGTAAGTTTGAAGAAGTCGCTTATTTAATTTTGAATAAAGACTTACCAAACTCAATAGAGTTAAGAAAATTTGAAAAAGAAGAGAGAAATAATAGAGATCTTTCAAAAGATCTATACTCTTTCATAAAAAAAATGCCAAAAAAATCTCATCCGATGGATGTAGCTAGAACTGCGGTCAGCATCATGGGTTTAGAAGATAAAGAGACAACAGACTCTTCACCCGAAGCAAACATGAGAAAAGCAGTTAGAATTTTAGCGAAAACACCAACTGCTTTAGCTGCATTTTATAGAATAAGAAAAGGTAAAAGTATAATCAAACCTAAAAAAAATTTAAATATGTCTGAAAATTTTTTTCATATGTGCTTTGGAAAAGTTCCTCAAAAAGAAATCGTAAAAGCTTTTGATGTATCTTTAATTTTATACGCTGAACACAGTTTCAATGTTTCAACATTTACAGCAAGAACTATAACAAGTAGTTTGTCTGATATTCACGGAGCTATAACTGGTGCAATAGCAAGTTTAAAAGGTCCTCTTCATGGTGGAGCTAATGAAGAAGTCATGCATATGATGAATAAAATAAAAAGTCCTAAAAATGCATTAAATTGGATAAACAATGCACTAGCCAAAAAAGAAGTTGTAATGGGTTTTGGTCATAGAGTTTATAAATCTGGTGACTCGAGAGTCCCTACTATGAGGAAATATTTTGCTAAAGTAGCAAAGATCAAAAAAGACAAAAAATTTGAAAAAATTTATGACATTGTTGAAAGAGTTATGATTAATAAAAAAAACATACATCCTAATGTAGATTATCCCACTGGACCAACGTATCATTTAATGGGTTTTGACACAGATTTTTTCACACCAATATTTGTAATTTCTAGAATTACAGGATGGTCAGCACATATAATGGAACAACATGCTGCAAATAAACTAATTAGACCATTGGCGAGCTACAAAGGTAATAAACACAGAAAAGTTCTTCAGTTAAATCAAAGATAGTTTTTTATTTTTTTGATTTTAGCAAATCGATTTTCACAAAGTATCTCAACATTTAACTCATTCTTTTTTACAAATTCATCAATAGCTTTTTTAACACCTGGTGCTGAGCCTAAATTGTAATCATCGCATAAAACAGTTCCACCTTTTTTTATAACTTCAATACAGTTATCCAAGTCATTTTTAACTGTATTATATTCATGACCCCCGTCTAAAAAAACATAATCTATC
>CACBGP010000011.1 GCA_902538745.1 uncultured Pelagibacteraceae bacterium | reverse complement strand
AGTAATATTACCGAGGCAGCTATAACAAAACAAAACAAACCAGCAATAGCTACTGTAGTAAACTTGGGAGTTTCTTTTCTCCATCTCAAAGTCACAGAAAATATTGAGAAACCAATAGAAGATGTAATACCAAAAATAAATCCTACAATAGAATTTTTTTCATTATTTCCAATAGCCATAATTACAATTCCTATTGTTGCAATAAATATTGAAATCCATACATTTAAGCTAATTTTTTCTTTTAAAAAGAGGAATGCAAGTAAAGCAGTAAAAAAAGGCATCGCAGCTAAACATAATAAAGTGATTGCTGCACTAGTATTTGTTATCGAGTAAATAAATGAAATCATAGCTACACCTAGCCCACAACCACCAATTATCCCTGATTTACCCACTTTTTTATAATTTTTATAAAAATTTAAACCTTCCTCAAAATATAAATAAAGATTTAAAAGAATAAAAATTGTTAAACCCCTTCCAAAGATATACTGCCACGGCACTAGATTGGGATCATCCATATATCTTACGACTAGCGGACCGAATGACCAGATAAGACCTGCAAATAGTACTATTGGAACTGCTATTTTTTCATTTTTAAGCTCAATCATACAAGGATATTTAATTCTAATTTATTTTAACTACAACAAAAATAGATATTGTGAAAAAAGATTTTTTTTAGTTTTATTGAGATTTAGATGGTTCAAAAGCTCATCTGTAAGATTTTGATTTATACTATATAAATAAAGTAATTATTATATGAATTTAGAACTAATAAATATCGCAGCTAACACGAAAAATAACAGGAATATTAATAATTATACACATAGTGCAAAATTAAAAAATACTGTTTGTGGTGACGAAATACAGATTAAATTGATAATTAAAAATGATAAAATAATTGATTTTGGCTATCAAACAACTTCATGTATTTATTGCCAAGCCTCTGCAAGTTTATTATCAAAAGTATCTATAAATAATAAAAAAGATAAAATTGAAAAATTGTGTAATGATGCAAAATTATTTTTCAATGATAATAAAAAAATGATTACTAAAAATTGGAAGTTGTTATCAAAATTATTTAATAAAGAAAATATATCACGAAAAGATTGTATATTATTACCTTTCAAAACTTTGAAAAAAATAGTAACAAATTAATTTATGGGTAATATCAAGCAATCTTTTTTAGCTGGTTTATTTTCTATATTCACAATAGCTTTACTGACTGTCTTAACGTACAAAACAGAATTAGGAATATTTTTATTAGCTTCGTTTGGTTCATCAATGGTTTTATTATATGGCTACCCGGAAAGCCCCTTTGCTCAACCAAAAAATGTTTTTTTCGGACACTTTACAACTACACTCGTTGGATTATTTTTCCTACACTTTATTCCACTTCCTATATTTGTAATTATACCCTTAGCAGTAGGATTTGGAGTTGGTTTAATGATTCTGTTAAATGTGACACACCCTCCAGCAGGAGGAAATCCAATCATTGTTATCATTGGAAGTGTCTCGTTTGATTATCTTTTAAGTCCTGTAATAACTGGATCAATTTTAATTATCATTTTTGCAATTGTCATTAATCGTTTTATTTTGAAAAAAAATTACCCAAGTAAAAAATAATTTATTTGATTGATCCTTAAAAATAAGGTTAGATATAGAAATTTAATTTTAATTACAGAGGAGATTTAATGAAAATATTGTGCATATTGTATGATGATCCTAAAGGAGGGATGCCAAAATCCTACGCTTTATCGGAACTACCAAAAATAGATAAGTATCCGGATGGTATGACACTTCCATCACCTAAAGGAAGAGATTATACACCAGGCCAGTTACTAGGATGTGTATCTGGTGAACTAGGTTTAAGAAAATTTTTAGAAAGTAATGGACATGAATTTGTTGTTACAAATAGTAAAGATGGAGATGGTTGTGAAGCTGACAAACATATAGTTGATGCAGATATCGTTATATCTCAACCCTTTTTTCCTTACTACTTAACTAAAGAAAGAATAGCTAAGGCCAAAAATTTAAAGATGGCAATAACAGCTGGAATTGGATCAGACCATGTTGACTTACAAGCAGCAATGGATAACAAAATTGATGTTGTTGAAGTAACTTATTGTAATTCAAGATCAGTTGCTGAACATATCGTGATGATGATTGTCTCTATGGTTAGGGATTATCATAATCAACATCGAATTGTAAATGAGGGTGGTTGGAACATTGCTGATGCTGTCCAAAGATCTTACGATGTAGAAGGTATGCATATTGGTACTGTCGCAGCCGGAAGAATAGGTTTAGATGCATTAAGAAAGATGAAACCATTTGATACTCATTTGCATTATTTTGACAGACACAGACTGCCTGATAGTGTTGAAAAAGAACTAAATTTAACATTTCATGAAACTGTAGAGTCAATGGTTAAAGTTTGTGACGTTGTAACAATCAATTGTCCGCTTCATCCAGAAACAGAAAACTTGTTTGATGATGCTATGATAAGCAAAATGAAAAAAGGTGCTTACATTGTTAATACAGCTCGAGGAAAAATTTGTAATAGAGATGCGATTGCAAAAGCTCTAAAAAGTGGTCAACTAAGTGGTTATGCCGGTGATGTATGGTTTCCTCAACCTGCACCAAATGATCACGTGTGGAGAAGTATGCCAAACCATGGTATGACACCTCACACTTCTGGTACATCTTTAACTGCACAATCAAGATATGCAGATGGTGTTAGAGAGATATTAGAATGTTTCTTCGATGGCAAAGAGATTAGAAATCAGTATTTAATTGTCAAAGATGGTCAGTTAGCTGGTATGGGAGCTCACTCATATAGTAAAGGTTCAGCTACTGGTGGATCTGAAGAAGCGGCAAAATACAAAAAACAATAATTTTAAGATAAACTATTAAAGGTAGCCTACTTAAAAGTAGCTACCTTTAATATAATGGACTTATCATAACTATTTTGATTATGATATTTAATGAAATATTTTTTAATTATTTTCATAATTCTATTTAATATTAATTTTTCTTATTCAGCTCAAAAAGATAAGGCATATTTTGCTGGTGGATGTTTTTGGTGTATGGAAGAATCTTTTGAAAATTTAAGTGGTGTGGAGGAGGTAATTTCAGGCTATTCAGGTGGAGTTACTGAGAATCCAACATACAAAGAAGTAACATATGGAAATACTGGTCATTTTGAAGTTGTAGAAGTTGTATATAATAAAAAAATTATTTCATATGAAGAATTATTGGAAAATTTTTGGATAAATATAGATCCATTTGATTCTTACGGACAGTTTTGTGACAAAGGTTATAGTTACAGATCGGTTGCGTTTTATAAAGATACAAATGAAAAGAAATTAATAGAAAAAGATATTCAAAAATTAGAAAACAGATTTAACAAAAAAGTTGTCACATATATTCGAAGTTTTGAAAAATTTTACAGAGCTGAAGAATATCATCAGGACTTTTATAAGATTAAGCTAGAAAGATATTTGAGATATAAAAAAGCTTGTGGCAGAGAAGAAATTTTAAAAAGGATTTGGAGTCAATAGTTTTAAATGGAAAATAATATAAATTGGAATTTTGATAACTCTTATTCAAGACTATCTGATGCTTTTAAGGAACATATTAAACCTGTAGCTGTAAAGTATCCTGAATTGGTTATAATTAACGAAAGTTTAGCTAAAGAATTGGATCTGGATCTTACAAAAATCAACAAAGACAAGCTATCATCTTTATTTACAGGAAATACTCTTCCTGAGGGTAGTAATACAATTGCTCAGGCATATGCGGGTCATCAATTTGGACACTTTACAATGCTTGGTGATGGTAGGGCAGTATTGATAGGTGAACATATAACTAGCAGCAACAAAAGGTATGATATTCAACTTAAAGGTTCTGGGAAAACATCATTCTCAAGAAATGGTGATGGTAGAGCTGCATTAGGTCCAATGTTAAGAGAATATATCGTAAGTGAGGCAATGCATAATCTTAACATTCCCTCAACAAGAAGTTTAGCGGTAGCAAAAACAGGTGAAAAAATAATGCGAGATACTTTACTAGAAGGCGCTATTCTAACTAGAGTAGCTTTAAGTCATATTAGGGTTGGAACTTTTCAATATATTGCAGCAAGAGACAAAAAAGATGAATTAGAACTGTTATTGAATTATGTAATTAATAGACATTATCCAAAACTGGTAAATTCAAAAAATAAGGCAATGGATCTTTTAATTGATCTTATGAATAAACAAATTAATCTAGTCGTGAACTGGATGAGAGTGGGTTTTATTCACGGAGTTATGAATACTGACAATATGTCAATTTCAGGAGAAACAATTGACTACGGCCCATGTGCATTTATGGATACATATGATCCGAAAACTGTTTTTAGTTCTATTGATCATATGGGAAGATATGCTTACTGTAATCAACCAATTATTACAAAGTGGAATTTATCAAGATTTGCAGAATGTCTAATACCCATGATTGATAAAAATCAAAAAAAAGCGATCGAGATTGCTACTGAAATAATTAATACTTTTGAAAAAAAGTATGAGGAAAAGTGGCTTGAAATGATGAGAAAAAAACTTGGTTTAATAGGAAATCACAATATAGATAAAACTTTAATTTTAGATTTATTAACTTGGATGCATCAAAAAAAAGTTGACTACACAAATACTTTTTGCCATTTGATGAAATTTAAAGTTCAAGATGAAGAAGACTTTCAGGATAAAGTTTTTAAAGATTGGAAAAAAAGATGGAATGAAAGGCTTGTAATAAACAATAGTTCTAATGAAAAAAGTATAGCATTGATGAGGACTGTTAACCCACTTGTAATCCCAAGAAATGATAAAGTAGAAGAAACTTTAGATCTAGCAAATAAAAATAACTTTAAAATGCTTTTTGAGTTTTTAGAAATTTTAAAAACCCCTTACGAAGAGCAGAAAAATACGTATAAATATCAAATTCCAAATGAGAGTAACAAAGAGTATAAAACTTTTTGTGGGACTTAATTAAAGAACATAAGGCTCAGGCCGTGCTTTTTTTCCAAGAACTCTCTCAACAGCCATATTAGAAATATCAATTGACTGATAAGCGCCAGTGGTTATTAATTCAGTTAGGGCTCTTCCAATTCCAGGAGCCTGCATCAATCCTCTACCAGTAAAGCCTGTAGCCAAATAAACATTATCAAATTTAGGATGTTTGCCTACAACAGCATTATTATCTAATCTGTTACAATCATAATATCCTGCCCATCCTCCTGTTAATTTTAATTCTTCAAAAATTGGAATTCTATTTGCGAGCGCAGGCCAAACTAATTCCTCAAAATCATCCCATGCAGGTTCTAAATCTTTTGCATCAAACACCGATTTTGGTGAACCTGCTAAATATTCTTTTCCTTCAGGTCTCCAATAGACTCCTGATGGTAAATCTCCAGTTAAAGGCATTTCAGGTATATGTTTGGGGCACTTCACTCGAAATACGGTATGTTTTTGTGGTTCTACTGGAATATCTTCAAGTAATTCTTTAGTCCAACAACCGGCTGCAGAAATAATAGTTTTGGCTTTTATTTGTGAAAGAGATTTTATATTTCCCTTGATAAATTCTGCTCCAAGTTCGGTAGCTTTGCTTTTTAACGCGTTATGAAACATAAAAGGATCTATCCACCCTTCACTTTGATTATCGGTAAACGTAGCTGTTTCTATTCCATCTGCATTTATGTATGGAAAATGTTTTGATAATTCAGAGCCTTTAATATTTTTTGTACCAGCTTCACACGCCTGATGATTTTCTAGAGCCTTATATTGTTCTTCTGCATGTTCAGGTCCAAACATTAATAGATAGCCATTGGGTACCATACTTGCCGTAGGATTTGGGTTTTTTTTAGTCTTGAGTAATTCTGGAATTTGAAAAATAAACTCTCTTGCAAATTTTCCTAATAAAATATTTTCTTTTTGAAAAAATTGTCTTCTGAAACCACCTAAAGATAATGGAAATGATGCTGATTTATAAGTTGGATCCCTTTCTATAACTTTAACTTTTCTACCTTCTTTAGACAAAAAGTAAGCAGTTGCTGCACCAATAATACCCCCACCAACTATTACAACATCGTCCATAAATTAATTTAGTATAAATAAGTTAATATTTAGAAATAGTGCATAGAAACACCAAAGTAAATAGGGAATCATTAAATAGTAACTTAGTTTGTTAACGGATTTAAATCTTATGATTAACAAAAAAATAAATATTATTAATATTATTAGAACTAACATAGCTAGAAATATTTTGTGCAATGCAAAAAAAACAATACTCCAAGTTGTATTTATAATTATATGGATAAAATAAATATAAACTGTGTTTATATCTCGATTTTTACTATGCCAGAAGTTCCAGACTGCAATAGTCATCATAAGGTATAAAATAGTCCAAATAGGAGCAAAAACCCAATCTGGTGGATTTAAACTTGATTTAATAAGCGTTGAATACCAAGGTTCTTTTAAATTAATTGATACTGTACCACCAATGAATGAGGCTGAAAAAGTTATTATAAAAAAAAGAATAAATGATAAAATTTTATTTTTAAGCATAAAGGTATTATACATCTTTAGATAATGAATAAAAAAACAATTTGGATCACGGGTGGAAGCACAGGTATTGGTAAAGCACTAGCATTAAAATTTGCTAATGAAGGTTGGAATGTTGCAATATCCGCTAGAAGAGAGAATCTTTTAAAAGAAATAGCTGATACCAATGCCAATATCAGCTCATTTCCATTAGATGTTACAGATAAATCAAAATGCAAAGAGGTCTTTGAACAAATTAAGAAAAAATTTGAAAATATTGATATTTGTTTTTTTTCTACAGGTACTTGGAATCCTAAAAAAGAAAAAGATATCGATGTTGAACAGATTGAAGATGTATTTAAAATTAATTTTTTTGGAACATTAAATAGTATCAAGGCTGTGGAAGAATATTTTAAAAATAAAAAAAGTGGAAAAATTGCTATAGTTTCATCTATAGCAGGCTATAGAGGGCTACCTAATTCGACAGGTTATGGCCCTTCAAAATCAGCTTTGAATAATTTGGCTGAGAGTTTATATTTTGATTTTGGTCGTTCAAATGTGCGTGTTTGTCTAGTTTCTCCTGGTTTTATCAAAACTCCTATGACAGATAAAAATGATTTTAAAATGCCTTTTTTAAAGACTGCAGAATATGCCGCTGATAAAATTTATGATGGATTAGTAAACAAAAATATCTTTGAGATCCATTTTCCAAAATCTTTAACATTAATACTTAAATTTTTTAGTTTTTTACCGAGTAAATTATATTTTGGTCTAATAGGTAAAATGACAAAGTATCAGAAAAAAAATTAGTCTTTAACAAAAACGACGGTTAATTCTGCTACCTTAAAACCAAATTTAGTCATTGTTGCTTTATTTATAGCTACTCTCTCATCTTGTTTAAAAATCCAATCATCAAAAGTAATTTTCATTTGTTTACCTTTTACAGGAACTAATAAAACATATTCAAATTTGAACGCTGGACCATAGGAATACCCTTTTGCCTTACCTACAACATCACCAGCTGTACCTTCATAATTGTTTTCATTAATTTTAGTAATTTGCCATTGTCTTGTTTGAATTTCACCATCATCCCAATTGAATTTTTCATCAAGAATTAATTGATTACCATTCCATTTACCATCTAAATCTGCCGAGAACTGTCTTATAACTTTTCCAGATCGATTTTGTAAAACACCCCAAGCTTTTACATTGCCTGACAAATATTCCTCAATTATTAATCTAGGTTTTTTATTTATAAAATCCTCTGGTTTCATAGAACTATTATTTGAGCAGTTTGTAATTAAGAACAGGGAAATTATCAATAAAATTGGTTTGAAAAATTTTATGTCGCGCATTGTCTCCTCTTTTATTTGTTCTGTATAGAAAATTGAATTAAATCGATATTTTTAGACTTAAAACCTGCTTCACAATAAGATAAATAAAATTCCCACATTCTTTTAAATGTTAAATCAAAACCTTGTTTCTTAATTAATTCCCATTTTTTGTTGAATTCGTTTCTCCAAATAGCAAGTGTATTTGAGTAATGATCAGCATAAGATTCATAAGATTTTATAGTTAAACCGTTATTCGAGACATATTTATCTATACTTCCTTTATTTGGAAGAAAACCACCAGGAAAAATATATTTTTGAATGAAGTCTTGTTTATATTTGTATCTGTCAAAAAGATTATCATCAATTGTTATTGCTTGAATAGCAGCACTTCCATCGCTCGATAAATTATTTTTAATTGTTTTAAAGTAACCTTCCAAATAATTTTGACCTACTGCCTCAATCATTTCTATAGATGCAATAGAATTATATTTATCTTTTAAATCTCTATAATCTTTTATTTGAATGTTTACTTTTTCATTTAATCCACACCTGTAAATTCTCTCTTTAGCATATTCAAATTGTTTTTTTGAAATTGTAATACAATCTAATTTCACATCATACTTTTTACCAAGATACTCAGCAAAACCTCCCCAACCACAACCTATTTCTAAAACTTTATCTCCAGTTCCAGGTTTAATTAGGTCTATTAATTTTTGATATTTATTATTTTGAGCATCAGATAAATCTTTATTTTTTTCATCAAATATCGCACTTGAGTAAGTTAGCGTTTTGTCTAACCATAAAGAAAAAAATTCATTACCAAGGTCATAGTGTTTTGAAATGTTAGTTTTGCTTCTATTTTTTGTATTTTTTATGAAAATATTTTTCAAGTAATTAATAAAAGGAAAATCTAGCAGTCCAGAAAATTTATGAATTTGTTTAATATTCCTTGCTGTTATCTCTATCAAATTAGATAAGTTTTTCGTCTCGAAATAGTCATTCATGTAGGATTCTGCAAGACCTACACTACCTGATTTAATTAAATTAAAAGTAAAGTTTTTATTTTTTATCTTTATATTAGCTTTTAAATTATCTTTGGGGTTTCCAAAACTATAGTTTTTACCATCATAATTAGTTAGCTCTAAATGACCAACTTTTATATCTTTTAAAATGCTAAAAACTATTTTATCTGAAACAGTATTTAAATTCATTAACTCTCAAAAGTAATATTATTCTTAATTTTTAATTTTCTTTGAATAAATTTAATACCTTTGGTCCACAGTTTAAACGCTTCAAAATGTATCGCTGATATTATCTTAAAAGTCATAAGTGGGTGTTTTATATATGATTTTAATAATTCTTTACTATTCAAGTCTTTTCTTTTTCCATCCTGAGATGCATACAAGATTTTTTCATTAGACTGGTATTGATCTATAATAACAGATATTCTTTCACAGGGTTTTAGAATTGTAAAAAAATAATTACAATCCATCTCTATGAACGGTGACACATGAAATTTTTTCGAACAGTTATGTTGAAAAAGTTTAGTGTCATCTTCAACTTTAAAAATATATGTATGTTGTTCGCCAAATGTATTCTTAACTTCGTATAAAATAGCAATTAATTTATTGTTAATGTCGTATATAAAAAAAACACTTAAGGGATTAAAAACATATCCAAAAATTCTTGGATAGCACAAAAGTTTTATTCTTATATCTTTTGAGCCAATATTATTTTCATTTAAATTTTTTTTTACCCATGAAATTAATGAAGATCCATCTCTGTCACCATGATCTTTTTCAAAAAAACTTATTAAATTAAATTTGTTAAATGAAAAAAATTTAATATTTTTATCTAGCTGGTCTAACTCTGATAAGTCTATTAGAAGTGAAAATACACTATATTTAAAAAAATGAGTTTTAGGTTTAAATCTTTTGTGAATAACTGTACCGTTATAAATTGAACTAGTCATTTAAGTTTTTTAACATTTCAATAGATGATTTTATGCCATCCTCATGAAAACCGTAACCGAAATAACTTCCACAAAACAATATATTTTCCTTATTTTGAATACTTTTTAAATTTTTTTGATTATCTAAAGCTTTTTGATCATAATAAGGATGTGTAAAATTAATTTTTTTTATAATTTTATCCTCAGATATTTTTTTTATAGGATTTAAGGTCAAAAATATATTTTTTTCATTTTTTAAGTTTTGAAGAAGATTTAACCAGTATGAAAGTGAGTTTTTGCTTGTATTCTTTTTATCAACAAAAGAATTCCATGAGGACCATACATCTTTATTTTTAGGCATTATGTTTTGGTCTGTATGCAATATTGCTAAATTTTCTCTGTAACTAAAATTTGATAAAACATTTCTTTCCTCATCTGATGGATTATCTATCAAATTTAAGGCCTCATTTGCATGAGTTGCAAGAATAACCTTGTCATAATGAAAAAATTCATTATTGCCACCATAATAAACTTGTAATCCAGATGAGATTCTTTTTACAGATTTTATCTTATAATTTTTATAATATTGACCACTGATTAAGGATAAAACTTTATTAACATATGCTCTACTTCTTTGAGCGACAGTGTACCACTGAGGTCTGTTTTTAAGTTTAAATAAGCCATGATTTTGAAAAAATTTTAAAAAAAAATTCATAGGCATTTTCCCTGCCTCATAGGGTGGCATAGACCAAATAGCAGATACCATTGGTATAATGTGATAATTAATAAAACCTCTAGACCATTTATTTTTTTTTAAAAAATCATCTAAAGTTATTTTTTGATCAATTTCTGAAATATTATCACAAGTTTTATAAAATTTTAAAATATCAAAAAACATTTTGAGAAATTCAATATTAAATAAATTAGATTTATTAGCAAAGATACCCGACAAACCTTTGCCACAATACTCATAATTAGTGTCCTCTACAGAAACAGAAAATGACATGTCGCTTTTTTCGATTTCAATATCAATCTCTTTAAAAAAATTTATTAAATTTGGATATGTCTGATGATTAAATACAATAAATCCCACATCGACAGATACTTTTTTTTTATTAAGAATTACATCAACAGTATAAGAGTGACCACCAAAATGATCCTCTCTCTCAAAAAGATCAACTTGATGATTTTTTGATAAGTAATAAGCTGCGCTTAAGCCTGATATGCCTGAGCCAATTACAGCTACTTTCATTAATTAAGCTGCATCTTCTTTAAATTCATCCATACTAGGACAAGTACAAAAGATATTCTTATCTCCATAAACATTATCTACTCGTGCAACCGGTGGCCAAAATTTGTTTAATTTTAAAAATTTAGCTGGATAAGCTGCTTCCTCTCTTGAATATTTATGCTTCCAGTCATCTGAAGCAAGCTCCATATCTGTATGAGGAGCATTCTTAATTGGATTATCAACTTTATCAAACTTTCCAGACTTAATTTTATCTATTTCTAGTTTTATATTAATTAATGTGTCACAGAATCTGTCAAGCTCTGATAAACTCTCACTTTCAGTTGGTTCAATCATCATAGTACCAGCAACCGGCCATGACATTGTTGGAGCATGAAATCCGTAATCAATTAATCTTTTTGCGATATCTTCTTCAGTAACTCCAGTCTCAGACTTAATTGTTCTAATATCAATTATACATTCATGTGCAACGTTGCCTTTCGAACCTTTATATAAAATAGGAAAATGATCTTTAAGTCTATTAGCAATATAATTGGCGTTTAGAATTGCAACTTTAGTAGCGAGTTTAAGTCCTTCAGATCCCATCATCTTAATGTACATCCATGAAATTGACAAAATACTTGAGCTTCCCCATGGCGCAGCAGAAACTGCACCAATTCCAGTTGCAGGTCCACAGTCTTTGACAACCGGATGATTTGGCAAATAAACTTGTAAATGTCTTTTGCATGCAATAGGTCCCATTCCAGGTCCTCCTCCGCCATGTGGAATACAAAAAGTTTTGTGTAAATTAATATGACAAACATCTGGACCAAAATTTCCAGGTTTTGCGATTCCTACTAGAGCATTTAAATTTGCCCCATCCATATAAACTTGACCTCCATGTTTATGAATTAAATCACAAATGTCTGATATTTTTTCTTCAAAAACTCCATGTGTAGATGGATAGGTGACCATTAATGCTCCAAGATTTTCAGAATGTAATTCTGCTTTTTTCTTTAAATCCTCAAAATCAACATTACCCTCTTTATCGCAATTGACTACAACAACTTTCATTCCAACCATTTGAGCACTTGCTGGATTAGTCCCATGTGCTGAACTCGGTATTAAACATATATTTCTATTATTATCGCCTCTATCTAAATGATATTTTCTTATTACCATCAAACCTGCATATTCACCCTGGGCACCTGCATTAGGTTGAAGCGAAACTCCTGAAAAACCAGTGATTGATCTTAACCAATTTTTAAGATCTGTGAACATTGTTCTATATCCTTCCATCTGTTCAATAGGCACAAATGGGTGGGGCTCTGCTAATTCTCTCCATGAGATAGGTATCATTTCTGCAGTAGCATTTAATTTCATTGTACATGAACCAAGGGCAATCATAGTTCTATTGAGAGCTATATCTTTATCTTCTAACTTCTTAAGATATCTAAGCATTTCTGTCTCTGAATGATATGAATTAAAAACAGGATGTTCTAAATATTTAGAAGTTCTTAATAAATTTTTTGGTAAATTAGGTAAACTTACGGTAGGATCTTCTTTTTTGATGGACTCCGCAGCGTTAAAAATTTTTAATAATTGATTTACTCTATAAACATTTTTCTTTTCATCAAAAGAAACAGCAAGCATTTCTGAATTTACTTTTCTGATGTTCACTTTTTGAGCTAAAGCATTTTTAAAAATTTGATCAGTCTTTTCTTTAGTAATAATTGTTACAGTATCAAAAAAATAATCTGAATATAATTCATATCCAGATTGCTTTAATTTATCAGCAAAATTTTTTGCTAATTGAGATACTCTCTCAGAAATATTTTTAATACCATTTGGGCCATGATAAATAGCATATGCTGCAGAAACTATTGCTAATAAAGCTTGGGCAGTACAAATGTTGCTTGTAGCTTTATCTCTTCTGATATGTTGCTCCCTAGTCTGTAGTGACAATCTGTAAGCTTTATTTCCATGTCTATCAACTGAAACACCAACTATTCTTCCTGGCATAGATCTTTTATATTCATCTTTTGTTGCAAAAAATGCTGCATGAGGACCTCCATAACCCATTGGAATACCAAACCTTTGAGAACTACCAACTGCAATATCAGCTCCAAGCTCCCTTGGTGTTTTTAGTTTGGCAAGTGATAGAAGATCACATGCTAAAATTGCTTTACCATTTTTTTTATGAATCTTGCTTATTGCCTCACTAGGATCTTTAATATCACCTAAAGTTCCAGGGTACTGTAAAATTCCACAAACAATATCTTCTTTTAACTGTTCTAAAACTTTTTCCTCATTTCCAACAAGAACTTTTAAACCCATTGGCTCTGCCCTAGTTTGTATAACATCTATTGTTTGTGGATGACAATTTTCTGAAACAAAAACTAAATTACTGTCACTTTTATTTAATCTATGACTTAAACCCATAGCCTCTGCTGCCGCTGTACCTTCGTCAAGCAAAGATGCGTTTGCAATATCCATTCCTGTAAAATCAACAATCATTTGTTGGAAGTTTAATAACATTTCTAATCTTCCTTGAGCTACCTCAGGCTGATAGGGTGTATAAGAAGTATACCAACCTGGGTTTTCTAATATATTTCTTAAAATGACATAAGGCGTATACGTTCCATAATAGCCCATACCAATAAAATTTGAGTAAATTTGATTTTTTTTCGAGATTTCTTTAAGTTTTCTTAATGCTTCATATTCTGAATTTGACTCACCAATATTTAACTCACCCTTAAACTGTATTTTTTCTGGTACAGTATTATCTATTAAATCATTCAGAGATTTATGATTTAATTTTTTTAACATTTTTAATTGATCATCTTCTGAGGGACCAATGTGTCTTTTTAAAAAATCTTTTTGTGAATTTTGTAACATTATGATGAGCTCTCCTTTGCAAATATATCGTATTCATCTTTATTCATTAAAGTATCCATCTCTGACTTATCTTTAATTTTTAATTTAAAGAACCAGGCAGAGTTTTCTGGATCCTGATTTATTTTTGATGGGTCATCAACAATAGATTGATTTAAATCAACAACCTCACCACTTACCGGTGTGTATACATCGCTTGCAGCTTTTGTAGATTCGACTACCCCTGCTGTTCCATCTTTTTCTACATTAGATCCTTTTTCTGGGAGTTCTGCAAAAACTATATCGCCAAGCATTTCTGTTGCATGCTTAGTTATCCCAATAGTGGCTATATCTCCCTCTAATTTAATCCACTCGTGTTCTTTAGAAAATTTTACTTCACTCATTAATTAACTCCTTTCACATAACTCTTTTTATAAAAAGGCAAACCACAAATTGTAGCTGGATGTTTTTTACCTCTAACTTCTAAAAATATTTTAGTATTTTTTTTTGAAAATTTATTTTCCACGTATCCCATTGCTACGGGGCCATTAACACTTGGTCCAAAGGTTCCACTTGTTATTTCACCGATTTCTAAATTAGATTCATTGAATATTTTAGTTTTTTCTCTAGCAATTATTCTTCCCTCTGGCTTTATCCCTACTCTTATCTTATTCACTCCATTGTTTATTTGTTTAGTAATTATATCTGATCCAATAAAATTTCCTTTTAAGATTCTCTCTTTTGAAATTGCCCATTTTAAATTTGCCTCCACTGGAGTCTTATCTTTACTTAATTCATGACCATATAAGCATAGACCAGCTTCCAATCTTAAGGTATCACGTGCTCCAAGACCGATTAATTTTGCACCTTTGTCAATCAATCTTCTTGTAAACCTATCTGCAAATTTATTAGTTAGTGATACCTCGAAACCATCTTCACCTGTGTATCCTGATCTTGTAACATAGATATTGTGGTCATCCAGTGTAAACCAATTGCCTGACATGAAATTTAAATTTTCAACACCTTGAATAACACTTTTAAGGATTTGTACAGATTTAGGTCCTTGTATTGCAATTAAAGATCTTTCTTCATCCAAAATTATTTTATATTTATCATTTAATAATCCCTTTAAAATTTTATAATCATTTTCTTTACAAGCAGCATTCAGAATTATTAAAAAGCCATCTTTGATTTTAGTAATAATCAAATCATCATGAATTCCAGCATTGTCGCTCATTAAAAAACTATATTTGGAGTGGTTTAGTTTTAAATTTTTTAAGTCCAATGGAAAAATTCTCTCTAAATCATCAACTAAATCCTCTTGGCCATAGATAAATAATTGACCCATATGCGAAACATCAAAAATACCAGAATGGTTTCTTGTGAACTTATGTTCTTCAACAATACCCTCAGAATATTGAATTGGCATTTGATATCCTGCAAATTCCACAAATTTTGCTTTGCTGTCTTGATGCAATTGATAAAGCGATGTTTTTTTTATATCCATATTAACTCTTTTTACCCATCTGTATATTTGCCTGAGAGTTTTGCTCCTTCGGCGAGAATTTAATCTCTTTCCAGAGTTAATATGTTACGGTCCATTTTGCCTGAGAGATTCCTGGGTAGTTGCTCCTTCGGCGCTACAAGAATTTGTAGTCTCTCCCGTAATTAAGTTCTGTATATCACAAATTAACATAAACATAAATATTTAATATTCTTTCTTTTTAGTTAAAAATTTATTCAAAAACTGCAAAACAACTGCTGTGATAACGATTGAGCCCCCAATTAAAACAAAAAGAGGCGGATTCTCATTCACAAACATCCAGGCCCACAATGGACCTAGAACGGCTTCTGTTAACATTATTATACCAACGAAAGCGGAAGGAGTTGACCTTGCACCAATAGTAATAAGTATAAAACCAAAACCTAATTGAAAAAAACCTGCTAAAAAACCCAAAAAAATATCTTTTGAGGATATAATTATTGTTGGCGACATTAATAATCCAATTATCATTGCAAATATACCTGCCACTAATTGAAGTGGTATCATATCGACCTCAGGAAACTTTCTTACTATTAATATTAAAATTGCAAAAGAGATTGGCATTACAAATGCCACAAGATTGCCTGTCATCTCACCGGGAGAGATTGAAGTTCCAAGCATCAAAAAAATACCTGAGATAGCAAGCAATATACAAAAGAAAGTAAGTTTAGATATTGTCTCCTTCAAAAAAACATAACCAAATATTGCCAAAAAAAGAGTTTGAGTTTGAATAATAAAATTTGTGTTTGCCACAGTAGTTTCATACATAGCAAATACATAACTAGCAAAACCTAAAGATAAAATAGCTCCACCAAAAAATCCAGGAATTCCGGATTTAGTTAAAGCACTAAAAAATTTTTTTTTATAAGTGAATAAAAGAAAAAAACTAACAACAATTATAAAAAAAAATGATCGCCAAAATAAAATTTGCCAGAGCGTAGAGCCTTCAAAAGACTTAACAATTAATCCTCCAAAACTTAAGCTTACAGCTCCAAAAAAAACCAGAAAAGGTCCAGGTATTGTTTTGATTATGTTCATTCAATTTGAGAAATTAAATTTTGAGTTTCTAAGTCATATAACTTAAATAAATTTTCAGCACTAGATAAATCAACCTGCTTAAACTTTATCTTAGAGCCTGGTGATAGTTGAACTAATTTGTCGTAATCAGCGCTTATAACTACTCCTATTTTTGGGTATCCTCCTATGGTCCCATGATCTGAAAGCATAACAATGGGATTTCCATCTGCAGGTACTTGTATTACTCCTTTTATTAATCCTTCTGATTTAATGTTGGTATCAATAACATTCTCTATTTTAGGTCCCTCTAACCTCATACCCATACGATCAGTTAACTTTGAAACAATAAATTCTTTTTCTAGAAAGATTTTTTTTCCTTTATCTGAAAAATAATCAAAATTTGTTCCTTTAATTATTCTAATATTTTCTATTTTAGTATTTATGTAATCTAATTTTCTTTCCACTGATTGATTATTCAATTTTGAAATATTTATCACTTGTTCGTTTTCAAGTTTTTTACCATCATTTGCACCAATTATTGCTTTTGTATTTGTAGAACAACTAGACCATTGATATTTTAAATCTATCTGACCACCAATAGCTAAATATCCATACACAGACTTATTGGTAGATAAAATATCTACTTCATCACCATTCTCTAAATTTAAAGATTGATAACAGTTACCATCAATAATTATATCTTTTTTTTTAATCTTAAAATTTACCTCACCTGCGATTGCAATATTAATTTTATTTCCAAAATATTTAAGTAAAGGGCCTTGGTACGCAAATTCTAAAGCAGGTGAATTTATCTCATTACCAACAAGTTTATTTGATAATAAATAATTTCTTTTATCCATTGCTCCACTAAAAGGAATTCCAACATGATAAAGATTTTTTCGACCCTCATCTTGAAAAGTAGTGTTAATTCCTGCTCTGATAACTTGAAAATAATTTTTACTCATTATAATTTTCGTACTGTTTTTTTGATATTTCTTTAAATAAAACAATATCACCTGGATTTATTAAATTTGGATTTGTTTCTTTTGAGCTATCAAATATTGTTAATGGACTATTACCAATAACATTCCATCCTCCTGGACTTTCAAAAGTATAAATATTTGCAAACTGTTCGGTCAAAGCCACCGATCCCTTAGGAACTTTAACCCTAGGTGTTTCGAGACGTTTGGCTCTCATATTTTCAGATAAATCTCCTAAAAAAGGCATTCCAGCAATAAAGCCTGTCATATAACAAAAGAATTCTTTACTAAAAAAATTTTCATAAATTTTTTCTCTTTTAAGATTAAGTTTTTTCTCCAACCTGACTATATCTAAAGCAAAATTTTCATCACAACATACTGGAACTTCAATTGTTTTATTTTTTAGATTATCTTCATTGGTAATATTAAGGTTTTCTATTATCTTTTTTAAATCTTTAAAATTCGTTTTTTTTAAATCGAAAGAAATTATTAACTTATTATAAGAGGGGGATAAATTATTAATTGATGATATGTTTTCTTTCTGAATACTTTTGAAATATCTAATTACTTGAGTATTGGTCTCTTTATTTACCTCTTTACCAAAGTCACAATATAATGCTGCGTCACCAAGATTTAATATATTTTTTATCATGCCATGATATACTTAACACTTATGACTATGGAAATTAATATAAATTGTGATTTAGGAGAAAAATCAAAACACCATTCAAATAAACATGACCCAGAATTATTGGAAATAGTTAATTCTGCAAATGTTGCTTGTGGATACCATGCTGGGGACGAGGAAACTATGAGCCAAGTCATAGAAATATCAAAAAAAAATGGTGTAAGTATCGGTGCGCATCCATCTTTCAATGATCCAGAAAATTTTGGAAGAGAAAGAATGAATTTATCTGATTCAGAAATTCAAAAACTCATAATTGATCAATACGATATTCTTCAAAAGAAAGCATTAGAGCAAGGAGAAAACGTTACACATATTAAGCCTCATGGAGCTTTAAATAATATGGCATGTGAAAATATTGATTTAGCAACAATACTTGCAAAAAGTATAAAAGGAATTAGCAAAGATTTAATTTATTTGGTCCCCACTGGATCTAAAATGGAGGAAGCTGCAAAAAAACTTGATATGAAAATAGCTTGCGAGATATTTGCAGATAGGAATTATGAGGATGACGGTAATCTTGTATCCCGAAAAAAACCTCATGCTTTAATTACAGATCCAGAACAGGCAAAAACACACGTCTTAAGTATGGTTAAAAATCAGTCGCTTAATTGTCACAGTGGAAAGCAAATACCTTGTGAAATTGACTCTGTATGTATACATGGGGACAATATGAGTTCATTGTCAACTGCTAAGTCTATCAAAGATAACTTGTTAAAAAATGGTCTCAAACTAAAACCTTTAAATAAAATGAGGAAGTTTAAACATGATTAAAAAAATATTTTTCACAATAATATTATCTGTAATTTTAATATCAAATTCCTATTCTGCAGGATCTAGTAGTGGAGGAGAAGGTGATGGTCCAAAAAATAAAACAAATTACGAAAAAGCAGTTAAATTCATTAAATTTGCAAAAAAACATGAAGAAAAAGGAAAAAAAGATAAGGCTAAATCAAACTATGAAAAAGCTTTCAAACTTTTACTTAAATCAAACAGCAAAAAACCAAATAAACCTGATACTTTAAATTATTTAGGATTTACCTCTAGGAAATTAGGTGATTTTGAAAATGGAGAGAAATATTATCTTCAAGGTTTGGCTATCAATCCTTACCATATTGGTATTAATGAATATTTAGGTGAACTATATGTAGCAACAAATAGACATAATCTTGCAGTTGAAAGATTAGAAGTTTTAAAAGGTTGCGATTGTAAAGAGTACGATGACCTGAAAGCCATTATAGCTGGAGAAAAAATTTCTAAATATTAATTAATATTTTTAATCATCTGCTCTGGTAGCCATAAGGCAATCTCTGGGAAAATCACAACCAAAATCACTGCTAAAACCATTAATAAGAATAATGGAAACGCACTTCGAGCAATATAACCCATATCTTTGTTGGCCATACCCTGTAGAACAAATAAATTAAAACCCACAGGTGGTGTTATTTGAGCCATCTCTACAACAATAACTAAGAATATACCAAACCAAATCATGTCATAACCTGCTTGTCTAATCATTGGTTCTATAATAGCCATAGTCAATACCACAGCTGAGATACCATCAAGAAACATCCCTAAAATTATATAAAAAATCATTAAAACAAAAATTAACACATAAGGAGATAAATCCATATTTTGAATCCACATTGCTAAGTTTCTAGGTAAACCTGTAAAACCCATTGCCAAAGATAAAAATGTTGAGCCTGCTAAGATGAATGCAATCATACAAGATGTTTTTGTTGCACCTAGTAAGGATGTTTTAAAAGTTTCTAAAGTTAAACTTTTTTGAAAATAGGATAAAATTAAAGCTCCAACAACTCCTAAGGATGCGGCCTCAGTAGCAGTAGCTATACCAGTATAGATTGAACCTATGACAGCTGAGATTAAAAATATAACAGGTAAAAGTTGTTTAGATCTTTTTATCTTTTCAAAAAATGAATATTCCTCAAAGATTTTGGGCATTTGTTTTTTATTGATCAAAGACCAGAAAATAACATATGACATAAAAATTAGTGCAATCATTATCCCCGGTAAAATTCCAGCTATAAATAATTTTGCAATGGACTCTTGAACTGCTACTCCATAGATAATCAAAATTATTGATGGAGGTATCAATAAACCTAGTGTCCCAGAGCCAGCAAGACTACCAAGTAAAATTTTTTCAGGATAATTTCTTTTTCTTAACTCGGGTATAGACATCTTCCCTACAGTTGCAACTGTGGCTGCAGAGGAACCTGAAATTGCAGCAAATAAAGCACAACCAACCACGTTCACATGAATTAAACCCCCAGGTAATTTTTGCATCCACGGAGATAAACCTTTAAACAAATTTTCAGATAGTCTTGTTCTAAATAGAATTTCTCCCATCCAAACAAATAAAGGTAATGCCGTAAGTGTCCATGATGAAGATGTTCCCCATATCGTTGTTGCCATTGCATCTCCAACTGGTCTTGATGTAAACAACATCATACCTATTGCAGATACGCCAATCATGCTCAATGCTACCCAAATACCTGAACCGAGAAAGAACAATAAAACACTTATGAAAAATATTGTTAATAAAATTTCTGCCATTTAACTTTTTTTGAAAATTAAAATAAGTTGATGGAAAACACACATAAAGAAAATAGTGGAACCAACAGCTACACTTGTTTGAGGAATCCAAATTAAAATTTCATCTGCACCCTCGCTTCTTTCTTGAAATTTATATGAAATAACTAACATTTTAACAAAATAAAATGCTAAATACCCAGAGAAAAAAGTTGCTACACTTAAACACCAGATTTCAATAAATTTTCTTTTTAAACCTGATAATTTTTCAAGAAAAAGAGTAATCCTTATGTGGCCGTTTTCAACAAATGTATAAGCTAATGCAAAAAAAGATGCTGCAGCCATACAGTAACCTGAGTATTCAGCAAGACCTCTGATATAAAAACCAAATATTCTTGATGAAATACCTATCAAAATGAATACTGCCACCAAAATAAGAAATGCTGCTGCGATATATCCAGATAATTTATAAAGTTTATTTAAATTTTTATCTAAGATTTTAAACATGATAATTTAAGGCCACCTAATATTCTTTGGTGGCCTTAATTAAAATTTGATTATTTATAACTTGATAAAACAGCTGCCCCTCTTGAACCAGCTTTTTGAGACCATTCCTTTGCCATAGTCTCACCTACTTTTTCAAAATGAGCTTGTAGAGATGCATTTACAGTACCTACTACCATGCCAGCATCTGCTAAAGCTTTTTTGTCACCAACATTTCCTTGTTTTGATAATTGCCAGCCTTTTCTCTCTGCTAAAGCTGCTTGTTTCATTACTAGATCTTTTGTAGCTTGATCAAGTTTGTTCCAAGAATCTTTATTTACAATCACCATATTTTTTGGAAACCAAGCTGCTATATCATAAAAATATTTCACACCATTTTCCCATATTTTAGAATTTTTTCCTGTAGTCGGGGAAGTGATCATACTTTCAACAGCACCTGTAGAAAATGCTTGGCTAATTTCAGCAGCTTCAATTTTAGTTGGCGCCATACCTGTTAGCTCAGCGATTCTAATTGTTGCAGAATTATATGCTCTGAACTTTAAACCTTTAAGGTCATTGACAGAGTTGATTTCCTTTTTGCTATATAAGCCTTGTGCAGGCCATGGCACAGCGTAAAGAAATACTAAGCCCTTTTTATCTAAGCCTTTAATAATTTCAGCTTTAGAAGCTTTGTATAGTTTCATAGCATCTGAGTAAGATGTTGCCAAGAATGGCTGTGAGTCTACTTCCAGTAAAGGGTCCTCTTTACCTAAAGCTGACATAAATCTTTCTCCAATCTGAGCTTGACCAGTTCTCACAGCTCTAAAGATTTCTCCACCCTTGAATAATGAGCCACCAGGATGAGTAACTATTGTAAGTTTTCCTCCACTTTTTTCAGTCACATTTTTTGCAAATTCAGTTGCATTTGCAGAATGAAAATTACCAGCACCATAAGCTAATGCCATGTCCCATTTTTCTGCAAAAGTAGAATTAATTGACAAAATTGATGAAACTAAAATAATTGATAAGTATTTTATGAATTTCATTTATCCTCCATTTTTTTTAAAGGCATTTCATTATGTATTAAAATAATTATCAATAAAAAAATTATACTACTTTTAATTGAATAATTTAAAATATCTAATACTATGGGCTCACTTTGTTAGAAGAAGCGCTCATATTAGTTCAGATTATTTTCATTGATATAATCTTGGCAGCAGATAATGCGATCATCATTGGATTGATTGCAGCTAATTTTGCGCCAAAAAATAGAAGACAAATTATTTTATGGGGTGTAGCTGGAGCATTAATTTTTAAAATTGTTTTTGCATTATTTGCTACATATTTATTTGAATTTTATTTTATAAAAATCTTAGGTGGTTTACTCCTGATTTGGATTGTTAATGATTTAAGAAAAGATCTTTTTGAGATAAAAAAAGTTAAATCTCCAACTAAAAAATCAAAGGAACCTTCGTATATTCAAAGCGTATATAAGGTTTTATTTGCTGATATTACGATAAGCTTTGATAATGTAATTGGAGTTGTTGGGGCGGCAAAAGGTAATTTCAGTTTTATGATTTTCGGTCTTGTATTATCAGTTGTTCTTACAGGTGCTATGGCAACCTATCTTGCTAATTATATTCAAAAGCATTTATGGATTGCTTATGTGGGTTTAGGGTTTATCTTACTTGTTGCTCTTCAACTGGTAATTGGCGGTCTGGTTGATCTAGATATATTGTCTATAAATGAAGAATTTAAAAAATATTTCTAATAAGAATGTTTTTTTGTAGGGTATTTTTTTTCTCTTACCTCTGAGGCATATTTTTTAATACCATCATTGATATACTTTTTAACATTAGAAAATCTTTTAACAAATTTAATGTTAGTATGATTTAATCCAATTAAATCATCAGTCACTAAAACTTGACCATCACAATACACAGATGAACCAATTCCGATTGTTGGAATATTCAATTTTTGAGTAATGAGTTTTGCAATTTCAGTTTTTACACATTCTAAAACAATTGCAAATACTCCACTTTGTTGGAGTAACATTGCATCACTTATCAAGTTCTTTATTTCGCTATTAGTTTTTCCCTTAGATTTAAATTTTTTTGTTGATTGGGGAAGTAAACCAATATGACCCATAACCGAGATTTTATTCTTAATCAAAAACTTTATTTGCTCGATAACCCTTTTGCCACCTTCTAATTTTACTGCATCACATTTAGTCTCTTTTAGAATTTTCTTAGCATTCTTTAATGCTAGAGACTTAGTACTATAAGTTTTAAAAGGCATATCAACAACCATTAAACTTTTTTTGATACCCAATCTAACACTTTTGGAGTGGTTGATCATTTCAGTTAAAGTTACTTTTTTTGTTGAGGAATAATTATATAAAACAGAACCTAAGGAATCTCCAACTAAAACAATATCAACATATTTATCAACTTCTTCCGCGATATTTTTTGAATAAGCAGTAAGACATACAATTTTTGATTTATTTTTTTTATTAATGATTTTCTTAATTTTTTTCATTTTAATTACTCATCCAATCTTTAGCGAGAGTAGATTCATTTCGTTTATCATAAATTGACAGACAGAAAAAAGTTAAGTCGAGACTATTGTAGATGGCTGCTAATAGACTAAGCTTTAACAATTTTTCATCACTTAAGTTTTTAATTTTTTCAAAATTTTGGATAAAAACAGCATCTGTCCACATATGTTGAGACGCAATAGTTGGATCTTTATTAGCTATTAAGGGCTTAAGAGTTCTACCCGACAATTTCAAGAATTTATTAAACATAAGGTTATAATTGCTTAAAAACTTACTTACATCACCAAAAAGAGGTTGGTTTTGATAAAGAGGTACAAACTCGACTTCACATACTATTTTTAGAACATTATTTAACAGTTTTTTACTACCTTTAAAAACATCTAAAGCAGCCCCTTGAACATCTATTTTTATGAAATCTATTTCATCAATTGAATGTCTATCTACAAATGTTTCGAGCGTTATTGTCTCTATCTCAGTTTCTTTTTTTAAATTTACATATTGTAATTCGTGATATAATTTTAAAAAATTTTCATTTGGTTTATACAAACTTGTACATCTTGGATCTCGAGTAACATATAATTTTCTTTTTTCATTTTTTTCTCCTAGAGCGTACGGAAAATATTTAATTCCCTTGGCGGCTTCAGAGTTCATTTTATCACAAACCTCTTTTTCAATCTCGAACCCTATAATATTACTATCTGGAAAAAAATCTAAAATTTTATAAAAACGCTCTTCATTTTTACCTAGCTTGGCTGCACCAACTTCAATTAAATTAAATTTACAATTGACATTATTTTTGCGAATAATTTCTACAAGTTTTTCAATTTGATCTTTCATAAAAAAAAAGCCATCATTCTAATTCAATAGTGCTTGGTGGCTTGGAAGTAATATCATAGACTACCCTATTAATACCTCTTATACTATTTACAATTTTGTTTGAAATCATTTGAATAAAAGGCTTTTTAAATTCATAAAAGTCTGCTGTCATGCCGTCCTCAGAGGTAATAGCTCTCAATAGACACAAATATTCATAAGTTCTATTATCACCCATTACACCTACAGTCTTAACAGGAAGTAAGGCAGCATAAGCTTGCCAAATTTTATTATAAAAACCATGTTCTTTTAAAGCAGTAATAAAATAATGATCAGCTTCCTTTAAAATTTTAATTTTTTCTTTTGTTATTTTTCCTGGCATTCTTATTGCTAAACCGGGTCCAGGAAAAGGATGTCTAGAGATGATTTCTTTATTTAAATTTAGATCTAAACCTAATTTTCTCACTTCATCCTTAAATAAAAATCTTAAGGGCTCTACTAATTTCAGTTTCATTTTCTTTGGAAGGCCACCTACATTATGATGCGATTTAATTTTAGAGGTTTGGCTACCTGTAACAGATTTGCTCTCAATTAAGTCTGGATAAAGAGTACCTTGTGCTAAAAATCTTACATTTTTAATTTTCTTGGCATATCTTTCAAAAATTTTTATAAAAAGATTTCCAATTATTTTTCTCTTTTTTTCTGGATCTGAAATATTTTTAAGTTTTCTCAAAAACTCTTTTTCAGCATTTACATAAATTAGGTTAATTTTTAATCTCTTTTTGAACGTATTAATTACTTGTTTTTCCTCATTTTTTCTCAAAAGACCTGTATTTACAAAAATACAGTATAGTTTTTTTCCTATTGCTTTGTTTATTAATTGCGCGACTACACTACTATCCACCCCTCCAGACAAAGCACATATTACTTTATTTTTCCCAACTTGATTTCTAATTTCTTTTATTAATTTAATTTTTTGATTTTTTACTGACCAATTTTTTTTAATCTTACAAATTGAAAAAATGAAGTTTCTAATTATTATTTTACCATTCT
>CACBGP010000010.1 GCA_902538745.1 uncultured Pelagibacteraceae bacterium | reverse complement strand
CTAGCCTCCTCAAGCAAAGTCTTAATGTTAGAAAATGCGATTTATTCAGTAATTTCTCCTGAGGGATGTGCAACAATTCTGTGGAGAGATCCAAAAAAAATGCTTGATGCCGCTAAAGCAATGAAACTTTCTGCAAAAGATTTACTTGAGTTAAATGTGATTGATGAAATTATTAAGGAGCCTATTGGTGGCGCACATAGAGATAAAGATTTAATTTTAAAAAATGTTCAAGATTCATTATCAACAAGTTTGGATTATTTTCAATCTATGTCGGGAGAAGAAGTTTTTAATAATAGAAAAAATAAATTCTTAAAAATTGGAAGAAATAAAGGTTTTGTCACAAATACAGCAGATTTAAGTTCTCTTAAAGCTCAACGTAATGAGATTTTAGAAATTTTTAAAAAAAAAAAATTGATTATACCTTCTTTAGTTATACTTATTTTGGTTATGGTATTAATTTTTTTATAATTTTCCGCAACACTTTTTATATTTTTTTCCAGATCCGCAAGGACAAGGTTCATTTCTTTTTACTTTTTTATTAATTTGGTTAATCGATTTTTCTTCACTAGTTTTCTCCTCTGATTTACCACTTGATGTCTTTACAAATTTTAGATTCATGAGAACAACTATGTAATCTTGCTTGAGTTTTTTTAATAAATTTTCAAATAAGGTGAAAGCTTCTTTTTTGTATTCGATGAGCGGATCTCTTTGTCCATAAGATCTCAATCCAATTACTTGACGTAATTGCTCTAAATATTGAATGTGCGATTTCCAATTAATATCTATAGATTGTAAAAAGATTCTTTTTTCTATTTGTTTTGCTTGATCTATACCCAACAGTTTAATTCTTTCGTCTCTAGTTTCATAGAACTTATCTGAAATTAATTTCATTAAGTCGTCATCTTTTTTTTCTAATAAAACCCTCAATTCTTCCTCATTATAGTTTTTCCCCATAAGAGTTTTGATTTGATTTTCAAAAAGGGAGCCCTTTGGATTTGCAATCTTTTGGATCTTTAATTCTATTAGCTCTTTCTTTATCTCATCTAAAAAATTTGTAGAATAATCAAAAATTTTTATACTATCCATTGCTTCTTTTCTTTGTGAAAAAATCACGTGTCTTTGATCATTTAATACATTATCGAATTTAATAAGAGTTTTTCTAATATCAAAATTTCTTGCCTCTACTTTTTGCTGTGCTCTTTCTAAAGCTTTATTAATCCATGGATGATCAATACTTTCACCATCTTTTAAGCCTAACTTCTCAAGCATTGTATTCATTGACTCTGATCCAAAAATTCTCATTAAATCGTCTTCTAAACTTACATAAAAAATTGAACTTCCTTCATCACCTTGACGTCCCGATCTACCTCTTGCTTGATTATCAACTCTTCGAGACTCCATTCTCTCTGTACCGATAACAAATAAACCACCTAGAGATTTTATTTTTTTCTTTTCTTTAATTAATTTTTCGTTGTCTTCAGCATTTTTTTTTCCTCCCAGCTGAATATCTACACCCCTTCCTGAAATACTTGTTGTTATTATCACAGATCCTTCTTTGCCTGCATTAGAAATAATTTCAGCTTCGTTCTCATGATTTTTTGCATTCAAAACAACATGATTTATTTTCTCTTTATGTAAATATTTCGAGTAAATTTCAGATTTATTAATACTGGATGTAAAGACTAACAATGGCTGGCCAATTTTATTAAGATCTATAATTTTTTTAATTATTGCATCATTTTTTTCTTTTTCAGTTCTATAAATTTGATCGTTAAAATCTTTTCTTATCATCTTTTTATTTGTTGGAATCACAACTACTGGTAAATTATATATTTCATAAAATTCCTCAGATTCTGTTACAGCTGTTCCTGTACATCCAGAAATCTTCCTATAAAGTTTAAAATAATTTTGATAAGTAATAGATGCTAAAGTTTGATTTTCTGCTTGAATATCAATTTTTTCTTTGGCCTCTAAAGCTTGATGAAGACCATCACCGAATCGCCTTCCTTCAAGAATTCTTCCAGTGAGTTCATCTATAATTTTTAAAGAGTTATCTTTAACTATATAATCCTTTCCTTTAGCGAACAAATGATTAGCTCTTAAAGCTTGATTAACATGATGTACTAAATTTAGATTCTCTGGATCGTAAAAATTATTATTTTTTAATATACCTGTGTCAGAAAAAATTTTTTCTACATTATTTATTCCATCATTTGTTAATAAGATATTCTTATCTTTTTCATCAATTTCATAATCATTTTTGTTTAATCTTTTTACTAACTTATCTACAGCAAGATATTTGTCGGTTTTATCCTCTGCAGCTCCAGAAATAATCAACGGAGTTCTAGCTTCATCAATCAAACAAGAGTCAATTTCATCAACTATTGCGAAAAAATGCTCTCTTTGAACCATTTCATCTTTAGAATATTTCATATTATCTCTTAGGTAATCAAAACCCAATTCACTGTTAGTTGCATAGGTAATATCACAATTATAATTTTTTTTTCTTTCATCATCATTTTGAATATTATTTATGTAACCCGAGGTTATTCCTAAAAAATTATAAATTTTACCCATCTCATGACAGTCTCTTTTTGCTAAATAATCATTTACGGTAACAATATGAACTCCTTTTCCAAAAAGGGCATTTAAATAGGCTGCTAAAGTTATTGTTAATGTTTTACCTTCCCCTGTTCGCATTTCAGCAATTTTCATTTCGTGCAATACTATTCCTCCAATAATTTGAACATCAAAATGTCTCTCATTCCTAATTCTCCTAGATGCCTCTCTTACAAGCGCAAAAGCCTCTGGGAGTAATTCATCTACGTTAACACCATTTTTTAATTTCTCTTTGAATTCTTTGGTTTTATTTGGGAATTCATTATCTTTAAGTTTTTTTGTATTTTCTTCCAATGAATTTATTTTTTGAACAGTTTTATCCAATCTATCCAGCTCTTTTTGATTACCCGATTTAATGAATTTAGAAATAAGATTTAAAGGATTTAACATTAGTTTTTGATTTATTATTTACTTATATCCTTTAATATAATTAATAAATAAATATTTTAAATACTATGGGCATAAATTTACCTAATTTTTTATTATCTAAATCGAAAAATACGAGAATGTTAGAATATCAAGATTTAGATCACATTGATGGTGTTTCAATTTCTAGTGTATGTGCAAATCTTTATAATGATACTAGGGATGATTTAGTAATGTTTTATTTTAGAGATGGAGCAAATTATGCTTCAGTTTATACTCAGTCTAAAATTGTCTCTGAGAATATTAAATGGAACTTAAATCAAAATTCAAAAAAAAAATACTCACTATTAGTTAATGCTAGAAATGCAAATTGTTTTACAGGCCGACAAGGATACAAAAGTCTCGAAAAAATAGCAGACCAAATCTCACAAGAACTAACCATGAAACAGAAAAAAGATGAAGATAATCCAAGAATAATTAGACAAAAGGATATATTATTTGGTTGCACAGGTACCATAGGAGAAACTTTCCCAGAGGATAAAATTAAAAATAAGATTTCAGATTTAGTAAAAAATGTAAGATATACTCAGAATAAGTATCTGTGGATGAAGGCAGCTTTAGGTATTATGACAACAGACACTCAACCAAAAATGTCCATGGAAAATTGTAAAATTGCAGGTGCCTCTGTTAAGATTTTTGGTATAGCGAAGGGCTCAGGAATGATCCAGCCTAATATGGCTACTACACTAGCTTATATTTTTACGGATGCAGATATATCTAACGAAATTTTAAAAAAACTTCTTAAAAAGAATATTTTAAAAACTTTTAACGCAATAAGCTGTGACAGTGACACAAGTACTAATGATATGGTCAGCATTTTTTCGACCAGTAAAGTAAAGCATCCTAGAATTAAAAATTACAATGATAAAAGAATAAGAGATTTTGAGGAAGCATTAAACAAAGTGCTATTGAATTTAGCCAAAAGAGTAGTTGCAGATGGAGAGGGTGCATCAAAATTTATAACAATTAACGTAGAGAATTGTAAAAATGAGGATGATGCAAAAAAAATTGGTTTTTCAGTTGCTAATTCTCCTTTAGTAAAAACTGCAATAGCGGGTGAAGATCCAAATTGGGGTAGAATAGTAATGGCGATTGGAAAATCTAATGTTTTAATAAATTTAGAAAAGTTATCTGTAAAATTTGGAGAATTATCAATTATTAATAACGGAAAATTAAGTTTAAATTATAATGAGTCTGAAGTAGCGAATTATATGAAAAATGACAATATTGATATCAACATTAACATTTTTAAAGGCTCAAAAAGATTTACCACATATACTATGGATCTTACAAAAAAATATATTGAAATTAATTCAGATTATAGAAGTTAATTCTATTGAAATATTAAATTGAATAATTAGATAATCTCTATGATCAAGTACAAATTAGAATGTAAAAAATGCTCGTTGTTATTTGATAGCTGGTTTGCATCTTCACGAGAATACGAAAAATTGAGGAAAAAAAATTATTTAAATTGTCATAAATGTGGGTCAATTGAAGTTGAAAAAACTCTCATGGCACCAAAATTATTAAAAACTTGGCAAAAAGATATCTCTATTGAAGACCGCAAATATCAGAAGATTAATGAAAAAATTAAAGAATATAAAAAATTTATCAAGAAAAACTTTGAATACGTTGGTGAAAATTTTGCTTATGAGGCGCGCTCTATTCATTATAAAGACAAAAAAAGAGATAAAGGAATTTATGGAGTTGCATCAAGGGAAGAAATTAAAGATTTGAGAGACGAAGGAATTGATACAGAAATTATTCCTTGGGTAGAAGATAAAAATAATTAATTTTTGATTACGTTTTAGCAAACTTAGCAATATAATTGACTGATTTGTCAGTGCTTAATTCCCAATTATTTTTAATCAAATTAAGTTTTACTCCCTTTAGATCCTTTAAAGCAAAACCATATCTTTTTGTAATCTTAATTAACTCCTCTGGCTGAACGAATTTTTCCCATTCATGGGTACCGATTGGAAGCCACTTAAGAATATATTCAGCACCAATTATTGCAAAAAGATAAGATTTCAGAGTTTTATTTAAGGTTGCAACGAACATGATCCCATTTTTTCTCATTAGCTTTGAGCATGATTTGAGAAAAAAATCTACATTTTCAACATGTTCAATAATTTCCATATTTAAGATTACATCAAATTTTAAATCTGATTTAAACTTTTCAGGAGATGAACAAAAATATTTAATATCTAAACCACTTTTTTTTGCGTGAATTTTTGCAACTTCTATATTTTTTTCAGAGGCATCCATTCCAAAAACTTCAGCGCCTAGTCTTGACATAGGCTCAGATAACAATCCCCCACCACAACCTATATCTAAAATTTTAATTCCTGATAGAATTTTATCTTTTTCTCGAAGATTGAAAGTTTTGATAATGTTTTCTTTTAAATAAGAAATCCTTATTGGATTGAAATTATGTAATGGTTTAAATTTTCCTTTAGGATCCCACCATTCCTCTGCAATTTTAGAAAATTTTTCTATTTCTTTTTTATTAATTGTGTTAGTTTTCATATTAAGTAAACTTTATATTCAAGATGATTTTAATCAATATTTTAATTTAAAGTATTTATTCATGAAAATTGTAGTTTTAAAATTTGGAGGAACATCTGTAGGTAGCATTAAAAGAATTAAAAATGTTGCCAATATCATAAATTCATATCATAAAAAAAGATACAAACTTATTGTAGTATCTTCAGCAATGAGTGGTGTTACAAATGATTTGATAAAAAAATCAAAAGAAATAAGTGAAAATTTTTTACCTTCCGAGTATGATGTTCTCGTTTCGTCTGGTGAACAGGTGGCGTGTTCTTTAATTGCAGCAAGATTGTCACATATTGGTTTAAAATCTCGCTCTTGGTTATCTTGGCAAGTTCCAATTATCACTAATGATAACCATAAAAATGCAAAAATTTTATCTATCTACAAAAAAAAAATTTTGAATTACCTCAAAAAAGGTGGAATACCCATCGTTACTGGTTTCCAAGGAATTAATATTAATAATAGGATAACAACAATTGGCAGAGGTGGATCTGATGCAAGTGCGATTATGTTGGCAAAATTTTTTAATGCAGAAAGATGTATAATCTATACTGATGTTGAAGGTATCTACACAACGGATCCAAATAAATTAAAAAAAGCAAAAAAAATAAAAGTAATCTCTTACGAAGAAATGTTGGAGATGGCATCGCTGGGTGCAAAAGTTATGCAACCTGTGTCGATCCAAGATGCACGTCTAAACAGAATTAATATTGAAGTAAAATCTTCACTCACAAAAAAGCCAGGAACATTAATCACAAAAAGAAAAAATGTTATAAATAATAAAATTATTGCTGGTATTTCGTCGACCCAAAATGAAGCCAAAGTCACTCTGGTAGGTGTTAAGGATAAACCTGGAGTTGCTGCAATGATTTTTAAACCTTTGTCAAAAAATTCAATTAATGTAGATATGGTTGTTCAGAATATTTCGGCGAATGGAAAAGAAACAGATTTAACATTTACCATCAAAACAGATGATCTAAACAGAACAAAAAAAATAATTGAAGGTAATAACAATATTAAATTCAGAAAATTATTGTTAAAAAAAGATGTCTCAAAAGTTTCAATTATAGGGGTAGGAATGGTGACAACACCTGGAGTAACATTTAGAATGTTCCATTCACTTGCAAAAAAAAATATTAACATCCAGGTTATTTCAACCTCTGAAATTAAAATATCAGTTTTGATAGATAAAAAAAATACCAAAAAGGCTTTAATTGCTTTACATAAAGAATTTAAATTAGATAACAAATTATGAGTATAAGACCATTCAGAGATATTAAGAGAAGAAAGACAAAAGAGATTAATGTCGGCAAGGTTAAAGTGGGAGGTGATAACCCTATCTCAGTTCAATCTATGACCAATACTTTAACTACAGATATAAAAGCTACTATTAATCAGATTAATGATATTCATAATGAAGGTGCAGATATAGTTAGGGTTTCTTGCCCAGATGAATCATCAACAAAAGCACTAAAAGAGATCGTAAAACATGTTGATGTTCCTATAGTTGCAGATATTCATTTTCATTTTAAAAGAGCAATAGAGGCAGCAGAGAATGGAGCCAGTTGCTTAAGAATAAATCCTGGAAATATAGGAAATGTTAATAAAATTAAAGAAGTTGTTAGAGCAGCATACGCTAATAATTGTTCTATTAGAGTAGGTGTTAACGCAGGCTCGTTAGAAAAAGATATTTTGGAAAAATTCAAAGAGCCTTGCCCAGAGGCATTGGTCGAAAGCGCTCTTAGAAATATAAAAATTTTAGAGGATGAGAATTTTAATAATCTGAAAATAAGTGTAAAATCTTCAGATATCTTTTTGTCAATTGAGGCCTACCGTCAGCTTTCAGAAAAAATTGAATATCCTCTACATCTTGGAATAACTGAGGCCGGAGGATTTGTATCAGGAAGTATAAAATCATCTATTGGATTAGGCACATTACTTTTAGATGGTATTGGTGATACAATAAGAATATCTTTATCTGATGACCCAGTAAAAGAAGTTAAAATTGGAAATGAAATACTGAAATCATTAAATTTAAGAGAGAGAGGAGTTAGAATCATTTCTTGCCCGTCATGTGCTAGGCAAGGATTTCAAGTAATTGAAACTGTAAAAATTTTAGAAAAAAGACTTGCGCATATTACGAAACCTATAACACTCTCCATAATCGGCTGTGTGGTCAATGGCCCAGGTGAAGCTGCCATGACAGATGTTGGAATAACTGGAGGCAGAAAAGGAAGTAATATGCTTTATTTATCAGGAATACAATCAGAAAAAGTTTCAACAAATGATATGATTGAAAAAGTAGTTTCTGAGGTTGAAAAAAAAGCTTCTGAGCTTGAAAAAAGTTGAGATGATACCAAATAAAACCGTCAATGATCTAATAAATAAACATTCAAATCTGGAGAAAGAATTATCTTCAGGAAATGTTGATAAAAAATTTTTTGCTGAAAAATCAAAAGAATATTCGGATTTAAATGAAATAATTAATGATGCAAAAAAATATTTATCATTTGAAAAAGAGAAGAGTGAACTAGAAAAAATTTTAGGTGATCAAAATTCTGACTCTGAATTGTTGAAAATGGCACAAATTGAACTTAAAGAACTAGAGACACAACACAATAAAAATGAAAAAAAATTGAAATTATTTTTATTACCTAAGGATGAGGCTGATAAAAAGAATGCAATCATAGAAATAAGAGCAGGTACGGGGGGTCTTGAAGCTAGTTTATTTGCATCCGATCTTTTTAAAATGTACGAAAAAGTTAGTAATAAAAAAAGATGGTTCTTGGAAATAATTTCAATTTCGAAAAGTGAAGCGGGTGGATTAAAAGAAGTTATTGCATCCATAAAGGGTATTAATATTTATTCAACTCTAAAATATGAAAGTGGTGTCCACAGAGTCCAAAGAGTTCCAGATACTGAAACTCAGGGTAGAGTGCATACTTCTGCAGCTACTGTAGCTGTATTACCTGAAGCTGAAGAAGTTGATTTAAAAATAAATGAGACTGATTTACGCATAGATGTTTTTAGAGCTGGTGGTCCCGGTGGACAATCTGTAAATACTACAGATAGTGCGGTAAGAATAACACATATTCCTAGTGGAATTTCAGTCTCTCAACAAGATGAAAAGTCACAACACAAAAACAAAGCTAAGGGATTGAAAATTTTAAGAGCAAGGTTGTATGAGTTAGAGAGAAATAGAATCGAACAAGAAAGATCAAAAGAAAGAAAAAATAAAATTGGATCAGGTGACAGGTCTGAGAGAATAAGAACCTATAATTTTCCCCAAGGGAGAGTTACAGATCATAGAATTAATTTAACTTTACATAAACTTGAGGAGTTTCTTGAGGGGGAAGCTTTTGACGAAATGATCGAGTCTCTATCGTTAAAAGCTCAGGAAGAAAGTTTAAGTAATCTTTAAAGGGATAATATGAATATTTTTCAAACTATAGAAAAAGGAAAAAATATATTAAAAAAAAAAGGCATTAAATCCTATAATCTTGATAGTGAAATTTTAATGTCGCAAGTTTTTCAAAAAAACCGAACAGATATTATCTTAAACCCCAATGTAGAGTTATCGGATATAGAAATTATTAATTTCGAAAATTTAATTAAACAGCGTTCAAAAAAAAGACCAATTGCTTACATAACTGGCAAGAAAGAGTTTTGGAAATATGAATTTACTGTAACTGAAGATGTTCTTGTTCCTAGGCCAGATACGGAGATTATTGTTGAACAAGTCTTAAAATTAACAAAAAATAAATCAAGTCTTAAAATATTGGATATTGGTATTGGTTCAGGATGTATTCTTTTGTCTATTTTGAAAGAGAAGAAATGTTTTTATGGTACAGGGATTGATATTTGTAAGAAAACTCTTGGTATTTGTAAGATAAACATAAAAAAATTAAATCTTATCAATAGAGTTAAGTTGTTCAAATCAGATGTTGACAATTTTAATTATGGCAAATATGATTTAATTATATCTAATCCCCCATACATCAAGACGTTTGACTTGAAGTATTTGGAAAAAGATATTTGTGATTATGAGCCAAAATCAGCTTTGGATGGTGGTATAGACGGATTACTTGAAATTAAGAAAATTATTTGTAATTCATATAAGTTTATAAAGAAAAATGGCGTATTAATTCTTGAGATAGCTTTTGATCAAACAAATAAAGTGAAAAAAATTTTAAGAGAAAATGGATATTATATTAAAGATGTTGTTAAAGATTTAGCTAATAAAAATAGATGTATAATTAGTATTAAAAAATAAAATTATGGTAACTTTCAGAAATAATACAAGAAGAAATAATTTTAGAAGAAACGAAAGAACTTTTAAAGTCAATAGTGACAGAAATAAATTTAATAATACTTTTTCAAATAACGATGCTTTTCAACGTAAAATATCTGGAAGAAATAATCACAATGCTTCAAAACTAATTGAAAAGTATAATAATTTAGCTAGAGAAGCACTATCCACTGGTGACAAGATCTTATCTGAAAATTATTTTCAACATGCTGATCACTTTACTAGAGTGCTAAGTGAAAGAGAAGTTCAAAAAAAAACATTTGATAACAAGATATCAAAGGAAGACCAAAAAAATTTTTTGAAAAATGTTGATAATCAGACTGATAATTTTTCTCAAAATAAAGTTCCAGAAAAAACTAAAGTTGAGCAAAATTAAACTAATTCAAACCAATAATTTTTTCTGACTTTAAAACATCCAATTTTATCTTTGAAGTCTCAAAAAGTTTTCTCTCTTTACCTTTCAATACTTTTCCAGAGGGCAACTTTAGAGTTTGGGAATTAATTTTTTTACCATTTACAATAACCTCGTAATGGAGATGTGGTCCAGTTGATTTACCAGTCGAACCTACAAACCCAATTGTCTGTCCTTGCTTTACTCTTACTCCACTTCTTATCCCACTAGCAAATTTTGACATATGAGCATAAACTGTTTGATAAGTAGAGTTATGTTTAATTACTACGCAATTTCCTCCTCCTCCACACCACCCAGCTTTTTTTATAACACCATTGCCAGATGCCATGATAGGAGTACCTAAAGGTGCAGCAAAATCAGTTCCACGATGCATTTTATTAAATCCATCTATTGGGTGTTTTCTCATTCCAAATGGAGAAGATAATCTCGCTCCATTAATTGGCGTTTTCATTAAGGCTTTCTGACTACTTTTCCCATTTTTATCAAAATGACCTTCAGTGTCTTTTGATGAAAAAAAATATAAAGGCTTATTTTGTCCACTTAATTTTAAATTGGCAAAAAGAATTTCTCCAGTTTCAATTATTTTTTTATTATCATCTTTAAACACCTCATACATTATTTGAAAACTATCACGTTTTCTTATATCTCTTTGAAAATCAACTTCGAAACCATAAATTCTAGCAAATTCAATTATAGTATTAATAGGAACCTTTTTTTTTGAGGCCGAGTTATATAGGCTGTTTAGAATTATATTTTCTTTATATACAATTTCTTTGTTTAATCTTGTTAATAGAATCTCTTGTTTAAAATCACTTTTTTCATTATTTTTTGTTAAATATATCTTTTCTGAATTAGAAATTTGAAAAATAAATTCTTTTAATTTATTGCTAGATTGGTTTAGAGTAAATTGTAATTTATGATTTGTATTTAACTTGTTTAGGTCAATCTTTTTTGATAGTTTATTCTTGACGTTTAATATCTCTTCCTCCTTTATTTCATAATTTTTTAAGATTTTATCAAAGGTTTCTCCTTCACTAATTTTATGTGTAATAGTTTTAAACTTTGGTTCTAGATTTCCAAAAATATGACTAACTGTCTTTTTAAAGTAAACATTGTTAATCATATTTTTGTAATTATTATAAATTTTTTGTTTGTTGAAATTGTAATAGGTTGTTGAGAGTATGGTGGTTAATAGTAACAATCCCAAAGCTATGATTTCAGTATTATTTCTTAATTTTTTTTTGATTTTATTCAGCATTTGGCAATTTTTTGATTTTGCAATTAACAGTTTTAACTGACCAAAAATACCAAAAAAAAGCCTGTAAAATAAGGTTTTTTTTTAATTTTTTTATGGTTAATTGCTTGATTTCCTTAAATTTTAGCCTATAAGCAACTTCTTTTCCAAAAAATATTAAGTTAATCTTAATTTTTTGGATTATTGAGCTTTTTAGTCTCAATTAGCTATTTGAAATGTTAATATTTAAGAAGAGAAGTGTGGACGGTTAAGGTTACCAAAAAATTTGTCGTACACACTTCAACATTTATATAAATTTTATTCTTAGAATTTATATAGAAGCTAGTGTGCGCCGTTTTTAAACTTGAGAGTTTGATCATGGCTCAGAACGTACGCTGGCGGCACGCCTAACACATGCAAGTCGAACGAAGTAGCAATACTTAGTGGCAGACGGGTGAGTAACATGTAGGTATCTACCCTTTGGCCTGGAATAACACGAGGAAACTTGTGCTAATACCGGATAAGTCTTTACGGAGAAAGCTTTATGCACCATTGGATGAGCCTGCACTTGATTAGTTTGTTGGTGGGGTAATGGCCCACCAAGACTGTGATCAATAGCTGATTTGAGAGGATGATCAGCCACATTGGGACTGAGACACGGCCCAAACTCCTACGGGAGGCAGCAGTGGGGAATCTTGCACAATGGAGGAAACTCTGATGCAGCGATGCCGCGTGAGTGAAGAAGGCCTTTGGGTTGTAAAGCTCTTTCGTCGGGGAAGAAAATGACTGTACCCGAATAAGAAGGTCCGGCTAACTTCGTGCCAGCAGCCGCGGTAATACGAAGGGACCTAGCGTAGTTCGGAATTACTGGGCTTAAAGAGTTCGTAGGTGGTTGAAAAAGTTGGTGGTGAAATCCCAGAGCTTAACTCTGGAACTGCCATCAAAACTTTTCAGCTAGAGTTTGATAGAGGAAAGCAGAATTTCTAGTGTAGAGGTGAAATTCGTAGATATTAGAAAGAATACCAATTGCGAAGGCAGCTTTCTGGATCATTACTGACACTGAGGAACGAAAGCATGGGTAGCGAAGAGGATTAGATACCCTCGTAGTCCATGCCGTAAACGATGTGTGTTAGACGTTGGAAATTTATTTTCAGTGTCGCAGCGAAAGCGATAAACACACCGCCTGGGGAGTACGACCGCAAGGTTAAAACTCAAATGAATTGACGGGGACCCGCACAAGTAGTGGAGCATGTGGTTTAATTCGAAGATACGCGCAGAACCTTACCAACACTTGACATGTTCGTCGCGACTTTAAGAGATTAAAGTTTTCGGTTCGGCCGGACGAAACACAGGTGCTGCATGGCTGTCGTCAGCTCGTGTCGTGAGATGTTGGGTTAAGTCCCGCAACGAGCGCAACCCTCACTTTTAGTTGCCATCATTAAGTTGGGCACTCTGAAAGAACTGCCAGTGATAAGCTGGAGGAAGGTGGGGATGACGTCAAGTCCTCATGGCCCTTACGTGTTGGGCTACACACGTGCTACAATGATATTTACAAAAGGAAGCAAAACGGCGACGTTTAGCAAATCCTTAAAAAATATCTCAGTTCGGATTGCACTCTGCAACTCGAGTGCATGAAGCTGGAATTACTAGTAATCGTGGATCAGCGTGCCACGGTGAATGCGTTCCCGGGTCTTGTACACACCGCCCGTCACACCATGGGAGTTGGTTCTACCTTAAGGCAAGGTTTAAAACCCTTGACCACGGTATAGTCAGCGACTGGGGTGAAGTCGTAACAAGGTAGCCGTAGGGGAACCTGCGGCTGGATTACCTCCTTTCTAAGGATGAGTGAAATTTAATTTCATTCTAAATAATAAACAGGTTAATGTTGACCGTCCTCATTTCTCTTCTTGAATTAGTGTTTCTCTTGCATGGGGGCCGGTAGCTCAGTTGGTTAGAGCACACCCTTGATAAGGGTGGGGTCGAAAGTTCGAGTCTTTCTCGGCCCACCAATTTAAGATCTTGGGGGATTAGCTCAGCTGGGAGAGCGCCTGATTTGCATTCAGGAGGTCAGCGGTTCGATCCCGCTATCCTCCACCAGAAACGCTTAGTTATAAAATTTGTGAATAATAATAATTAATATCAATATCTATATCCGAACATTAATTATGTTTAATTAATGTTCTAAATAAAAATTTGATTCAACACAGAATTTTTTTCTGTGCATAAATCAAGCGTTTAAGGGCGTGTGGCGGATGCCTTGGCACTGAAAGACTATGAAGGACGTGATATACTGCGATAAGTTTCGGGGAGCTGTATGTAAGTTTTGATCCGAAAATTTCCGAATGGGGAAACCCACCACTTTTTGTGGTACTTTAAATTGAATACATAGATTTAAAGAGATAACCTGGAGAACTGAAACATCTAAGTAACCAGAGGAAAAGAAATCAATTGAGATTCCGTTAGTAGTGGCGAGCGAAAGCGGATTAGGCCAGTAATTTTATTAAAAAAATTTGAATAGTTTGGAAAAGCTAACCACAGAGGGTGATAGTCCCGTATGAGTAATGTTTAATATAATTCTTGAGTAAAGCGGGACACGTGAAATCCTGCTCGAATATAGGGGGACCACCCTCTAAGCCTAAATACTCTTCAGTGACCGATAGTGAACTAGTACCGTGAGGGAAAGGTGAAAAGAACCCCTATTAGGGGAGTGAAATAGAACCTGAAACCGCATGCCTACAATCAGTCGAAGCTCTTTTTAGAGTGACGGCGTACCTTTTGTATAATGGGTCAGTGACTTAATTTATTAAGCAAGCTTAAGCCATCTAGGTGTAGGCGTAGCGAAAGCAAGTCTTAATAGGGCGATTAGTTTAATGAATTAGACCCGAAAACGAATGAGCTTACCATGAGCAGGTTGAAAGTAAGGTAACACTTACCGGAGGACCGAACCAGTTGACGTTGAAAAGTCTTTGGATGACTTGTGGTAAGGGGTGAAAGGCCAACCAAATTCGTAGATAGCTGGTTTTCCGCGAAAACTATTTAGGTAGTGCGTTGAATAAATAGATGTTTAGAGGTAGAGCACTAAATGGGCTAGGGGGAAGAGATTCTTACCAAACCTAATAAAACTCCGAATGCTAAACATTGTTCTTCAACAGACAGACTGTGGGTGCTAAGGTCCATGGTCGAGAGGGAAAGAGCCCAGACCACCAGATAAGGTCCCCAAATTATGATTAAGTGTGAAAGGATGTGGAAATTCCTTAACAGCCGGGAGGTTGGCTTAGAAGCAGCCATCCTTTAAAGATAGCGTAACAGCTCACCGGTCTAATAGAGTTTCTGCGCCGAAGATGTAACGGGGCTAAAATCATATACCGAATCTGTGGATTTATAATTTTATTTTAAAATTATAACTGGTAGCGGAACGTTCTGTAAGTCTGTGAAGGGATACCCGTGAGGGATCCTGAAGATATCAGAAGTGCGAATGCTGACATAAGTAACGATAAAAGAAGTGAAAAACTTCTTCGCCGAAAATCCAAGGGTTTCTGCGCAAGGTTAATCCGCGCAGAGTTAGTCGGCACCTAAGGCGAGGGCGAAAGCCGTAGTCGATGGAAATAAGGTTAATATTCCTTAACCAGATGGAAGTGACGAATCTTGTAAGTCGTAAGTTCTTAATGGATTGAACTTGCCGCGAAAAGGTTCCAAGAAATAGCTCCATCATTAGACCGTACCCTAAACCGACACAGGTGGATTAATAGAGTATATTTAGGCGCTTGAGAGAATGATGTTGAAGGAACTCGGCAAAATGCTTCCGTAACTTCGGAATAAGGAAGACCTTTTAATAGGCAACTATTAGAGGGTGGCACAAGTCAGGGAGAAGCGACTGTTTATCAAAAACACAGGGCTCTGCTAACACGTAAGTGGATGTATAGGGTCTGACGCCTGCCCGGTGCTGGAAGGTTAATGCGATGGGTGCAAGCTCATTTCTGAAGCCCCAGTAAACGGCGGCCGTAACTATAACGGTCCTAAGGTAGCGAAATTCCTTGTCGGGTAAGTTCCGACCTGCATGAATGGCGTAACGATTTCTCCGCTGTCTCCAACATCAACTCAGTGAAATTGAATTCTCCGTGAAGATGCGGAGTTCGCGTAGTTAGACGGAAAGACCCCGTGCACCTTTACTGCAACTTTACATTGGTATTAGGAAAAACATATTTAGCATAGGAGGGAGACATTGAAACAAGAGCGTCAGCTTTTGTGGAGTCAACAGTGAAATACCTCTTTTGTTTTTCTTGATATCTAACTGGTAGCCGTTATCCGGCATCAAGACATTGTATGGTGGGTAGTTTGACTGGGGCGGTCGCCTCCCAAATAGTAACGGAGGCGTGCGAAGGTAGGCTCAGAACGGTCAGAAATCGTTCGTAGAGTGCAATGGCATAAGCTTGCCTGACTGTGAGACTGACAAGTCGAGCAGAGACGAAAGTCGGTCATAGTGATCCGGTGGTTCTGAGTGGAAGGGCCATCGCTCAACGGATAAAAGGTACGCCGGGGATAACAGGCTGATACTGCCCAAGAGCTCATATCGACGGCAGTGTTTGGCACCTCGATGTCGGCTCATCACATCCTGGGGCTGGAGCAGGTCCCAAGGGTTTGGCTGTTCGCCAATTAAAGTGGTACGTGAGCTGGGTTCAGAACGTCGTGAGACAGTTCGGTCCCTATCTGCTATGCGTGTAGAAGAATTGAGAGGAGTTGACCCTAGTACGAGAGGACCGGGTTGAACATACCACTGGTGGACCGGTTGTAGCGCCAGCTGCAGTGCCGGGTAGCTAAGTATGGACGAGATAACTGCTGAAAGCATCTAAGCGGGAAACTCACCTCAAAACTAGTTCTTCCTATAGAGCCGTGGTAGACCACCACGTTGATAGGCTGGATGTGGAAGCGCAGTAATGCGTGCAGCTGACCAGTACTAATAGCTCAATTGGCTTGATTTATGCACTGAAAAAAATTTTTAATGGATAAGATTACAATTTTAAATGTTAGTTTTAACGATACATATTTCAAATATTCTTTATTTAATTGTTTAAAAAAATTAACTTCTAATAAGTTTAAAGTTATAATTTGTGATAATGGATCAAAAAAAAAACAATTAAACGAACTAAAAGAATTATCTAGTAAATACCCTTTTGTTGAAATAATTGAGCGTATTCAAACAAAAAAGTCAAGTTATGGTCATGGAGAGGCTTTAAACATTTTAATTCCTAAAGTAAAAACCAAATATACACTGATTATAGATGGAGATGCTGTCCCTCTAGTAAAAAACTGGGATCAGTATTTAATTAATGAAATAGATTCAGGGCTAAAAATAATTGGAGCCACAGGTGCGAAAGATAGATCTGGAAAAAGATTTGGTCAGGGTAGTTTTCCATTACCTTTTTTTGCTTTTTTTGAAACAGAAGTTTTTAAAAGATTGAACATAAATAATTTACCAGGAGATTTGAGAGCTGGACAAGATGTTTGTTGGGAATGGCCCATTAAATTCTCTAGGGCAAATTATAAGTCAAAAGTTTTTGAGACCAGAAATACTAGAGATTACAGATCTGGACCATTTGCTTCTTTGGTTGGTGTTGAGGAATATTATTATAATTTAGATGGAAAACAAATTTTGTTCGCTGCTCATTTTGGAAGAGGTACATCAGGCGGCATCAATAAATTATTGTTCAAATCAAAGTATTTATCAAAATTAAATAGATTTATTTATCCAATTTTTTTCATTTATTCTCTAATTCAAAAAAAAAAGTGGAATAAAATAATCAATAGTTTAATAGTTAATGATAAATAATCTTTAATGAATAATAATAGTTTAGTAAATATTAAAAAAGCTACACTACAAGACTCAAATTTCTTTTTAATGTTAAGAAATAGAAATAGAAAAAATTTCACTAATACTAAATCAATTAATCAAACGAGTCATTTTGCTTGGTTCAAAAAAAATTATAAAAAAAATTTCTACGTTATCTATTTTAAAAATAAAAAGGCTGGATATCTAAGAGCGCCAAAAATTGGCTTATTTTACGAAATTTCAATTTGTGTTGACAGAAAATTTAGAAGAAAAAACCTAGGAAAACTCGCTTTTCAAAAATTTGAAAAAAAATTTAGTCAAGCTGTTCTTTTAATTGCTAAAGTTAAACCTAATAACAAAAGCTCTGCGAATTTTTTTAAAAACTTATCTTTTCATCAAATATCAAAATCTAAAATTATGTTTGTTTTTTGTAAGATTGTGACATCTAGTCAAGAGATTAAAAAAAGTATTGATTTAATAGATAAAATTCAAAAAATTAGAAGTAAAAACAATATAAATTGGATGAATATACTAAAACTGAGCTTTAACAGGGATATTAACGCTGCTAAATCTATTTTTAAAGATATAGTTAATGACGACAACTTAATAAGCAAGTATTCAAAACAACTTGGAGGCTAATGAAAGTTTTGATTGTAGCTGCACATCCTGATGATGAAACACTTGGCGCAGCAGGTGTGATCCAACACCATGTAAAACAAAAAGATGAGGTTTTTTGTGTGTATTTTACAGATGGAGTTAGTGCAAGAATTTTTAAAAATGAAAATGAAAGGCAAAAACAAATTTTAATTAGAAAAAAAAATTTTATAAATGTTTCTAAATTTTTAAATTTTGAAACAAATTTCAAATTTAATTCTAGATTTCCAGATAATAAACTTGATCAAATACCACTGTTAGAAATTATAAGAAATTTACAAGAGGTAGAAAAATTTTTTCAACCAAATATAATTTATACGCACTCTGAAAATGATTTAAATATTGATCATCAAATAATTTTTAAAGCGACCTTAACTGTTTTTAGACCAAACTATAAAAAAAAAATTCGTAAGTTATGTACTTACGAAGTGCCATCATCTACTGAATGTGGTTTTAAGTCATTTTCACCGAATTATTATTTAGATATTAGTAAATATTGGCAAAAAAAAATTAAAGCTTTTAAGCTTTATAAAGAAGAAATTTTATCTTATCCTAACAGCAGATCATTGAAGAAAATCATTTCTTTGATGGAGACAAGAGGTGCAGAAATAGGTTATAAAAAAGCAGAGGCTTTCAAAATCATTAGAGAAACCTTTTAATGTTTGTGATAGTAAATAAAAACTCTTTTTTTAAAAAGAATATTAAAAGTAAATATTTTTATCATTTTACCGAGAAAGATTTCTCTGTTTCTAAATTAAAAAAAAAACAGCCTAAAATTATTTTTTTTCCTCATTGGAGTAAAAATATTCCATCATCAATTTATACAAAATTCTTGTGTATTGGTTTTCATTCTACCCCATTACCGTTTGGTCGGGGTGGATCGCCAATTCACAATATGATAATTAGAAATTATAACAAAACATTAATATGTGCATTTAAAATACAAAAAGGGTTAGATAAAGGTCCGATCGCCCTAAAAAAAAGTATGTCGCTAAAAGGAAATGGGCACGAAATTTTTGACAGATTATACCACCAAATCTTATCAATGATAAAATTAATAATAAAAAAAAAAAAGATAAGGTTCAAAAAACAAAATGGGAATATCGTAAAATTTAAGAGATTAAGTAGCTCAGACTCTCAATTAGGCAAAGAAAAAAATTTAATAGAATTATTTAACAAAATTCGAATGTTGGATATGAAAGACAAAAATTTTTTGAATGCAAATATAAGATTTAATAATTTTTCAATTTATCTGATTAATCCTAAGTATAAAAAAAAATCTATTAAATGTGAGGCCCAAATCAAGTTAAATGATAAATAATTTAAAAAAACCTTTTTTCATTGCAGAGATTTCGTGTAATCACTGCGGAAATCTACACCTTGCAAAAAAATTGATTAGTGAAGCGAAAAAAAACGGCGCAAGTGCAGTAAAGTTACAAACTTACGAGCCAGATAATATGACTTTCAAATCTAATAGAAAATACTTTAAAATTCAAAGTGGGCTTTGGAAAAATTGGAATTTGTGGGATTTGTACAAAAAAGCCCATACACCTTATTCATGGCATAGAGAACTTTTTAATTATGCGAAAAAAAAGAAAATAAAAATATTCAGTACTCCATTTGATAATTCTGGTGTAGATCTTTTGGAAAAACTTAATTGCAAAATGTATAAAGTTGCATCTTTTGAAATTACTGATTTGCCTCTAATTGAAAGAATTTCGAAAACCAAAAAACCTGTGATAATATCTACAGGTATGTCAAATCTAAAAGAGATTGATCAAGCTTATAACATAATGGTTAAAGGAGGAGCAAAAAAAATAGCACTATTGTATTGTGTAAGTAATTATCCATCTAAAAATAGTGATTTTAATTTAAACAATATAAATTTAATGAAATCTCGTTATGGTTGTGAAATTGGTCTTTCAGATCATAGCAAAAATAATTTTATAGCAATCAATGCTGCCGCCATTGGGGCCAAAATATTTGAGAAACATATAGCTTTAAAGGGGCAAAAAAAAGGATTAGATATTGAGTTTTCTCTAAAAGGACCAGAAATCAAGGACTATGTGGATGATATAAATAATTCTCATAATTTGTTTAAAAAGAATAAATTTACAAGAAGTAAGTCTGAGCAAAAAAATCTTTTTTTAAGGAGATCTATTTATGCAATAAAACAAATAAAAAAAGGAGAAAAATTTACTCCAAAAAACATAAAATGTTTAAGGCCAGCTGTTGGACTAGATCCAAGTTATTTTAAAATTTTATTAAAAAAAAGAAATAATGGAAACTTGAATCCTGGAGATCCAATTTATAAGAGAAATATTAAGTAAATAATGAAAGCAAGTAAACCTAAGTTAAATTATTTTCTAAAACAGCTTTCATATCCGTATGAAAGCACGATTAAACTTAATAATTTCTATAAAAAATACTTCGCTAATTTTAAAAAAAAAAATATTTTAGATCTAGGCTGTGGTATAGGTGAGTTTTTTTTTTATCTAAAGGAATACAATAAAAAATTTTTTTATAATAATAATTTTTACGGAGTTGACGTAGACAAAAAAAATATTTCGTTGGCAAACAAAATAAAAAAAAAAAGGCAGTTAAAAAATGTTTTTTTTTTAAGAAAAAATTTTTTTGATAAGATTAATTTAAAAAAAAAAATAGATATTTGTTTCTGTTTGCAAACTATTCTATGTTTTGAAGATTATCGTCCGTTTTTTAAAATTTTTTCAAGCATTAAACCAAAGTATATCGTAATTTCTTCTTTATTTTCCTCAGAAAATCTAGACTGTATTGCTAAAATAAATATTAAAAAAAATAAATTCTACAATTCTAGAAATGAAAAAACTTTTTTTTACAGCACGTTTTCATTAAGCAATTTTATTAGTTATTCAAAAAAAAAAGGTTATTTACTCTTAGATCAAAAAAAATTTAGAATTACTAAATCCTTAAAATCTGTAAATCCTAACCAACTTGGAACTTATACAGTAAGATATAAAAAGGAAAATTTACAATTATCAGGCCCTTTAGTGCTTAATTGGTATTTTCTTATTTTTAAAAAAAAATGAAAAACGTGTTGATAATTTCTGAGGATGAAAAGTTCCAGCGAAGTTTTAAAAAAAAAAGAAGTTGTAAAATTTTTGTAGGAGGAAAATACACTAAAAAGGTCAATAAATTAGATTGTATTTCAAATATCGATGCATGCACAAATAATCTACCTGATTTTTTGTATGCTTCAGATGAAGTTATTTTTTCAGATCAATTTATAACATATTTAAATAAACATGAGCTTTTTGCCTTTGATTTTATGAGCAATACATCAGTTGACGGATTAGATCTAGATTACAAAGATCTTAGATTTTACTTTCATGCAATAATTTATAAATGGTTGGGTGTCATAAAAAAAAAAAAAATTGATCATATTATAACTGATAAAATTCCAAATAGAATTTATAGTTATTGTATATATATAATCTCTAAATTTTCAAAAATTAAATTCACAATTGTAAAAAAAGTGCCTAGTATTTTAGGTAGAGATAAATTTCATTTAATTGAAAATTACGGCTATAATGAAACCTTTAATGGTTTAACACATAGGTTTAAAAAACAAAAAGACCCGTTACTTTTAAATCTAAGAGAAAAAAATAATTATTATTCACCAGATGAAATGAATAATAACAATTTCAATTTTGAGGAAAAAATTTTGCTAGATTTCAGCAAGTTAAACGATTTGAAGGGAACAGTAGGTGAAGCTAATAAAATAAAAAAGTTTTTTTATATTAAAAAAAATAAAAAACAGAAAAAAAATTCTATTGAATACTATAACAAAGCAGTCTCAAATTTTCAGAAAAAAAAAAATTATATTTTTTTTAGTAATAAAATTAATTCCAAAGATCAAATTTTAAATCATAACTTTTACTATGATCTGAAATTTGCCTTAGAGTTTATATTAAATATTATGCCTAAGGATTGGATAATATACTTTCAAGAAGATTCACCAGTTTCTGCATTCAACAGGTATTATGGAGAGAATTTCAAATTAAAAAGTTATTATGAGGAAATACTATTATTAAGTAAAAGAATAAAATTTTTAGATACCGATACGCCTATTGTTGATTTAATAAAAAATGCTAAAGTTGTTGGAACAATAAATGGAGATGAAGCTTGGATTTCTGTAATGAACAAAATACCAAGTTTTAACTTTATTCAAACTTGGTATAATCAAAGTGGATTAGTTTCATTTATAAAAAACTCTCAAAATATGTCACATTTTTTTGAAAATTATGCAAAAATTAAAGAAAGTTTATCAATAAATAAAGTCCATAATTTTAATAAGACGTTTTTATCTAAGAGTAGTAGCGTAAAAAATATTGATAAAATTTATAACAAAATAATTGAGGAGAAACTTCATTGAAAAACAATTGTCTTGCCGTTTTGACAGATAGTTTACATTGGAAAAAATTTTTTAATGAAAAATTTTGTAAAAGTAATCTTAATAAAAAAATTTTGATAGCAGATAAAAATAATGTAAAATTTGAAAATATTTATTATCGAGATGATGCAATAAGGTGCATTTCTCCCAAATTTTTTAAGAGATCTCTGTTTTTAGATAATCAGATTCTTGAAAGGTATTCTAAGTATATGCCTAATTATTTTAACATGCAGGATAGATGGTTTATGAATATAAATCCTAAATTTCATTTTAGAAAAAAAATGTTTTTTGAACATTTAATGATTTTCCTTGATATTTTCGATCATTATAAGATTAATCTTGTATTATTTGCTAGTAACGCTCATAGACTATTCGATTACATTATTGAAATAATTTGTATTGAAAAAAAAATAAAGTTATTAAAAATCCACTCTCATTTCCCAGATGCATGTTATATATCAAATAGTTTTGAAAATATTGATTTTAAAATAAAAAATAAAAAAAAAATTTCAACAAAACTAATTGAAACAATTAGTGAAAATCCAGATACAATGAACAAATATAATTCTCAACTAAGCAATGTGACTTTAAAAACAAAAAAAAAAGAAAATATTATTAAAACATCGTTTATTTACCTGTCATTGACTTTTATTTTTCATTTATTGATTAATTTTTTTAATAGTAAAAAGAATAAACAGTGCTTATCAATAGAAGATGATAAAATCGAATTTCTCAAAGTTTCAAAATTTTACTTATATCATTACAAAAATTACTTAAAATCAAAATTATCACAAAAATATTACATAGATAATTCTATAAAAAATATAAAAAAAAAAAAATATATTTATTTTCCCTTAAATTTTGAACCTGAGGCAACAACTAATCCGATAGCAAAAAATTTTCATGAAGCTTATTTAATAGCTCAAAATTTAAATTATTTAGCACCAAAAAACTGGAATGTAGTTTGCAAAGAACATCCAAGAAGTATGATTAAAACTGTTGATTATAATTTTCCAAGAAAAGTAAGTTTTTATCAAAGATTAGAGTTTTTTTGTAAAAAAATTAAATTTGTAAACCATAACATAGCTGGTTTAGATGTTATAAAAAACTCCTCTTCTATCGGATTAGCGAGCGGTAGTAGTGCCACACAATCTCTTGCATGCAATATACCAGTTATTTCTTATGGAGATAGTTATTATAATAAATGTGACTCCGTTTTAGATGGAAGAAGTTTAATCAAAAAAAATTTTTTAATGAAGATTAAAAAGAATAATCATAAAATAAATTTTCGTAATTTTATGTCAAATTTATACGCTAATTCTCATGATTTTGCACCGTTGATTAGGTATTATAGTCTTCTAAGAACAACAAAACTTTCAGAGAAAAAAATAGCATCTAAGAGTGATTTTTTAATTTCATATAAAAAATTTTACAAGTCTATAAGCAATAAAATTATATCAAAGGAATAAATATTGTTTGAAAATTTTAAAATATTGTTTTTAAATTTAACCAAAAAAAATAAAATATTATTTTTTATTTTACAACTGAGCTATCTATTCATTTCACTATTAGAACTTTTTAACGGTCTTTTATTGAGCTCAATAGTTGTAAATACAGAAAATACATCAAATACTACATTACTCAACAATATTACTAATAAAATTAAAGATTCTCTTGATATTTTTTTTTATGGCGATTTTTCATTAGCTATTTTAATTTTTATTTTCTTATTCACTGCGATTTTGAATACATTTTTAAATTACATTAATCTATTTTTTTCTAATTTAATTGGACACAACTTATCAAAAAAAATGTTAAGGTCGTACTTTGATCAAGATTTGACAAAAATAAGAGATAAAGAATTAAATTATTTTAATAAACAAATCAATTTTGAAACTCAAAGAGTATCTGGGATTTATAATTCATTTTTAAATATGAATGCCAAAATAATTTTATCTTTAATTCTTTTAGGGTTTATCTTTGTTCAAGATTTTTATCTTTCGCTAATATTTATGTTTTTTTTGATTATTTTTTATTCATTATTTTATTTATCTTTAAAAAATTTTTATCATAAAGCTGGAAAAAAATACTCAGAAATTTTTAATATAAAAACAGGCGTAACTTTTGATTTATTTCAGGGAATTCGAGAATTAAAAATTTATGACAAAGAAAACTTCTTGTTTAAAAACTTTAATAAAGCTAGTATAAAATTTGTTCAACTTAAATCTTTAGTAAAATCAAGCCAAATTCTGCCAAGACAGATAATAGAAACAACAATTTTAATTTCAGTAATTTTTTATTTTTTAAATATTGAAAATAATGTTGAGGGGCAACTTGACAATATAAACTTACCATTATTATTATTTTTTGGTTTTGCTGGCTTAAAAATGTTACCTGCTTTTCAAATTATTTATAGTTCTGTTAGTAATTTCTCTGAAAATGTACATGCAATTAACTCTTTAAGAAAATTTTTTTCTGAAAACAATTCTTTTTATTCTTCAAGTAATAATGAACAGCTATCATTTAACAATCAAATTATTTTAAAGATAGATGATTTTTCATATGACTCAAAAAACTTTCTGTTTGATAAAACAGAGCTATTAATAGAAAAAAAAACTATTACCTGTTTAATTTCAAAAAGTGGTGCAGGAAAGTCAACTGCTCTAGATATTTTAACTTCACTTATTACTAGTCCAAAAATAAGATATTTAATAGATGATATTGAGTTAAATAAAACTGAGGAGAATTTAAAAAAATATAAAAATCTTTTTACATATTGTCCACAAAATCCTTTGATTTTAAATGATGATGTTATGACTAACATTACGCTAGGAGAAAAATTTGATAAGATCTTGTATTCCAAAGCACTTAAGATAGCAAAAATTGATTTTGACAAAATGGTTTCGAACAGCAATTCTTTATCGGGAGGGCAAAAACAAAGAGTATCAATTGCGAGGTCAATATATCAAAAAAAAGAAATTTTAATTTTAGATGAGGCTACAAACGCGATAAGCAATGAAATGCAGGAAGAAATAATTGAAAAATTAAGAGAAGTCTTTAATACAATAATTATATCTTCTCATGATAAGAATATACAAAATAAGTGTGATAGGATATTTAAAATTGAAAATAAAAAAATTATTAAAATTAAATGAATAATAAAACTATAATAATCACTGGTGGAACAGGCTCATTTGGAAATGAATTTACAAATTTATTACTTAAAAAATATAAGCCAAAGAAAATAATTATTTATTCAAGAGATGAGTTTAAACAACATAACATGCAGAAAAAATTTAATCATCCAAGTTTAAGATTTTTTATAGGTGATGTTAGGGATTTATCACGTTTAGAGTTTGCTATGAGGAATGCAGATTTTGTTGTCCATGCAGCCGCATTAAAACAAGTTCCAACAGCTGAATATAATCCCCTAGAATGCATAAAAACAAACATTGATGGAGCTGCAAATGTTATAACCGCATCATTGAAAGCTAACGTTGAAAAGGTAATAGCTTTATCAACCGACAAAGCCGCAAGTCCAATAAATCTTTATGGTGCAACAAAATTATGTTCAGATAAATTATTTATCGCAGCCAATAATTATTCAGGAGGACATAAATCTAAATTTTCAGTTGTACGTTACGGTAATGTGGCAGGTTCACGAGGATCAGTTAATGAAATATTTCTAAAACATGTAGAGGAAAATAAGGGTTATTTCCCAATTACAGATAATAAAATGACCAGATTTTGGATTAAACTTTCTGAAGGAGTTAAATTTACAGCTTCTTGTTTTGATAAAATGATTGGTGGTGAAATTTTTGTGCCTAAAATTCCATCAATAAAAATTACAGATTTGGCAAAATCTTTCAATAAAAAATTTAAACATAAGTTGATAGGATTAAGACCTGGTGAAAAATTACACGAGGTGATGATTACTAAAGAAGATACAGGTAACGTAGTAGAATATAAAAATTTTTATGTTCTTTTACCTGTGATCAATACCACTTATACAAGAAATTTAAATAAAAAAAAATTTCTTAAGTTAAAAGGGGCGGGCAAGGGAAAGTTGTTAAAGCATAATTTCGAATATAGTTCAGGAACTAATAAAGTATTTTTGACTATTGATGATTTGAAGAGTTATAATTAATGCTAATAAGCTATTCAAAACAAAAAATTTATAACGAAGATATAAAAGCTGTTTTGGATGTGATTAAAAAAAAAAAACTTACTCAAGGTGAAATCACTCCAGTATTTGAGAATAATTTAAAAAAAAAAGTTAGAGCAAAATATTGCGCCGTTGTAAACAGTTGCACTTCAGCATTGTTTTTAGCTTATATATCACTAGGATTAAAAAAAGACGATATTGTTTGGACATCGCCAATAACATTTATAGCAAGCATTAACCCAGCAATACATTTGGGTGCGAAAGTTGATTTTGTTGACATCAATGAATTTGATTTCAATTTAGATGTTAATAAGCTGGAGAAAAAATTAAAGAACACAAAAAAAAAATTTCTTCCAAAAATTATTACTGTCGTAAACTTTGCTGGTTTTTCCTCAGACTTAAAAAGAATAAAAAATTTATCAAAAAAATACAACTTCAAAATAATTGAGGACTCATGTCATTCCTTAGGTGCGGAATATTTAAATAGTAAGGTAGGTAGTTGTAATTATAGTGATATCAATGTTTTTAGTTTTCATGCCATCAAAAATATTACCTCTGGTGAAGGCGGGGCTTTGACCTGTAAATCAAAGAAAATTTTTAATATGATAAATTTACTAAGAAATCACGGTATAAAAAAAAATAGCCAAAAAAATTATTTTTTTTCTTATAAATCCATTATTCCTGGTTTCAACTTTAGAATGACAGAATTTCAAGCTGCACTAGGTAATAGTCAATTAAGAAAATTGGACAATTTTATTAAAAAAAGAAGAAAAATTGCTGAGTATTATAAAAAAAATTTAAACCCCGATTTTGTATCCATTCAAGATAGTAAAAAATCTAAGTCATCTTATCATTTATTTGTTATTAGGTTGAGAACTACAAAGCTAATTAAAAATAGAAAAAAAATTTTTGAATATATGAAAAAAAGGAACATATTACTAGGGTATCATTACATACCTGTATATAAACACTTAAATCTTAAAAAATTATATTTAGATGTAACAGAACAATATCACAAAGATGCACTAACATTACCGATGCATTTGAACTTAAATTATTTTGATTGTAAAAAAATTATCACAAATCTCAATGAAGCAATTAAAAAATACTGCTAAAAAAGATTGCACACAAAACGTCGGTCTTATTGGATATTCAAAGGGAAACGGGCATTTTTTTTCATATTCTGCAATATCAAATTCAAGTTTTCAATTTAATAACAAGTTTGTTGAAAATAATTATCCCAATATAATCAAATATTTAAAAAGGAATAAGAAAAAAATTTTTAATAAAAAAAAGATTTTCAATATAAACAAAGTTTTCTCTCAAAATAAAAAAATTTCAAAAATTGCATCTAATTTTTCAAATATTGAAAAAGTTTATAAGTCCAACTACAGATTGATAAAAGATTCTGATCTTATATTAATATGCAGACATAATATTAAAAAAAATTACAATGATGTCATTTATTCTATTAATAAAAAAAAACCTATACTTGTTGACAAATTATACGCAAAATCAGAAAAGGACTTTAAAAAAATACATTCTATGAAAAAAAGTATTCTTTTTAATTCTACCCCATTAGTATTCGAAAAAAAATTTTTTAAGTTAAACAAAAAAAGAATTAATGTTTG
>CACBGP010000009.1 GCA_902538745.1 uncultured Pelagibacteraceae bacterium | reverse complement strand
AAATACAAGTTAATAAATGCTTATTTAAAGCCAAAAAAAGATCTTCAATACAAAAAGCTACCGTTAGAAAAGCACTAAATTTAATTCTTGGAGCTGCCAAATAGCTCTTCTGCTCTCTTCTGGAATGCATCAGCTATTTTTTCTAATCCAAATTGAAATGAAACAACCATCAATGAATTCAAAAATTTATTTTTAATTTCAAAGTCAATATCAAAAGTAACTTCTGTAATTCCATTTTTTTTATCAGTAAATGTCCAATTATTTGACAAGTGATTTAAAGGACCATCAATATTTTTGACAAATATTGTATCTTTGTTTTTGTCAAAGACTACATCACTTTTATAAGTATCTTTAAATAGTCCTTTCCCAATAGTTAAGTCTGCTATTATTTTTGTTAAATCACCTTCATTTTTGTTTTCATAAACTTTAGCATCAAAACAAAAGGGAACAAACTCTGGATATTTTTCAATATCTAAAACTAGTTTAATTAAGTCCTTTTTTTTACATTCAATTAATCGCTTAACTGAAGCTTTAGGCATTAATGACTATTAATTCTATTATATTTGAGTTTAGCAAAATCTTCATCAGCATGATAAGAAGATCTTGTTAATGGCGATGATGAAACTAAAAGGAAACCTTTTGATTTTGCAATTAGCTCTAATTCTTTAAATTCATCTGGGTGGTAATATCTTTCAAGAGGATGATGTTTTATCGAGGGTTGCAGATATTGACCAATAGTAATAAAGTCTACATTCGCAGATCTCAAATCATCCATAACTTGAACTATTTCATCATGTTTCTCACCTAACCCAACCATAATTCCTGACTTGGTAAAAACTTTTTTATTATCTTTCTTAACATTCTTGAGAAGTTCAAGTGATGCAAAATATCTAGCTCCTGGTCTAACTTTTAAATAAAGTCTAGGAACTGTCTCTATATTATGATTGAATACATCTAAATCAGCCTCAAGTAACTTTTTATAAGATTCACCTTTTCTAAGAAAATCTGGAGTGAGTACTTCAATTGTTGTATTTGGATTTTTCTTTCTTGTAGTATCAACTACTTTTTTAAAATGATTTGAACCACCATCCGGTAGATCATCTCTATCAACTGATGTGATAACTACGTGTCTTAAATTAAGTTTTTTAACCGCATTAGCAATTTTAATGTCTTCATAAGGATCAAGTTTTTCAGGTTTGCCAGTTTTAACATCACAAAACGCACATGCCCTTGTGCATGTGTCTCCCATTATCATAAAAGTAGCATGCCTTTTACTCCAACACTCTGTTATATTTGGACAGTTAGCTTCCTGACAGACCGTAACAAGATTACTTTTGTTTACAACTGTTTTAGTAATAAAAAACTCTTTACTGTTAACTAGTTTGGATCTTATCCATTCAGGTTTCTTTTTGATGGGGTTTATAGGATTTTTTACTTTCTCAGGATGTCTAGGTTTAATTTTTTGTGTCATTATTTATAATATAAATTATTTCATTTTCTTTACCAAATAAGAATCTTTCTCTAATCAATATTTCAATATAATCAAGATCAAGATTGTCACTTAATAGTGAATTTTTAAAATCCAAGTCCTTAATTTTATTAATAACTAGAGTTTCTTTCATTTTAAGCTCATCAAGATTTTGTTTTTTATCAAAATAAGATATTAATCCTCTTTGACCTGATAAAAGATTGAAAAAAAAGTATATAATTAAAAAAGTCGATACTAATAAGAAGTAATTTTTTTTTAATTTTTTAAGCATTAATGAATCTTATTCATTATTGCTTTATTTCCAAGTTCTTCTTCTATTCGAATTAACTGATTATATTTAGCTACTCTTTCTGATCTAGCTAATGACCCTGTTTTTATTTGGTTCGAATTTGTCCCAACAGCTAAATCTGCAATAAATGTATCTTCACTATCCCCAGATCTATGAGAAATAATAGTCTTAAAGCCTATAATTTGAGCAAATTTAATTACCTCTAAAGTTTCAGAAACTGTTCCGATCTGGTTTAGCTTAATCAAAATTGCATTGGAAGAAATATTTAAAAAACCTTTTTTAAGTCTTTCTAAGTTCGTAACATAAAGATCATCACCTACTATTTGAGTTTTTTTGATAGTTTTCATTAGTTTATTCCATGAAATCCAGTCATTCTCAGCAAATGGGTCTTCGATTGATTTAATTTTATATTTTTCAATAATCTTTTTATATTCTTTAATTGATTTATCCACTGAGATAAAACTTTTTGAATGAATAGAATATTTATTTTTTTTAAAAAGTTCATTTGCTGCTACATCCAAACAAATTGAAACATCCTTACCATTAACAAATCCAGACATTTTAATTGCAGAAACTATCAAATCTAATGCTTGATTGTTATTATTTATCATTGGTGCAAAACCACCTTCGTCACCAACAGATGTGGACAACCCTTTTTTTTTAATCAATTTCTGAAGATTTTTAATCACTATAAAACATATTCTCATTGCATCAGAAAAACTTTTTGCTCTATCTGGTCTAATCATGAACTCTTGAATTCTAAGACCATTATTTGCATGAGCACCACCATTAATTATATTCATCATTGGGTAAGGTAATTTAAAATTTTTTTTTATAAGAAATGTTTTATATAAAGGTAATTTTTTTTCTTTTGCTGAAAGTTTTTTTACTGCAATTGAGACAGCTAAAATAGAATTAGCTCCTAATTTTTTTTTTTGCTTTGTTCCATCTAAATCAATCATTATAGCATCAATTTTTTCTTGGCTATGTATATTTTGATCTTTTAAATTTTTTGAAATTTTTGTGTTGATTAAATTAACGGCATTTAAAACACTCTTACCTAAATATTTTTTATTATTACTGTCTCTTTTTTCAAATGCTTCAAAAGTTCCTGTAGAGGCGCCTGACGGACAAATAGCTTTGGCACTATTATTTTTAGTAAAAACTTCAGCTTCTACAGTTGGGTTTCCCCTACTGTCAAAAACTTGACGGCCTTTTACTTTAATAATTTTGCTCACTAATTTTTTATTAAATTATCTATCTCTGTTAATTGTTTTAATAAGTTTTCTAACTTATTTAATGGTAGCATATTTGGACCATCTGAAGGAGCATTATCTGGATCTTGATGTGTTTCAATAAATAAACCAGCTACACCCACTGCAACAGCAGCTCTTGATAAATGTTCTACAAATTCTCTTTGACCTCCACTTTTTTCACCAAGACCTCCAGGTTGTTGAACTGAGTGAGTAGAATCAAAAATCACTGGATAGCCGTTCTTAGCCATTATCGGTATTGATCTCATATCTGAAACCAAAGTATTATAACCAAAACTAGCTCCTCTTTCAGTTACTAAAATATTATTATTGCCTGAATCTGAAATTTTTTTTGTTACATTAATCATATCCCATGGTGCTAAGAATTGTCCTTTTTTAACATTAATTATTTTATTTGTTTTAGCGGCAGCAACCAACAAATCTGTTTGTCTACATAGAAATGCAGGAATCTGTAAGATGTCCACATGTTTGGCAACAACTGAACATTGATCAATATTATGTACATCGGTTAATATCGGCACGTCTAAATCTTTTTTAATTTTATCAAAAATTGGTAATGAAGCATCCAAACCAATACCTCTTTTTCCTTTTAAACTTGTTCTGTTAGCTTTATCAAATGAAGTTTTATAAATAAAACCAAGGTTAAATTTACTTGTAATTTCCTTAATTTTCCCCACCATATCCAGTGCGTGTTGTTCTGACTCAAGTTGACAAGGACCAGATATGAGACAAATTTTATTTTTATTTGAGATTTCTATTTTTCCACAATTTACTTTAATGTTGCTCATTTATGATTTTTAGCTGCCTTGATAAAAGAAGAGAATAATGGATGAGGTGATAAAGGTCTAGATTTAAATTCAGGATGAAATTGAACTCCGATAAACCATGGATGATTATTAAGCTCAATAATTTCAGGTAATTTACCATCTGGAGATAATCCTGAAAAAATCAAACCTTTTTTCTCAAATTTTTCTCTAAAATTAATGTTAACTTCGTATCTATGTCGATGTCTCTCTTTAATTAAGCTTTTACCATAAATGCTTTTTATTAATGAATGGTCTTTTAATTTAGCATCGTAGGATCCAAGTCTCATCGTACCACCCAAATTTTTATCTGTACCTTTTATTATTTTTCCATCTTTATTCCACTCATTAATCAATCCTATTACAGGTAATCCATTTTTATCAAATTCACTTGATGTGGCTCTTTTTAAATTAAGTTTATTTCTCGCAAATTCTATTATTGCCATTTGCATTCCATAACAAATACCTAAAAAAGGTATGTTGTTTTTTCTAGCAAACTTAATAGATTCAATTTTACCTTTTGTCCCTCTTTTGCCGAAACCACCAGGAATTAAAATGCCTGATATATTTTTTAATTTAGATTTAATCTCACTTATTTTAAGCTGCTCAGAATCAATTCTTACTAGGTTCACTTTTACTTTGTTATCAAAACCCCCATGAGTTAAAGCTTCATCAAGTGATTTATATGCATCTTTTAGATCAACATATTTTCCAATTATAGCAATATTTACTTGTTTTTTTGTATTCAAAATAATCTTGGTGATTTTTTTCCAAGGAGTTAAACTAACAGATTTTTTTGGTCTTAATTTGAAGTAATCTAATACTCTTTTATCTAATTTTTCTTTAAAAAAACTAATTGGCGCCTCATAAATTGTTTTAACATCAACTGTTTCAATTACATTATTAATATGAACATTACAAAATAAAGATATTTTTTTTCTATGTTCTAAAGGTATAGAACGATCTGATCTACAGATAATAATATCTGGTTGAATTCCAATACTTCTTAATTCTTTAACTGAGTGTTGTGTCGGTTTAGTTTTAATTTCATCTGAAGACTTTAAATATGGTACTAATGTTAAATGTATAAATAAGGCATTTTTTTTTCCAATATCGTTAGCAAATTGTCTTATAGCCTCAACAAAAGGCAAACTCTCGATATCGCCTACTATTCCACCAATTTCACAAATAATAAAATCTTCCTTAGAAGAATCATTTTTTATAAATTCTTTAATACGGTCTGTGATATGTGGTATTACTTGAACTGTCTTACCTAGATACCTTCCTTTACGTTCCTTTTTGAGGACATCGTTATAAATTTTACCAGTTGTAATATTGTCAGATTTTTTTGCTGATACTTGAGAAAATCTTTCATAATGCCCTAAATCTAAATCAGTTTCAGCACCATCATCTGTTACAAAAACTTCACCGTGTTGAAATGGACTCATTGTTCCAGGATCAACATTTAAGTAGGGATCTAATTTTCTTAGTCTCACTTTGTATCCTCTTGATTGAAGAAGGTATGCTAGCGATGCTGATGATAATCCTTTACCTAAAGATGAGACCACGCCGCCAGTGACAAAAATAAATCGCGCCATGGAATTATCTTATAGCGAATAAAAAAGAAAATGAAAAGTCTTAATTATTATTTTCAGGAATTGAAGGTGTGTCTTCAGTTTTTTCCTTAACTGTGTCTAAAACTGAGCCTGTTGGTGTGAGTTCGCCTCTAGAAACAATAGTTAAAGCAAGACTACATATTATGAATAAAGTTGCAATTACAGCCGTAGCTTTAGTCATGAAATTTCCTGCTGTTCTTGAAAACATATAAGACTCTTGAGAGACACCGATACCCAATGCTCCTCCCTCTGATTTTTGCATTAGAACTAAAATAACCAAAATAAATGCAAAAATAATGTTTAAAATTAATAGTATGTTTTCCATGCGGATTAATTATATGTTTTTTTCACTATATCAATAAAATTTTTCGCATTTTGTGATGCACCACCTATTAAAAAACCATTTAAGCCTTTTATATTTTTTAAATTTTTTATATTGCTAGTATTCACCGAACCACCATAGAGGATTTGTGGTGATTTCTTTTTAAACTTGTTTTTTATAAATTTAACAATTTGATTTAGTTCTGAAGGCTTAAGAATTTTACCTGTGCCAATTGACCAAACAGGTTCATAAGCTATAAAAAGGTTTGTTTTTATTTTTATCTTTTCTAATCCGTATCTAATTTGCTTAGACAAAACTGATTTAGTTTTACCACTTCTTTTTTCTTTTAAAGTTTCACCGATGCAGAATATTACTTTAAGTTTTGCATTAATTGCACTTTTAATTTTTTGATTTATGAGTTTATCAGTTTCTCCATTGTTCCTATTTTCTGAATGGCCAATAATTACGTAATTAGCACCTATATTTTTTATCATTTTAGAATTTATAAAACCTGTATGTGCACCATACTCTGAATTTTCATGACAATTTTGAGCACCAATATCTATTAAACAATTTTGAAATTTTTTATAAAAAGAACTTAGAAGGGTATATGGGGGACAATAAATTAATCGTCCTTTCTTAATTTCCTTAGATTTTGAAAATTTAATTACCTTATCTAATGTATTTAATGAATTTTTATTTCCATACATTTTCCAATTAGCCACAAAGTACATATATTTATTTGTCATATGGTAAAATTTAATCTATAGGTTTGCTTTTTATAGTTCAATAAATTTATAAAGTTATGATAGGAAGTTTTAGAAATTTTTCAAAATCTAAATTTGCTGGAGTATTGGTTTTTATAATGATCATTCCATTTGTTTTCTGGGGTATGGGTGGCATGTTTAGTAGTGGTAATACTAATAATATTGCCAAAATAAATAACACTAATATTTCTACAGAAGATTTTTTAAACCATGTAAACACATTGGAAATATCACCTGAATACATCAGAAAAAATTTGGATAAAAATGTAATTGAAGAATTACTTTCCACTTTAATAACGTCAGAAATATTAAATCTTGAAGTAGAAAGTTTTAATATTGCTTTAAGTGAAAATTCTTTATCAAAAAAAATTAAGAATAATAAAAGTTTTTTAGATGAAAATGGAATTTTTCAAAGAGTTAAATACGAAAAATTTTTATTGGAAAATAATATTTCTGCACCAATTTATGAAACTCGACTAAGAAATAGCGAAACTCAGAAAAATTTATATGATTATATAGGATCAGGAACTGTTGTACCAAAATTTTTAGCTGAAAAATTTTATCAAGAGCAAAATAGAAAAATTGAATTAGAATTTATAGATTTGAATAGTTTTTATGTGCAAAAAGATCAAATAGCTCAATCAGATATTGATCAATTTTTAAGAGAAAATGAAGATACTTTAAAGGTGGATTACATTGATTTTAGTTATGCAAAAATTAATCCAAAAAACTTGGTCGGTGTTGATGAATATAATCAAGCTTTTTTTGACAATATAGACCAAATAGAAATAGATATTTCAAATGAAGTTGATTTTAATAATATTGTTCAAAAATTTGATATAGAATCGACAAGTATTTCAAATTTTAAATATTCTGAGAATGCGAATGAAATTGAAAAAAAAATATTTGATTTAAGAGAAAATTCTTTTGACATAATCGAAACTGAAAATGAATATATTTTATATAAAATAGATCAAATTAATCAAAGAAGTCCAGATATAAAAGATGAGGGAACTAAGAGTGAAATTTTAGAATTAATTTTCCAACAAAAAAGATTTGATTACAATAAAGATTTACTATCCAAAATTAAAAATAAAAACTTTTCAGATATAGATTTCTCGAAAATGCATAATGAAAATTTTGAGACGATAACATTAAATTCAATAAAAGATGTCGATAAATTTGATCCAAATTCAATTAAATTATTGTATTCTCTTCCAGAAAAGTCTTTTGCTTTAATTTATGAGAGTGACAATATTTATTTGGCAAAAATCAGAAAATTTATAAATGTTCAATTTAATAGTAATAAATATAAAGATATGATGAATGAACAAAAAACCAATACAAAACAAAGATTATTAAAATCTTATGATGAACTTTTAAATGATAAATATAAAGTTACTTTAAACAAAAAAACAATTGAACGTGTTAAAAATTATTTTCAATGATAATTAATCGAAGCTTCAATGATTTTAAGTTTCGACACAGAGGCAAAAAGAATCAAATAATTTACACATCTGAAAGAGTTAAAAAAGATGATGATATTCTAAATTTGATTGATAATTTTTTGCCAGAAAAAAACAGTTTCATCTTTGAGTCCGTTGAAAAAGGTAAAATAAAAGGAAGATATACAATTTTTGGTAAAAATCCTGATAAGATCTGGGAATTTAATAATAATAACTCTTTTTTAATTAAAGGTAATAAAAGATTAAAATTAAGAAATAAGCCAAGTGAATTAATAGAAAAAATTATTGAAGATTTTAAATTTGAAATACCAAAAAGTCTGCCTTCAATTTCATCACTAATCTCTGGTTATTTTTCTTATGATTCCATAAGATATATAGAGAATATTCCAGATAATTGTAAGGATGATTTGAAAATTCCTGATGTTAGATTGTTAAGACCTCGAACGTTGATTGTTCACGATAATTTAAAAAAAAAGATTTTTTACATTATAAACATTTTTGCTGATGAAAATATAAAAGATTATAAAAGAAGATATTCAGAAATTAAATCGGAGCTTAATCTTCTTATAATTCAATCAAAAATAAAAAAAAAATATTATAAAAATTTTAATATTCAAAAAAATATAAAAGTTAAGTCAAATACCACTAAAAAAAGATTTTTGAATATGGTAAATAAAGCAAAAAATTTCATCAAAATTGGTGATATTTTTCAAGTTGTTCTTAGTCAAAGATTTGAGGCTAAATTAACTAAATCACCCCTAGAGATTTATAAAAAACTAAGAGTAACAAATCCTTCTCCTTTTATGTTTTTTTTTAATTTTAATGACTTTCAGATAATTGGAGCAAGCCCCGAAATTTTAGTTAGATTGAGAGATAACAAGATTACCGTAAGACCAATTGCAGGAACAAGACCTAGAGGAAAAAATGTATCTCAGGATAAATTTTACGAGAAAGATTTACTTAAAGATAAAAAAGAACTCTCGGAACACCTTATGTTGCTTGATCTTGGCAGAAATGATGCAGGAAAAGTATCAAAAATAAATACTGTAAAAGTTACAGAAAGCTTTGTTATAGAAAAATATTCTCACGTTATGCACATAGTTTCTAATGTAGTAGGTAAATATAATAACAAATTCTCTAAGTTTAAATCTCTTTTGGCTGGTTTTCCTGCAGGAACGGTTTCAGGTGCTCCAAAAATAAGGGCTATGGAAATTATAGATGAATTAGAAAAAACAAAAAGGAAAGTTTATGCTGGTGGGATTGGGTATTTTTCAGCAAATGGAGAATTTGATACTTGTATTGCTTTGAGAACAGCAGTAGCCAAAAAAGATAAATTTTATGTTCAAGCTGGAGCTGGTATTGTTGCGGATAGTAAACCTTTGAAAGAATATGAGGAAACAGTTAACAAAGCAAAAGCTTTGGTTAATGCGCTAAAATGAAAAAAATAATTTTGATAGATAATTATGATAGTTTTACTTTTAATCTCTATCATTATTTATCTTCGCTGAAAGTTTATGTTGATGTAATTAGAAATGATAAAATTACATCTAAAGAAATATTAAAAAGAAAATATAATAAAATTGTAATCTCGCCTGGCCCCGGTAATCCTAATCAATCTGGTAACTGTCTTAAGATTGTAAAATCTTTGTACAAAAAGATACCTATACTGGGTGTCTGCTTAGGCCACCAAATTATTGGACAGGTATTTGGGTCAAAAATTATTCAAGCTAGAAAGCTAATGCATGGAAAAACTAGCAAAATCACAAATAAAAAAAATGGTATATTAAAGAATCTTCCTAAAACTTTCGAGGCAACAAGATATCATAGTTTGATAATTGATAAAAAATCACTATCCAGTGATCTTGAAATCACTGCAGAGACCAAAGATGGTTTAGTAATGGGTGTTCAACATAAAAAATATGAAGTTCATGGAGTGCAATTTCACCCTGAAAGTATTAAAACTAAAATAGGTATTAAAATTTTGAAAAACTTCATTAGAATTTAAATGAAACAATTTATAGAAAAAATTAAAAATAAAAAAAATCTATCCTTTGATGAAAGTAAGGCTGCTTTTGAATTATTAATGGATGGTAAAGCGGAGGACCAAGAAATATTTGATTTTTTGACACTTTTATCAGCTAAAGGTGAGGCTTCAAATGAAATAGCAGGTGGCGTTTATGTTCTTAGAAATAAGTCTAAAAGAGTAAATGTAAAAAATTGTATTGATACATGTGGAACTGGTGGTGATGGCATGAATACTCTTAATATATCAACAGCATCTGCACTATTACTTGCAAGTATGGGAGTCAAGGTAGCAAAGCATGGAAATAAGGCTGTATCTTCTAAGTGTGGATCAGGTGATGTTCTAGAGGCTTTGAATTTAAAAATTGATTTAGAACCAAATGATATAGAGGCACAAATTAACCAAAACAATTTTGGATTCATGTTCGCACCTAATTATCATAGCGCAATGAGATTTGTAGGTCCAACTAGAAAAAAAATTGGAAAAAGAACTATATTTAACATGATAGGACCTCTAAGTAGCCCTGCCCTTGTTAAACGGCAAGTAGTAGGAGTTTTTGATAAAAAGCTTTTAAAGATATTTGCAGATGCTTTAAACAATTTAGACATAAAATACGCATGGATTGTAAATAGTGAGGATGGTTTAGATGAAATTTCCCCTTATGCTAAAACAAATGTAATTCAATTAAAAGATAATAAAATATCTGAAATTATTATTGATCCCAAAGAATTAAATGTCAATGCAGATAAGTTTGAAAATCTTGTTGGGGATGATGCAAAATTTAATGCAGATAAAATGATCGATATATTTAAAGGTGAGGATAACGATTTTTCTAAAGCAGTATGTTTGAATGCTGCTGCAGGTTTAATTGTGAATGAAACTCATAACAATTTTACTGATGCATATAATGATGCAAGAAAACATATTTTATCGAATAAAGTTATTAAACATTTAGAAAAAATTCAAAATGGCTGAAAATGTTCTTAAGAAAATAATTGAGAAGAAAAAAGAAAAAATAGAAAATCTAAAAAAAACTATCTCTCTTGACTCATTAGATGAATTAATTAATTCAAACAGAATATTTATAAATTTTAAAGAAAAGATCGAAAATAATATTAAAGAAAACAGGTTTTCTATTATTGCTGAAATAAAAAAAGCTAGCCCCTCTGCAGGTGTAATTATTAAAGATTATGATCCTGTTAAAATTGCAACCATATACAACGATAATAAAGCAACTTGTTTATCAGTTTTAACTGAAGAAGATTATTTTTTAGGTAATTTAACACATATAAGTAAAATTAAACAAAAAATTGATTTACCAATCCTTTGTAAGGATTTTTTTGTAGATAAATTTCAAATACCCCTTGCTAAAAGTTATGGAGCAGACGCCATACTAATAATTCTTGCAGGCATTTCTGATAAACTTGCGAACGATTTGTATGAAGAGGCTTTAAAATTAAATATGTCTGTCATTGTTGAAGTTCACACTGTAGATGAGGCCAAACAAGCTCTTAGATTTAAAGATGCCTTGATAGGAATAAACAACAGAAACTTAAAAACTCTAAAAACTGATATAAATACAACTTTTGATATTCATGATGTATTAGTTAGTCATTCAGGTCCTCTAATTTCTGAAAGTGGAATTAAAACAAAAGATGAACTTTTGAAATTATCTGAAAAAACATCTATTAAAAGTTTTTTGATTGGTGAATCACTTTTAAAAGATCTTAAAAATAATTCTATTTTTTCGGTTCTTTAGTCAAATTATCCCCTATTTTATTGATTTTTTAACTATTGTTTATTCACGAGAACTTTTATAGAACATTGTTTGTACGATATTTGTTCTTATGCTAACAAAAAAACAAAAAAACCTACTTTTATTTATCAACAAAAGGTTGAGAAGTTCTGGAGTGTCCCCTTCTTATGATGAAATGAAAGAGTCTCTCAATCTTAAATCTAAATCTGGTATTCATAGACTAATCAGTGCTTTAGAGGAAAGAGGTTTTATTAAAAGACTAGCGCATAAAGCTAGAGCGTTAGAGGTAATTAAATTACCTGAAACAGCTTCAGCTAATGATATTTATAATAATTTTTCTCCAAGTGTAATAAAAGGCGGATTAGATGAGGAGAACCCATTATCTGATGATTCAGAAGTACCTGTTTTAGGTAAAATAGCAGCCGGTACTCCAGTTGAAGCAATACAAAACGAGGTATCAAGAATACCATTACCAACCAATTTAGAAAAAAATGTTGATTATTTTGGGTTAAAAGTACAAGGTGATTCTATGATCGACGCTGGTATCCACGAGGGAGATACTGTAATAATTAAAAGAACAGATACAGCTGATAATGGAAAAATAGTTGTAGCGTTGATTGATGAGCATGAAGCAATGCTAAAAAGAATTAGAAAAAAAGGTAAAGTTATAGCATTAGAAAGTGCTAACAGAAATTACGAAACTAAAATTTTTGGACCTGATAGAGTAAAAGTTCAAGGAGTTTTAGTATCTTTATATAGAAACTTCTAAAAAAATAGTCTAAACCATTTTAATGAAAAAAGTAGCAACTAGATTTGCTCCATCCCCTACTGGGCCTTTACATATCGGTGGTGTAAGAACAGCTTTATTTAATTGGCTCTATTCAAAAAACCAAAAAGGTAATTTTTACCTTAGAATTGAAGATACAGATAAGGAGAGATCAAAAGAAGAATACAAGAAACAAATAATAAAGTCACTTCAATGGATTGGTATTAATCATGATGGACAAGAATATATACAATCTCAAAAAATTGATTCTCATATAAAAGTTGCTAATGAGCTATTAAAGAAAGGAAATGCATACAAGTGTTACTGCTCAAATGAAGAAATAGAAGAACAAAAGAAGAGAGCAAAACAAAAAAAAATTCCATATGTCTATAATAGAAAATGGAGAGATAAGAATGAGAGTGAAGCACCAAATAATATAAAACCAGTAATTAGATTTAAAAGCAAAGCTACAGGAAAATCTGTCTTAAAAGATTTAGTGCAAGGTGATGTAGAAATTGAAAATAATACAATTGAGGATTTCGTAATTTTACGAAATGATGGGACACCGACTTATAACTTGTCTGCATCTGTTGACGATCATCAAATGAATATGACCCATATAATCAGAGGGGATGATCACAAGATAAATACATTTAAACAAATTCAAATTTATGAGGCAATGGGTTGGGAATTACCATCATTTGCTCATATACCATTAATTCATACGATAGAGGGAAAAAAACTATCAAAACGAGATAAAGCGTCAACTTTAGAAGACTATTCTAAAATTGGTATAATACCTGATGCTTTAAGAAATTACTTACTTAGATTGGGATGGTCTTTTGAAGATAAGGAAATTTTTACATTAGACGAAAGTATTAATTATTTTAATTTAAAAGGTATCGGAAAATCTCCATCAAAATTAGATATGAGTAGAATTCTATCTATGAATGAACATTACATTAAAAATATTGATGAAAATGATCTTTTTAATCAATTCGTAAATTACTGTGAGATCTTTAAAAGTAAAATTGAAACAGAGAAAAATGATAAGATTAAAAAGTCTTTATCATTTCTTAAAAATAAAGCTAAAACACTTGAGGATATATTCAACAATAGCCAATATATTCTAAATGACGATGTAAATTTTAACAAAGAAGACCTTAAATTAATTGATGATAAAGCTAAAAAGATAATATCTGAATTTAATGAAAGAATTAATAAAATAAAGGAATTTAGAAGAGAAGATTTAGAACCAGTTGTTCAAGAACTAATAAAATCTAATAACACTAATTTTAAAGGTGTCGGTCAACCTTTAAGAATAGCATTAACAGGCTCAAAGTTTGGGCCTGGTATTTATGATATAGTTGTATCTTTAGGTAAAGATGAAGTAGAAAAAAGATTAACTAATAAGACTATTGCTCAAAATTGACGCGACCTCACTCGATGATGAAGTTTTAGATCTAATACCCTTTAAAGTTTTATTACAATCTTCCAATTGTTTTTTTCTAATATCTGGATTTTTTAGCATATAAACAACTGAATTATAAATTTCTTTAGCATTGCACTCATTTTGAAGCAATTCAGGAATAACTTCTCTATTGTTAATAATATTTATAATGTTAGCAAATTTTACATTAACTAATAATTTAAAAATCATAAAATTTATAAAGTTTAATTTATAAATAATTATTGAAGGAACATTCGCATTACAAACTTGTAAAGATACAGTTCCAGACTTACATACAGCAAAAATAGAGTTCGATAGTATTACTCTTTTCGTCTTTTCATCTGAAACCACATCAATATTTTCTATGTTTTTAACTTTAATGTAATCAATTATTTGTTCTTTATTTTCATCTGTTGCGTGAAATACAAAATTATAATTAGGATCTTTTTTGTTCATCAAAATAATAAATTGAACTAATATAGGTAAAAGAACATTTGTTTCTGAATTTCTACTACCTGCAAAAATTGATATTATTTTTTTATCTTTGGAAACAAAATTGTTTATATCTGTTTTATTTAGACCTGTATTTTCAATTAATGGGTGACCAACAAAGGTGTTTTTTATATTTTCCTCATCAAAATATTTTTTTTCAAAATCAAATAATAAAAGTATATGGTCAATAAATTTTTTTATCTTTTTAACTCTGTTTTTTCTCCAAATCCATATTTGCGGTGCAACGTAATGAATTGTTTTTATTTTAGAATTTCTTTTTTTTACTATTTCAGCCACTCTTAATGTAAAATCAGGGCTGTCAACACTAAATAAGATGTCAGGTTCAAATTTTAAAATTTCATCTACTGTTTGATTAATCCTTTTTTTAATTTTAAAAATATTTAATAAAACACTCGTAAAACCTAGATAAGTAATTTCTTTCAATTCGAAAATAGATTTGATACCAATTTTCTCTAAATTTACACCACCTACAGATAAATATTCAATATCATTATTGTCTTTTTGTATTTTGGAAATAGCAGTTGATGCAAGTTTATCACCAGATGGTTCACCCGTTAATACAAATATTTTTTTCATTTTACTGAAATAAAAATTTTACTTTTATTAGCAAACTTAATGCATTGAATTTTATCTAAAAAAATATTTTTTTTAGACTTCATAACTATACCTTTTAATCCGTATTTTTTGCAGTCTTTAAGCGTTTGAAGCCCTATCGTTGGCAAGTCCATTCTTAAATCTTGCCTTTTTTTTGGGAATTTAATCAAAATGCCACCTGAGTTTTTTTTTAATTTCGACAACATTTTTTTTGTACCTAGTCTGCCTTCCTTGGCAATAACTTTTTTATCTTTTACTACTAATGCTTGAACATGATCTAAAGTATTTGACTTATTTAAAAATCTTATTCCTTGATTAATCCATCTGTTATCATTAATTGAAGGTTTTACTTTCGTAAAAATTCCTTTCTTAGCATTTAATTCAGGATTGAAATAAGTTGAACTTATAACTTTAATATTTTCATTATTAAGTATTTTAATTATAGCTTTTATAATAGCTGCATCACCTAATTTAGCAGCTTTTATAACACTCGGCATATAATAAATACCTTTCAGATCTAATCTTAGAGACGAAAATTTAGGTTTTGCAATTTTTCCTGCAAAAAGGACTTTGTTAGATTTTTTTTCTTTTATTAGATTTATAATTTTGCCAAATTTACCGATACTTATTCTGTAAGAATTTTTTTCTTTAGCAAATTTGTTATTCTTGGAAAAATCAATGATAAAATAATTTTTATTTAATTTTTTTACTTTTTTTAGAACAATTTTTGAAAAATCAGTATCGCCTAAAAATAAACCAAACATTTTATTTTGAAAAGGGTGTACAAATTGGCCTTTTTTTATTTTTCTCTAGAAATTCAACTACATCTTTAACTAGATTATTTTTTTTTAGGTCAGATTTTAAATTTTTTAAATTATCGGTTAAATTTTCACTTTTGAATATCTCTTTGTAAGCTTCGGTTAGTGCAATAATCTCTCTATTAGGAATTTTTTGTCTTCTTAAACCTATTAAATTTAGTCCTTGAAGGATACTCCTGTTACCATGAACCATCGCATATGGAATAACATCCCTAACGACACCACACATGCCACCAATCATTGCGAATTTACCTACTCTAGTAAATTGTTGCACAGCTGAATTTCCTCCAATTATTACATTTTGTTCGATGTGTGCATGTCCACCTAAAGGCACATTATTAGCTAAAATAACATTATCCTCAACAATACAATCGTGTGCCACATGTGATGAAATCATAAATAAACAATTATTCCCAACTTTTGTTAACCCACCTCCTCCGACTGTACCAGTATTAATAGTTACATATTCTCTAATTTTATTTCCTTCACCAATTTCAAGTTGTGTATCTTCACCATTATATTTTAAATCTTGAGGTTCATTTCCAATTGAGGCAAATGAATAGATTTTATTTCTTTTACCAATTTTTGTTTTACCTAGAACATGAACATGAGACTGTAAAATTACCTCCTCATCTATTTCAACATTTGGCCCTACTACACAGTAAGGACCGATTTGAACATTTGCAGAAATTTTCGCTTTTGGATCTATCGTTGCAGTCTGATGAATCATTATTTATTTTCTCTTAAAAACTCCCTTAAATTTTTTGCTGGATATCCCATAACTTTAGAATTATCTGGTATATCTTTTATAACTCCACTACCCCCAGCTATATCAACATTATTACCAATTTTTAAATGACCAGAAATACCAGCCTGTCCTCCAATTCTAACATTATCACCAATCGTTGAACTTCCAGCTATTCCTACTTGGCCAGCAATAATTGTATTTTCTCCAATTTTTACATTGTGTGCTATATGAATTTGATTATCTAAAAATGTATTTTTTCCAATTTCAGTGTTAGACAATGAACCACGATCAATTGTTGTACCACAACCAATTTCACACCCCTCATTAATTATTACAATTCCAATATGTGGATATCTAAGATTTTTTTTTTTATTCGGAAAAAACCCAAAGCCCTTTTTGCCAATTATACAATTGTCAAGTATGCTTACATTATTCCTTATTATTGAGTTTCTTATAATTGAGTTTGAGCCGATTTTACAATTATCTCCGATGTGCACGTTTTTTTCAATAATAGTATTATGGCCAATCATACAATCAGATCCAATCTTAACATTTTCTCCAATAAGAACATTTTGACCATGAATTACAGTATTATAATTACAATTTTTTATATCTAAAACTTTATCATCAAACTCATCTTCTACTGAATTTGGGTAGAATTCTTCAGTAATTCTAGCAACTGCTGTTAGTACATTATTTACAATAATCGGCTCACAATTTTTTGGTAAATAATCTTTTAATAAATCTGAAGTTAAACAAAATGATGCTTTGGTTGTTTTAGCTACTTCTTTATATCTCTTTGAATGAAAAAAAGTTATAGAATTTTGATTAGCACTACTTAAGTCTTTTATATCATTGAATTCAAAATCATTTTTTTTTCTATTATTAATGTTCAAAAATTCGTAGATTTTAATAAGACTTATCGGACCTTTATTTAAAAAGAAAGGATTATGCATGCTTGCTTTTATCAAAGCGAAATAACTTTTGTAGTAAAGAAATATTGCTGATTATTTCCTATCAACAATTGTAGCTGACCACATTGCATCAGCAACTTTTGTATTATTTACAAATGCATCACCTTTGTATTTCCATACACGGCCATGAGATCTTATCGCTTCTATCTTTAATTCAAGCTTGCAATCAGGTATCACTGGATTTCTAAAACGTGCTTTTTCTACACTCATTAAAAAAACTAATTTATTTTCATATGTAGCTTTATCTAAACCGTGAGCTGTTAGCGCTGCAGCAGCTTGACCAAAAGACTCTACAATTAAAACACCAGGCATGACTGGTTGACTTGGAAAATGACCATTTACAAAAAAACTATCCTTTTTAACATTTAGGATTGCTGTTGCCGATTTTAATTTTTTTATATCATATAACTCGTCAATTAATAACATAGGTTCTCTATGGGGTAATAATTCTTCTATCTGTTTTTTATTTAATTTTTCCATTTACTTAATCTTAGTATTAATAATCTCTAAAATATCCTTCGTTATATCATTATTAGATACTGCCATGAATATATTTTTTTTGTCTATGATCATATCAATTGATTTTTCTCTCATGTATTCTTGAACAATAGGGTTTATAAGTTTTAGAAATTGATTAAGTTCTTTATTTTTTTTAATATTTAAATCTTTGATAGTTTTTTTTCTTAATTCTTCGAATGACTTAGCTTCATTTCTTAAGCTTAAAATCTTTTTATCTAATTCTTCTTTAGAAATTAAATTTTTAGTTTTAGCTAGATCTTCATTTTTTTTTTTAAGATTATTTTCCATTTTAATTAATTTTTCAGTTTCTTGATCACGAATTTTTTCAATCTTTTTAATTATCTTTAAGGCTGGTTTAGATTTATTAATTATAAATTCAACATCAAGATATGCTATCCTTTCAGAGGACCAAACGTTGGTTATACCAAATAAAAAAAAAATAATTATTGGAAATAATTTTTTTTTAAATATCAAAATGTCGTTCCTAAATTAAATTTAAATGACTCTGTTTTATCAGAATCAACTTTACTGATTGGATGTGAGAATGATACACTTAAAGGACCAATCAAAGTAAACCAATCTATTCCTAAACCTATTGAGGATCTGATTTTATTTGTATCATCTAAACTAGAGTCGTAATCAACACCCCAAACGTTACCAGCATCAAAAAACATTGAAACATCCATATTTTGTATATTAGGTAAAAGTTGTGGAATCGATGTTTGGATATTTATAGATGATGCATAATTGCCTCCAATAAAATCATTTCCATCCTTCGGACCAACACCACCATTTACAAATCCTCTTAATCTGCCGCTAGGTAAATATATTCTTTCTGATAATTTTATATTATCATTTGTTAGCGAATTGGCTGCTTTTGCAAAAAAAGAAAATTTTGTAACATTATCTTGATATAACTCGTCGTAATAAGTGAAAACATATGCATTTGTTAGAGAATTATTTTCACTAATTATTGGTAAGTTAACAGAATAACTACTTCTAAAACCATCTGTTGGTCTAAATTTTTGGTTTCTTTTATCGTAATTTAAATTAAGATTTATAAAAGTATCCCAATAATTTCCTGCTTGAGATTTTTGTCTTGCAGATGCAGAGCTGTTTGTTTCAATCTTTTCATAATAAGAGTCTTGTCCCAAACCAATGAAAACATCATCCTGATATTCAAAGTTAGTTCCAAAACCAAAACCTGTTTTATTAGTTTTATAACCTGAATCAGTTAATTTATCAGTTTCTAAAGACTGAATATTAAGATTAATTGATTTATCAGAATTTCTAAAGTTAGGATTATTGACATTAAATTGGCCTTTAATAGTCTCCTCCGAAACAGTTAATTCACTCACCAATTTAATGCCGCGCCCAAGATAATTATTTTCCTTAACTGCGAAGCTTAATGTACTACCATCTGTACCAACACCAGCACCTGCCATTATCTCTCCAGTTGCCTTTTCCTCAATGGTGATATCAATTATTTTACGATCATTCTCCTCATCTATTATTTTACTATCTACAGATTGAAAAATATTAAGGGCTTGTATGTTATTTATAGATTTAGAAGCTAATATTGCATTAAATTCATCACCTTCATCAATCAATAGTTGATTTCTTATTACATTTTCTTGCGTTATATTATTTCCATAAATATTTATTCTCTCAACAATATATTTTTTTCCTTCAGCTATAGAAAAAGTCAAATCAATCTTATTTTCTAAAATATTTTCATCAACCATTGTTTCTAAAGTCTTATATTCCTCATCTAGAATAACTTTATCAATTTTTTCTAAAATATTTTCAATTACATTTAACGAATATTTTTTTCCATTTAATTTTTTAAAAAGTTTATTTAAATCATCAAAATTGGATTGATCGAAGTCGATTGGTAAGTCTAATGAAATTTTATTAAAAAAAAATCTGTTATTAGGAACAATATTATAAATCAATTCAAATTCAGTTTCATTTAACATTTTTGCGAAAGAAGAATTTATCTTTACGTTGTAAAATCCTCTATTGAGATAAAAATTTTTTAAAAGTCTTTCATCTAAATCAATAAGATTTTGATTCAAAAATTTTTTACCAGAAATAAATTTCCAAAATTTATATTCTTCACTAACAATAATTGATCTAAGTTTTCTATCTTTGAAAATTTTATCTCCTATAAATGAAATTTTTTTAATTTTCGCTTTATCACCTATTTCAACATTATATATTAAGTTGATCTTATTATCGGATAATTTTTCAATCGTTACATCAACTTTTGAAAAAAAATACCCTTTTTGTTTTAAAGCTTCTGTTATATTTTTTTTGTCTTCTAAAAACAAAATTTCATTATAGGATGTTCTTGACTTAACTTTTAACCTTTTTTCTAATTCTTTAATTAGTGTTTTAGATTTTGGTCCATTTATAATAACATTTTCAACCAATGAATTTTCCTCTACAAGAATTATTAGTATATTATTTTCAAAAGTAACCTTAACATTCTTAAAAAAATTTGAGCCATAGACGTCTTTAAGTATCTGGTTTAAATCATCATTATTAATATCATCCCCAATGTTAATATTAGAGAACATCTCAATGCTTTTATCAGAAACTCTATCATTTCCTTTTACCTGTATCTCTTTAATGATTTCAGCAAATAAAATGGAGAAAGTTGAAAAAAAAATAATTAAAGATAAAGATGTTATTTTTTTAAAATTGATCATTTTGAGTCATTAACAATATTATTTAACTTAAATTTAACTTTATTATTCAAATTCATTATATCATCAACATTTTTAGCTCTTAATTTTTTGAATCGTTTAAATTCTTTTAATTCAAGCATAATATTCATTTTTTTAGAAATATCAGTAAATTTAATTCTATTAGCTAAAAATAATTTTACTAGTTTGTCATTTATCGAAACTATAACTGTTTCAAATAAAGAGGGTTTTTCAGGTAACTTACTCAATATTTTTATGATTGGGAAACGCATTAAATCTATATTTTGGAAATTTAGATTATTTAAAACCTTCAAATCTAATTTTTTTGAATTAATTGTTTTGTTCAATGAGTATAGAGAATTAAATATAGGAATTACCATATTTGTGTCATGTACAATCATTTTTGTTAAACCATTTTTAAACTTTAAAATTGCGTGAACATATGATTTTGGATGAATGATTATAGATAATTTTTTATATGGAATATTAAAGATCTTTTTTGCCTCAATAATTTCAAATACTTTATTCATCATTGTTGCCGAATCTACAGAAATTTTCTTTCCCATTTTCCAGTTAGGATGATTAACAGCTTGTTTCATTTTAATTGTACTAAACTTTTTTCTAGGGTATTTTAAAAATGGCCCACCAGAGGCTGTTAAATATATTTTTTCAATAATTTCTTTATCAATACTTTTTAAAGCATACCAAACAGAAAAATGTTCAGAGTCTACGGGAATAAAATTTGTTTTATTTTTTTTTAGTTCTTTTTCTATTAGGTTCCATCCACAAATAATTGCTTCTTTGTTAGCAATAGCTATATTTTTTGTGTATTTAATAATTTCAATCGTAGGTTTTAATCCCTCAATTCCAGAAATTGAGCTCATAGTGTAATGAATTTTTTTTTTGAAAATTTTTTTAAAACTTTCAAAATTGTTAAAAATTTTTATTTTTTCTGAAATTTTTTTTTCTTTAATTTTTTTGTAACTATTTTTATTGGTTATGATTAAATTTTTTACTTTAAATAACCTGGCCTGACTTAATAATTCTTTATAATTTTCATCTGCAGATAGTAGTATGATCTTAAAATTTTTTTTATCTTTTTTAATTATATTAATGAGAGTTTTTCCAATAGAGCCTGTTGAACCAAGAATTGCAACTTTCTTTTTCATTTAAATAAAATTTAATAATAATTGAGCAAATGGAATACCAAATATGATTCCATCTGTTCGGTCTAAAAGGCCACCATGACCTGGTAAAATATTTCCGGTATCTTTTATTTTAGCTTTTCTTTTTAACAATGAAATAAATAAGTCACCAATTTGGCTTATTAGCGAAATCAAAAGACATAAAATTACAGTGCTAATCTCAAATTTTAATTGAAAATTATTTATATTAGTAAAAATAATTAATGGAATAATACTGAATATAAATGAACCTACCGAACCAGATAAAGTTTTATTTGGACTTATTTTAATTAGTTTTTTTCCACCAATTGTTTTTCCAATAACATAACCTCCTATATCAGTAAAAAAACATATTGAAATTATGAACAAGAAAAAAGTTGGCCCCCCCGTTTTATATATATCAAAAGTTAATAGACCAAATATAAAGAACATGTAAATAAACGGGATCCACATAATAACAAAAAACTTTGAATTAAATTTTTTAGAAGGCAAATATAAACCACCCACTAATTTTTTGAGGATATTTTTGAATTCTAAGCAAATAGAAAAACCAAAAATTAGCAACGAAATGCCAAAAACTGAACTGTGACTGTATAAGATTACTAATAAAATAATAAATAAAATCACTGAAGTGATAATTCTTTTATTCAACTCATTATTCATTATATATTACCAAAATTTCTTTTTATATTTTTGAACTCTATAATTATTTTATTGAAATCTTTTTCAGTAAATGCTGGCCATAATTTTTTTTCAAAAAAAATTTCTGAGTATGCTATTTGCCATAATAAAAAATTACTCAATCTTTTAGTGTTACCAGTTCTTATTAATATATCAGGATCAGGTATATGTTTGGTTTGAAGATATTTTTCTAAGTTTTTTTCATTAATCTTATCTTGGTTTCTATTTATTCTTTTAAATGCATTAATTAACTCTAATTTAGAACCATAATTCAAGGCAAGATTAATTTGCAATTTATTATTTTTAGATGTTTTTTTTTCTGAATAATCCAAGAGTTTATTTAGTTTATTTGAAAACTTTTTTGATCCTAAAATTTTAAGTCGAATATTCTGTTTGTGAAGATTGTCTATTCTATTTATTAAAAAATTTTCTAATAAGTTGAATAAGTAATCTATTTCTTTTTTTGGTCTTTTCCAATTTTCTGTTGAAAATGCAAATAATGTTAAAAATCTAATCTTATTTTTTATTGACTCTTTTATAATTTTTTCTACAGTTTTTAGGCCAGCTTTATGCCCAGCATTTCTAGAATTTTTATATTTTAAACCCCATCTCCCATTACCATCCATGATAATGGCTACATGTTTTAAAGGGTTCATATGGTCATTATTTCTTTTTCTTTAGTTGAAACTTTATCATCAACAATTTGAATATGTTTATCGGTTATGTTTTGAACATTTTTTTCAAAAATCTTTTCTTCATCTTCCCCTATTTTTTTAGATTTTAAAAGTTTCTTTAATTCATCATTTGCATCTCTTCGAATGTTTCTAATTGATACTTTACATTTTTCTCCCATTGATTTGATCAATTTTTTTAGATCTGTTCGTCTTTCCTCGTTTAATTCTGGAATTGGTAACCTTATCAATTGACCATCTATTTGTGGATTCAGACCCAGCTCAGATTTTTTAATTGCTGCATCGATTAATGCTACATTGGTTTGATCCCAAACCTGAATATTAATCATTCTTGGCTCTGGTGTTGTTATGCTGCCAATCTGGTTAATAGGCATTTGTTGTCCATAAACATCAACTCTTATTATATCAAGCATAGCCGCATTTGCTCTACCAGTTCTTAATGATGACAACTCTTTTGAAAAAACTTCAATAGCTTTGTCCATTTTGAGGCTATGAGACTTTTCATCAAACATTTATTCACCTATTTTAATTCTACTAAACTCTTTTATTTTTAAATCATTTATTGAAAGTTCTTTAATAATATCTTTTACTTTCTTCTTTGGTTCCATAACCCAAGCCTGTGTTAAGAGACTATTTTCCTCTTTAAATTTATTCATTTTACCTATACTTATTTTTTTGGCTATATCCTCAGATTTTCCAGAATTTTTAAGTTCCTCGTTTACCAATTCTTGCTCTTTATCTAAAATATCCTTATCAATTAAATTTGGGTCTAGTGCTAAAGGATTTGATGCTGCTATATGCATAGATAATTGTTTACCAAAATTTTTTATAATATCAGACTGATCCTTTGTTTCTAATGAAACAACAACTGCTAACTTTGCTAAATTATCTTTTACGATTGTGTGAAGATAATGATAATTAGTTGAGGAATTATTAGAAATTGTTTTTGTTTTACCGATAGTAATTTTTTCTCCAATTTTAGCTATTAAAGCAACAAGATTATCATTTACCGATTTTCCATTATGCATTTGAGTACTTTTTAATTGCTCGATATTAGAATTTTTTTCATTATTTAATTCACTTAGCTCTTTAACAAAATTTATAAAATTTTCATTTTTTGCGACAAAATCAGTTTCACAATTAACCTCAATTATTGATGTTTTTCTATTGTCGCCACTTACAGCAACTACACCCTCTTTAGCCTCTCTTGACATTTTTTTCGATGCTTTTGAAATTCCCTTGACCCTTAAAATTTCAACAGCTTTGTCTAAGTCTCCATTGGACTCTTTAATAGCTAAATTACAATCTTTAAATCCAGCTCCTGTTGCTACTCTAAGTTTTTTAACTTTATCTATATCGCTCATTTAGTTCAATTTTTCTTTATCTTTATCAGCAAATTTTTTATCAAGCTTCTCTCTATCCAGTTGCTGTATTGATTTATCTGTTTTTTTTTCACTAACTTTTTCAACAGATTTTTTTTGCTCCATAACAGGAACATCTTTTTTAGCACTAATTATTGTTTCTTTTATAAGAGAGCAGTAGAGATCAATTGATCTTCTAGCATCATCGTTTCCAGGTATAGGAAAATCTATACCATCAGGATTTGAATTACTATCAAGAATAGCTATAATTGGAATTCCTAACTTTGAAGACTCTTGTATCGCTAAAGATTCATAATTAGTGTCTATAATAAAAACAAGATCGGGAATTTTCTTCATTTCAGAGATTCCACCTAAAGATCTTTGTAATTTATCTTTTTTAACACTCATTTTTAAAAGCTCTTTCTTTGTGAAACCTCTATTTTCTGATGTTAGATCATTTTCTAATTTTTTAAGTTTTTTTATTGAGTTTGATATAGTTCCCCAATTGGTAAGCATTCCTCCTAACCATCTGTAATTTACAAAATATTGATCAGTCTCTTTTGCAACCTCAGCAATTGCTTCCGAAGCCTGTTTTTTTGTTGAAACGAATAGTATTTTTCCATTATTTGAAATCGTTTCATAAACCTTTTCAAGAGCAATTTTAGTAAGTTGTAATGTTTGAGTTAGATCAATTATATGAATTGAGTCTCTTTTGCCAAAAATATATTTTTTCATTTTTGGGTTCCATCTTAAAGTTTTATGGCCTAAATGGACTCCAGCCTCTAATAATTGTTGTATTGTAACGTTAGGTATCTTCATATTTATTCCCGGTTGAGCCACCACAGTAATTTCCACTTAAGGACCGGAGGTATAAAACCAAAAACTGTGTGCGTATTAATTAATTTGCGAATATTTACAAATATTTTATAAATTAAACAAGCTTAATTTAGTGAATTATTGAAGATATTTCCTTATTTCTTAATAGATTGACTGTTTTTCTATCTAATTTTCTACCAATTTTTAAATAAAAATCTAAACTTTTATCATTTTCTTGTAACTTAATTTTGATTTTTGTCTCTCCAGGATCAACTAAGAATTTTGATAATTCTTTTAAGTCTTTTAAAGAATTAAGGTTAAAAGTAATATTCTTTATAGGGTTATTTAATAAATCTTTAAGAGAGGCAATTTTTTTTACGTTTATTCTTTTAAATCTATTACTCTCATCAGATAAAGATTTGATGACAGTAATTATTAATGAATTCCCCTCCTTTAAAATGTTCCTGTTAGATTCTAGAGTTTCAGAAAATATAAATAATTCAAATACACTTGAAAGATCAGTTAATTTTAATATTGCGTAAGCATTACCTTTGGATGTTTTTCTTTCTTGAACTTTAAGCAAAGTTGCGGCAATATTTGAGTCATTTGTCTCATTTTTATTATTAAATTTTTGATAATCAACTATGTTATAATCATTAAAAATTTCTTTAAATTGGTTCAATGGATGATCGGATATAAAAAAACCAACTGCCTCAAATTCTCTCGATAATCTTTCTTCGAATTTCCAATCCTTTGTATTAGATATAAAATCATCATTTTTCTTTTCAATTTCTTCAAAAAGATCAATCTGATTTGCTGATTTATTCTCATAAATATTTTTAGATTTTGTTATAAAATTGGGAATAGAATTAAATAGGGACTGTCTGTTTTCATTTAGGCAATCAAAGGCACCAGCTTTTACCAATCCCTCTAACTGGAGTTTATTTATATCTTTTGGGTTAATTCTATTTAAAAAATCATTAATTGATTTAAACTTACCATTCTTTGTCCTTTCTCTAACAATATTTGAAACTGCCTCGTAACCAACTGCTTTAATACCACCTAGGGCATAATAAAATTTTTGGTCATCATTTCTAAAGTCCGCAAAACATTCATTAATATTTGGTCTTTCGATATGAATATTAAGTCTCCTTAGTTCTTCGTAAAACTCACTTAATTTATTTTGATTTGAGATATCCATTGTCATTGAAGCAGCAATAAATTCCTTCGGAAAATATGTTTTCAAGTAAGCTGTTTGATAAGAAATTATTGCATACGCTGCAGCATGACTTTTATTAAATCCGTATTCTGCGAAGGGCTCTATTTTTAGAAATATCCCCGCAGCTACTTCTTTGTTAATACCGTTGTTTACAGCACCAGAAATAAAACTTTGTTTTTGTTTTTCTAATTCAGCTCTTTTTTTCTTACCCATCGCTCTTCTTAATATATCTGCTTGACCTGCGGTAAAGCCTGATAATTTTTGAGCTATTTGCATTACTTGTTCTTGATATATTATAACTCCGTAAGTTGGTTTAAGTATTTCCTCTAATAGTGGATGAAGGTAATCTGGTTTTTGTTTTCCGTGCTTACAATCATTATAAATTGGTATATTACTCATAGGACCAGGTCTATATAGTGCTACTAATGCAATTATATCTTCAATGTGATTTGGCCTCATCTGAATAAGTGCCTCCCTCATTCCGGCACTTTCAATTTGGAATAATCCAACTGTTTTACCTGAGGATAAAAGATCAAAAACTTTTTGATCATCATAACTGATGTTTTCTATGTCAAAATCTTTATTTTTTTTCCTAATAATATTTTGTGTATTGTTTATTACTGTCAGAGTTTTTAGACCTAAAAAATCAAATTTTATTAAGCCAGCATTTTCAGCTGAATACATATCAAATTGTGTTGAAGGCAAAAGTAAATCTGCTGTATTATCTTTATATAACGGTACTACATCTGTTAATTTTTTATCAGCTATTACAACACCTGCTGCATGAGTAGCAACATTTCTATTTAGCCCCTCTAGTTTCAAAGATAAGTCTATTAATTTTTTAACTCTAGAGTCGTCATTTATTAACTTTTGAAGTCTTGGTTCTCCAGCTATGCATTCAGTTAGGTTTTGTGGTCTTGAAGGATCAAATGGTATCATTTTTGAGATATTATCAACAAAACCATAAGACAGCCCCATTACACGACCCACATCTCGTATTACCATTCTAGCTTTTAATTTTCCAAAAGTAATAATATGTGCAACGCTGTCTTTATATTTTTTTGTAAGATACTCAAAAACTAGGTCTCTTTTTTCCTCACAAAAATCGATATCAAAATCAGGCATTGATATACGATCAGGATTTAAAAATCTTTCAAATATTAAATTGAATTTAATTGGATCGACATCTGTGATTGATAGACACCAAGCTACTAATGATCCAGCACCCGAACCTCTTCCAGGACCCACTGGAATATCGTTTTTTTTCGCCCACTTAATATAATCGGACACAATCAAAAAGTAACTCGAATATTTCATTTCAGTAATAATATTCAATTCATGATTAAGTCTATCGAGGTATTTTTGAAAATCTTGGTCTTTGGTTAAATTATTTATATCTTTTTTAAAAATTTTAATAAATTTTTCTTTTAATCCAGAGAGCGAATCTTTTTTAAGAATATCATCTGCATTTCCATCTTTTTTAGAACTAATATTGGGTAAAATAGGTTTCGAAAATGAGGGTTTATAGCTACATCTGTAAGGAAAATTATAATTATTTTCAAGTGCTTCAGGAATATCAGAAAACAATTCATACATTTCTTTATCATCTCTCAAATAATGTTTATTACTAAACCTTAATCTATTTTTTTCCTGTATATATGTCTTATTCTTAATACAAATTAGTGCATCATGCGCTTCATGCATGTCTTGATTAATGTAAAAAGTCTCATTTGTTGCAATCAAAGGAATTTCTAAATCATTAGATTTTTTTAAATTCATTTTTTCAAAACTATCTTCATTACGATCTCCATGTCTTTGTAATTCAATATAAAATCTATCTTTGTAAATTGATTTGAGTTTTGAATATAATTTTTCGATATCTGAATACTTACCTTTGTCAAATAAATTTCCGAATAAGCCGAATACAGTTCCTGAAAAAATAGCAATACCCTCATCTTTTCTTAATAATTCACCAAAAGAAACATTGGGCTCAGACAGCTCATCATTGTTTAGATATGATAAAGAGGAAAGTTCAATAATTCTTTTATAACCTTTCTCATTCATTGCAAAAAGTGGTAGTAGACCTATAGTCTCTTCGTACTTAAAATTTATTTGAGTCCCTATTATTGGCTGAGTGCCAATCTTAGATAGTTTATCTGAAAATTCTAATGCGCCACATAAATTCAATGTATCACATATACCTAATGATTTAATCTTATTTTCTTTTGAAGACTCTTTAATCTCATCTACTTTTATTGCACCTTCACAAATTGAATATTGAGTATGTATTTTTAAATGATTAAATTTTTTAAATTTTGATTCGAGCATTAATGGTTTTTATATTACCATTAGTTATTTCCAATAAGCAATCAGCCTTATTTGCAAAAAATCTATTATGAGTTGCAAATATTATTAATCTCTCCTTATTTATTTGATTTTTTAAAAGTCCAAAAATTTCTTTTGCTGTTTGTAAATCTAAACTTCCAGTTGGTTCATCGGCTAAAATTACTTGAGGATTATTGACCACTGCTCTTGCAATTGAAATTCTCTGTTTTTCACCACCAGATAATTGAGAAGGGTAATGTTCTGATCTATTAGTCAACCCCACTTTTTTCAATAAATTTTTTGCCTTATTAACTGCACTTTTCTCATTATTACCTCCAGC
>CACBGP010000008.1 GCA_902538745.1 uncultured Pelagibacteraceae bacterium | reverse complement strand
CATCTGGTGAGATTGATATCTTATCAAGAAACACAACTTGGACTCTTTCTAGAGATGCTGATATCGGACTTACTTTCGTAGGTGTAAACTTTTACGATGGTCAAGGTTTCATGGTAAGAAAAAGTTCAGGTATTACTTCAACAGGCCAATTCAAAGATGGTATCTCAGCTTGTACAAATATTGGTACAACAACTGAGTTAAATATGAGAGACTTCTTTAATTCTAAAGGGATCAAGTATGAGCCAGTAGCATTTGAAAAAGCTGATGAAGTCGTAGCTGCTTACGATGCAGGTAGATGTGATACTTACACTACTGATAAATCTGGTTTAGCTGCTCAAAGAACAAAAATGAAGAACCCTGATGAACACATTGTTTTACCAGAGACTATTTCTAAAGAACCTTTAGGACCAGTTGTAAGACAAGGTGATTCAGTTTGGGAAGATATCGTTAGATGGTCTTTGAATACAATGATCGAAGCTGAAGAATATGGAATTACTTCAGCAAATGCAGACATGATGAAAACTTCTGACAATCCAGCTATCAAAAGATTAGTTGGAGCTGAAGGTGAATTAGGTGCTGCTTTTGGTCTAGACAATGACTGGAGCTTAAGAATTATCAAGCAAGTTGGTAATTACGGTGAAAGCTATAAGAGAAATATTGCTGACACTGGAATTTTACCAGACAGAGGTCCAAACCAATTATGGACAAAGGGCGGAATACTTTACGTTCCACCTGCAAGATAATTTCAGTTTAAATTACTTAAAAAGGGCTAGATTTTTCTAGCCCTTTTTTTATAAATTCATATATTATCACATTTGTGAATCTGAAACTTAAAGACATTGTTCCCCAATTAATCACAGTCATAGCTGTGGTCTTGATTTTTGGTTTTTTTACTTACAACGCTCAAATCAATATGGAAAATAGAGGTATTGATTTTGGATATGGTTTCTTATCACAAGAGTCCTCTTTTGATGTTCAATTTTCTTTAATTGAATATGATGGATCTCACTCTTATTTCAGAGCTTATTTAGTTGGGTTATTAAACACAATACTTGTTTCAGTTATAGGTATAATTATTGCTACAATTCTAGGTGTGATAGTTGGTGTTGCAAGATTATCTCCTAATTACTTAATAAATAAATTTGCAGCATTTTATGTAGAATTTTTTAGAAATATTCCATTACTACTTCAAATCTTTTTTTGGTATTTTGCTGCTCTCAGAGCATTACCACTTCCACAAGATGCAGAAGCAATTTTTGGAGTTTTTTTCTTAACTATAAAGGGATTATATGTCCCTGCTTTTATTTGGCAAAATTTTAGTATTTTCTTTTATTCGCTTGTTGCAGCAGTAATAGCTATTATTGTAATACGAATTCATGCAAAAAAAGTTCAAGAAAATCAAGGTAAACAAATTCCAGTTTTTTTTATTTCATTAGGATTGATCTTTATTCTTCCTCTACTAAGTTTTTTGATAGGTGGAGTAAAACTTTCATTTGAAGTTCCTGTTCTTAAACAATTAGCAACAACATCTTTTATATATGAAGGAGGAGTAAGTTTACCACCAGAATTAATTGCTTTAACATTATCCTTGTCTTTATATACAGCAACATTTATTGCAGAATGTGTCAGAGCTGGAATTCAAGGAGTTGGAAAAGGTCAAAAAGAGGCAGCAGCATCAATAGGTCTAACACCTAATCAGGTATTAAAATTAGTAATTATGCCCCAGGCTCTTAGGATAATCATTCCACCAACTACCAATCAATATCTTAATTTAACAAAAAATTCTTCTCTTGCAGCGGCAATAGCTTATCCAGACCTGGTCTTAGTTTTTGCAGGAACTGCGTTAATGCAAACAGGTAAAGCCATTGAGATAGTTTCTATAACAATGTTTACTTATTTAACTCTAAGTATCTCGATTTCAATTTTGATGAATTGGTATAATAAAAAAATAGCAATACAGGAAAAGTAATGTCTAAAATAAATTTTTTAAAACCTGATAGAGCAAATTTAAATACCTTCTTGTATCTAGGTTCTTTTTTATTTTTGATTAGTTTCTTAGACGTTTTTTTTAATTCTTTTTTTAATTTAAATTTAACAGGTTTTTTACCCAATTTTATGAGTTTTGTATTACCCTTAATATTAGGTTTTATCGGACTATATTTTATTAGAATTGAATATAGTGGTATTAAAAGATTAGATTTATTAAATAAACATATAAATACTAATAATTTTAACGCTGTACTCTCGTTATTAATAATATTTATAATAATAAAATCAATTCCTCCCATACTTAGTTGGTTTGTCGTAGATGCTAGTTTTGCGGGTGACTCAAAAGATGTCTGTACAGGAACTGGTGCTTGTTGGACATATATAAAAGTTTGGATGAGAAGATTTATGTATGGAATGTATCCTAATGCAGAACAGTGGAGAATAAATTTGTCATTTATCGCCTTAGTGTTACTTGGTTCTGTTGGTTATTTTGCTACTGATAAATTTAAGAAATATTTAACACTTTATTATGTAGTGATTTATCCTTTTATTGCTTTCCTATTTATCTTTTTCTTTATTTCTGGTGGTCCTGTCTTTTTTGATTTTTCATATGGAATAATAGCTGCAATATTATCAATTATTATCGGATTTTTTATCCCAGGAAGATTTAAGTTTTATTATTTTTTAATAGTTCCTTTAGCACTTTATATAATTCTAAAATATTTTCTTTTTTTTGAGGAATATATCGAATTAGGTAAATTGGATGGTCTAAATTGGGTTGAAACGGGTGCATGGGGTGGTTTATCGCTTACATTTATTATTTCGTTTTTCTGTTTAATTTTCTGTTTCCCGATTGGTATGGCTTTCGCTCTTGGTAGAAGATCAGGTTTTCCATTGATTAGATATATTTCGGTTGGTTTCATAGAATTTTGGAGAGGTGTTCCGTTAATTACAGTTTTATTTATGTCAGCTGTTATGTTTCCAATGTTTTTACCTGAAGACTTTTTTATAGATAAATTGGTAAGAGCAATTATTGCTATTTCTTTGTTTGAGGCAGCATATGTTGCTGAAGTTATTCGAGGCGGATTGCAGGCTTTACCAAGAGGACAATACGAGGCAGCCAAATCTTTAGGTATGGGTTATTGGAAAATGCATATTTTTGTAATCTTACCTCAAGCTTTAAAATTGGTTATACCTGGAATTGCTAATACATTCTTAGCATTAGTTAAAGACACTCCATTAATATTTGTGGTTGGTCTTTTAGAAATTGTTGGAATGCTGAATTTAGCTAAAACAAATCCAGAATGGTTAGGTTTTGCTATGGAAGGATATGTGTTTGCAGCGATAATTTTCTGGATTATTTGTTATGCAATGAGTAAATATAGTTATAATCTCGAACAAAAATATAAAACTGATAGATAAAATTTATGTCTGAAAATATTATCCAAATAAACAATATGAACAAGTGGTTTGGAGACTTCCAAGTATTAAAATCAATAAATTTGGAAGTGAAGCCAAAACAAAAAATTGTAGTTTGTGGCCCTTCAGGCTCTGGTAAATCAACTTTGATCAGATGTATTAATCGACTAGAGGAACATCAAGAGGGTAACATAATTGTTGATGGAACAGAATTAACAGAGGATACAAAAAATATTGAACAAATTAGGGCAGAAGTTGGAATGGTTTTTCAACAATTCAATTTATTTCCACATTTATCAATTTTAGATAACTGCACACTTGCACCAATTTGGGTAAAGAAAATGCCAAAAAAAGAAGCTGAAGAATTAGCTTTAAAACATCTAGAAAGAGTTCAAATTTTAGATCAGGCACAAAAATATCCCGGGCAATTATCCGGAGGTCAACAACAAAGGGCTGCCATTGCTAGAGCTCTTTGCATGGAGCCTAAAATAATGCTTTTTGATGAACCAACCTCAGCTTTAGATCCTGAAATGATTAAAGAAGTATTAGATGTTATGGTTAATTTAGCAAAACAAGGTATGACAATGATAGTTGTTACGCATGAAATGGGTTTTGCAAAAGAAGTAGCTGATCAAATGATATTTATGGACGAAGGTATGATAGTTGAAAAAGCAGATACCAAAGAGTTTTTTGCAAATCCAAAGAGCGATAGAACAAAACTTTTCTTAAGCCAGATACTATAGAACGTTACTTTTGCAAGAAATATTTCTCTATTTCAGGCTGAAGTAATGCTTGACAGATATTTAAAATCGACTGTTTTTCAGCTAAATAAAAAAAAAATATTGGTTGCAGTAGGTTCTAAAAACTAGTTGAATTATGTTTTATAAAAATATTAAGAGGGGTCTTAATGGAAGATAATTTTAATAAACATTTGGGCAGTAAGCTTAAATTAAGAAGATTGGCTCTAGGTTTAACTCAAACAAAAGTGGCAAAAGCAATTAACGTTACATTTCAACAAATTCAAAAATACGAAAAAGGGACAAATGGTGTAAGTTCAATAAGATTATTACAACTTTCCAACTATTTAAAAGTACCAATTAATTATTTTTTTGAGGATTTTTCAGAATATCTATTAAATTTAGAAAAATCTCAACAGGGACATATGAATGTTAACTATAATTTTTTAGTTAAACTTTATTCAGAGTTAAATGCAGACCAAAAACTAAAGTTTAATAAATCATTACAAGTTTCAAATAATATTTCTAAGGTAGTGTAATTTTTGGCTCCTCGGGCAGGACTCGAACCTGCGACCAATTGATTAACAGTCAACTGCTCTACCAACTGAGCTACCGAGGAATGTAAATTGTCAACTTACTTTCTTTTTTAACTAAAACAAGATTTTTTTTGGAGGCAACGCCCGGAATCGAACCGGGATACAAGGATTTGCAATCCTCTGCGTAACCATTCCGCCACGTTGCCTTATGTTTTAGAAGATAGCTACAAGGAGTTTTATATTAAATATTTGCAATTAGTCTATCAAATAACGTTCCAATTTGATTATTGTTAATTTAGATTATTAAATTATAAACTAATTACACCCATGATAAGCGATAAATATATACATTCAAAAGTTGAAGATCGAATTTATGCTTATTGGGAAAAAAATAAATTATTTAAACCTAAAAAAAATTCCAAGAAGTATTCAATTGTAATTCCACCCCCTAATGTAACTGGAAGTTTGCATATGGGGCATGCTTTAAATAATTCAATTCAAGACTTTTTAGTAAGATATTATCGTATGAATAATTATGAAACTTTATGGCAACCAGGAACAGACCATGCGGGTATAGCTACCCAAGCACTTGTTGAGAAAAAATTAGAAAAAGAAAGTCTTACTAAAGCCACTCTTGGAAGAGAAAAATTTATTGAAAAAGTATGGGAATGGAAAAATGAGTATGGCGATATAATAATTAACCAATTAAAAAAACTAGGTTGTTCATGTGACTGGTCAAGAAATGCTTTTACGATGGATAAAAATCTATCTAAATCCGTCTTAAAAGTTTTCGTAGAATTACATAAAAAAAAATTAATTTATAAAGCAGAAAAACTAGTGAATTGGGACACTGTATTAAAAACTGCTATTTCAGATTTAGAAGTTGACCAAAGGGAGATGAATTCAAAAATTTATTACATCAGATATCCGATAGAAAATTCATCTGAATTTATAACTATTGCAACAACAAGACCAGAAACCATGCTTGGAGATACTGCGATAGCGGTTAATCCAAAAGATAAAAGATACAAAAATTTTGTTGGTAAAATAGTTACAATACCAATTGTAGGTAGAAAAATAAAAATTATTAAAGATAATTATGCAGATCCCGATCAAGGAACTGGAGCTCTAAAGATAACTCCAGCTCATGACTTTAATGACTATGACGTAGGTCAAAGAAATAAACTTGATATGATAAACATTTTTACTGAAGAGGGTAAAATTAATGATAATGCTCCGTCAGATTATATTGGTTTAGATAGATTTGATGCCCGAAAAAAATTACTTAATGAGCTTAAAGAAAAAGATTTTTTTGTAAAAGAAGAAGATATCAAAAATAAAGTTCCATACGGAGATAGATCAAATTCTATAATAGAACCATTCCTAACAGAGCAGTGGTTCGTCGATGCAAAAAAATTAGCTATCAAAGCAAAAAAAATTGTCAAAACAAAAAAAACAAATTTCTTTCCTAGTAATTGGTCTAAAACATATTTTCAATGGATGAACAATATAGAGCCATGGTGTATTTCGCGACAGCTTTGGTGGGGACATCAAATACCGGCATGGTATGGACCCGATAAAAAAATTTTTGTAGCTATAAATGAGAAAGAAGCAAAAAAGTTAGCAAAAAAGCATTATAAAAAAGATGTTGAATTAATCAGAGATCCAGATGTTTTAGATACATGGTTTTCTTCAGGTTTATGGCCTTTTGCTACTTTAGGATGGCCAGATGAAAAAGAGTTTGTTAAAAAATTTTATCCAACCACTGTTTTAGTTACTGGTTTTGACATTATTTTTTTCTGGGTTGCTAGAATGATTATGTTCGGCATGGAATTTTTAAATAAAGAACCTTTTAAAGATATCTATGTTCATGCTTTAGTTAGAGATGAAAAGGGACAAAAAATGTCTAAATCAAAAGGCAATGTTATTGATCCTTTAGATATAATTGAAAAATATAGTGCAGATGCTTTAAGATTTACTTTACTATCTATGGCCTCTCCAGGAACTGATGTAAAACTTTCAGAAGATAGAGTTAAAGGGTATAGAAATTTTTTAAATAAATTATGGAATGCAAATAACTTTTTAATCACAAATAAATGCGATTTCAATAGAACCGATAAAACTCCAAAAACAACACTGAATATTAATAAATGGATATATTCTGAATTAATAGAAGTTAAAAATAAAATTCAAAAAAATATTGAGGTCTATCGGTTTGATGAGGCAGCAAAAAATGCATATCAATTTGCATGGCATTCATATTGTGATTGGTATATTGAGCTTTCTAAAACAATTCTTTATTCAGAGGACAAAAAAGCTCAAAAAGAGGTAAAAGAGGTATCCGCCTATGTGTTTAAACAAATATTAGTAATGTTACATCCTTTCATACCATTCGTAACTGAAGAAATATGGCTCAAAAATAAATTCGATAAATCAAATAAGAATTTTCTGATGTATAAGAATTGGCCATCTGCAAAAATTAAAAAAGATCAGTCTCAAAAAGATGTTGAAAAAATCATAGATATTATTTCTGAATTAAGGTCTTTTAAAAATGAGCTTAATGTTAGCCCCGGCTCCTTTGTAGATATATCAATAAACAAAATAGCAAAAAAAAATAAGTCATTAATGAGTAATAACGAGACAATTTTGAAAAAACTTGGGCGTATAAACAATTTTTTTGAAAAGGATCAAAATAAACCATCTGCAACAATGGTTATTTCAGGTGATATTTTTAAGATTTATTTCGATGAAAATGTTGACTTAAATTTAATTAAAGAAAATTTATTAAAACGACAAAGAAAACATCAAGATGATTTAGACAAGATATCGCAACGATTATCGAATAAAAGTTTTGTTGATAGAGCACCAAAAAATATTGTTGAACAAGAAAAAACTAACTATAGTAACTTGAAAGATGATATTAAAAAGATATCTTTAACAATTGAAAGTTTATAATGCGGAAATTTAATAAGAAAAAACTACCAAGTAGACATACGTCTCTTGGACCTGATAGAGCTCCTCACAGATCATTTTATTACGCTATGGGTGAAACTGAAAAAGATGTTTCAAAACCATTTATTGGTGTTGTTTCAACTTGGAATGAAGCTGCACCTTGCAACATAGCTCTAATGAGACAAGCTCAATCAGTTAAAAAGGGTGTAAGAGCCTCTGGCGGTACACCTAGGGAATTTTGTACAATTACAGTCACTGATGGTATTGCAATGGGTCACGAAGGAATGAAATCTTCATTAATTTCAAGAGAAGTTATAGCAGATAGTGCAGAATTAACTGTTAGAGGACATTGTTATGATGCATTAGTAGGTATCGCAGGTTGTGACAAATCTTTGCCAGGTTTAATGATGTCGATGGTTAGACTTAACGTTCCAAGTGTATTTATTTATGGTGGTTCAATATTACCAGGAAAATATAAAGGCAAAGATGTAACTGTAGTTGATGTTTTTGAAGCTGTTGGAAAACATTCTTCAGGACAAATGTCAGCAAAAGAGTTAAGAAAGTTAGAATTGGTTGCTTGCCCTACAGCTGGAGCTTGTGGAGGTCAATTTACAGCTAATACGATGGCGTGTGTGTCTGAGGCTATTGGTTTAGCATTACCTTATTCTGCGGGAACACCTGCACCATATGAGGAAAGAGACAAATATGCTAAAGCGAGTGGTCGAATGGTTATGGAATTGTTAGCCAAAGGTATTAAACCAAGAGATATTGTAACAAGAAAAGCATTAGAAAATGCTGCAACAATTGTAGCTGCAACTGGAGGATCAACTAATGCTGCATTACACTTACCAGCTATTGCAAATGAAGCAGGAATAAAATTTGATTTAATGGATGTTGCAAAAATATTTAAAAAAACACCTTATCTTGCAGACTTAAAACCAGGTGGAAAATATGTTGCTAAAGACATGTGGTTAGCAGGTGGTGTGCCGATGCTTTTAAAAACTTTATTTGATGGTGGTTATATTCATGGTGATTGTATGACAGTTACAGGTAAAACAATGAAAGAAAATTTAAAGGAAATTAAATTTAATCCAAAACAAAAAGTGTTAAGAGCTTATAACAAACCCTTATCACCAGATGGTGGTGTTGTAGGATTAAAAGGAAATTTAGCTCCAGAAGGTGGAATTGTTAAAATTGCAGGACTAAAAAAATTACAATTTACTGGAAGAGCAAGATGTTTTGATAATGAAGAAAGTGCAATGAAAGCTGTTCAAAGTAGAAAATATAAAGATGGTGATGTGATAATTATTAGATACGAAGGTCCAGTAGGGGGACCAGGTATGAGAGAAATGCTCTCAACAACTGGTGCAATTTATGGTCAAGGAAAAGGCGAGAAAGTTGCTTTAATTACTGATGGAAGATTTTCAGGAGCAACTAGAGGATTTTGTGTTGGTCACGTTGGACCAGAGGCTGCTTTAGGTGGACCGATTGCTCTTTTACGAAACGGTGATTTAATTGATATTGATGCTAAAAAAGGAACAATTAATGTTCGTTTAACAAGAGCACAATTAGCTTCAAGAAGAAGAAAATGGAAAGCTAAAAAATCTGATTTTGGCTCGGGAACTCTTTGGAAATATGCACAAACAGTTGGGCCAGCAAGTTTAGGAGCCCCAACTCATCCTGGTAAGAAAAAAGAAGTTAAGGAATATTCAAAAATTTAATGAAAATTCGCCCAGTTATTTTATGTGGTGGCGCTGGAACAAGACTTTGGCCAAAAGCTAAAAAACATCAAGCAAAACAATTTATTGATTTTGGTAATTGGACTTTATTAGGTAAAACTTTAGAAAGAGTTAAAGCATCTATATATGATGCACCAATTATAAGCACTAATGCAAAATATTTAAGACAAGTAAAACAACATTTAAAAAAACACAAAATAAGAAAATTCAAGATAGTTTTAGAGCCAGCAAAAAGAAATACTGCACCCGCTATATTAAGTACGGCTTTAATTAAAGACATTCCAAACGAACAACCATTAATGTTTTTGGCTGCTGATCATTTGATAGAAAAAGTTGGTTTATTCAATAAAGCTATCAAAAAAAATCAAAAGAAACTTACTCAAAACAATATCTTTATTTTTGGGATTAAACCCAAAATGCCCTCAAGTGAATTTGGTTATTTTTTAACAAAAAGTAACAAAGTAACTAGATTTGTAGAAAAACCCAAAAAGGCTAAAGCTAAACAAATAATTAGTAAAAAAGGTTATTGGAATTCTGGAATGTTTTATTTGAGAAAAGACTCAATAATAAATAATTTTAAGAAATACCAACCAAATATTTATCGAAATTGTAATAAAGCAGTATTAAAAGCAAAATATAAAAGTAATGTATATTATTTAAACAAACAATCTTTCACAAAAGCAAAAGCCAAGTCTTTTGACTATGCAATATTAGAAAAAACCAAAGATATAAATGCTATCAAATTAGATATTCCTTGGTCTGATTTAGGATCTTGGAAAGAAATCTGTAAGATGTACGGACGAAATAAAAGACATTATTTTAAAAAGAAGAATGTATTCCACAGACCTTGGGGTAGTTATGTAAATCTATTTAATGGTAAGGAATTCTTAATTAAAGAATTATATGTAAAACCAAAAGGTATATTAAGTCTTCAAAAACATCATCATAGAGCTGAACATTGGGTAGTTACTCATGGTGAACCTAAAATTACTTTAAATAAGAAATATTTCACTATGAAACCTGATGAAACTATTTTTATTCCACTAGGTGCAATCCATAGAATAGAAAATCCCTATAAAAAACCAGTTAAAATAATTGAAGCTCAAGTAGGCTCGATTTTAAAAGAAACAGATATAGTGAGATATCAAGATATTTATGGCAGAGTAAAATAATTATTTTACAAGAAAATTCACTTTTTTATTTGATAGATTTAAATGAATTTTTTTATATGAACCAAAATTATCTCCATCAATTTGAACAGGTATCAAATCATTTCCATCAATTGTAATGTTTTGTGAATAAGTAGTAATAACATTTTTATTTTTACTTAAATCACCATTAAGAATTATTAAAAATATAGAATATAATAAATTGATCCTAGTTAAATCCTTAAATATATATGTGACTATTTTATTTTCAAAAATATTTGTTTTATTTATTTTATGATGTCCAGCGTAATATTTGGTATTTGAAGATAATATCCAGTCTGCTTGATAAAATTGTCCATCAAAAGTAACATTTAATTTTTTATTATTCATAAACAAGAAATATTGAAAACCTTTGATACCAAATATCACTTTTCCAAGAATTTTTTTAATTTTTGAATTAATTGAATGAACAATTTTTGCATCCCATCCTATACCAGCCATTAAAAAGAAATAATTCTCGTTAATTTTTACAAGATTAGAGGATTTATAATTATTAGAAATCAATACATTGACTATATCATCAACCTTTTTATTCATTGATAATTCAGCTTGCAGTAAATTTGCAGTCCCAGCAGGTATATAGCCTATAGCAAAATCGTCTTTAAAATTAAAATCATTCTTTATTAGTTCATTAATTGCAAAAGAAACAGATCCATCTCCACCAGCAACTATTAATCGATCATAATTTTTTTGATTAAAGTTTTTAAAAATTTTCTTAGCTTGATTTATTGTTTTGGTCTCAAAGTATTCTACTGAATTATTTTCTTTTAACTTAGATAAAACCCTATTTATGAATTTTGATTTTCTTCCAGAGGAAGAGTTTTGATTGTAAATTAAACAATACAACATAATTAATCCTTAAAAAATTTTTAACAAATTTGTAACATTTAAATGAAATAAGAAATACATGATTCGTGTTACAGTTGTATTAAAATATAGGCCTTTAAATGCCTAACATACTTAAATACAAAAGCATTTTTATTTCTGATGTGCATTTGGGTACCAAGGGTTGTCAGGCGAAAAAACTTTTAGAGTTTTTTAAAAACTCAAGATCTGAAAATCTTTATCTTGTAGGAGACATTATAGATGTCTGGGAAATGCAAAAAAGTTTTTTTTGGCCTCAAGAACATAATGATGTAATCCAAAAAATTTTAAGAAAAGCAAGACATGGCACTAAAGTTTTCTATATTATGGGCAACCATGATGAAATGTTAAGAAAATTTATTCCAATGAATTTTGGTGACATCCATATGGTTAATAGAGTTGTTCATGAGACAAATGCTGGAAAAAAATATGTTGTTGTTCATGGTGATGCTTGGGATGGTGTTATGAAACATGCTAAATGGCTATCTAAACTTGGATCAATAGCTTACAATTTATTGTTACAAATAAATGTAATAATTAATTTCTTTAGAAGGTTGAGAGGAAAAGAATATTGGTCTCTTGCAAAATATTTAAAATATAAGGTTAAGAACGCCGTCAAATATATTGGTGAATATGAAAAAACACTCTCAGATTATGCAAAAAGAAAAAGATTTGATGGAATAATTTGTGGCCATATCCATCATGCTGAGGATAGAGATTTTAATGGGGTCAATTATTTAAATTGTGGAGACTGGGTAGAATCTTGCACTGCATTAGCCGAAAATTACGATGGTAGCTTTGAAATATTATATTGGGATAAAATAAGAGAACAATATTTAGACACTCAAGAAATAATTAAACCTATTAAAAATGAAGACTTAAAAAAAGCTTCGTAATTAATGAAAATTTTAATCGCAACAGATGCATATTTTCCACAAGTAAATGGTGTTGTAAGAACCTTGCATGAAACAGGTAAAATTTTAAAAGAACAAGGTCATAGAATAGAATATATCACACCAGAATTATTTTTAACTTTTCCGATGCCAAAATATAATGAAATTAGAATATCTATTAATGTTTGGCCAAGAGTTGGTAGCTTGATAAAGAAAATAAAACCTGATGCAATTCATATAGCTACTGAAGGTCCTATAGGGACTATGGCAAGAAGATATTGTTTGAAGAATAAACTAAAGTTTACGACAAGTTTTCATACAAGATTTGATAAATATCTTAAGCTTTACTTTCCTATTATACCTGCAAAATGGGCTGAAAAATTCTTAGCAAACTTTCATAACAAGGCTGAGAGAATCTTAGTAACAACAGAATCTATGAGAAAAGAATTAATCGATATAGGTATAGATAATAATAAAATGATTACTTGGACAAGAGGAGGCAATCATGGAGCTTTTAAGAGTCCGAAAAAAATTGATTTACCACATAAAAGACCGATTTGGATTTATGTTGGAAGAGTTGCAGTTGAAAAAAACATAAGAGCTTTTTTAGAATGTGATTTAGAGGGTACAAAAATGATAATAGGAAAGGGACCTGATTTAAAAAAATTAAAAAAAGAATTTCCTAAAGATATTTTTTTAGGAGAAAAAACAAACGGTGAATTAGCGTCTCATTTTGCATCTTCCGATGTTTTTGTATTTCCAAGTAAAACAGATACATTTGGAATTGTAGTTTGTGAGTCTTTAAATTGCGGAACACCTGTAGCTGCTTATCCTGTTCCAGGTCCTAAAGATATATTTGAGGGTTCCAAAATAAATTGTTTAGATAATGATCTTAAAGTTTCAGCTCATAAAGCTTTGAAAGTTAATAGAAATGATTGTCTTGAATTTGCAAAAAAATTCACTTGGGAAGAAACAGCAAAAATATTTTTTAACAATATTTCACCAAATCATTAGTTAATTTTTCCTTAATTTATTTGCATTAAAAAGTTTAATGATGCAAAATTAAGCCGTCTAAATTTATGGAATATTTCATCATTCTACTTATAGTTGTTATAATTTATCTCCTCTATTTACTTAATCAAAAAAAAAACAAATCAATAAATACTGCTACAATAATTAATAAAAGAGAGGAAAAAACCAAAAGAGTAATTATTGATGAGCTTGAGGATCAATTTTTTGCATTAAATAAATTTAACATAATTAAATATGCCAATCCAAGTGCATTAAAAAGATTTGGAAGTAATTTAATTGATAAAAACATATCTTCTATAATTCGAAAACCAGAATTAATAGAAAATATTGAAAAAGCTATTGTTGAAAATAAAACAAAAAATATTGACATTGAAATAGACCTCCCATCATATCAATTCTATAAAATTTATATTATTCCTGGCCCAACTCATTTGTTTACTGAACCAGACTCTGTTGTGTTATTTTTAAAAGATTTTACTGAAATTACAAAAGCACAAAAATTTAAAACTGATTTTGTAGCAAATGTAAGCCATGAATTAAGAACACCTTTAATGGCAATCAAAGGATCACTAGAAACAATTGAGGGCCCAGCGTCTGATGATGAAAAGGCTAAAAAAAAATTTATGAAAATAATGACTGATCAATCAAATAGAATGGAAAATTTAATTAATGATCTTTTAATACTCACAAGAATTGAATTAGAAGAACACATAAGGCCAAACTCTTTAGTTGATATAAATGATCTTTTCAAAACAATCATCAGTAATTTTGAGATTGTTTTAAAAAGAAAGAAATTAAATATTAATTTATCTCTCGCCAATCCAACAGTTGTTATTGGAGATGAAAAAAAATTACAAACTGTTTTTTCTAATCTTTTAGATAATGCAATTAAGTATTCAAAGGAAAATAAGTCTATTTTTATATCAAGCAAAATTAGCGATGGTAAATTGTTAGAAAAAAATTTTATGATCAGTATTAAAGACGAAGGTGTTGGCATTCCTCAAAGATATATTTCTAGAATTACAGAAAGATTTTTTAGGGTAGATCTTGAACAAAGTAACAAGGTTGGTGGAACCGGTTTAGGATTAGCTATTGTTAAACATATAGTTACTCAACATCGTGGACACTATGAGATTCTAAGTGAGGAAAACCAAGGAACTGAAATTCAAATTTATTTACCAGCGAAAACTTAAATTTAAAAAATATTATATTGTAATAGTTTTAGAAGGTTTTTTTAACAATTCTTTACTTGATTAATGTTAATCTTTTAATTAATTTTTTATATGGTTAAAATATTTAAAAATATTTTGATTTTTGCTTTTTTATTAAGCTCTATAACAACAAGTGTTTTTTCTAAAGATATCACAACATTATTAAGAAATCAGCAACTTACAGTTTTTGATATTGGAATTTTTAGATTAGAGGCAGATTTGAAAACTTCATATCCTTCTATTAAAGATCATTTAGAAGTTACTGAAGCTGAATTTTATACAGACGTAGTTACCTCGTATTCTAAAAATTCAATTGATTTAATTGTTTCTGTTCCTATGAATAGAAATCTCAAGAAGGAAAATTATTTTTCAGATTCTTTTAGATGTAGGAATATTTTTAATTCTGTAAGAGATTTTTTATTGAGGAATGAAAATTTGAGTAATTATAGATATACTATGGCTACAAGCTATTTAACCTCTATATTTTCAACCCCAAGTTCATGGCCAAGCTGGAGATATGATGAAGAAATTAGAGAGGAATTAGTAAACTTAGTAAAACTAGAAATAACTTTACGTCCAACCAAAGAACTAGCTCTTAATGAACAGGTAAACCCTGTTTCATGTATTGGTGGCTTAGAAACTGATATTGATCAAATAATTATATCAAAAAAATACAACTAAAAAGTTACCTTTTTAACAAAAGTGTAACAATTCTGTAATATTAAAGATTCAATAAATTTATACGAGTCAATCATTTTTTAATTAATAAATAACGAAAGGATTAAAGATAATGAAAAAACTAACTATAGTAATTGCTTCTTTAGTTGCACTTTCAATTGCAACTGTTGCTCAAGCAAGAGATCAAATTAAGATAGTTGGTTCTTCTACAGTATTCCCTTATGCAACAGTTGTTGCTGAAAGATTTGGCGGTTCAGGATTTAAAACTCCTGTAATCGAGTCTACTGGTACTGGTGGTGGAGCTAAACTATTCTGTGCTGGTGTAGGTGAACAACATCCAGATATTACAAATGCATCAAGAGCTATGAAAGATAAAGAAAAAGCTCTATGTAAGAAAAATGGTGTTAATGATATCGTTGAGATCGTAATTGGTAACGATGGTATTACATTAGCTTACAGCAAAGATGCAAAACCAGTAAACTTTACTAAAGAACAATTATATTTAGCACTTGCTGCTCATACAGTTGTTGATGGTAAATTAGTTCCAAATATTTATAAAACTTGGGACCAAATTGACCCTAGCTTACCAAAACAAAAAATTTCAGTGATGATCCCACCAGGAACATCAGGAACTAGAGATGCTTGGAATTCTTTAGTAATGAAAAAAGGTATGACTAAAGAAGCTAAAGCTCTTTATAAAGCTGGTTTTGAAGCTGGCAATAAAAAATACAAAAAACCTCAAAAACTTTACAGAGAAGATGGTGCTGCTATTGAAGTTGGAGAAAACGATAGTTTAATCATCCAAAAGTTAACTCAAGATAAAGAAATGTTTGGTTTCTTTGGTTTCAGTTATTTCTTAGCTGCAAAAGATAAATTGCAAGCAGCAAGTATTGATGGTGGACAACCGTCATTAAAGTCTATTCAAGACTACAGTTATGCTGTTGCTAGACCTTTATTCTTCTACGTGAAAAAAGCACACGTTGGAGTAATTCCAGGCTTACATGAGTTTGTGAAAGAATTCACAACTAAGAAAGCTATTGGAAAAGGGGGTTACTTAGCAGACATTGGTTTAGTGCCATTGGACTCTAAGTTGTATAAAACAACTAGAACTAATGCTACGAAGCTAGTTGCTATGGGTAATTAATTATTCCTCAGTTAACAAATGATTAAAAAGGGGGTCTTTTTAGACCCCTTTTTTTTTAAAAAAAGAGTAAAGTCCTCACTTAAGGAGATTCTGTGAACTTAATATTATTTACATTTATTGTTCTTCTAGGTTTCACAAGCTACTATTTTGGACGCAAAAAAGCATATACAATTCAATCTACAAAAAAAAGATTAACCGCATTACCACAATTTTATGGTTATTATCTTGCAATCTGGTGTGCAATACCAGCCTTTATAATTTTTTCATTATGGGCAATTTTTGAGCCCACAATTGTAAAACTATTAATCTTAAGTGATTATTCAAATCAAGGTTATCTTGATGATGAATTAAATTTATTATACGAAAAATCAAAAGCATTGTCTCGAGGGCAATTCACTGGAGAAATTACACCTTTTATTGAAGCTTCAGCTGAAAAATATTTAAGTCTTCGATCAATAGCTCAAAGTTCAAAAGTTGTTATAGTATTATCTGCAATTATTGCCTCTGTTGCTTATGCGTATAAAAGAATTTCATCTAATTCTAGAACAAGAGAACCAGTTGAAAAATTTTTGAACGCAGTTTTATTTACAGCTTCTTTAGCTGCAATATTAACTACTGTTGGAATAGTTTTCTCACTTATATTTCAAACTATAGATTTTTTTAAAGTAATTCCATTATTTGATTTTGTCTTTGGAACTCACTGGTATCCAGCAAAAGCTTTTGTTAGAGATTCTTCTGAGGCTTTAGATCCGACAATGTATTCAGATACTTTTGGAGCAGTCCCTATTTTTGCAGGTACTTTTTTTATTGCATTTATTGCTATGTGCGTTGCTATCCCAATTGGATTAATGAGTGGAATTTATTTAGCTGAATATGCATCAACTAAAGTTAGACAATATGCAAAACCATTAATTGAAATTTTAGCTGGTATACCAACAGTTGTTTATGGTTTTTTTGCTGCCCTAACTGTTGGACCATTTTTGAAAGAATTAGGAACTTCAATGGGTCTTGAAGTTTCAGCTGAAAGTGCTTTAGCAGCAGGAGGGGTAATGGGTATTATGATTATACCATTTATTTCAAGTTTAAGTGACGATGTAATTACAAGTGTGCCTCAAAGTTTAAGAGATGGAAGTTACGCTATTGGAGCAACTAAATCAGAAACAATTAAGAGAGTTATTTTTCCCGCGGCATTGCCGGGGATAGTTGGATCTATTTTACTTGGTGTTTCAAGAGCTATTGGAGAAACAATGATAGTTGTTATGGCCTCTGGTTTAGCTGCTAATTTAACTTTAAATCCTTTAGAGTCTACTTCAACGATTACAGCTCAAATTGTAGTTATTCTAATTGGTGACCAAGCTTTTGGCGACCCAAAAACGCAAGCTGCTTTTGCTTTAGGTATGTCATTATTTTTAGTAACACTTTGTTTAAATATTGTGGCCTTGAGAGTAGTTAAAAAATATAGAGAAAAATATGAATAAAAATAAAGAACAATTATTAAATAAAAGATATAAAGCTGAACAGCGATTTCGCTTATACGGTCTGAGTGCAATTTTTATGGCACTTTTATTTTTAACAATCTTTATTTTTAAAATTTTTTCAACTGGCTATTCAGCTTTTCAAAAAACATGGCTTATTGTTCCAGTAACTTTCGATGCTGAATTAATGATGTTAGACCAAAATCCTTCTAAAGAAGATTTACAGGACGCTGATTATTACGATATAGCATTAAAATCAATGGCTGATCTAGATCCAAACGCCAATGAAGATCAAGAAAATGAATTGAAGAGAATGGTGTCTTATTTTTTTGAAAAAGAGATTAAAAATGAACTTTTAAATGACCCTAATTTAATAGGAAAAACAAAGGAAGTTTATCTAACTGCTTCAGATGATTTAGACCAAGTCTTTAAAGGAAATTATCCAAGAGATTTACCTGAAGACCAAAGAAGAGTAAGCGATTATCAATTAAAAATTTTTGATCAACTTGTTACAAATGGTAAGGTTGAAAGTAAATTTAATATTAGTTTTTTTACAAATGCTGACTCAAGAGAAGCTGAGCTAGCTGGAATAGCAAGTTCATTTATGGGCTCAATTTTTTCTATACTTGTTTGTTTAATGATAGCTTTTCCTGTTGCGGTTCTAGCTGCAATCTATCTTGAAGAATTTGCCCCTAAAAATAGATTTACTGATTTTATTGAAGTTAATATAAACAACTTAGCAGCGGTTCCATCTATAGTTTTTGGTCTATTAGGGTTAGGAGTTTTATTGGCTATATTTCATTTACCAAGGTCTACCCCATTAGTTGGAGGTATCACTTTGTCATTAATGACTTTACCAACAATAATTATAGCTGCTAGAGCATCTTTAAAAGCAGTTCCACCAAGTATAAGAGAGGCAGCACTTGCTATGGGAGCAAGTCGAATGCAAACCACAATGCATCATACAGTCCCTCTTTCTATGCCTGGCACGTTATCAGGAACAATAATTGGTTTAGCTCAAGCTTTAGGAGAAACTGCACCCTTAATTTTAATTGGAATGGTTGCTTTTGTTAACACGATACCTGGATCACCCATGGATCCTGCTGCAAGCTTACCAGTTCAAATTTATATTTGGGCTGAAAGTGCTGAAAGGGGATTTGTAGAAAAAGTTTCGGCATGTATAATGGTCTTACTTGGCTTTTTAATAATAATGAATTTATTTGCCCAAATAATAAGACATAAGTTTGAGAAAAAATGGAGTTAAAATGATAAAGATTAAAGCAAAAGATGTTGATGTTTTTTATGGAAAAAAACAAGCGCTCTTTAATATAAGTTTAGATATTGAGGAAAATCAAGTAACGGCATTAATTGGTCCATCTGGTTGTGGTAAATCAACTTTCCTAAGATGTCTTAATAGAATGAATGATGTAATTGATATCTGTAGTGTTAAAGGAGAAATTTTAATTAATGATTTTAATATCAATGATAAAAGTTGTGATGTCGTAAGACTAAGAGAAAAAATTGGTATGGTTTTTCAAAAACCCAATCCTTTCCCAAAAACTTTATATGAAAATGTGTCTTACGGTCCAACAATTCATGGTATGGCTCAATCAAAACAAGAAATGGATGAAATTGTTGAAACTAGTTTGAAAAAGGCTGCACTATGGGAAGAGGTAAAAGATAGGTTGCATGAACCTGGAACTGGATTATCTGGAGGACAACAGCAAAGACTTTGTATTGCTAGAGCGATTTCTGTAAGACCTGAAGTTATATTAATGGATGAACCTTGTTCAGCATTAGATCCAATAGCAACAGCACAAATTGAAGAATTGATTGATGAGTTAAAAAAAGAGCACACAATAATAATTGTAACTCATTCTATGGCTCAAGCAGCACGTGTTTCTCAAAATACAGGTTTTTTTCATTTAGGTCAATTGATTGAACATGGATCTACTGATAAAATATTTAAGAATCCTGATAATAAAAAAACGCAAGATTATATAACAGGGAGGTTTGGATAATGTCTGAAGCACCACATACAGTCAAATCTTACGAAGAAGAACTAAAAAATCTTAATGCTAATATAATTAAAATGGGAAGTGCATGTGAAGATTCTTTAGGTAAAGCAATTCAAGCCATTACAACAAGAGATAATAATATTGCAGAAGCTGTTATTCAAGAAGATGAAAAAATAGATAAATATGAGACTTTAATTGAACAGCAAGTTGTGAATTTAATTGCTTTAAGACAACCTATGGCAATTGATTTAAGAGAGACAGTAACGGCTTTGAAAATGTCTTCAGATTTAGAAAGAATAGGTGATTTAGCAAAAAATATATCCAAGAGAACACTTTTGCTTAACGAAAATCTTCCAAAGAACTTGGTAGACTCATTGAATAGAGTATCTACCAATGTTCAAAAACAATTAAAATCAACATTAGATGCTTATCTAGAAAGATCTGCGCCAATGGCAGTAAATGTTTGGGAAGGTGATGAGCAAATAGATGATCTAACAAATCTTTGTATGCAAGAAGTTATAAAATATCTTAAAGAAAATGAAAAAAATTTAGAAGATGGAACCCATTTATTGTTTGTAACTAAAAACATAGAGCGTATTGGTGATCATACTACAAATGTTGCAGAACAAGTTTATTATTTAGTTAAAGGCGAATATTTAGAAGGTGATAGACCCAAGGGAACAGAGCCAATTGTAACCGGAGAAAAATGATTTATGTCAGCTCATGTTTTCATAGCTGAAGATGAAGCATCAATTGTTAGTTTGTTAAAGTACAATCTTGAAAAAGAAGGTTATAAAGTCAGTCATTCAGAAAATGGAGAAGATGCTCTTAAACAAATAAAATTAAAACAGCCAGATTTAATATTAATGGATTGGATGTTACCAGAATTATCTGGTGTTGAAATTTGTAAAAACTTAAAAAAAGATAATAAGTTTAATGATATTCCTGTCATTATGTTAACTGCAAAAGGGGAGGAAGAAGACAAATTAAAAGCATTTGATACAGGTGCAGATGATTATGTAACTAAACCTTTTAGTCAAAAAGAATTGAATGCTAGAATTAAATCTTTATTGAGAAGATCTAAACCTCAATCATCATCAGACATTGTAGAATTTACTGATTTAAAAATAGATCGGATTACAAAAAGAGTTTATAGAAAAGATAAAGAAATTACTTTGGGTCCAACTGAATTTAAACTCTTAGATTTTTTTATCAAAAATCCAAAAAGAGTTTATTCAAGAGAACAACTCTTAAACAATGTTTGGGGAGAAAATATATATGTTGAGTCTAGAACAGTTGATGTTCATATTAGAAGATTAAGACAAGCAATTAACATACAAAATACAAAACCTTTAATTAGAACAGTAAGATCAGCTGGTTATTCTTTAGAATCTTGAAGATCTTTGGGTCTTATAAATTTTTTTAATACTCCCTTTTTCTCAACTTCATTCCAGGATTTAATATCAAACTCAATTTTTGCAAATGCTGCTGTTGGGAATTTATAATTCATTAGTTTAAAATTATTCGTATTATGATTTTTTGTAAGATTTCGTACTAAATTTTTCACTGATGGTTCATGGTTTATAATCAAAACTGATTTATATTCACTGGATATTTCTTTAATTTTTTTAACAATTGCATTCTCATCAACTAAATATAAATCTTTTGAAAAATTAACTTTTTTTGGCTTATTAATTTTCTTGGATAAAATTTGAAAAGTTTTTTTTGTTCTTTTTGATGATGAAATTAATGCATAATCAAATTCAAATTTTTTTTTAACAAAAAATTCACAAATCATTTTTGCATTTTTCTTGCCTCTTTTAGTAAGTGGTCTATCAAAATCATTAATACTTAAATCATCCCAACTAGATTTTGCGTGTCTCATGACGTATAATTGATACATAAAATCTAAATATATGACTGCTTTAAAAAAACAACATAAAGAAGAGTTAAAATCTAAATATATAAATAGAGAGCTTTCTTGGTTAAAATTCAACGATAGAGTACTTTTAGAGGCGCAAAATATCGAAAATCCTCTTTATGAAAGAGTAAAGTTTTTATCAATTGCTGGGTCTAATCTAGATGAATTTTTTATGGTCCGTGTAGCTGGGTTATATAGTCAAATAAAACAAGAAGTTGACTCACTAAGCTCTGATGGTTTGACACCTGAAGAGCAAATGGATGAGGTAGTGCTTGAGACTAAGAATCTATTAAAAAAACAGAACAAAATTTTTATTCAACTGATTATGGAATTAAAAAAAAATAATATCAATTTAGTTAAACCAGTTAATTTAAATACTAAGGATAAAAAAAAACTTTTAGAAATATTTAAAGAAGAGATTTACCCTTTATTAACACCATCAGCAATTGATCCTGCACATCCATTTCCATTTATAATCAATCAAGGAAGAGCAATTGTAATGAAGTTAAGAAAAAAAAATAAAAAAAGGATTTTAAACTCAATAATAGTAATACCAAAAGCATTATCTAGATTTATTGAAATTGAGTCTTCAAAAAATCATAAGAAATTTGTGATTCTAGATGATGTAATAAGTTTTTTTGCTAATGAAATTTTTCCAGATCATGATTTAGAAAAGAAAATGATTTTTAGAGTAATAAGAGACAGCGATGTAGAGATTCAAGAGGAAGCAGAAGATTTGGTTAGATCTTTTGAATTGGCTTTAAAAAGACGTAGAACGGGTGATATTGTTCGTTTAGAGGTTCTTGAAAATAGTGATAACGAATTGATAAGATTTATAACTAATAAATTAGATATAAATCCTGACTATATTTATGATGTTGCTGGCCTTGTTGGAATTCAAGATATAGATCAAATATGTAAAGTAAAAAATTCAAAATTAAGATTTAAACATTTTACACCTAGAGAAGTTGAAAGATTAAAAGAATATAATGATAATTTTTTTGAAACTATTAAAAAGAAAGATTTAGTTGTTCATCATCCTTTTGAAACATTTGACTCAGTAATTGAATTTTTAAACCAAGCAGCAAATGATAAAAAAGTTATAGCTATAAAACAAACTCTATATAGAACAACTCTAGACTCACCTATTGTTAAAGCTTTAATAACAGCTGCAGAAAACGGAAAAACAGTTACCGCTTTAATTGAAATTAAAGCTAGATTTGATGAGGAAGCTAATATTCAACTATCAAGAAGTTTAGAAAAAGTAGGTGTTCAAATTGTTTATGGTTTTGCTAAATATAAAACTCATGCAAAATCATCATTAGTTTTAAGAAGAGAACAGGGTAAAATACAAACTTATTTTCATTTAGGAACTGGCAATTATCATCCAGTAAATGCTAAAATTTATACTGATTTGTCTTTATTTAGTTGTGATAAGAAAATGGCATCAGATGTTGAAAAGTTTTTCAACTATGTAACAGGATACGCAAAACCAAAAAATTTAAATAAAATTTCTATTTCGCCAGTAAATATGAGGCAAACCTTAAATGAAAATATTGATGCTGAAATTAAAAATTCTAAAAATGGAAAATTTGCAGCTATTTGGGCAAAAATGAACTCTTTAGTAGATCCAGAAATTATTGATAAATTTTATGAAGCTTCGAATGCTGGTGTAAAAATTCATTTATTTGTAAGGGGTGTTTGTTGTTTAAGACCAGGAGTAAAAGATAGATCAGAAAACATATTTGTAAAAAGTATCATAGGAAGATTTTTAGAGCATTCTAGAATTTACTGCTTTAATAATGGTACAAAAAAAATGCCTAATAGAAATGCAAAAGTATATATTTCGTCAGCTGATTTAATGCCGAGAAATTTAAATCGAAGGGTAGAACTTCTAGTCCCAATTGAAAATGAGACTGTTCATGAACAGATCTTAGATCAAATAATGTTGGCAAATTATCTTGATACTAATCAGAGCTGGGAACTTGAAGCTGATGGTAATTATAGAAAAATTAAATATAGTAAGAGCGATTCCTTTTCAGCTCATGAATATTTTATGAATAATCCGAGCTTATCTGGAAGAGGTAAAGCTAAACTAAGAATGCAGCCTAAACAACTGCACTTAAGATTGATTAAAAGTGGAAGTAATTAAAAGTAAAAATAGTTTAAAATTAAATCAGGCAAAATTAGCTATAATAGACATTGGATCAAACTCTATAAGAATGCTAATTTATGAAGATTTCAGTTCTTCTCGTGTGCCTTTTTTTAATGAAAAAGCAGTTTGTGAACTTGGAAAAAATTTAGATAAATCCAAAAAACTTCACAGATCTGGTACCGAATATGCTTTAAAAGTTTTAAAAAGATTCTCTGAAATTTTAAATGTTTCAAAAATCACAAATCTTAAAATCATTGCAACAGCAGTTTTAAGAGAAGCGACTGATACAAAACCATTTATTAATGAAGTTGAAAAACTTTTTAAAACTAAGATTAATATATTATCTGGTGAAGAAGAAGCTGAATGCTCAGCTGAGGGAGTAAAAATAGGCTTTGAAAATGTCAATGGATTAGTTGCTGATCTTGGAGGTGGAAGTTTAGAATTAGCTCGAGTTGAAAATAATATAGTTACTAATAAAACCTCATTACCTATTGGAGTTTTAAGATTATTAAATAATCCTATAGTTAAAAAAAGAAATTTAGCAAAATATATCAAAAAATTATTAAGAGAAGAAAAATGGCTTTCAAAAAAGAAATTTAATAATCTATATTTAGTTGGAGGTACCTGGCGAGCATTATTTAAATTACATCTTTTTCAAAATAATCATCCAGTACATATAATTCATCAATATAGAATTGATAACAATGTTTTATCTAAGTTTGTTGAAAAAATTTCATCTTTTAATAAATCTAAACTTAAAACAGTTGAGTATATTTCAAAATCTAGAACAGCGTATTTACCTTATAGTTGCATTATACTTGATGAAATTATGAGAGTTACAAATCCAAGAAATATAATTTGTTCTATAAGCGGTTTGCGTGAAGGTTCTTTATCAATTGACTATTTTAAAGATGTAAAAGAATCAGAAATTTTTCATAAAGCACTTGAGAATATTGCAAAAAAAAGAGGTGATCTAGGATCGAACTATAAAAAATATTATGATTTTATTCAGCCAGTTTTTGAAGGCAATGAACATTTTAATAAGAAATTATTATATCTGGCATGTGTATTAAGTCATATGGATTGGGGATTAGGAGCATTTCAAAAAGCTGAATTGGTATTTCAAGAAACAATAAATACTCCTTTACTTAGATTGACTCATAAAGAAAGAATACAATTAGCTTTGTCATGTTATTGGCGGTACTGTAGTATCAAGTATAATCCAAAGATGGAGTATCTAACTTTTTTAAATAATAATGAAATTTTTTCAAGTAAACAAGTTGGAGCAGCATTGAGATTTTCACAATCATTGACCTCGATATCTACGATATTTCTTGAAGAGTTTAAATTGTATAAAAGAGGTAATGCTGTATTTTTAAAAATTCCATCACAACATCAAGAAATAATCTCAAAACAAGTTACTAAAAGATTTAAAGCTCTTGCTAGAGAATTATTTTTAGAACCAAGAGTAATTTACTCAAATAATTCAAGATAAATTAAATTTAATTCTATTTTTAATTGAGTGATATATTTTTTGTAACATTATTTTAATTTAAATTCATTTAACTTTAACAATAAGTAAATAATTTTGTAATTTAGTTTATGTATAAAGCACCATCAAAGTTTAAATATTCATTATTTCTTCCCCTGTTTAAATTTTGATGATTAACTACTTTCTTCCTTCTCTTAAATGAGAAGGGAGAAAGACGATTTGGAATTAATTATTTATAGATGCAGGAGACTGCTCTGCATTTTTCTTAGCAAGCTTTTTTGCTTTTTTTTCTGCAACCTTTTTTTCTAGACCAGCAATTTTAATATTAAGGCTTGATAATTTTTTTTCTTTTGCTGTAATTTTATTTTTAAGTTTGTCTATTGATTTTAATATCTTTGTTTTTTTCTTTTCATTTTTTTTTAGTTTTTTTCTCATTACTGCCTCCGAATTATTTAATATTTGATTTAATCATATAATTCTTAAATAAAAAAGATATTTTGATACAACCTTTAGTTTATAGTTTTTTAAGAACTGTTATTAAATAAAAAAACATTGCTATATGAGAACTATTATTGAATTTTTGATTTAATATTAATTTAAATATCTCTCTTTGATTAAAAAGATGAATTCTAATACCTTGTTCTGGTTTCGAAATTTTAATTAAGTCTTCTGTGTAATAACCAGTAATTTTAGTAGTTAGTCTTCCAGGTTCATTATAAAAAGTTATTATTTTACTCAATTTTGATCTTGATCTATATCCTGTTTCTTCTCTTAATTCCTTATATGCTGATTGGAGAGTTGTTTCCTTTTTTTCCACTATGCCAGAAGGAAACTCGTAGTTAATTTTATTAATTGGAACTCTTTTTTGGGAAACTACTACATATTTGTCTTTAATCTTAGGTATTACTAATGAAAGATTAGAAGTTTTAAGATAATGATAAAACTCTTTTTTTTTAAATTTTTTGTTAATTAAACTTATTCGATTGGTAAGTTTTATATTTTTCAATTTTTTTCTAAAAATAACTTTTTAACAATAAGTACAGCAATTAACATTCCAATAAGCTCAGCTAAAATATAATAAGGAGTATTTAAATAACTAATACCAGTAAAAGATTCTGTAAATGTTCTGGCAATAGCAACCGCAGGATTTGCAAAAGAAGTTGAAGAAGTAAACCAATAACCAGCAGTAATATAAAGACCAACACTAGCAGCAACAGCAATTTTGCCCGACTTCATAGACCCAAAAATTATAATTATAAGCCCTAATGTTGCTATTACCTCAGATGTGAGTATGTAAATTCCATCTCTTGATTTAGTAGACAATTCATAAACTTCATGTTCAAAAAAGAAATTAGCTAAACCAACACCAATTAAGCAACCAACCAATTGAGCAATGATATAGTAGGGTAATAGTTTCTTTTTTAATTTACCCGTTATTGCCATTGCGATACTAACAAATGGATTAAAGTGAGCTCCTGATACATCAGCAAAAACTGTAATAAGCACAAATAAACCTGCTCCTGTTGCTATAGTATTAGCTATTAACATCACAGCAACATCATTAGTTAAGTTTTCAGCCATTAAACCTGAACCAACAATAATCATTACTAAAAAACAACTTCCTAATAGTTCAGCAAGAAAATAGCGGCTTTTATTTTTCATAAAATAGTTCCTTTATTCTTTTATGAATATTATTGTAAACTTTTTCTATTATTTCATCTTTTTTATTTAAGTCGTTTGTTTCATTAAGTAATTTAACAGGATCCTCTATATCCCAATGAATTATCTGATCTTTATTTGGCCAAATAGGACAGACTTCGTTATTGGCATTATTACAAACTGTAATCACATAATCCATTTTAATTTGACTATCAACGAACGTATTAAAATTTTTAGATCTATAATTTGAAAGATCATAATGTTTTGATAATAAATAATTCTTCACATCTTCATTAATTTTTCCTGTTGGATTACTTCCGGCACTAAAACCTTTATACATATCGTCATACTCGTTATTTATTATACTTTCAGCAATAATGCTTCTTGCTGAATTACCTGTGCATACAAACAAAATATTCTTCATTTAAAAAATAATCTTATAAATTCCAATAACAAATAATGGAATTTGTAATCCAAAATTTGTTAGGATTGCTTTATCTTTGCTAATAAATCCAGCAATGGTCCATCCAACAACTCCCAATCCATGAAAATATATATTTAATGGATATATATTTAAATTTGTAAGAAGTATTCCCACTAAAACTAGAAACGTACTGATCCACTTTAGATATTTTTTTATAAACATAAAATTTCCTTTCGTTATTATTATTTCAGTTATGTTAAGAATTTATTAAAATAAAGGATTATCTACACTTTTTACATAATCCAAAAAACTCAAGATTGTATTTACTGTATTTCATACCATCTTTGTCTTTGAAATTAGCTAAGTATTTAGAGAGACTTGCACTACTGATTTCTGTTATCTTCTCACAAATCTCACAGATTGAAAATGCAGTAGCTTTTGATACCTGGCAACTTGAATTATGACATGCAATAAAGGCATTTCGACTTTCAATTTTATGAATTTTTCCAATTTCAACTAGCTTATCTAATGCTCTATAAACTTGTAATGGAGCTTTAATGCCTTTTTTTTGAACACTAAAAAGGATTGAATAAGCTTTCATTGGTTCAGGAGATTTATCAATTAAATCAAAAATAATTTGCTGATTTTTTGTGAGAGGATGTTCTTTATGCATTGTTTTCATTTTACTGATTCCTCATTAATTTTTCAATTTAATAGATTGTTTTATTTTAAATAATGAAAGTATGAATAATAATAAGGCTGCTGTTATAATTGATGGACCTGAAGAAGTATTAAACTCTAAAGATGTGAACAATCCTATAATTACAGATAACAATCCTCCTATAATTGAATAGATAACCATACTTTGAGGACTTGATGATAAATTTCTGGCCATTGCAGCAGGGATAATCAGCATTCCAGTAATTAATAGTAATCCAACCATTTTAATTGAAATAGCAATGATTGCTGCCATTAAAATTGTAAATATAGCTTTAGCTCTATCCGGATTTAATCCTTCTGCTTCCGCTAGTTCATAATTTACTGTTGAAGCGAATAAAGGCTTCCAAATTAATTTTAGAACTAACAGGATTAATGCTCCTCCAATCCATATGATCAACAAATCATCAACCGAAACTGCTAAAATATCTCCAAATAATAATCCCATAATATCAAACCTGATAAATGTTAAAAAACCAATCACAACAAGTCCAACTGCTAGAGATGAATGAGCTAGAAGACCCAACAAAGCATCACCTGGTAAATTCGTTTTTTTTTGAAGTTGAATCAAAATTAAAGCTATCATTGAGGAAATAACAAATACTGAAATAGCGATATTAAATTCCATTGTAAAAGCTAATGTCACTCCCAATAGAGCAGAGTGAGCTAAAGTGTCACCAAAATAAGATAATCTTCTCCATATAACAAAGCAACCAAGAGGTCCTGTTACAAAAGCAACTCCAATTCCAGCTACCAAAGCTCTTATAAAAAAATCATCAAACATCTAATTTTTTTTAATTTCACCTTCATCTGTATGAATATGGTCGTGCTTATGCTGATATCTAGATAATATTTGAGAAGCTTGTTCTCCAAACAAGGCTTTATACTCATTGTTTTTTGCAACATCCATTGGAGATCCTGAGCAACAAACATGGCCGTTTAGACAAACAACATGGTCTGTTGCACTCATAACTGTATGTAAGTCGTGTGAAATTAATAAGATCCCACAACTTAATTCATCAGAAATTTTCTTAATTAGTTCGTATAAAGCTATTTCACCAGTAAAATCAACTCCCTGTACTGGTTCATCAAGCACTAATAGATCAGGTTTTTTTGATATAGCTCTAGCAAGTAGCACTCTTTGAAATTCACCACCTGATAAATCTCCTAAATTTTTATCTTTAAGATGAATGACACCAGTTAAAGATAGAGCTTCATCTATTGTCTCTTTATTAAGACTTTCTGTTAGCATCATGAAATCATTTACTCTTAGCGGTAACGTCCAATCAATTGAAATTTTCTGTGGAACATATCCAACTTTATTGGTGTATTTTTCAACTGAACCATCAATCTTTTTGTAAATACCTAGAGCAATTTTAGCTGTTGTGCTTTTTCCTGATCCATTTGGGCCTATGAGAGTAACTATTTTACCTTTTTCAACTTGTAGAGAGACTCCTTTGACTAACCATTTGTTGTTCAATTGTAAACCAGCATCATTTAATTTTACCAATATATTTTGATCAGTGCTCATTTTTTTTCTTGACTAATAAGTGTTATATTATTACATGGTGTTATATTATAACAATTTTAAAATACAACATATGAAAAACTTAAAAAAATTACCATTAATCCTATCACTATTATCATTCTTAACAATATTTGCACCAGCGAACGCTGAGATTAAAGTAGTTGCAGCAATAAAACCAATCCATTCGCTTGCAAGTTATCTAATGGATGGTGTTGGTAAACCAGATTTAATTGTTGATGGTTATGCTTCCCCACATGGATTTGCACTTAAGCCATCACACGCAAAAATGATACAAAATGCAGATATTATATTTTGGGTAGGTGAGGATATCGAAACCTTTTTAGAGAAACCATTAAAAACAATTGCAAAAGATGCTGAAAAAATCGAATTAATGGAAATTAAAGGTTTAACTAAACTTAAATTTAGAGAAAGAAATATTTTTGAAGGCCACGATGATCATGGGCATAAAGAGGATGATCATGACGATCATGCTAAGAAAGAAGACGATCATGATGATCACGATCATGATAAAAAAAAAAAAGAACATGGCCATGATGAACACGGACATGACGATGATCATAAAAAAGATGGTCACGATGACCATGGACACGAGGGACATGCTCACGGAGAGTTTGATCCACACATATGGCTTGATCCGATGAATGCAAAAATAATTTTAAGTGAAATGGCAGAACACTTAATTGAAAGTGATCAAAAAAATGAGGCAAAATATAAAGCAAATTTAAAGAAAGCACATAATGATTTAGATAAACTAACTAAAAAAGTTAAATCTGAATTAAATAAAGATTTTAAATCAATAGTTTTTCATGATGCTTATCAATACTTTGAAAAAAGATTTGGGATAAATATTCTTGGAGCATTTACAGTAAACACTGATGTTATGCCAGGCGCTGAACAATTAGCTGAAATTAGAGAGGTAATCGAGCATGATAAAGTGAGTTGTATATTTTCTGAGCCTCAATTTAATCCAGATATAATAAAAGCTGTAGCAAAAGATACTAATGTTGCAACAGGTGTGATAGATCCATTAGGAGCTACACTTGATCCTGGAAAAAATTTATATTTTGATTTGATTAGCAACATGTCAAAATCATTTAAAGGTTGTTAAGCTAAAGTTATTTCTATAGGAGTGTGGTCTGATGGCTTTTCTCGTCCTCTAGGGTCTTTATTAATATTGATACTTTTAATATTATCTATTAGAGAATTTGAGACTAAAAAATGGTCTATTCTCATTCCGTTATTTTTTTGCCAAGCGCCTCTCATATAGTCCCAAAAAGTATAACCTTCTTTGGTATCATAAAAATGTCTATAGACATCATTAAAACCTAGATTAATCATTTCTCTCAATTTTTTTCTAATTTCTAATCTAAACAAGGCATCATCTTCAAAATTTTTAGGATTATATACATCTTCCGCTGATGGTATTATGTTAAAATCCCCAGCCAAAATAATATTTTGATTTTTTTTACTTAAATTTTTTAGTTGCTTAATTAAGTCATTGAGCCATGTTTTTTTATAATCATACTTTTCAGTGTCAACTGGATTACCGTTAGGAGTGTAAATATTGATTAATTGGATATTTTTTTTCTTATATTCCATTTCAGCAGAAATTATTCTTGATTGTTTTAGTTTATCTTTAATTAAGTCTTTTCTGATATTCTTTAATTTTCCTTTTGAAATAATTGCTACGCCATTATAACTTTTTTGACCAAATACATGGCTTTCATAATCCATAGATGAAAAATCGTCATAAGGAAAATTTAAGTCCTCAGTTTTGATTTCCTGCATCATCAAGATATCAGGCTTATATTTTAGTAGATAACTTTTTATATTTTCAATTCTAGCCCTAACAGAATTTACATTCCATGATGAGATTATCATTAAAGTGAAAAGGAGACACCACAACCACAAGATGATTTTGTTTGTGGATTATTAATCTTAAATTGCTCACCAATTAATTCAGAGACATAATCAACTTCAGATCCCTTAAGTAAATCTGCTGAAGTTTTATCAATTAATATGTTTTGATAATTTAAATCATCATCATTTTTTTCTTTGTCAAAAGTGAATTCGTATTGAAAACCTGAGCATCCACCACCCTTGATAGCGATTCTAAAAAAAGAGCCTTTATCTTTTTTAGATAAAAGAACATTGATCTGTTTTAGTGCTTTATCGGTAAATTTAATTTCTTTAATCATAATTGATCACTGATATTAGTAATATAATACTAAATTTTATATTTTAAAGGATGAAAAATTACTCAAAGTTAGGGTTATTCAAAAGTAAGGGTAGAATGTTTTATGAAACACCCTCAAAATATAGATCTCCATTTCAAAGAGATCGAGATCGAATTATACATAGCGCTTCGTTTAGAAGATTAAAACATAAGACCCAAGTGTTTGTAAATACAGAGGGTGATCATTATCGAACTCGTATAACGCATTCAATGGAAGTATCTCAAATTGCACGGTCTATAGCACGTTATTTTAATTTAAATGAAGATCTAACAGAGACCTTAAGTTTGGCGCATGACTTAGGCCATACTCCATTTGGCCATGCAGGTGAAGAATCTTTAAATGAATGCATGGCTGATCACGGTGGGTTTGATCATAATTTGCAAACATTGAGAATTGTGATGTTTTTAGAAAATAAATATATGAAATTTAACGGTCTAAATTTATCAATTGAGACCTTAGAGGGCCTTTTAAAACACAATGGGCCAGTGGAGGACTTAAATTTAGTAAATGATTTAATAGGTATAAAAAAATTTATGAATTTAATTAATTTTAAAACATATCCACCATTAGAAGCTCAAATTGCAGCTATTTCAGACGATATTGCTTATAATAATCATGACATACAAGATGGACTTAAGGCTAATTTATTTTCAATTGAGGAGTTAGTTGAAATAGATTTTTTTAAAAACATTTATAAAAAATATAAAAGAAAAATAAATAGATATAACTATGATATCGCAGTATATCAAATCATAAGAGACTCAATTGATATAATGATAAAAGATTTAATATCTAATACTTTAAAAAATTTAAAAAAAAATAAAATTAAAGAGTCTAAAGATATGAAAAAAACAAAAGACTTAACTGTAGATTTTTCTGACAAAATAAAGAATTCGGATTATGAGATTAGATTTTTCCTAAAATCAAAAATGTACAATAACAAAAATGTTTTGAAAAAAAATAACAAAGGAAAATATATTATCAAAAAACTTTTTGAAATGATTATAAAA
>CACBGP010000007.1 GCA_902538745.1 uncultured Pelagibacteraceae bacterium | reverse complement strand
AAAACAATGCTTTGGGTGTAAGGTGCAAGCAAGATACATCATATTTCTACCCTTAACGTTTTCAAAGATTGAATATACACTGTCATTTTTAAGTAATGTCTCCACACTCGTTTTTGTTGAAGTTTTTAAAAAAGTATCCCAATTATTTTTATGTTTATCTCTTATAATTCTAAGGACTTTTAATGAAGTATGTGCATCGTGAAAAGCCGTGTGTTGTTGAGATGTATCAAATCCTTGCATTCTAGCTAATGACTCTAGGGCAAGACTTGGATTTCCAGCTTCAGTCAATTCAGTTTTTAAAGTTTCAGGGTTTAAAGTTTGTGCTGCTCTTGCTATGTGCAAACCATCATGTTCTTGATTTGGTGAAGAGTGAGTAAGATAGGGATATCTATTTCCTTTAAAAAAATTAAAATGGAACATTCTTCTATCAAAATTTAAGTTTGACCAACCAATAAACATCGCTGGACCAGCTTTTGAAAAAAAATTTTCTACTGCACCTAAAAATTCATAATGTGAATAATTGCCTTTAGTTAGTAAATCAATACTTGTTGAATTAACAAGTAATGCCTTTGCACTTGGCACCTCTCCTTCTGGCATTCTGCCTCTAATATTAAGTTTTCCAATTTCTTTTAAATTTTTATCAACTACGACTGCCCCAACCTCAATTATTGAACCCCAGATTGTACTATTAGTTGTTTCTGTATCGTAAATTACTATTTTATCCATTTTTAAAATTAATTTAAATTTGAAAGTTCGTGAAATTTTTTCAATCTCCCTAAAAACAAATTTTGATAGGTAATTAATTCAGTTCCTTGAATTTTAAATTCTTGAAACAAATTATCCACTGTACAAACGAGTATAACACAAGCATTGATATTTGAATTATAAACTACATTATGAGCTAATGAGTAGGCTGCGGTTTGTAGTAGCCAAGAATCTATATACTCTACTTTTTTTGGTTTATTAGATTGTTTAAAATCAATTATGGTTTCCTTGCCCTCATATAGTCCAACACAATCCGCGGTGCCTGCATACTTTTCAGGGTAATGCATGGTGCACTCAACCCCATAGATTTCCTCTAACCTGTTTGTTAATCCTCTATCAATAATTTCTTTTGCCATTTTTTTATAATGTTCATTATCATCAAAAAAACTTAAATTTTCTCTTCCTAAAAGATAAGATTCTAAGTAACTATGCATTTGAGATCCTCTGCTACTAGCCGCTTTAGTTATTGCCTCAGCCTCTCTATAGCCAGTTCTTTCTCGCCAATTTGCGAGTGCAGCTTTATCTTCCTCAGATTTTGTTGCATCAAGTATTGATGTTACACTTGGTAATTTTGCATCTCCTAAAACATATCTTCTTATTCCATCTTCAGTAGCCCTTGAACTTGATGGATAATTGTATTTTTTGTTCCAACGCATGTGATTTCTTATAGTCGGTAATATGTGAAAAAAGAAATTATTTTTTGAGCTGTTTATTTCTTTCAACAAATTTCTCAACGTTCTCTGTTAGTACAGCTTTTTCAACTTGCTCGGGATCTTTTATGTTTTCTAAAGTTCTAGTAATTGATCTTGCATCTTTTCCAAAACTATCAACAACCGTCATTGCCTCTTCAAGTTTTTTTCTTAATTTATAAATATTATCAAAATGACTAGAAAATCTCGTACTTATAGTTTTTAAATGATCATAAATCTCTGTTGCGTGTTTTGAAATTTTAAGAGACTGAAACCCCATGTGTAAAGACTGTAAATAAGCTGAGAGAGTATTTGGACCACAAATTACTATTTTATATTTTTTCATTAATTCTTGGGTTAATAACTCTTTTGTGCTTGGATCTTGATATTCAGTTAATTCTTTATAAAGACTTTCTGTAGGAGCATACACTATTGCAAAATTTGAGGTTTTAGGTGGAACAATATATTTCTCCATAACACTTTTTGCTTTGGCCTTAAATGCACTTGCTAATTTTGTTCTAGCATCAGCAACTGCTTTTTTGTCATCTGCCTCATGCGCATCTGTAATTGCCTTAAATTTTTCTACTGGAAAATGAGAGTCTACCGGAACCAAAACATCTCCTTGAAGCTTAATTGCAAATTCTACGTTTTCACTTGTATCATCTTTCATTTTGACATTGGTCATATATTGAGACGCAGGTAATAAATCTTTAATTAAAGCATCCAAAGAATATTCCGCTAGAGTTCCGTACTTTTTGACCCCTGCTAAAATTTTAGTAATCCCCTCCTGGCTTTGATTTAATAATTGTACTTGCTGATTGAAATTACCAACTTTCTCATCAACTTTAGTTAATGCACCAGTCATATCTTTTGCAATCTCTTTGCTCATGATATTAAAAGACTCTTGAAAGCTTGATTTTAATTCATTTAATTGATCTTTTTTAGCTAATTCCTCTGTTTGGTCTTCAATCTCCTCTTCTAATTTTTTCTTTGAATTTTTTTGATAGAGATAAAAAGCTCCTCCTAAAATTAAGGCTAATGTTAAGATATTTAATATTAATATTACTGATTCCATATTTTGTTAGTATATACTAAATAATTATCTTCAACGATACTTATTGGTAAAATTAAAAAAAATTAATTTATGGATTTAATATTTATTTTAAAAATTATAATTTGTTTGGGGATTTTTATTGGTATTTACGCAATAATCAGAAATTTTGATATTATACGAATTATACTAATCTATTTTAAAGATAAATTACTTAGAAAGTAGTCTTATCAGGTTTTTTAATCCTTTTTTCTTATTATCTTTTTTAGATGTAAAGATACAAGCTTGAGATTTTAATATTTTTCCATCCTTCAAAACACGCAAATTATTTGCCTTTAGTGTTTCACCTGTTGAAGTAATATCAGTAATTAATTCAGCTGAACCAGTAAAAGGGTATGCCTCAGTTGCTCCCAAACTATCAACTAATTTAAATTGGGTAACACCTTTAGAAAATAAAAAATCTCTAGTTAAATTTGGGTACTTGGTCGCAACTCTCAATCTTTTTTTTTTTTTATCTCTAAATTCAAACGCAATTTCCTCTAAGTCAGCTATAGTTTGAACATCAATCCAAGGATCAGGGATTGCAATAACCAAATCTGCATTTCCAAAATTAAGTTTTGACACTATATTTATTTTATTCTGAGTATTAACAGCACTTTCTTTAAATAAATCAAAACCAGAAAATCCAATATCTAAAGAGCCATCACCTAATCTTTCAAGAATTTCTCTCGCATGTAAATAAAGAATCTTGATATTTGATTTATTTTTAATTGATCCAATCAAATCTCTTTCTCCTCGTTCAGAAATAAGCTTTAACTTTTTTTTATAAAAAATTTTTAAAACATCTTTTTTTAATCTTCCCTTGCTAGGTATTCCTATATTTATAAAATTACTCATCACTAATAATTAAGATTAAGCGCAGCTCCAACTGCTGGTATTTGTTTTTTTGAACCAAGATCAGAAATCAGTTTGTCATAACGGCCACCATTACAACAATTAGTTATCTTTGACTTTGATTTAATATCAATTTTAAAAACCATTCCTGTGTAATATTCCAGTTGTCTACCAAAGGCACTAGAGAAAACTACATTCAATTTAGATATTCTATTTTTTGAAATTGGGAAGTATTTCTGGTCAACAATAAGATTTATTCTGTTTTTCTTGAAAAATTTATTCAACTCATCCGCAGCTTTATTAATCGGACATTTAATTTTTAAAAATTCTTTAATAATTTTTGAAACATTTTTTCCCCTGCTTGCTCTTCTTGGGTCCTTAATCTTTTTATCAAATCTTTCTAAAATTTCTTTAATAGTCCTACCTGCAACAACAGATGATTGATTAACTTTCAACATTTTCAAATAACGTCTTTTATCAACTTCAACAATTGTTGGGTCTACATCAGAATTTGTTTCTAATCTTTTTAGTAAATCATTAAAGTAATCTTCTCTCCAAAAATGCCTTGATAGTCTCAACTTCCATCTTTTAGGAATATCTAATTTAGAAATTAAAAGATTAAAAATTTCTACATTACCAACTGTAAGTATGCCTGATGAATAATTAAAACTTTTAAGTGATTTTATTGAAGTATTTATTATTTCTTTATCATCATTTTTTTCGTCTTGAGATCCTATGATCTCAAAACCAACTTGATTTCTAATTATTGAGTCTTTCTTATTTTGAGATTTTCTGTAAGCTTGACCACTGTAAAATATTTTTTCTTTCCCCTTAAGATTATTTTCCAAATATCTAAGGCAAGATGCTATTGTTAAATCTGGTCTTAAACATAGTTCATTACCTGTTTGGTCTATAAATGAAAAAATAAATTTCCTAAAACTCTCACCTGACCGCTGCACTATATGATTTGTCTCAATCACAGAAGGTAATTCTATATACTTAAATCCTTTAGATTTTACCGATCTATGAATTTTTTCAGATAAATTTTTTGATTTCATCAATTAAATTTTCTTTTGGAAACGATATTTGATTATTTTCACCTTTAACACCAAGTAAATTTTTTAACGTTACTTTATTTTCTTTAAACTCATTTTCTCCACAAATTACTGCAACTGAACATCCCCTTTTATTTGCATAAGACAATTGCTTGCCAAGATTTTTTTTACTGTCTAAAAATATTTCAGAATTAACATTATTTTTTCTCAAATTATCTAAAATCTCATAGTAACTTTTTAAATATTTTTCATCCATCACACATACAATTACTGGTTTTTGTTCATCAATTTCTATCTGATCTAATTGCATCATTGCAAATAACAATCTATCAACACCAATACTTATGCCAGTCCCGGGGATGTTTACACCTTTAAATCTAGAAATTAATTTATCGTATTGTCCACCTGAACAAATACTTCCTATATCAACTTCTTTGGCTTTATTATTTTTTGCTTTAAAGTTTAAATTGGTTTCAACACAAAAACCATCATAATAATCAAGACCTCTAACAATTGTAAAATTAGTTTTAACTTGGTCAAAGTAAGATCCAAAACTTAAAATTTCAAAAAATTCTTCCAATTCTTTAATTCCTTCTTGTGTAAGGGGGTTTTTAAAATTTTGTTTTAATTCCTTTAAATCCTTAACCTTTAAAAAATTTAAAATTTCGTAAGCTTGATCATCACTTAAACCAGCTCCTTTAGTAATAGCTCCACTTTTGTCTTTTCTTTCTTTTTTTAATAATTCCTCTACTCCCTTTAACCCAAAGTCGGGTTTATCCAGTTTGTCGATTGCTCTCATTACTTTAATTTTTTTATTTTCTGGAATTTTAAGATCCTCGATTAAACCTTGAACAATTTTTCTATTACTTACATTAATAGTAAACTGATTTTTGTTTAAACCACATTCTATCAAAGTGCTAGCTACAAGATTACATAATTCAGCATTTGCTTGGGCTGAATTGACGTTGCCTACAATGTCACAATCTGCCTGTGTAAATTCTCTAAAACGGGCATTGCCAGACTTTTCATTTCTAAAGACATTTTGAATAGCATATCTTTTGAATATGGAGGGAAGTTCTTGATTGTTTTGCGCAACAAATCTAGCTAATGGACTAGAAAGATCATATCTCAGAGTAATATTCTTTTCTCCATCATTAAAGGAGAAAACATCAGACATAGGATTAGTATCATCCTCTGCAAGAAAAGATCCTATATTTTCCGCAATTTCAAAAGACGGGGTCTCTAACGGATCAAATCCATATCTTATAAAATTTTTCTCAATAACTTTTAAAAGTTTTTTTTTGAGAAATAATTTTTTATTCCATCTATCTTCGAACCCTGATGGTAAACCAGGAATTAATTTATTATCTTTGCTCATTTTTTGGTACCCGGGCTGAGAGTCGAACTCAAACTTAAAGTTCCACAAACTTCCGTGCTAACCATTACACCACCCGGGCTTATCCTCTTTGTTTTTATCTTATTTTGTGTGGATTTAAAATTATAATTAAATGATAAAATGCTAGCTTTAGCCAGCATGGATATGAGTATGCACAACTATCTCGTTTCCTTTAAGAGCTACTCTCAAAGTACTTTTATTGTACCATTTTATTAACTCATATTTTTTCATTAAGTGTTTATTAGACAAAAAACTTTATTATGCAACCTTAAAAAGAAAAAGGACGTAAATTCTCTTTTAGAAAGAACGTCCTTTATATAAATTTGGGGATTAATCTAATTTCTTAAGATTTACTGCCGAGGGACCTTTTGGTCCATCCTCTAGTGTAAATTCTATTTTATCACCTTCATTCAAAAATCGCATTCCAGCTGCTTTTACTGCTGATGCATGAACAAAAGCATCTTTTTCTTTGTCATCTCTTTCGATAAAACCATAACCTTTTTTACCGTTAAACCACTTTACTTTACCTTGTATTGTGCTCATCTTATCTCTTAGTCCTTTTGTTAATTATTATAATTAGAAGTTAATTTGTTTTGAGGTAATTTCAAGATGAAATCTTGTGGTGGTGGCTGAGGAAGGATTCGCACCTCCGACACAAGCCTTTTCAGGGCTCTGCTCTACTCCTGAGCTACTCAGCCTTAAAATTATCCTCTAAAGATTATTCTACCTTTAGTTAGATCATAAGGTGTCATTTCAACTGTTACATTATCACCTTGCAAAACTCTAATTCTGTTTTTTCTTAACTTTCCAGCAGTGTGTGCTGTAACAGTATGACCATTTTCTAATTGTACTCTAAACATTGCATTAGGCAATAAATCTGTAACTTTACCCTTAAATTCAAGTAGATCCTGTTTTGACAAATTTATTTACTCCTTATTTTTAATTCTTTTTATGATGGATTGTGCATGACCCTTTAACCCCTCATAATTTGCAAGAGTTATAACTGATGGTCCAAGACTTTCAATACCCTTTTTTGTTAAGTTTATATAAGAAATTCTTTTGTAAAATTCATTAACACTTATTCCACTTGAATATTTTGCTGAACCATTAGTTGGTAATATATGATTTGATCCAACATTATAATCTGTCATTGCCATAACAGCATATTTTCCTAAACATATTGATCCAGAATTTTTTACTTTGGTAACCAATGATTTGTAATTTTTAATATTGAGTTCTAAATGTTCAGGTGCAATTTTGTTTACAATTTCAATTATTTTATCATCCTTAGATACATACATTAAAATTCCATTATTTTTTAAACTTTTTCTTGCAATAGACTCTCTTGGAATACTTTTTAATTGTCTTACAATTTCTATCTTAACTTTATTTATTAGATTTTTATCTTTTGAAATTAAAATACATTGCGCTAGAGGATCATGTTCTGCTTGACCAATTAAATCACTAGCCACCCATTCAGGATTGGAATATTTGTCACAAACAATTGTTATTTCAGAAGGTCCTGCAGTCATTCCTTCTATACCAACATCTCCGAAAACCTCTTTTTTTGCAGCTGTAACATATGAATTTCCTGGTCCAACAATTTTATCAACTTTTTTAATTTTTTTTGTACCATAAGAAACTGCTGCAATTGCTGATGGACCTCCGATTGAATAAATCTCTTTTATCCTACATTTTTTTGCTGCATATAAAACAGCAGGATTTTGACTACCTTTATGACTAGGATTAATCATAACGACTCGCTTAACACCCGCAACAATAGCTGGAATGGCGTTCATCAAAACACTTGAAGGATAAGAGGCAGTTGAACCAGGTACATAAATAGCAACTGAATCTATTGGTAAATACTTATAGTTAAGTTTGTTTTTAAATCTGTCTGTATATGAAATATTTTTGAATTTTTGTAAAGAATGAAATTTATAAATCCGATTATAAGCTATATCTATTGCTTTCCTAACTTTGGGATCTAAAGACTTTATTAGTTTATTAATTTGCTTTGAGTTTGGAATAATTTTAGTATTTTGATTAAATCTTTTTTCGTATTTGATTAAGGCCTTATCACCGTTACTCTTTACGTCTTTAATTATTTTGGTTACTGACACTTTATCAGATATTACTTTTTTTCTTCTTTTATAGAGTAAGTTATCTAAAACTTTATCAAAATTTTTGCTTTTACTAATAAGTACTTTCATAATTATCTAATTTCATTCTGATCCTCAAGTCGAACATCTATAGTTTCGGTAGTCAAAACAATATGAGAATTATTATTAAAAATAAGATTTATTTCATAATCATCCTTATTTTTCAAATAATCAATTCCAATTAATTCTAAGATCGTGTCTTTCTTTGATTGATCGATATTTTTTGATCTTACTTTGTCAACAAAATCAAATCTACAAATACTATTGATTTTCTTACGATCTTGACTGGTTTCAATTAATGTTCTTTCGATTGATAGCAAAAAAACCTTATTAGAGGAAAGGTATTTGATATCAGCTATTTTTACTTTTGCCCCAGAACTACAAGCTGAAATCATTTGTAAACCTTCTTGATCGTTTGCAATTATTTTTGCTAGATATTTACTCACTTTTTAAGTCTTTTTATTTTAACGCCAATTTTTTTTAATTTTATCTCTAAATTTTCATATCCTCTGTCTAAATGGTAAATTCTATTAATAGATGATTTACCATTTGAAATCATTGCTGCTAAGACGAGTGCGACTGATGCTCTTAAATCACTGGACATTAACTCTGCGCCGACAAATTTTGTATTTCCGTCAATAAAAGCTTTATTCTTTTTAATTTGAATATTTGCACCAAGTCTCTGGAGTTCTCCAACGTGAAGAAACCTGTTTTCAAAAATATTTTCAGTAATTGAACTTTTACCATCTGCTCTACACATTAAAACCATTAATTGTGATTGCATATCAGTTGCTACACCAGGCCATTCTTTTGTCTTAATATTTTTAATAGGTTTTATCTTTTTAGGTCCAGTTATTTTTATCTTATTGCTATCAATTTTGATTCTTGCTCCAACTTTTTTTAATAACTCAAGCTCTGTTCTAATCATATCAGGATTAAAATCTCTTATTTCAAGATTGCCTTTGGTAAGAGTTGCAGCTACACAAAAAGTACCCGCTTCTATTCTGTCAGCCATAACTGTATATTCAGTTTGATTTAAGGTATCAGTTCCTAGAATTTTACACGTTCTTCCAGACCATTTAATTTTTGCGCCTGCTGAATTTAAAAAATTTGTGAGATCTTTTATCTCAGGCTCTATAGCACAATTTTTTAAAACTGTTTTACCTTTTGCTAAACATGCTGCAATAATTGAATTTTCTGTTGCACCAACACTTATTTTTGGAAACTTTATCATGCTACCTTTAAGTCTTCCTTTAGTTTTAGCTAAAATGTACCCATCTTTGATTTTATAATCCATACCAAGTTTTTTTAACGCGGAAAGATGATAATTTACAGGTCTAGCACCTATCAAACATCCTCCAGGTAAAGAAGTTTTAGATTTATAAAATTTTGAAATCAATGGGCCTAAAACTAAAATTGATCCTCTCATCGTTTTTACAAGTGAATAACTTGCAAAAGTTTTCATCTTTTTTTTATTAATAATCTTTACAGTTTTTTTGTCTTTAGATAAAACTATTTTAGATCCAAGAGATTTTAACAAATTAAGCATAGTCTTTATATCTTTCACTATTGGTAAATTTTTAATAATTACCGGCTTATCAAATAGCAGTGTCGCAGCAAGAATTGGCAGAGATGCATTTTTTGAACCTGAGACTGAGACTTTGCCCTTAACTTTACAAGGACCATTTATCAGAAATTTATCCATAAATTACTTTTTTATTTTAGCAACCTGAATAGTAGTTTGTCCCTGATATTTACCATTTTTTGATTTATAAGTTGTTTCCGGCTGAGTGTCAGATTTGAAAAATAAAAATTGGGCTATCCCCTCATTTGAATAAATTTTTGCAGGGTTAGGAGTTGTATTACTTAACTCAATAACAATATTACCCTCGAATTCATTTTCAATAGGAGTGACATTACATATAATTCCAGTTCGCGCATATGTACTTTTACCAACGCAAATACAAAGCACATCTTTTGGTATTCTAAAATATTCAATGGTTTTCGCTAAAACAAATGAATTTGGTGGAATAATACAATACGGTCCTTTTCTTTCTATAAAGTTATCATCTGAAAAGTTTTTTGGATCAACTAAAGAACTATTTACATTTGTGAATATCCTATATTCGTCAGATATTCTTACATCATAGCCCATACTACTTAGTCCGTAAGATATTTTTCCTTCAGATACTTGATGATCTAAAAATGGCTCAATCATATTATGCTCTTCACACATTTTTTTAATCCAACTATCTGGCTGTATCGACATTATTTTGTTTTCTTTTTATTTTTTTTTGAAAATTTTTTCTCTTTTTTAAATTTTTTCTAAGCGCCCGACTTAAGCGCTCATCCTTATTTTTTGCAATCATTCTTTATTTGGATTTGTAAGGAAATCCAAAGTTATTGGTTTAGATGCATCCAAAACTTTGTCTTTATTATCATCTTTTTTGGGACCATCCTTTGCTAATCTTTTAGCTTTTTTTTCGGCAAGCTTTCTCTCTCTTTTAGCTTGCTTTTCCATAAGCTTAGCACTCTTTGTTGATTTATAATCGTAATGTATCCCCATAAAATTTCCTTGGTAAGATATAAATCATATTAATCAAAAAATTAAGGCAATAATTTGAAAAAAATGCTTTATTATCAATGTAATTAGATTTGATTTAACTGCTCCTATAGTTAAATGGTATAACGTGTCCATGGTAAGGATAAATTTCAAGTTCGATTCTTGGTGGGAGCACCACTAGTTTTTATAAAACGATTTTCTTAGAAAAATTGTTGTTAATACCAAACTAAGGAAGGCTAATATTGGAATATATATTTCTGGTGAAAAAATTACTTCTGTGATTTTGGGTAATTCTGAATTTTGATCTATTATCTTTTCTAAACCACTTCCTATAGAAACTGCTAAAAAAATTTGAGGTACAATACCTATCAAAGATGCAAAGAAAAAATTTATTGTTTTGACATTAAAAATTGTGGGTAAGATACAACTAAGTTGCCAGGGTATACCGCCTATAAATCTATAGATCAACAAATAATAAAATTCTGACTTTTTAAATCTTCTCTCAAGATTTCCATACTTATTTAAAAATTTTTCCCTAATTAAATCTTTAAGAAAATAATTTCCAAACATGTACAAAAAAGTTGCACCCACACTTAAACCTATCACTACGATGATGGTACCCAACCATTTTCCGAACATAAAACCCCCTAGTAAAGCAATTGGCGAACCAAATCCAAGAAATGGGAACACCCATAATATTGTAAAAATCAAAAAAATTATAGATACCAAAAATAAATTAGAATTTTTTAGTTCTTGGAAATAGAATCTGTTCTCTTTAATAAAGTCATAGGAAGTTATTTCATGAATACTAAATTTTGAAAAAAACATTAATAAAAAGAAAGACACTAAAGTCAGATAACATAATCCTATTATTATTTTAGTTTTTTTAGCTTTTTCCATTATTGTTCATCGTATTCATAAATCTTATATTTGCTATTTATATATTTAATTATTATAAAGGGCGGAATTTTATATATATTTAACTAGATTTATGAAAAGAACATATCAACCCTCTCGCATAAAAAGAAGTCGTACGCATGGTTTTCGTTCAAAAATGAAAACCAAAGGTGGAAGAAAACTTTTGAAAAGAAGGAGAGCTAGAGGCAGAAAGAATTTAACAGTATCTTCTACTGTAAAAAGAAAAAGAAAATAAGTTAATTCAATGAAAAGCAAAATAGTTGCTCTTTCAAAAAATGAAGAATTTAAATCATTACTGAAAAAGAAAAAGATATCTAATAAATTTGTTACTATTTTTTTTGGTCATTTAGTTAAAAAAGATAATAAGAAATTGAATATTTCATTTGTTACAAAAAAAAAATTAGGAAATGCTGTGAATAGAAATAAAATTAAGAGAAGATTAAGAAATATTATGGATGATGCGGTCAAAAAGATATCCTTGAAATATAATTATTCATATCTTGTTATTGCTAAGCCAACTATGTTACATAATGATTTTAAAATAATAAAAAATACTTTATTTCAGGATTTTGAAAAAATTAAATAATGAATATTTTAACTAAAACATTAATACAAATTATCAAAGGATATAAATTTCTTATAAGCCCATTGCTTGGTAATAATTGTAGATATTTTCCAAACTGCTCAGATTACGGCATAGAAGCACTAAAAACTTTTGGTTTTTTCAAAGGTTTATACATGATTATTAAAAGAGTTTTATCATGCCATCCCTTTAAAGAGGGTGGAATTGATCCAGTAAAAAAAGAAATGGAAAAAAAATAATGGACTCCAAAAATGTTATTGCTGCTATTGCGCTATCTTCTGCAGTTATTGTTTTATGGTCTTTATTTTTTATCCCAGAACAGCAGACTATAAATCAAGATCTTGTAGAAAAAGAAAAAATTGAAAAAAATACAGACACCCCATCATTAGATCAAAAAGAGAAGATAGTCTCATTATCAAGAGATGACGCATTAATTCAAAATGAAAGAATTAAATTTGAGAATGACAATGTTATTGGATCAATATCGTTAAAGGGTGCAACGATAGATGACTTAACCTTCAAAAACTACAAAGTAAATTTGGATGAGGAAAAAAAAGTAACCTTGTTAGGACCAAGAGACATAACAGAAGGATATCTTATTGAGAGTGGCTTTGTAACATCTGATAAAAATGTTGAAATTCCAAACTCAAATACTATTTGGTCGGTTGATGGTAATGACAAATTGACTGTTAAATCTCCCATTAAACTTTACTGGACTAACGAACAAGGTTTAAGATTTGAAAAGGAGATATCTATAGATGATAAATATCTTTTTACAATAAAACAAAAAATAGTTAATCAAAGTAATAAAAAATATGACTTTTATTCTTATGGTCAAATAATAAGAAATGAAATTCCAGATATTATTGATTTTTTAATACTTCACGAAGGTTTAATCGCAACCTTAGACGACGAATTGTTTGAGGAAGATTATGATGATATTCAAGAAAAAAAGTTTTCTAAAGTAGCCAAAAAAGGTTGGTTGGGAATAAGTGATAAATATTGGATCACATCATTAATTCCCTCAAAAGATAAGGAATTTAAAACAACATTTGATTATAAAAACAAATTTAGAGCAAACTTTATAGCCACAGAACCATTAGCTTTAAATGAAAATAGCTTTGTAGAGGAAGAATTAAAAGTGATTGTTGCAGCTAAAAGAGTAGACGTGATTGATGGTTATGCGGAGTCATTAAATATAGAAAAATTCGATCTTGTAATAGACTGGGGTTTTTTGTACTTCATAACAAAACCTCTTTTTTATGGGATAGATTATTTTTTCAAACTACTAGGAAATTACGGTTTAGCTATTATTGCAATAACTATTTGTATCAGACTTGCTTTTTTTCCACTAGCAAACTTCTCATTTAGAAGCATGGCTAAAATGAAAGCTCTACAGCCAGAAATGGTTCGACTAAAAGAACTTCATAAAGATGATAAAATGAAACTGCAACAATCAATGATGGCATTGTACAAGAAAGAAAAAGTTAATCCAATGTCTGGGTGTTTGCCAATTCTTGTCCAAATTCCAGTTTTTTTTGCTTTATATAAAGTTCTGTTCGTAACAATTGAAATGAGACAAATGCCATTCTATGGGTGGATCCATGATTTAAGTGAGAGAGACCCTACAAGTATATTTAATATTTTTGGTTTATTACCTTATGATGTTCCAAGTTTCTTGGTTATTGGAGCCTGGCCAGTAGCAATGGGGGTTTCGATGTGGGTACAACAAAAACTAAACCCTGCACCTACTGATCCAATGCAGGCTAAAATTTTTGCTTTCTTCCCACTTTTCTTAACTGTAATACTCGCACCATTCCCAAGTGGATTAGTTATTTACTGGACTGTTAATAATATCTTAACAATGGCCCAACAAGTATTTATTATGAGAAGAACAACAGTCAAAACGGCAACCTAAATTTTTAATTAAAAATAAATCAATGAACTTAAAAGAAATACTTCCTGAAAATGGACCCCCAACAAACGAGGTTAAAAAATATATAGAAAAATATAAAAATGACTTGATAGTCATTAAATATGGAGGAAATGTTTTAATTGATAGAAATATTTTTGATAATTTTATTACTGATTTAAGTATTTTAAATAAATTAGGTCTTTCTGTAATTGTTGTTCATGGTGGGGGTCCGAGAATTAAGAGAGAATTAGATAAATCTAATATTCAATCAAAATTTATAAGAGGGCTAAGAGTCACTGATGAAAAAATTATAAAAATTGTTGAGTCAGTCTTAATAGATTTTAACAATGACATTGTTAGCTCTTTAGACAAAAAAAATACAGAAGCAGTCTCAATCCACACTAAAAAAGATAACATTATTGAGGTCGTTCCGGAGGCAAAAGAACTGGGTTTTGTTGGTCTACCGAACAAAATTAATAACGATATTTTATTAGATATTATTAAACAAAATAAAATACCGATTGTTTCACCATTAGGCTTAGATAAAAACAGTCAAACACATAACATTAATGGTGATACTGCGGCAATGGCTGTAGCCAAATCTGTCAAATCAAGGAGATTACTATTGATGACAAATGTTGATGGTGTTTTAAATAAAGAAAAAAGACTTATAGATGAGATATCTTCATCTGAGATTTTGCAAATGATAAAAGATGAGACAATTACTGAAGGAATGATACCTAAAATAAATGCTTGTCTAAATGCTGTTAATAATGGAGTTACAGCAGCTGGTATAATTAATGGTACGAAACAACATTCTTGTTTGTGGGAAATTTTCTCAGACAAGGGGTCAGGTACATTAATTAGAAAATGAATTTAAAAGAAAAAAAATATCTGCTACTTGATCTTGATGGTGTTTGTTATGGTAAACACAACAACTATTCTTTAGAGCGTGTATTTGGTCAGGTTTCAAAGAGAATGACACAATTTATATCTGAAAAACTTAATATTGATAAAGATAAAGCTAAAGAACTACAAACTAATTACTTCTATAAATATAATACATCTTTAAGAGGATTAATGGTTCATAATGGAATATCACCAGATGAATTTTTGTCTTACGTTCATGAAATTGATTTATCATTTATGAAAGAAGATAAAATTATGAGAAACGAACTTCAACAATTAGATATGGAAAAGTTCATCTTTACTAATGGAAGTGCTGAACATGCTGCTAATATCTTAACTCACTTAGGTGTGTATGATTTATTTGGAAGAAATAAGGTTTTTGACATTAAAGATGCTGGTTATGTGCCCAAGCCAGAAGCAGAAACTTTCGACTTAATGATTAAAAAATTTGGCATAAATCCAAAAGAGACTATTTACATTGAGGATATAGCTAAAAATTTAAGTATAGGTCACGAACGAGGGTGTACAACTGTTTGGTTAATTAATGATGAACATTTTGGAAAAATAGATGCAGATAAAGATTTTATTTCACACAAAATTGAAAATCTGTCTTTATTTCTAAAAGAAATAAGGTTATTAAAAAGTAATTAATCATGTCTTTAGAAAAAATTATCAATGACGCTTGGGAGAATAAAGATCAGGTGAGTCCTAATTCGGACCAGTCTTTGAAGGATGCTATAAATCAAGTAATTGCAAATTTAGATAGTGGTAAATCGAGAGTTGCTGAGAAAATAAATGGAAAATGGGTAACTCATCAGCACCTTAAGAAAGCTATAATGTTAAGTTTTAGAATATATCCAATGGAAAATTTAAATGGTCCATATAGTAGTTGGTATGATAAATCGCATTTATTAAAAGGTAAAACTGCAGGATGGACCAAATCTGATCATGAAAAAGCAGGTTTTAGAATGGTTCCGAACTCACCTGTAAGAAAAGGTTCATTTGTTGGAAAAAATGCTGTTTTAATGCCATGTTACGTGAACGTCGGAGCATATATTGACGAGGGAACAATGATAGATACTTTCGCGAGAGCTGGTAGTTGTTGCCAGATAGGTAAAAATTGTCATATATCTGCGGGTTCGGGTGTTGGCGGAGTTCTAGAGCCTGCGCAAGCTTTACCAACAATAATAGAAGATAATGTATTTCTTGGGGCGATGTCTGAAGTAGTTGAAGGCGTAATTGTTGGAGAAGGTTCAGTTTTAAGTATGGGTATGTATATTGGTCAATCAACTAAAATAGTTGAAAGGAAAACTGGGAAAATTACTTATGGTAAAATACCACCTTATTCAGTTGTAGTTCCGGGCTCCTTGCCTGATAAAAATAATTCTTCTGCACCCTCCTTGTATTGTGCAGTAATAATTAAGCAAGTTGATGAAAAAACAAGATCTAAAACTTCTATTAACGACCTCTTAAGAGACTAAAAATGAAAACTTTAAATGAGTTAAAATTAGCTAAAGAGCTAATCAGATTTCCTTCTATCACCCCAGTTGATGCTGGGGTAATGAAATTTTTAGAAAAAAAATTAAAAAAATTAGGTTTCAAAACAAAAATATTGGTATTTAAAGAAAGAGGATTTCATCCTGTGAAAAACTTGTATGCAAGATTAGGATCTAAGAAACCGAATTTTATGTTTGCAGGACATGTTGATATTGTCCCTCCAGGAAACATTAAGGATTGGACAGTAAATCCATTTAAACCATCTATCAAAAAAGGCCATTTAATTGGGAGAGGTGCAAATGATATGAAAAGCTCAGTTGCAGCTTTTGTGTCTGCTGTAAGCACTTTTTTATCAAAAAATAGAAAATTCAACGGATCAATAAGTTTACTTATTACAGGAGATGAAGAAGGTGATGCAGTAAATGGCACCAAAAAAGTTGTAGATTATTTAAAAAAAAGGAAAGAGAAAATTAACTTTTGTCTTGTTGGTGAACCAACAAATCCAAATAAATTAGGTGAAATGATAAAGATTGGACGTAGAGGTAGTTTAACTGGTAAATTAAATATTTTTGGTCAGCAAGGCCATGTTGCATATCCTCATAGAGCTAATAATCCCTCAACTATAATTGTAAAAATTTTAAAAGAATTAAAAGATATTAAATTTGATAGAGGATCAAAAAACTTCCAACCTACAAACTTAGAGGTTACAAAAATAAATATAAATAACAACGCTGATAATGTTATCCCTGCTATGGCTGAGGCAACATTTAATATAAGGTTTAATAACAAACATTCGTCAAATTCTATTAAAAATAAACTTAATAAAATTTTTAAAAAAATAACCAAGAAAAATAAATCAAAATTTAAAATTGATTATAAAGTTTCGGGTGAGGCATTTCTAACAAAGCCAAATGAAACAACGCACATGATACAAAATATCATAAAAAAAGTGACCAAAATTAAACCAAAGCTATCTACTACAGGTGGAACCTCAGATTTAAGATTCATAAGAAAAATATCACCTGGATTAGAATTTGGGCTTGTTGGAAAAACAATGCATAAAGTTGATGAAGCCGTATCTTTAAAAGATTTGAAAAATCTTAAGAAAATTTATGAAAACATTTTAATAAATTATTTTAAATGAAAACAGCGATCATAAATTCTGACTCCTATGAGAAACATAACACTGGCGATGGTCATCCTGAGCAGCCTAAAAGAGTAGTTGCTATAAAAGAAGAGTTAAAAAAAAGAAAAGACGTAATCTGGGATAAGCCAGATAATGTTCCTGATGATATATTGTCTATGACACATTCAAAAGACTATATAAATAATTTAAAAGATTCTTTTCCTCAAAAAGGCCTTAAGTTTCTAGATGGCGATACTGTTGTATCACCCGAAAGTAAAAAAGCAGTTTTTGATGCTGCTGGTTCAACAATAAGAGCAATAGATGGAATAGAGAATAATCAATTTAAAAATGCATTCTGTTTGGCTAGACCGCCTGGACACCATGCTGAAAAAAATAAAGCTATGGGATTTTGTTGTATATCAAACGCGGGAGTAGCAACGAACTATTTAGTGTCAAAATATAAATACAAAAAAATTGCTTGTGTAGATTTTGACGTGCACTGGGGTAATGGAAATTATGATGTCATGCGTAATAATAAAAATTCATTATATATTTCTACGCACCAATATCCTTTTTATCCTGGGGGTGGAACAGATAAAGATAAAGGAGACTTTAATAATTCATTGAATATCCCTTTGCCCGCTGGGACGAACTCCGAAGAATACTTTAATGCATTTGATAGGGTGTTAGAAAGATTAGTTCAATATAAACCAGATTTTCTCATATTTTCAGCAGGTTTTGATGCACATAAAGATGATCCATTAGCTCAATTTCAACTTAGTTCAAAAGATTTTTATGAAATTACTAGAAGAACTTTAGCGGCTACTAATAAGTTTACCTCAGGTAAAGTTGTTTCTATACTTGAAGGTGGATATGATTTAAATGCTTTAGCAGAAAGCGCCAACGAACATGTTAATGCATTGGTAGAATTCAATTGATAAATATCTAGCCCATCATAAATCAACCTCATGAAATTATATAAAATAAGAAAATCAAAAATTGATAATAAAGGTCGTGGACTTTATGCTACCAAAAATATTAAAGAAGGTACAAAAATTATTAATTACTTAGGAAAAATAATTACAAATAAAGAAGTTGAAGAGTCAGATAAATATGACAATAAAAAACCTATTTATCTATTTACTCTAAATAAAAAATATACCTTAGATGGTGATTTCTCATTTAATATTGCTGGATTGGTAAATCATAGTTGTGATGCTAACGCACGTTATGATGGTACGGGTTTAAAAATTTGGATAACAGCTGATAGAGATATTAAAAAGGGCGAAGAGATAACTTGTGATTATGGTTTTAGTTTTGATAAAGAAGATTACAAGCAATTTCCTTGTAAATGTAAATCAAAAAATTGTTGTGGTTTTATAATTCGTGAGGAAAGTAGATGGCGAATACATCGTAAATTTGCGATGAGTAATAAAAAAAAATTAATAAATAACTCTCGTTAAATAAAGACCTTGAGGTGGTGCAGGTGGAGCACATAACTCTCTTTTTTTAGACTGCATTACATTTACAAATCTTTTTAATGTCCATTTTTCTTCTCCAACATATTTTAAACAACCAACCATAGATCGAACTTGTTGTTGTAAGAAAGATTGAGATCTGAATTCTATTTCAATCTTATTTTTTGTAGATCTAATCTTTACAGATTTCATAGTCTTTATTGGACTTTTAGCCCTACAACTCGATTTTCTAAAAGTACTAAAATCTTTAGTACCTATCAATTTTCTTGCAGCACCTTTCATCAATTTTAAATCAAGATCTTTTATAATATGCCAGCCTCTATTTTTATCTAAAACTGGTCCACTAATCCGATTAATAATCACATAATTATAAACTCTCATTTTAGCTGAAAATCTAGCATGAAAATTATTACCTCTTTTTGTAATTTTAAGTATTGCTATTCCATCTTTATTCAAAAAATGATTGATTGATTTTAAAAACCTATCAATTTTGATAATCTTATTTTTACAATCAAAATGTGCTGACTGTTCTTTGGCATGTACACCGACATCTAATCTTCCAGCCCCATATATTATGATTTTTTCTTTTAAAAGTTTTGAAATTTTCTCTTGTAATAACCCCTGGACAGTTTTTCCTTTTTTTTGAATTTGCCACCCCCTAAAATTAGTGCCCTCATATTCAATTAATATTTGATACCTAAACATTTGATAACTTTGAGCCCTTTTTAATTTGAGAGCCCAACATGAATTCGCTAATTTTTTGTGGTCTTTTTCCTTGTCTTTGAATTTCGAGAATCTTAATAGATTGGTTTTTATTACATGCTACTTCCAGCTGATTTGAAATTATTTCTCCAACTTGACCTATGCCATTACCAATTTCGGCTTTCAAAATTTTATATCTTTCGCCATTGAAACTAAAAGAAGCACCTGGGGAGGGAAATAACCCATTTATTTTTCCAATTATTTTAGAAGCATCCTCGTCCCAATCGATCCGTGACTCCTCCTTATCAATTTTTTTAGCATAAGTAGCTTTTGAGTGATCCTGATCAATAAACTTCGCCTTATCTTCCAGTATATCATCCACATTATCTAAAATTTTTTCAGCAGCTAAAGCGGATAGTTTTTCTGAAATTTCTTGAGCATTTTGGTTTTGATCTATTTTGATTTTATAAATATTACTAACTGGTCCGCTATCCAATTCTTTTTTGATCTTCATAATACTTATGCCCGTTTCAGGATCTAAATTCATAATTGATCTCTGGATTGGCGCTGCGCCTCGCCAACTGGGAAGAATTGAGGCGTGAATATTTACAAAACCTTTTTTAGTTAAGTTTAAAAAATTTTCAGGAATTATTTGTCCATATGCACACACTATTGCAAGATCGGCATTTAATTCTTTTAAAAATTCATACTCCTCATGATTATCTTTAAGTGTCTTGGGTGTTCTATAATTTATATTTAAAGTTTCAGAGATAACCTGAATTGGACTTTTGTTAATTTTTTGTCCTCTATGAGATTTTTGTGGTGGTTGAGTAAAAACCACAGAAATATTATAATCATTTTGATATAGAGATTTTAAGATAGGAACACAAAATATTGGTGTACCCATAAAGATAATCTTATTTGCCATCTTTAAACTACTACTCTGTCTGGATTTTTTTTAATTTTTGAAATTTTTTTAATAATAAAGTCTTTTTTTAATTTAGATAAATGATCAATGATCAATTTCCCATCTAAATGATTAATTTCATGTTGGACACAAGTTGATAAAAGTCCATCACATTTAAGATTTTTTTTTGAGCCTTTTTCATCAACATACTCAACTTCACATATTTTTGGTCTTTCAATTTCAATAAATGTTTCTGGTATGGAGAGACATCCTTCCTCATAAACTGAAGTATCATCACTTAATTTTTTAATTACTGGATTAATTAATGCAATCGGATTCTTTTCTTCATCTTTATTTGAGACGTCAACAACTAAAACTCTTTTAAGAATACCTATTTGGACGGCGGCAAGACCAATTCCATTTGAATTATACATTGTATCAAATAAATCATTAATTAACTTCTTTTCATTAGTGCCAAATTTCTCCATTGGCTTAGAAACTTTTTTTAATATTTCATCTGGCACAGTAATAATTTCTTTAATAGACATCAGATAAATAAATAAACTAATTTTTACACTTTTAAAGGAAGAACTTTGAACAAAATTTTATTTCTTATAGAGTCTATATTTAATTGGTTTAAAGCACTAATTATAAAATAAATTGTGTCTTCATCCATTCTCTCAAGTCTGTCCTGACCAATAACTTCAACAATTCGTAATAAAGCTGCACCAGACTCATTATTGTTAATCATTATTTGTATGTCAGTTGGGATTTCGTTTTCATTCACCACATATAAATCATTAAATTTTTCAGAAATCTTAATACCATCAGCTTTAAGTGACTCTAAAAATATTACGTCTTTTTTAGAAAAGTAATATTTCTTATTTTTTTTAATTTTTTTCAGGAAGTTATTAACGTCTTTTTCTATCTTTGACTTTGCATAGTCTCCATTAAAATAATTAATTAATTTTGATTGATACAAAATATCATTATTGTATTTTATTTCTTTTGGTGAATTATTATCTATTTTAATATTCGTATAATAAAAACTTGTTAAATTATCTGGTATTTCTGTAGGGTCCATTTTTTTTAAAAACTTTTTTAATTCCTTATCAAAAGCAGCATTTAGATTATCTTTTTCAAATAATTCTTTTAAAATTTTTAATAATCTTAATTTTTCTATCATTTCTGACTCAAGCAAAATTTTCTGGTAAAGTAATGCTCTTGCTTCGATACTATTCAAAGACTTGTGAGACTCTTTTGCATTTAAAAGTTGATTGATACTAAATTGAAATCTCATATAAATTTTAAATAACTCATTTTCTGAATAATTCTTATTGTGGACTGCCATTTCAATATTTGAGATTTTATCAAGTTCTGTAATCTCAATTTCTGCAAATGATGATAATAAATTTGCTGATGATAAATATTTCCAAATAATTTTTGAAGTTTTTTCGTCCGGTTCAAATTTAAATTTAGGATTTGTCTTATGAGCAAGGTGAAAATCAAATATTGATTTTTCAGATATTGAGTCATCAATCTGTGAAGTGTAACCGATTAAATACTCAATCTTTTTTTCAAAATATTTATCTTTAAAACCTAACTCTCTTTTTAGGTCTAGGATCAATAAAGCCTCTTCAGTCTTACCCTCTTTTATTAGACAATATATATTTAATTTTGAGAGATATTCATCTGTGATTGGTTTTGAGTTTTCTAAAAATATATCGCAGGCTTTTTCTAAATTAAACTCTGATAGATAATAATCGATAAAATGTCTTGATAATTTTGGGCTATCATTAAGAATTTTATTTTTATTTAAATACTCTTCAATTAGATCAAAATTTGAATTCTTTATTAACCAGTCAGATTTTAGTTTTAAAAATTCTTTCTCTGATATATTTTTTTTTGGATAATGAGCATTTATTAAAACTGATATATTCATAAGTTCTGAAGCATCTTCGGAAAGATCTAATTTCGCTATCCTGCCAAATAGATCTTTTAGTTGATCACCATCTGAATTACTCCACATATTAATATCTAAGTCATAATCATTTGGATCATACAATCCGATAATTTTTGTCATCTTTGAATTCAAAGATGTATCTTGAAAAATACTTAAAGTTTCATCACTTGATTCTTTTTTATAAATACTTATTTCCTTTAGTGGATTATTTTCTCCATCGATTGATAAAGTTTTTTCAGAATTTTGATTATTTTTCTCCTCGTTTACTTTCCAAATATCTATCGGTTTATCAGAGGAATGTGATTTGAAAGAGGTGGATAGTATTAAACTAATAAATAAAAATTTTTTACTTAATGATTTTAAATTTTTCATTTGGAATTATTTTTTGTATATCTTTTTTTGGAGCAGGAAATTCGATTTTATTTAAAAAAAAAACGACTCCAAGAATAAATACTAAAATTAAAGTCAATTTTATTACTATCCCAATTAAAGTTTGTCTTGAACTTGTTTTTTTGTAAATTTGCATATAACTTTAAGTAATTTCAAATTAAGACATATTTGTGTTTTTTCAATAAAGAAACATATGGAATCAAAAGAAAATATTGTTTTTTTAGGTATGATGGGCTCTGGTAAAACCAGTATCGGACTATTGATTTCAAAAAAACTTAATTTACAATTTTACGATATAGATCAAATTATTGAAAAAAAATTAGCGATGAGTATCTCGGACATCTTTGAAAAAAAGGGGGAAAAATTTTTTAGAGATTTCGAGGAAAAAACTACACTTAAAATATTAAAAAAAAAAAGAGCAGTGATATCTTTAGGAGGTGGTGCTTTTATTAACCGAAAAGTTAGAGAAGAAATTTTAAAAAATCATTTTTCCTTTTGGTTAAATTGGAATTCAAAAACATTAATTCAGAGAATACAAAAAAACACAAAAAGACCTCTTGCTTTAAAGTCTTCTTTAGATGAGTTAATAGATTTAATAAGAAAAAGATCGTTAGTGTATTCTAAATCGAAATATAAAATTAATTGTGAACAATTGTCTAAAAATGAGATAGTAAATAAAGTTACAAATATATATGAAAATAAAAAGACTTTTAGTTAACACGGGTAACGAAAAATACCCAATATTTATTGGCTTCGGACTAATCTCAAATTTAAAAAATATTTTAAAAAAACAGTCTATTAATTTTTTCAAATGTTTAATAGTTGTAGACAGAAATGTTCCAAAAAAAAAAATTAATATAATTAAAAAAAAACTAAGTAGTAAAAAAGTATATATCCACTTCATAAAAGCTAATGAAAAAAATAAAAATCAAAGAACCACAAATGAAATTTTAGATATCTTGTTAAATAAAAATTTTTCAAGAGAAGATGTTTTGATAAGTGTTGGTGGTGGTATCGTTGGTGATATTGCTGGATACGCTGCGAGCCTGTTTAAAAGAGGTCTAAAATTTATAAATATACCAACTACTCTTTTAGCTCAAGTAGACTCTTCAATAGGTGGTAAAACTGGTGTAAATACCAAACACGGAAAAAATCTTATTGGAAGTTTCTATCAACCTAAATTAGTTATAAGTGATACTGATTTTTTAAACACTCTTCCTAAGAGAGAAATTATATGTGGTTATGGAGAAATTTTAAAACACTCTTTAATTTCTAATAAAAATTTTTTTCATTTTTTAAACAAAAACTTTGAAAAGATTTTAAAATTTAGATCACCCTATATTGAAAAAACTATTTTTGAGAGTTGTAAAATTAAAAAGAAAGTGGTTGAAAAGGATGAAAAAGAGAAGAATATAAGGAAAATTTTAAATTTTGGTCATACTTTTGCACATGCTTATGAGGCGAGTTTGAATTTTTCAAGAAAATTGAATCACGGTGAAGCTGTCATTTTGGGAATGATTACGGCTCTAAATTTCAGTAAATCAAATAAATTTTTACCTTTAAATGAATTCAATTTAATTATAAAGCATGTCAAAAACTTCTATTTACCACATGACATTAGAAAATATTTTTCTTTAAAAGATGTAAACAGAATCATCTCATTTATGATCAATGATAAAAAGAATAATGCAAACAAAATAAATCTAATTCTTTTAAAAAAAATTGGGACACCTTTGATTAATAAACAATTTAGTAAAGAAAAATTAAAAATATTTTTAAATAATAGATTAGGTGATTAAAATTTGAATAGAGTGAATATTGTTTTTAAGTTCCTTATTCAAAATTTTATAAATTTTTTTATTACTTTGAATTCTACTGATTTTTGATAGTTCCTCTGATTTTATCAAAATCTTTAAATGAAATTTTTTTTTGTCATTACCTTGATGACCTACATGTAGGAAAGATTTGTCTTCTACAATAATATCTTGAACAGTAATCTCATTTTTTATTTTTTTTTTTACGATTGCAATTAAGTCAATTATATTCATTATATATTTATTATATCATGAAAAATATTTGTGATTGGGATAATTGTAAAGAATTAGGTGAATATAAAGCACCAATTGAGAGAGATAATAGTAAAAAATTTAGAATGTTATGTTTAAAGCATATAAGGGAATTTAATAAAAACTGGAATTATTTTTCTGGAATGGATGACAATCAAATATTGAATTTTTTAAAATCAGATATGACTTGGCATAAACCTACTCAAAGCTTTAGCTCTTCAGATAATTTTTTTAAAGTATTGTGGAATAACACCTTAAAAGATGAGTTTGACAATAGGAAAATTAAGAGCGATTTTAATTATATGCGTCAATTTAAATTTGACCACAAAGACATAAAAGCTTTTGAAATACTTGGTCTATCGGTTGGTATGAAATGGATGAAAATACAAGAAAAATTCAAAACACTTGTTAAAAAATTTCACCCTGATATGAATTTAGGCAATAAAAAATATGAGGAAAAACTTAAGTTGATCACGCTAGCTTACACTCAACTAAAAAATACTTATAGGGAAAAAATTGACACCTGACATCAACACTCAACCAGATATAAAAGTTTCAATAAAACAGACTTTTGGCATTGACTCTGAAATGGAGGTTGATGCTTTTTCAGAAAAAAATGAGTATGTGCCCGAAATAGATAAAAATTATAAATTTGATAGAGATACAACATTGGCTATAATTTCTGGATTTGCTTTTAACAAAAGAGTATTAGTTCAAGGTTATCATGGTACAGGGAAATCTACACATATTGAGCAAATTGCTGCAAGGTTAAATTGGCCATGTATAAGAGTAAACCTTGATAGTCATATTAGTAGAATTGATTTAATTGGTAAAGACGCGATCGTTTTAAAGGATGGTAAACAAATTACTGAATTTAAGGAAGGAATTCTTCCTTGGTCAATACAAAACCCCATCGCTTTAGTCTTTGACGAGTATGACGCTGGTAGACCAGATGTAATGTTTGTCATTCAGAGAGTGCTTGAGTCAGAAGGGAGTTTTACACTTCTTGATAAAAATAAAGTTTTAAAACAAAATAAATATTTTAGATTGTTTGCAACATCAAATACTGTAGGACTTGGTGATACGAGTGGTCTTTACCATGGTACACAACAAATAAATCAAGGTCAAATGGATAGGTGGAATATTGTAACAACTCTCAACTACTTAAGTTTAGATAAAGAAATGGATATTATATTAGCTAAAAATAAATCTTTAAATAATCCTAAAGGAAAAGAAAAAGTTTCAAATATGATAAAAGTTGCATCCTTAACTCGAAAAGGATTTATTGCTGGAGATATAAGTACTGTAATGAGTCCAAGAACAGTACTACATTGGGCTGAAAATGCAGAAATATTTAAAGATATAGGATACGCATTTAGAGTCACTTTTCTAAATAAATGTGATGAAATTGAAAAAAATACAATTGCTGAATACTACCAAAGATGTTTTGGAGAAGAGCTGCCAGAGTCACTAGCAAATATTCAAATTTAAATGAAAAATAATAAGGCTGAAAACTTAAGAGAAAAACTTAAGCAAGCTTTAACTTCAACAGTAAAAGTGATTTCTGATGATATTAGTCTTAAAAATATTGATGGAAAAAATAAAAAAGATTTGAATTTTGTAAATATTGAAAATCTTAACTCAAAAGGAGATTTCATTAAAGCAAGAGCAGAGTCTGACTCGTCTGCTTTAAAAAAAAAGTTCTCAAATGATGAAATTTACAAAAAGAATTTACCTTTAAATTCTTCATATAAGTCTCTTTATTCTATCGCTGAAAAAGTAAGGTATGAATGTCTGGGCTCAAAAATGTTGAAAGGTATAGAAAAAAATCTTAAAGAAAATTATAGTCAAATAATCCAGTTAAAAAGAAAAGACCAATTAAATTCAAAAGAAGATGTACCGGTAGTAGAGGCTTTTGAATTGTATATGTTAAAGAAATTTCTAAATGTCAAATTAAATACCTTAACCAATAATATGTTAAATTTTTGGGAGAAAGACTTCGATAAAGTAATGAACAAACACATCGAATTTTTAAAAGAAAATTTAGAATATCAAAATGAATATTCTTCAAAGTTTTCAGAAATATTAAAAGAAATGGATATTTTTAAAAATGAGGAGAGTGAGGAAACCAGAGAAGAAAACCAAGATGATGGTCAAAATAATCCATCCAATGATGATCAAGACAGTAATTCTGATGACTTTAGAGATAAAAATGAAAATGAGCAAACCGAAGCAAGTTTAGACTCTGAATATGATATAGATGAATACAAAATTGATGAGCAACCAAGTGATAGTGAGTCTAATCAACAAAATAACGAACAAATTATTCAAAAAAAAACAATTAATGATTTAAACACAGACTATAAAATTTTTACGACCCAGTTTGATGAAATTATGAAGGCAGAAAATTTAGAAAACTCCGATGAAGCTTCGAAATTAAGAAAAACTTTAGATCAGCAGTTAGTAAGTTTCCAGGACATTATCACTAAACTTGCAAACAAACTTCAAAGACAACTGTTGGCAAAACAAAATAGAGCCTGGGAGTTTGATTTAGAGGAAGGGTTATTGGATAGTTCAAAATTAACAAGAATAATAATGGACCCTTATAATTCATTATCTTTTAAAAAAGAAAAAGATTTAGATTTTAAAGACACTGTCGTTACTCTTTTAATAGATAATTCAGGGTCTATGAGAGGACGTCCAATTACAATTGCTGCCATTTGCGCTGATATTTTATCAAGAACCTTAGAAAGATGCTCTGTTAAAGTTGAAATATTAGGTTTCACAACTAAAAATTGGAAAGGTGGAAAAAGTAGAGAGTTTTGGAATAAAAAGGGTAAACCAAAAACACCGGGTAGATTAAATGATTTAAGACACATAATTTATAAAGGGGCTGACACACATTGGCGGCAATGTAAAAATAATCTTGGTTTGATGTTAAAAGAGGGATTATTAAAAGAAAATATTGATGGAGAAGCAATTTCTTGGGCATTTAATCGATTAAAAAAAAGAAAAGAAGAAAGAAAAATATTAATGGTAATTTCTGATGGTGCACCAGTTGATGACTCAACTCTGTCAGTCAATTCAGGAGATTTTCTTGAAAAACATTTAAAGAAAATTGTGAAATTTATCGAAGAAAAAACTGAAACTGAAATTTTAGCAATTGGAATAGGTCATGATGTATCAAGATACTATAATCGAGCGATAAAGATTACAGATGTCAATGAATTGGGAGATGTGATGATTTCTCAATTGAGTGAACTTTTTAGAAGTAAAAAAAATTTTCATTAAAGATTGAACAAATCTTTATTTTTCCACTTTATTGTTACTTCAGCTCCACTTCTTGTTTGAGAATTCCAACAATTAACAGTGGCAAAATTTTTTTCAAGTAAAGTCTTTCCTATAAATAATCCTAAACCTAATCCACTATTTTTATTAGATGATTTTAGATAAGGCTCTCCTATCTTTGAGAGGATGTCATTTGGGTATCCCTCGCCATCATCCTCAATGGTCACAATCGTATTTTGGGTATTTGAACTTAAGTTTATATAAATTTTACTTTTGCAAAATTTATTTGCATTACCTATAAAATTTCTAAGACCATAAACTATTTCAATTGATTTGGTTATTTTTTTTGAGTGTGCGTCTTGTTCAAAATTAAAATTAAACTGATTTTTACTAGTTTCTTTAAAAGAGGATATTATCTCTTTAAGATAATCTCTCATAGTCGAATCCTCATCAATAAAATTATCCTCTATATCAGGATTTAGTGATAGCTTTTTTAAAATTTGATTACATCTCTCGACCTGACTTGAGAGTAATTCAATATCCTGAATTACATCTTTTTGATTTTTTAATTGTTTTGTTAATTCTTGTGAAATTATTTTAATTGTCGATAAAGGCGTTCCAAGAGAATGGGCTGCTGCTGCTGCTTGACCTCCTAAAGATAACATTTCATGTTCTTTTGCCATAATTTCTTCCATTTTGTTTAAAGCTTCTTTTCTTAATCTTGATTCTCTCCCAAAGATTATTGCAAAATAATTTAAAAATATTAATGCTATAATCAAAGAAACGGGTATTGAATAATAAATATAATCACTCATGTGAAAGTGGTTAGCTAATGGATATGGTAAGTCACTTGCATAAAATGTAAGAAAAATAATCATAATACAGGTTATCAAAACTATTAATAAGTTAGTTTTTAATCCAAGATTAGTTGAAGCAAAAATACTTGGTATAATTATAAAAATTATAAAAGGATTTTTTGCACCTCCGGTTAAATAAATTAAAACAGTTAATTGAACAATATCAAAAAGCAAGAATAGTAAAGCTGACCTATCTGATAGTTGAGTTTTTTTATAAACAAAAATTAAATATAAATTACTCAATACCCCAAAAAAAATTGCTAAATTGGTAAGAAAAAAATCAAATTTGAAACCAAAATAAAAATGTACTAAGTAAATAGAGATTAATTGACCAATGATCCCAATCCATCTTAGATTTATATATGTAGATTTTTTAAGAGAATAATACTTTGAGTCCTCAAAGAACCTCATTTTTAAATATCTAAATTTTGAACATTAATTGCATTTGACACAATAAAATCTTTCCTCAAAGCAACATCACTTCCCATTAGTGTATGAATCAAATCTTGGTCTTTCCTTAAATTTTTTGAATATTGTACTTGCAATAAGTTTCTTGTATCAGGATTTAAAGTTGTGTTCCAAAGCTCTTCAGGATTCATTTCACCCAAACCTTTAAATCTTTGAATGTTCATTTTAGATTTTTCTAACTCTATTTTTTTTTGATAATCCTTTGAGCTTTTTTTTATATCTTTATTACTTTTAATAATATAATCCTCTAGCTCTTTTTCATCTTTGATATATATGCTTCTTACTCCTTTACTTATCTTAAATAATGGCGGTTGAGCTAAATATATATGTCCATTTTCAATTAGCTTATTGAACGGACTATTATTAAAAAAGGTTAACAGTAAAGCTCTTATATGTGATCCATCTACATCGGCATCTGTCATAATTATTATTTTACCATATCTTAAATCTTTTAAGTCTATTTCTTGAGCTTTAGGATCAAGACCCAATGCATTGATTAAAGTTACAATTTCATTCGATGAAATCATTTTAGATAAAGCTTTGGTTCTCTTATCGGATCCATTTCCATTTTTTCCAGATTTAAAATCCTCAACATATGTATTTAAAATTTTGCCCCTCAAAGGTAAAACTGCTTGGTTAGATCTATCTCGCCCTTGTTTGGCAGAACCACCAGCAGAGTCTCCTTCAACAATAAATAATTCAGTTCCCTCTTGTTTTCCGATTTGACAATCAGCTAATTTTCCAGGTAGCCCACTTAATTCGAGTGCACCCTTCCTTCTAACATTCTCTCTTGCTTTTCTTGCAACATCTCTAGCTAATGCTGCTTGAATAATTTTTGCTAATATGATCTTTGAAATAGATGGGTTTTGATCAAACCAGATAGATAATTTTTCATTTATGATTGTTTCAACAATCATTCTAACTTCAGAGGAAACAAGTTTATCTTTAGTCTGTGAAGAAAATTTTGGATCTGGGATTTTAATAGATAATACACATGTCAATCCCTCTTTAATATCATCACCTGATATAGTTAATTTATTTTTTTTAAGAAGATTATGTTCATTGGCATATTTATTTATTATTCTTGTTAAGGCACTTCTGAAGCCTAACAAGTGAGTACCACCATCTTTTTGAAAAATATTATTTGTGTAAGGAAGAACTTCCTCAGTATAAGATGAATTCCATTTTAGTGAGCATTCAACTTCAATATTGCTTTTATTTTCATCAATATAGATTGGTTTTTTAAATAAATCATTTCCATTTTTATTTTTTAATTTTTCTCTTTTCAGATCTAGAAATTCTACAAACTCTAAGATTCCGCCTTCAAATTTAAATTCAATTGTTTTTTCTTTTTTTTGAGTAGCATCTATAAAAATAATCTTAATACCTTTATTGAGAAAAGCTAACTCTCTCATTCGCTTAGTAAGAATTTTTTCACTAAATTTGATTGAAGAGAAAATTTCTTTAGATGGTTTAAATGTTATTTGAGTTCCACTTTCTCTAGACTTGCCAATAACTTTTAGTGGTGCTTTTGCTTCTCCATTTTCAAATTCTATATAATATTTTTTACCATCTCTAAAAATTTCAAGCTTAAGACTTTCAGACAAAGCGTTCACAACTGAAACACCAACACCATGTAGTCCTCCAGAAACTTTGTACGAGTCATGATCGAATTTACCGCCAGCATGTAATTGTGTCATAATGACTTCTGCAGCAGATTTTTTTTCTCCTTTATGGATATCTACTGGGATTCCTCGACCATCATCGCAGACGGTAACTGTGCCATCATTGTTGATTTTAACTTTAATATTTTTACAAAAACCTGCTAGTGCTTCATCAATTGAGTTATCAACTACTTCATAGACCATATGATGCAAGCCTGTACCGTCATCGGTATCACCAATATACATACCGGGTCTTTTCCTGACTGCTTCTAAGCCTTTAAGAACTTTTATTGAATCTGCTTGATAATTATTTTTATTTGCCATTTTTGTATAATTGGAGAAATTTATTATAACATTTTTTCAAAATATTTGTTCACTTATAATAAGATTGTTGGATCAAAATAACGAAATAAAGGTTGAAAATATTAGTTTTTTTAATGGCGGAGAGAGAGGGATTCGAACCCTCGAAACAGTTTCCCGTTTACACGCTTTCCAAGCGTGCGCCTTAAACCACTCGGCCACCTCTCCATTTTTTTGTTTAAATATCTGAACATTTTAATTCTAAACATTTGTTGTTATTAGTAAGGATCAAACACTTATCAATTAAAATTTAACTTTCTTGGTAAAAACAAAAAGATGTATTTTTTACTTTAAAAATTTTTTTATCTTTAGAAATGAGATTAAGATATTTCACTACATCTTTGGATGACTTTTTCCCCAAATTATAGTCATGCCAAAGAATAACACCTTTTGATTTTACCATTTTAAAAGCTTTTTCACTATCATTCTTAACAACAGAAAAAGTATGTCCACCATCAATAAATATTAAATCGACTTCATTATGAAATTCTTTTTCATTAAATAGTAAAGAATCCATAAAAATAACTTTTATTTTTTTTTCCTCAGGTTCATCTGTGAATAAAAATTTGTCATAAATGCTCTCATTAATTATATTTTTTTGTGCAATATCACTATCTCCAATTTTCTTTTTATAGTTGTCGATATCCTGTGGTTTCAGTGTAATAGTATAAATTTTAGAGTCTTTATCTGAGTTTAGTGCCATCAAATAAGAAGTTTTACCACTACAAGTTCCAAACTCAAAAATATTTTTACTTATTGTGCTCAAAACAGAAATTATCCAAGACTCATAATTTGAGGTCATACCAGTTATATTATTTCCAGCTGATATACAGAAATTTCTGACAATAGATTTCCTTGTTGGTCCTTTTAAGTTCTTGCTAATTTTTCTCAACTTAAATATTGGATGTAAATCTATAATATCTTTTTCAATAATTTCTGATTTATAAAAATATTTTTTAAGTTTTTTTTTATTATATGCAGCTAAAATTAAAATATTCAATAATAATAAAAAATAAATTAAATAAATCATAAATTTATTTTTCTTTATTAATTTTAAGAACACCTATGAATGCTTCTTGTGGGATTTCAACTCTCCCAAACTGTTTTGATCTTGCTTTTCCCTTCTTTTGTTTTTCAAGTAACTTTCTTTTTCTATCAGTAGCACCCCCACCATGAATTTTGGTTAACACATCTTTTTTAAATCCCTTAATTGTTTCTCTAGCAATAATTTTACCTCCAATAGCTGCTTGAACTGGTATCATAAAGTTATGTCTTGGAATTAAATCTTTTAATTTTTCACAAACTTCTCTTCCAGTTTTTTGCGCAAAATCTTTATGTATCATCATTGCTAGTGCATCTACAGGTTCGCCATTAACCAAAATGCTAAGTTTAACTAGATCACCCTCTCTATGTTCGATTATTTCATAATCAAAACTTGCATATCCGCTTGTCATAGATTTAATTCGATCATTAAAATCAAAGACTACTTCATTTAATGGTAGCTCATAAGAAATTACAGCTCTATTACCTGAATAACTAAGATTTTTTTGAATTCCTCTTTTATCTTGGCATAATTTTATTATAGAACCCAAGTAATTATCTGGGGTAATTATAGTTGCATTAATCCATGGTTCCTCTATTGATTGAATCAATGTTGGATCGGGTAAACTTGAAGGATTTTGTAAATCTTTAATCTCTCCATTATTATATTTTACTTTATAAACAACACCGGGTGTGGTTGTTAATAAATTAACGTCGAATTCTCTCTCTAATCTTTCAGTAATAATTTCAAGATGTAATAATCCTAAAAAACCACATCTAAAACCTAAACCTAGAGCTGAAGAAGACTCAGCTTCATAAGAAAAGCTCGCATCATTAAGTTGTAACTTTGCCAATCCATCTTTTAATTTCTGATATTCGGAACTATCTACTGGAAACAAACCGCAGAAAACGACTGGTTTGCTGGGCTTAAAGCCCGGTAAGGCCTCAACTATTGGTTTTGAAGCATCACAAATTGTATCTCCAACTTTTGTATCTGATAAAACTTTAATTCCAGTGGTTATGAATCCTATCTCTCCAGAATTAAGTTCATTTACATCTTTAGGTTTGGGAGTAAATAAACCCACTTTTTCAACAATATAATCTTGATTTGTTGAAAGCATTTTTATTTTCATATTTTTTGTAATTTTTCCATTTATAACTCTTACTAAAATAACCACCCCTAAATATGTGTCATACCAACTGTCTACCAATAAACATTTCAAGTCTTGATCTAAATTACCTTTTGGACCAGGTAACTGATTAACTATTTGTTCTAAAATACTGTCTATACCCTCTCCAGTTTTTCCCGAACATGGAATGGCATCTTCAGTCTCAATACCAATTACATCTTCAATTTGTTTTTTTGTTCTATCTAAGTCTGATGCTGGTAAATCAATCTTATTTAAAACAGGTATAATCTTATGGTTTATATCCATAGCTTGATAAACATTTGCCAATGTTTGAGCCTCTACACCCTGTGTACTATCCACAATCAGTATAGAACCCTCACAAGCATAGAGGGATCTGCTAACCTCATAACTAAAGTCTACATGACCAGGTGTATCTATTATATTCAAAATATATTCTTTACCGTTTTTAGATTTGTAATTAAGTTTCACCGTTTGAGCTTTGATAGTAATTCCTCTTTCTCGCTCAATTTCCATTGAGTCTAAAACTTGAGCTTTCATCTCTCTTTCGGTCAATCCTCCACATTTGTGAATTATTCTATCTGCTATTGTAGATTTACCATGGTCTATATGTGCAATTATTGCAAAATTTCTTATATGATCAATTGTGGTCATTTTTATTAAGAACGGATCTTTGCACCAGTTTTATTTTCTACTGTCTCAATAATTAATTTATTAATACTTTCTAATTCATTGTCATTTAATGTTTTTTCTATAGATTGTATAGTAACACTTATTGCTATCGATTTTTGATTCTCAGGAATATTGTCACCTTCATAAACATCAAAAACTTTAATATTACTTATCAAATTCTTGTCTACAGTTGCAATAGCATTAATTAAGTCTTGTGCATTAACATCTTTGTTTATGATAAATGCAAAATCTCTTTCAGACTTTTGATAATCTGAAACATTAAATTTATTTTTTTGATCATTTAAGGTTTTTACTGATAATTTCAAATTGTCTAAAAAAATTTCAAAACCTACTAGAGACTCTGTTCTCATATCAATCTTTTTAATTATATTTGGATGAATTTCTCCAAAATAAGCTGCTACTAAGTCTTCGTCTTTTTTTAAAAATAATCTACCAGATTTACCAGGATGATAATAATTTGGAGTTTTGTTGTCTATAAAAAATTCTTCTGATTTATACCCTGCCTCAATTAAAGTTTGGACTACATCTTTTTTGACATCAAAGACATCAACATTTCTCTCTTTTTCAATCCAAGATAATCTTGATTTTTTTCCTGATGACAAACCACATACCACAGTATTTTGTTCACCTGGCTTAGAACCAGTGAAAGTTGGGCCAATTTCATAAATCGATAAATCCTTAAAACCTCTATCAAGATTTTTATTCATATATATTATCAAGTTTGAGAATATTGAATTTCTTAAAACATCTAATTCCGTACTTATTGGATTTACAATCTTAATTTCTTTTTTAGTGTCTCTGAAATAATTATTGTAATTTGAGTCTGTAAATGACCAAGTTATTGCTTCTAGATAACCTTTAGAAGCAATTGATCTCTGTAAAAAATGAAATAATTTTTGGGATTTATTTAAAGTAGACTTCTTTCTTTTCTTGATTGGATCTATAATACTTATTTTATCATAACCACTTATTCTAACCAATTCTTCAACAATATCTATTTCTTGCGTGATATCAGGTCTCCATGATGGAACAGTTAATTCAAAAAAATTTTTTTTCTTTTTCAATTTGAAACCAAGATTTTCTAAAATTTTAAAAATTTCTTTAGTAGAAATTTTAAAACCTGCTACTTTTTCAACTAGGTTTATGTCAAATTTAATTATTTTTGTTTCATGAGTTTCAATTTTTTGAACATCAATTTTACTGATTTTACCCCCACAAATTTCTTTAATTAATATTGCGGCTTTATTTAAGCCATCCTCAATTGATAATGGATCAATGCCTCTTTCAAATCTAAACTTTGCATCAGTATCAAGATTCAATTTTTTTGCAGTGGTTCTTATTGATCCAGGTTTAAAATAAGCTGACTCTAATAATATATTCTTTGTATCTAATTCTGTTCCTGATCTTGTTCCACCAATAATTCCGCCCAGTCCTAAAACACCTTTATGGTCACTGATTACACACATTCCATCTTCAAGCTTATAATCCTTATTATCTAAAGCAATAAATTTCTCTCCTGATTTTGAATTACGAACAATAATACCCTTTTCGATTTTATCAGCATCATAAGCATGCAATGGACGATTAAGATCGAACATTACATAATTTGTAATATCAACTATTGCAGAAATTGGTTTTTGGCCTATTGAAATCAATTTGTCTTTAAGCCATTGAGGACTTTCGGTATTCTTTACATCAGTAATAAGGCAACTACCAAATATGCTACATCCCTGATTTTTTTCTTTTTTTATTTTTACTTTTAAAGAATGTCTATTATTTGATTTAATTTTTTTTTTCTTAAAATCAATCAATTTTCCGAAGCCTGATGCAGCAAGATCTCTTGCAATTCCTCTTATGCCAAGACAATCTGGTCTATTAGGTGTTATAGATAAATCAATCAATTTAGATTTTGATTTTGAAAAATAACTCTTGCCAATAATTTTTTTGTATCCTGATGATAGTTCAATTATACCATCACTCTCGTCAGATAAATTTAATTCAAACTCTGAACAAAGCATTCCATAAGAGGTAACTCCTCTTATTTTAGCCACAACTAATTTTGTTTTAGTTTTCGGGATAATTGATCCTGGAGGTGCATATACTGTAATTAGTCCCTCAACTGCATTAGCAGCCCCACATACAACTTTTTTTAATTCTTTTCCTCCGACATCAACATCGCAAACTTTTAGCCGATCAGCATTTGGGTGCTTTATTGTTTTAATAATTTTAGCGACTGTAAAAAGTTCTTTATCTGAAGAAAGATTTTGTACTCCTTCTACCTCTAATCCAACATTGGTAAGTTGTTCTAAAAGATTTTTTTCTTTTAAATTTGTTTTTAAATGATCTTTAAGCCAGTCAAATGTGATTTTCATCTACTCAAGCCTCTATAATTTGTTGGTACATCCAAAGGATCAAATCCAAAATGATTTAACCATCTATAGTCACAATCGAAAAAAGCTCTTAAATCATTAATTCCATACTTTAACATAGCTAACCTATCAATACCCATCCCAAATGCATATCCTTGAAACTTTACTGGATCTACTTTAACATTTCTTAAAACATTTGGATGTACCATCCCACATCCCAAAATCTCTAGCCATTGATCGCCTTCACCAATTACTATTTTGCCATCCTTCATCTCATATCCTATGTCAACTTCAGCAGACGGCTCTGTGAAGGGAAAATGACTTGGTCTAAATCTCATTTTAATTTTATCCAATTCAAAAAATTCCTTAATAAAATAATTTAGACATCCTTTTAAATGTCCCATATTAATATCTTTGTCTATATGAAGACCTTCAACCTGATGAAACATAGGTGCGTGTGTCTGATCGCTATCTGACCTATATGTTCTGCCAGGAGCTATTATTTTAAATGGTGGTTTGTCTTTTAACAT
>CACBGP010000006.1 GCA_902538745.1 uncultured Pelagibacteraceae bacterium | reverse complement strand
ATATCTATCTTTATTTTTCCATTTACAGCTCATAAATTGATTGTTAATTTTTTTTTTGAGCCTATTAGTAGAAATCTCACCGCAAAAATAATCTTTATTAAATGAAAAGAAAGAAATTGTTAGCCAAATTTTTTGACATTTTTGATCCCGTTCTGGGGCATCAATTCCAAAAAGACGAATTTTTTTTTTATTTATTAAAATTGTGTCACCATCAATAACTTTTGCAATACCTGTAATAATTTTTAGCTCTTTAGCTTTAAGATTTTCTGGGCTAGTTAAAAGAAAGACTATATGTAAATTAATTAATAAAAAGACTCTTATTTTGTTTAAAAACATTATTTAAGAAATATCCAATAAACATCAAAACTGCAATTCCCATTAACCAATTTGTTACAAATATAGTGTAAAAAATGTCCTCATAATCGCCTCCTTTAATATTAATTACATACCATAAACTAAAAAAAGGAAGGGCTGTTAATCTTAAAACACTCATATAAAGACTATAAAGAGGTTTTTTGACTGCTTGAAATACTGCAGTAGTAATAAAGAACACTGGATAGATAGGACCAATCAATGCTGCAACTTTTAGGTAAATTGAACCATGTTTTACTGCCTCTGAATTGTCTGTAAATAATGAAACTAAAAATTCTGCTCCAATAAAAATTATTATTCCTGCACAAATCATGAAAGATGAGCCAAATAGTAGAGCTTTTTTATATAATTCTCTAAGACGATCATAATTTTTTGCCCCAAAGTTTTGTCCACCAATAGATAAAACAGCTGTATTCAAGCCTATAACAGGTAGTAAAAAAACTTGTTCAATTCTTAGGGCAGCGCCATAACCGGCTGTTGCAAGATCTCCAAATTGTCCAATGAAATAAAGAATATTAAATAAACCCACACCAATTAATAACATACTAAACATAACAGGTATGGTTTGATAAACTAACTCGCTCAAAAGATTAAATTTAGGAATAAAGCATTCTAGTTTTAGGTATTGTTTTAATTCACAACAATATACCTTATGCGCTAGATAAAGCAGACCAGTAAATTGAGCAACAACTGTGGCTATTGCTAAACCTGCTATGCCAAAAGCAGGAACAAATCCATATCCAAAAATAAATAAAGGATTTAAAAAAATATTTAAAAAGAAAGTAAATATCAATACATTTCTATAACTTTTAGTATCTCCTTGAGCATTTAAAGTCCCATTTAATGAAATTTGTACTAAAACAATAATTGTTCCATAAAAAATAATATCTAAATATTCTCTTGATAAAATAATTCCATCTGGGTCAGACCCCATTAATGACAATAAGAAATCAGAAACGTTTAAACCAAAGAAGGTAACAAGAACAGATAAAAAAATTGCAAAAATTATCGATTGAGCGATAAATAATGAAGCTTTTTTTTTATTATTAGCTCCTAAATTATTACCTATTAATGTGTTTGTACCAGCTGTTAAACCAACACCTATGGCAATTATAGAAAAGTAAATTGGAAAAGATTTTGCGATTGCTGCTATTGCTTCAGCTGATATTCTTCCTGCGAACCATGTGTCAACTAAATTATAAAAAGTTTGAAATAACGAACCCACACTTGCTGGGATTGTGACTTTTCTTAATAAAAACCATATTGGGTCCTTGGTAAGTTTAAGTGATTGTGGCAAATTAATTCCTACTAATATTCTTTTTGAAAATTATATTTTTTTCCTGATAACTTTGCTTTATATATCTGACTTTGCCTCATTCTAAAACGAGATTTTTGTTTTTTAGTGAGTTTACCATAACAACCTGGACAAGATACACCCTCCTCGTACATTTTAGATTTTTTATCTTTTAATGAAATTGGTTTTCTGCATCCGCTGCAAACCGAATAAGAGCCTTGTAATAAGCCATGTTTTAAACTGACTCGATTATCAAAAACAAAGCACTCCCCTTTCCATAAACTATCCTTTTTTTTGATTTTTTTTAAGTAATTTAGTATGCCTCCTTTTAATTGATAAACATTTTCAAAACCTTTTTTTTTTAAAAATACAGAAGCCTTTTCACATCTAATACCACCAGTGCAAAACATAGCGATAGGCTGTTGCTTTTTTAATCGTTTTAAATATTTTGGAAAATCCCTAAAATTATCTACATTAGGATTAAAAGCATTTTTAAAAGATCCTACTTTGTTTTCAAAAGGTTTTCTCGCATCTAGTAAAAATGTTTCTTTACTTTTAATTAGCTTATTCCATTTGTTTGGCTCTATACGATTATCAATTTTTTGAATTTCATTTTTTATATTTAAACTCATTGGTACTAACTCTTTTTTGATTTTTATTTTTGGTTTATGATAAGGTTGAAATTTGCTATTTGACTTATTAAAACTATTAAACTCTTTTAATTTAAAGATAGTCTTAATTTTTCTAATTGTTTCATTTAAATCTTTATTTTTTCCAGATAAAGATCCATTGACTCCTTCTCTGGAAATTATAATTGTTCCTCTAATATTTTTTTTAAGAAGAAGATTATTTAATAATTTTTTATTTCTATTTAAATTATTAATTTGTTTGAATTTATAAAAACCAAATACTGTAAACATTAAACTTTCCTACAAACACTCATGCCATCACCAAAAGGCACAATTACTTTCTCTATTCGTTTGTCTCTTGATATAAAATTATTCAGTTCCCTTATATTTTTTGTAAATTTATCATTTATTCTTTTATCAACTACTTCTCCATGCCATAATACATTATCAATTATTACTAAACCTCCTTTATTTAATAAGTCTAAAGAAATTTCATAATACTTTTTATAATTCATTTTATCTGCATCTATAAAAACTAAATCAAATTTTTTATTTCTAATCTTAATTAGAGATTCTAAGGCTGGTTTTATAATTGTCTTTATCTTATGATCTTGTTCAGCTTTTTTAAAAAAATTAATAGCAATTTTATTAGTATCTCTATTTTTATCTAAAGAAATAATTTCTCCATTATCAGGTAAAGCTAATGCCATGGATAATGTACTTAGGCCAGTGAAGGTTCCGATTTCTAATACTTTCTTAATTTTAGAAACTTTAATAATTAAATGAAGAAATTGACATTGTGATATTGATATTTGCATTCTTTTAATATCACCTAATTTAAGATTATAATTAATTATTTCTTTTTGTACTGGATGAAGTTTTAAACCATGTTTTAATATATAATCTTGTAGATGCTTTGTAATATTAAGGTCAGAACCCATAACCCTTATAATTTTTTTTTTAAGATCTCATTAATTAATTGAGGATTGGCTTTTCCACCTGAGGCTTTCATAGCTTGACCTACAAAAAAACCAAAAAGTTTTTCTTTGCCCTGCTTGTATTCAATAGCTTTTTCTCTATTATTGTTAATTATCTTATCTATCAATTCCTCTAATGCTTTTGGATCGCTTTGTTGTTTTAAGCCTTTTTCTTCCACAATTTTTTGAGGATCTTCATCATTCTTTAACATTAGTTCAAAAACTGTTTTAGCAATTTTTCCTGAGATTGTTCCATTCTTAATTAAATTTACTAATATTGCCAAATTTTTTGCACTTACAGGGCTTTGTGTAATTTCTAAATTTTTTCTATTTAAAACAGAAAAAAGCTCTCCAGTAATCCAGTTGACCACAAGTTTCATATCTTTATTCTTGCCCATTTTTGCTACAACTTCTTCAAAATATTTTGCTATTTCTATATCAGAAACTAAGATTGTTGCTTCATAAGCTGATAACTTAAATTCATTAATAAATCTTTTCTTCTTATCATCAGGTAACTCTGGAATTTCACTTTTAAGTTTATTTACAAATTCGTCTGAGACTTCTAATGGTAATAAATCTGGATCAGGGAAATATCTATAGTCATGAGCATCTTCTTTCGATCTCATTGATCTTGTCTCATTTTTCTTAGTGTCAAATAATCTAGTCTCCTGATCAATTGTTTTACCTTCTTCAATTAGATCAACTTGTCTATTAGCCTCATATTCTATAGCCATTTGCATAAATTTAATCGAGTTTACATTTTTGATTTCACATCTTGTTCCAAACTCTTTTGACCCTTTTTTCCTTACAGATACATTAACATCTGCTCTTAATGATCCTTCTTGCATATTTCCATCACAAGTACCTAAATATCGCATGATTGATCTCAATTTTTTTATATATATACTTACTTCATCTGGAGATCTAAGGTCTGGTTTACTTACAATTTCCATTAAAGCTACTCCTGATCTATTCAAATCAACGAAAGTATTTTGAGGATCTAAATCATGTATACTCTTTCCTGCATCTTGTTCTAAATGTAATCTTTCTATACCTACTTCTTTATGACCGTCAGGCAAATCTATAATAACTTTACCCTCACCCACTATTGGATCTTTAAATTGTGAAATTTGATATCCTTGTGGTAAATCTGCATAAAAATAATTTTTTCTATCAAAAACTGAGCGTTTATTTATTTTTGCATTAAGACCTATGCCAGTTTTTATTGCTTGTTTAACACAAAATTCGTTTATTACTGGTAGCATACCTGGAAAAGCTGCATCAACTAAACTTACTTGAGTATTAGGTTCGGCACCAAATTTAGTAGCAGAAGTAGAAAATAATTTTGACAAGGATAATACTTGAGCATGAACTTCTAAACCTATTACAACTTCATATTGATTATCTTTACGATTAATCAAATATTCTCGAATCTTTTTACTCATTTAATCCACCAATCAGTAATTTTATTTTTAAAATTTATTTTTTCCTCCATTGCAAACGCAATATTCAATATATTTTGTTCATCGAAGGCTTTACCAATTATTTGTAAACCAAGAGGATAACCTTTTGCGTCATGTCCTGCAGGAATTGAAATACCTGGTAAACCAGCTAAATTAACAGGCACTGTGAATATATCGTTGAGATACATAGAAACAGGATCATTTGTTTTTTCACCAATTTTGAAAGCTGAGCTAGGTGTAGATGGTGTTAAAATTGCGTCTACTTTTTTATATGCTTCATCAAAATCATTTTTAATTAATCTTCTAACCTTTTGAGCTTTTAAATAATATGCATCATAATACCCTGAAGATAGAACATAAGTTCCAATCATAATCCTTCTTTGAACTTCCGAACCAAAACCTTCCGACCTAGTTTTTTCATACATGTCAATTAAATTTTCACCATTTGCTCTATATCCATACTTAACACCGTCATATCTTGCTAAATTTGAAGATGCTTCAGCTGGAGCAACTATATAATAAGTTGGCAGAGCATAACTAGTATGAGGAAGTGAAATGTTTATAATTTCTGCACCACAATCTCTTACATATTCAATTCCTTTTTGCCAGAGGTCCTCAATCTCTTTAGGCATACCATCAACTCGATATTCTTTTGGTATTCCAATTTTTTTTCCTTTAATATTATTAGTAAGATCTTTACTATAATGACTTCTTTTAAAATCTATTGAGGTTGAATCTTTCGCATCAAAACTACTGATTACTTCCTGAAGTAAAGCACAATCTTTAACATTTTGTGCCATTGGTCCTGCTTGATCTAAGGAAGAGGCAAAAGCAACAATTCCATATCTTGAACAACTACCATAGGTTGGTTTTAAACCAACTGTTCCGGTGAAAGAAGCTGGCTGTCTTATTGATCCACCAGTATCTGTACCAATTGTAATCGGTGTTAATTGTCCAGCAACAGCTGATGCAGATCCTCCAGAGGAACCACCAGGTACTAAATTTTTATCAATAGGATTTTGAACATTGCCGAAAAAACTAGTCTCATTCGAGGAGCCCATTGCAAACTCATCACAATTTAACTTACCCAAAAGAATTGCACCTTCACTCCAAATATTTTCTGTTACCGTTGACTCGTATGTTGGCACAAAATTATTCAAAATCTTGCTACCAGCAGTTGTTTTGACATTCTTTGTACAAAATAAATCTTTAACGGCCATTGGAATACCAGGTAATTTTAAATCTAAATTGGGTTTTTGATCAAATTTTTTTGCTTTATCTAAAGCGGACGTGAAGTCTTCAGTAATAAAAGTATTAAGCACTTTTGATTTTTCAGATCTTTCAATAAAGGCTTTAGTAACTTCTGATGAAGAAAGTTTTTTATTTTTAATATTTTCAACTAATTCTGTTAGAGATTGTTTGGTTATTTCTGACATCACTCAATAACCTTTGGTACAACAAAATAATCTTCATTATCTTGAGGAGAATTCTTAATTATTTGTTCTCTGATATTTTTACTTTGAATCTCATCAGACCTTAATTTTAATGTTGTTTCTGCGATAGAAGTTAACGGTTTAACATTTTCTGTTTTTAATTCATTAAGCTTTTCAATAAAATCAAAAATTGAATTTAAATCACCAACTAATTTTTTAGCCCTTTGCTCATCAACTGAAATTCTTGATAATTTAGAAATATGTTTTATTGTTTTAAGATCTATGCTCATATGCTATTTAAATATGACGAAAACTATCACTTAAGTTTAAATTATACAATATGGTGACATTAGATGAATTTAAAAAAAAACACTCAGATAAGTGTAGATTAATAGGATTAGACCTTGGTTCTAAAAGAATCGGTGTTTCAATATGTGATGAGAAGCAATTAATTGCAACACCATTTAGAACTATTGTCAAAACTTCATCTGAAAAACTAATAATAGAATTAAAAGAGATTATTAAGGAAAATAATATAGGGGGTATCATAATTGGAAATCCTCTTAACATGGATGGTTCATCAGGCAGATCAACTCAATCAATTAAAGACGTGTCTAAAAACATAGAAAAGAATATTAATATACCTGTTTGTTTATGGGATGAAAGGTTATCAACAGTTGGGGCTTTTAATTTGTCAAGCCAATTGGACGTAAATGTTACAAAAAGGGAAAAAAAAATTGATGAGAATGCAGCTGCATTTATATTACAGGGTGCAATTGATTTTTTAAATAATTAATACTTGCTATTGTAAAGAATTATAGTTATAGAGTTGGTTTTAATGGCAATACCAACTAATAAAGCTATTAAAATTTCCCAAAAACATTTGTTAGGAATCCAAGATTTATCAATAAATGATGTAAATTTAATACTTGATGAAGCTAAAGACTTTATAAAGGTTAATCAAAGTAAAAACAAAAAAATAGATGTGCTAAAAGGTAAAACTCAAATAAATTTATTTTTTGAGCCATCCACAAGAACACAAAGTTCTTTCGAACTTGCAGGAAAAAGACTTGGGGCTGATGTAATGTCTATGAACATTAGCAATTCAGCTATAAAAAAAGGTGAAACGTTAATTGATACTGCAATGACATTAAACGCAATGCATCCAGATATTATTGTCATTAGACACCAAGATTCTGGTGCATGTAATTTACTTTCACAAAAAGTTAATTGTGCAGTTTTAAATGCAGGTGATGGTAGGCGTGAGCATCCAACACAAGCTTTACTTGATGCATTAACAATCATTAACCGTAAAAAAAAAATAGAGGGTTTAAAAATAGCAATTTGTGGAGATATATTACATTCTAGAGTGGCTAGATCAAATATCTATTTACTAAATATGCTTGGAGCCGAGATAAATATTATTGCACCAACTAATTTAATGCCCAAAAAAATAGATCGATTTGGTGTGAACCCTTTTACTGATATGAAAAAAGGATTAAAAGATTGTGACATCGTTATGATGTTAAGATTACAAAATGAAAGAATGAGTAGTTCATATCTTTCATCAAACAGAGAATATTATGAATATTTTGGACTAACACCTGATAAATTAGAATATGCAAAATCAGATGCTTTAATAATGCATCCAGGTCCAATGAATAGAGGTATCGAAATAGATACAATTCTTGCAGATGACATAAATAAGAGTGTAATTAAAGAACAAGTTGAACTTGGAGTTGCAGTAAGAATGGCTTGCTTAAAAATATTTTGTACATAATGAAAAAACAATATTTTATAAATGCAAATATAGTTGACCCTCATAATTCAATTAATGAAGTTGGTGGTTTAATTATAGGAGAAGATGGTAAAATTGATGCTGTTGGAAAAAAAGTAAATACTAATAATCTTCCAACTCACGAAAAACCAGTCGATCTAAAAGGAAGATATCTTTTTCCTGGGTTAGTTGATATGAGAGTTTTTGTAGGGGAACCTGGTTTTGAGTATAAAGAAAACTTCAGAACGCTAAGTAACGCAGCTCTTTCAGGTGGAGTAACCTCAGTAGTCACCATGCCTAATACAAATCCAATTATTGATAACGTATCAATAGTTGATTTTTTAAAAAGAAGAGGAAGAGATAAATCTAAAATTAATATTTTTCCATGTGCCTCACTAACAAAAAATATTGAGGGTGTTAACATGACTGAATTTGGCCTCTTACAAAAAAAAGGTATTATTGCATTTACGGATGGAATTAGGACAATCCAAAATCCAAGATTAATGTCAAGAATAATGAATTCTGCAAAAGATCTTGGTTGTTTAATTATGCAACATGCTGAGGATTATGAGCTTGCCAAGAATGGAATGATAAATTCTGGTATAGTAGCAACAAAATTAGGCTTATCAGGTATACCAGAAATTGCTGAGAGAGTTTTAATAGAAAGAGATTTAACTTTGTTGGAAAAAGTTAAATGTAGATATCATATTTCACAGCTTTCATCACAAAAATCAGTTGAAGTGCTTAAGCATAGAAAAGAAATTGTTAAATTTTCCTCCGGTGTATCAATAAATAATCTTTCGTTAAATGAGAATGATATTGGTGACTTTAGAACCTTTTTAAAACTCTCACCACCTCTAAGAAGAGAGGAAGACAGATTAGCTCTAATTCAAGGATTAAAAAGTGAATTGATAGATGTAATCGTATCTGATCACAAACCTGAGGATGAAGAGTCAAAAAGACTTACTTTTGCACAAGCAGCAACTGGTGCGTCAGGAATTGAGACTCTGTTATCGTTAAGTTTAGAACTATATCATAATGGGTCACTTAAATTAGAAACTATAATTAAAGCTATGACCTCAAATCCTGCAAAAATTCTAAAGATTAATAAAGGAAATCTATCAATTGGTAATGATGCCGACTTTTGTATTGTAGACTTAGATAAACCCTGGATTGTAAAAAAAGAAAAACTAATATCAAAATCAAAAAATACATCAATAGAAGATAAAAAACTTCAAGGTAAAGTTACAAATACGTTTGTAAAAGGAAAAGAATTATTTAAGTTATAATATGGAAATTTTAATTGTTGGTATTATTTCGTACCTAATGGGATCAATTCCATTTGGTTTAATATTAACAAAAATTTTTTTAAAAAAAGATATTAGAGAAATAGGTTCCGGAAATATAGGTGCTACAAATGCTCTAAGAACAGGAAATAAAATTATTGGTTATTCAACTTTAATTTTTGATATTCTTAAAGCTATCCTTCCAGTTATTTATGTTAAAATTTATTTCCCAGAATTAGTTTATGTATCTTCACTTTGTGTTTTCTTGGGTCATGTTTTTCCTATCTGGTTAAAATTCAATGGTGGTAAGGGTGTTGCAACTTATTTGGGAATTTTATTTGCATTAAATATTTATTTCAGTTTAATCTTTATAATTTTTTGGCTTATTACATTTGGTCTTTCTAAATATTCATCGTTAGCTTCATTGGTTGCATCAATTTCTATTCCGATATATTTGTTATTTTCATCACAATTTAATCAAGTGATTTTTTTTACTATTATGTTTATTTTGATATTTTTTACTCACAGAGAAAATATTAAAAGATTGAAAAATAAAGAAGAAACAAAGACAAAAATTTATTAATTTGACTATCTAACTCATTTGAGTAGTTTGTAGTTAATGAACTTGGTGATTGTAGAAAGTCCTGCTAAAGCAAAAACCATAAATAAATATTTAGGCGATGATTATAAAGTTTTAGCAAGTTATGGACACATAAGAGACTTACCCTCAAAAAATGGTTCTGTTGATCCTGATCATGACTTTAAAATGGAATGGGAAGTAGACAGTTTTTCAAAAAAATATCTTAAAGAAATTACTGATGCAGCAAAAGACTCCTCTAAAATTATTCTTGCTACTGACCCTGATCGTGAAGGTGAAGCAATTGCATGGCATGTAAAAGAATATTTAAATGAAAAAAAACTTTTAAAAGATAAAGAAATTGAAAGAGTTGTTTTTAACGAAATTACAAAAAAAGCTGTGTTACATGGTATTGATAATCCAAGACAAATTGAACCTTTGTTAGTAGATGCTTATATGGCTAGACGAGCTTTGGACTACCTAGTTGGTTTTAACATTTCACCTATTCTTTGGACTAAATTACCAGGCTCAAAGTCTGCTGGGAGAGTTCAGTCTGTTGCATTAAAGTTAATAACTGAGAGAGAACATGAGATTGAATCATTCAATCCAGAGGAATTTTGGACTTTAAGTGTTAAATTCATAGATAAAAACAACCAAATTATAACCGCTAGTATAAGTCAACTTGAAAACAACAAAATAGAAAAATTTTCTTTTAGAAACAAAGAGGAAATAAATAAAGCTATATCAATTATTAACAAAAAAAAATTTAGTATCACTGATATTTCAAGTAAAATTATAAATCGAAATCCCTCAGGACCTTTCACAACATCCACACTGCAACAAACAGCCTCAAGTAGACTAGGTTTTGGTGCCTCAAGAACAATGCAAATTGCACAAAAGCTTTATCAAGGAATAGAAATAGATGGAGAAACTATAGGTTTAATTACTTACATGAGAACTGATGGAACAAATTTGTCAAAAGATGCAGTCTCAACTTTTAGAGACTATATTAAAAAAGAAATTGGTAATGAATATTTACCTGAGAGCTCTCTAAACTATTCAGGAAAAAAAGCTAAAAATGCACAAGAGGCTCATGAAGCAATTAGACCTACAGATATAATTAGAACTCCACAAAGTGTTAAAAAGTATTTAAGCACCGATCAAAATAAACTGTACGACTTAATTTGGAGTCGAGCTTTGTCCTCTCAAATGTCATCTGCAAAATTTGATAGAAATACAATAACTGTAACTTCTGATAATAATGACACAGTTTGTAAAGCTAGTGGCTCTGTTCTCAAATTTGATGGTTTTTTAAAAATCTATAACAACCAAAATAAAGATGATGATGAAAGTATATTACCAGCTATGACAAAGGGTTTAGTAAATATTGAGTCTTTAATTGATGAACAACATTTTACACAACCCCCGCCAAGATACTCGGAAGCAAGTTTAGTAAAAAAACTCGAAGAGCTTGGAATTGGTAGGCCCTCAACATATGCAAGCATTATCTCTACTATAGCTAATAGAGGATATGCAGAAATACTAAATAAGAGATTTTTTCCTACAGATAGAGGAAAATTAATTTCTGCTTTCCTAGAAAAATTGTTCTCAAGATATGTAGATTATAATTTTACTGCAGGATTAGAAGACCAATTAGATGAGATAACCTCTGGTAAAGAAAGTTGGATTAAAGTTTTAGAATTATTTTGGAAAGATTTTAATAACAATGTTTCAGAGGTAAAGGAAAAAAGAACCAGAGAAGTTTTGGATTTACTTAATGATAGTTTGGGTGAACTCATTTTTGATAAGGATAATAAGGGAAATATAGTCAGAAAATGCCAATTATGTAGCAATGGCACACTCAGTTTGAAAAATAGTTTTAGAGGGGGAGCTTTTATAGGTTGCTCAAATTATCCTGATTGTAAATTTACACGGCCACTATCTAAAGCAAAAGCTGCAGCCCAAGCTCAACTAGCTGAACCAAAATTTATTGGAAAGCATGAGAATGGTAATGATATATATTTGAAAAATGGAAGATTTGGACCCTATCTTCAATATGAAAAAATTTTAAGTGAACAAGAAATAGAAGAAAGTGCAAAAAAAAAGAAAAAGAAAAAGAAATCTAAAACTGAAGTTAACGAACTATTAAAAAATGTATCAATTCCCAAAGGTTTAGATTTAAAAGATATTGATTTAGAAAAAGCTCAATTTTTATGTTCTCTACCAAAATCTTTAGGTCTCAATCCAGAGAATCAAAAAGAAATAACATTGAACACGGGAAGATTTGGTCCTTATCTAAAATGTGAAAATAAGTCAGCAAGAATTGAAAATATAGAAGAGATTTTTTCTATTGGTTTAAACAGAGCAATAACTTTAATTGCTGAGGCTAAACCAGGCCGAATGTCTTCATCTATTATAAAAGACTTAGGCACACATCCTGAAGATGGTAAGCCTGTTAGAATTATGAAAGGACAATATGGTCCATACATAAAATACAAATCTTTAAACGCTACAATACCAGAAGAAAAAGATCCAAATGAATTAACTATGGAAGAGGCATTAATTTTAATTGAGAAAAGAAAAGAATACGATAAAAGTAAAAAAAAGAAAAAAAAATAGAAAAAATATGAAAAAAAAATTATTATTTAAGTCTCTTTTTATTTTATTAATTTCAACTTCTTTATTTGCAAATGAAACTGATTGTAATCAGTTTGACAAACTAAGTGCAAAATATATTGAATGTACTGCGAAGAAACTAAAGACAAGTACAGGTGAAAAATTAAGTGAAGGTAAAAAAAAATTTGATAAATCATCATTTGGAAATACATGGACTAAATTTAAGAATAGTAAAAATGGTAAAGAATTTATGGAAAAATTAAAAAATGACAATTAATGATAGAATTGAAAAACTTAATATTAAATTACCGCAAGCTAAACCACCTGTTGGATCTTATGTAGCAACTAAAATTACTGGCAACTTGTTATTCATCTCAGGTCAAATATCTGTTGATGAAAATGGTAAATTGATCAAAGGTAAAATTGGAAAAGATTTATCTGTGGATGATGGCTATAATGCTGCAAAAAGATGTGGTTTAAGCATTGTTTCACAAGCAAAAGAAGCATGTAATGGAGATTTATCCAAAATCAAATCGTGTATTAAACTTACTGGATTTGTTAATTCAACAGATGATTTTACTGATCAGCCTAAAGTTATTAACGGAGCTTCAGATTTAATAGCATCAATATTTGATAAAGCTGGAATGCATACAAGGGCAGCTGTTAGCACAAATAGTTTACCGTTAGGTGTATCAGTTGAAGTAGACGCTATATTTGAATTAAATTAAATTACCTGCCGATACTGGTGTAATCTATTCTTAAATCTCTCATTTTATCTTGAGAATAGATATTTCTCATATCAAAAACTTTAAAATTCTTTTTTTTTACAAGCCGTTTAAAGTCTAGTAACTTAAAAGCATTCCACTCTGTATGAATAATTATAAGATCACTTTTAATACAAGCTGAAGAAATACTGCTGTAGAATTTAACATTCTTTAATTTATCAAATTCCTTTTTTCTACCTGAGGGGTCGTAATATCTAATTTTACTTCCTTTCTTATTTAAATAATTTATCATTGGAATACTAGATGCTTCCCTCATGTCATCTGTATTAGGTTTAAAAGTTACACCTAAAAACGTAATATTTTTATTTTTAAGCCTATTTTTCAAAATTTTATCAATTCTTTTTGTAAGAATTATTTTTCTTTGATTATTCGATTTAACAACACTTTTTACTATCGAAAGATCAATTTTATATTTATTTGCAACGTCAATTAAAGCTCTTGTATCTTTAGGAAAGCATGAACCTCCATAAGCGGGCCCTGCTCTTAAAAACCTATCTCCAATTCTTTGATCCAAACCCATTCCAATAGAAATATCTTGAACATTTACCCCAGTTTTCTCACATAGATTAGCCAATTCGTTTATGTATGAAATTTTTGTTGCTAGAAAAGCATTAGAGGCATATTTTATCATCTCAGCACCTCTCCTTGAAGTTTTAAAATACCTGCTAGATTTTTTTATTATAGGTAAGTACAGAGATTTTAAAATTTTATTAGCTTTTTTACTGTCAGTGCCAATAACAACTCTATCAGGATAAATAAAATCCCTTATAGCTTCTCCCTCTCTTAAAAATTCAGGATTTGAAACAACATCTATAAGTTTTTTTTTCTTTAGATTTCTTAAAATTTCTTCAATTTTATCTCCGGTTGTGACAGGAACTGTTGATTTTGTTATAATGATTTTATATTTAGAAATACTTTTTTTTAATTGTTTTGCTACATTAAATACATATTTTAAATCAGCTGAATTACTTTTTTTTTGTGTAGGGGTTCCGACACAAATAAATATAATATCAGATTTTTTTACTGCCTCATCTAAATCTGAAGTAAAAAATAATCTTTTAGCTTTACGATTTCTTTTTAATATTTCTTCTAATCCTGGTTCATAAATAGGTACTTTTCCTTTATTGAGTAATTCAATTTTTTTATTATCTTTGTCAACGCAATAAACAATATTTCCTACATCTGAAAAACAAACGCCACTTACAAGTCCAACATAGCCAGTTCCTATCATGCATAATTTCATAATTTTGAAATCTCAATTGCAGATTTAATGTAACCATTCATACTTCCACAGTCCAAGTATTTACCGGAAAAGTTATGTGCTATAAATTTTTGATTCTCTTTTATTAAAGTTTGAATAGAGTCAGTAATATGTATTTCACCACCTTTACCTGGTTTTTGCGATAGTAATTTTGCAAATATTTTCTTTGGTAAAATATATCTTCCAATTACAGCTTTATTGGATGGTGCCTCTTTAATCGAAGGCTTTTCAATTACATCCTCAATTAAAAAATTATTTTTATCCATTTTTTTTTTCAATTTATAGATACCCCACCTAGATACTGTTTTTTTACTAACATTCATACTTGCCATAACTGATGCTTTATATTTTTTATGGATTTGGATCATAGATTTAGAGCAGTTTTTTTTTACTATAAGATCATCTGGTAGTAACATTAAAAAGAATTTATCTTTAATAATATTTTTGGTTTTTAAAACTGCATCACCTGTACCCAAAGGCTTGTTTTGATAAACAAATTTTATAATTTTTTTATATTTTAGAATTTTTTTATATTCTTTTAAAGTTCTTGGATCTTTCTTTTTTTTTATTATTTTTTTATAAAAATTGTCATTATAAAAATATTTCTTAATCATCTTTTTTTTTTTGAAATTATAAAAACAACTTCTTTTATTCCAGCCTCAATACACTCATCTAAAATATATTCAATCCCAGGTTTACCATTTATAGGTAAAAGCTCTTTGGCGAAAACACTAGTTAATGGTAGTAATCGAGTTCCTAAACCAGCTAAAGGAATAATTGCTTGTTTAATCATTTAAATGTTTTACTTATAAAAATTATTTTATACAAATGAAAATTTTAATTAAGAATAAAGAAATAAATGAGGCACTTAAAAAAGTTTCAAATTTGGGCTTTGTTCCAACAATGGGAGGTCTCCATAAAGGGCATGAATATTTAATAAAACAGTCACAGAAGAGATGTAAACAAACACTTGTAAGTATTTTCGTAAATCCAACTCAATTTAATAACAAAAAAGATTATTTGTCATACCCAAAGAATTTAAAGAAAGACCTTAATATCTTAAAAAAGTTAAAAGTTAATTTTGTTTATATCCCGAATAAAAAAGACATCTATTCATTTAAAAGAAAAAAAACAATAGTTTTAAAAAAAGAAAACAAAGTACTTTGTGCAAAATCTAGAAAAGGTCATTTTGAGGGTGTGATTGACATAATGGATAGATTAACAAATATTGTTAAACCAAATAAAATATTTATGGGTGAAAAAGACTATCAACAGCTTCTTTTAGTTAAAAAGTTTATTGAAAAAAAATACGAAACAAAAATTGTCCCATGCAAAACAGTGAGAAATAAAAATAAACTTGCTTTATCTTCAAGAAATCAACTACTCAATAAAAAAGATCTAATTAAAGCAGGTAAAATAGCTAGAGATTTATTCCATTTTAAAATATTTCTTAAAAATAAGAAAAAAACAAAAAATCTTTTACAAAAAAAAATTGAATTATTAAAAAAAAATTTTGACATTAAGATCGATTATTTAGAGATTAGAAAAAAAAATAATCTTAAAACTTCTTTAAATATCAAAGATTCAAAAATTTTTATTGCTTATTTTATTAATAAAGTAAGATTAATAGATAATTTCTAAAAGTAATATGCACCCACGCCTAAAAAAGATACAAAACCAATAACATCAGTAATTGTTGTTACAAACACACTAGATGCTATGGCTGGATCAATATTCATTTTTTTTAATGAAACAGGAACTAGAATACCAAAAAGACCAGCTATTATCATTGTCAAAATCATTGAAATAGAAATTATTAAAGAAAGTTGACTATCTTGAAACCATAATTGAACTATTAATGAGCTAATAATAGCAAAAATTATTCCATTCAAAACTCCAATATTAAATTCTTTTAATATATTTTGACTAAAATTATTTTTTGTTAAATCATTTGTAGCTAAAGATCTTACTGTTACAGCTAATGTTTGCATTCCAGCATTGCCACCCATCGAAGCTACGATCGGCATTAAAAAAGCAAGTACTACCATTTGTTCAATAGTTGCTCCAAATAAACTTATGCACCAGGTAGCTAAGAAAGCAGTAAATAAATTCAATAATAACCAATTGAATCTTCTTTTTGTTTTAGTAAATACACCATCTGTAATTTCTTCATCACCTACACCAGCAAGTCTTAGTGTATCTTCTTCAGCTTCCTCTTTTAAAACTGTCAAAATATCATCAGAAGTTATCATTCCAACAAGTTTATTGTTCTTATCAACCACACATGCTGAATTTAATCCATAATTTTCAAATGAATTACCTACCTCTTCTTTATCCATATCTACAGGTACTAAAAAAATTGTCTCCTCCATAATATTAGACATTTTTGTTTCTCTTGGTGTTCGTAAAACTTTAGATGAAGGTACAGTGCCAATTGGTTTAAAATTTTCATCAACAATGAAGATTTCCAAAAATTGTTCTGGTAAATCTTTGTTTTCTCTTAAATAATCAATTGTCTGACCAACTGACCAATTACTTGGTATTGCTGTAAACTCTCTTTGCATTATCCTAGCAGCACTATCCTCTGGATAACTAAGCCCCTCTAGTAAAGCAAAACGATCCTTTGGGGGTAAAGCACTTAGGATGGAATTTTTATTCTTTTCTTCAATATTTTCTAAAATTGATATTGCATCATCAGATTCAAGGTTTTTCAATATTCTAACAATTGACTCTGAAGATAAAAATTTAATTATCTCTGTTTGAACAGACTCATTTAGCTCCACAAATACTTCTGGATCAATTTTAAAACTGTTTAATTTAATTAAACTTTCTCTATCATTTTCACTTAAATGCTCAATAATATCAGCTGCATCTGCAGGATGCATTTCTTTGAATGAATTGATAATAAATAATGCATCATTATTAGCTATTTTATCTGTGACAACTTTTATAAATTCTTTATTAAATTCGAAATTTACTTTTTTATCTTTAATTTTTTTAACTAAAGTCATAAATTAACCTATTATTATGTCGGCTCTTTTAATACAAAATGAAAAGATTACAATTTTTAAATGAATATTGAGGTTAAAAAATCAAAAAAACCCATAAAATATGAAGAAGCTATCAATTTTATGGAGTCAAAGATTCATAAGATAAATGAGAATACTGCTAACGAGCTAATTTGGACTCTGGAACATAACGAAATTTTTACAGCGGGTACAAGTTCTAAAGAAAATGAAATTTTAGATAAATCAATAAAAATTATTAGAACAAATAGAGGTGGTAAAATTACCTATCATGGACCAGGGCAACTAATTTGTTATTTTATTATTGATCTAAAAAAAAGGGGCAAAGATATAAGAAAGTTTATATCCATAATTGAAAAAACAATTATTGATACAATTAAATTTTTTAAAATTGAGACTTTTGCGGACAAAAAAAATATTGGGATTTGGTACGATGATAATAATGAAATTAAAAAAGTTGCTGCTATCGGTGTAAGAGTCAGTAAGTGGATTGCTTACCATGGTTTTTCAATAAATATTAATAATAAACTTGATAAATATGACTCTATAATACCTTGTGGTATAAGTAATAGAGGAGTTACTAATTTAAAGACGATCGTTGATCAAAATTATGATGAATTAGAAAATAAACTAATAGAAAATTTTATAATTAATTTAAAAAGCTAAGTCTTTTTGATTTAAGCAAATTTTTAAAGTAATCAGGTAACAAAGCCTTATAGGTATGTTTTTGATCATTGATTAAAAATTTAATTTGATATGAATGGAGCATTAGCTTCTTGTTTATACCTTTAAGAGTGATATGTTTATATTTTTCATCACCATAAATCGAGTGACCAATATTATACAATTGCTTTCTTAATTGATGTTTTCTACCAGTAATCGGTTTAAGCTCAATCAAACTTGCTTCTGAGTTTTTATCTATTACCTTAAAAATTGTTTTAGCTTTTTCTACTATTTTCTTCCCATTATCATATCTAATCAAATCATCATTTAATTCTCCAGAATTTTTTTCTAATTCTCCATGACAAATTGCTAAATATGTTTTATGTATCTTTCTTAACCTAAATAGTGAAGTTAAAAGTTGTGCCATTTCTCTTTTTTTGGCAATTATAAAAACACCTGATGTGTCCTTGTCCAATCTGTGAACAGAGTAAGGTTTCGTATTTTCAAATATTTTACTTTTTTTAAAAATATCTATTAAATTTTTTTTTGATTTAGTTCCACCTTGTACTGAAATACCAGAATCTTTATTAATTACTATAAAATCCTCATTATTTTCAATTATAGACTTTTCATTAGATTTGATAATTGTATTAGAGGGTTTGAAATTTATTTTTTTGTTATTATATTTTTCTTTAAAATTTAAATTAAATAATTCTACTTTATCATTTAAAATGACTTTAGTAGAACTTTTTACTTTTTTTTTATTTAATCTAATTTTTCCAGTTCGTAATTTTTTTTCAATTAAACCTTGAGGTATTTTTCCTATTTTATTTCTTAAAAATCTATCCAGACGCATATTATTAAATGTTGCGTCTACAACAAAACTTTTTATCATTTTTAAAATCTATTTAACTACAGCTTCTTTTTTACTATCTTTATTCTCTGTATTTTTAGATTGATCATTTTTCTTTTTGTCAACTCTTTTAGCTTCAATATCTCTATCTACAAACTCAATAATAGCCATTGGAGCATTATCGCCATACCTAAATCCAGCCTTAATTATTCTGGTATAACCACCACTTCTTTTTTCATATCTTTTTGACAATGTCTTTGTAACTTTATTAGCTGATTTTATATCTTGAAGTTGTGAAATTAAGTTTTTAGTAGATGTTAGGTTATTTTTCTTTCCTAAAGTTATAATTTTATCTGCTTGAGGTTTTAAAAATTTGGCCTTTGGCAAAGTTGTTTTAATTTGCTCATATTTAATCAGAGAGTTAAGCATATTTTTAAGTAATGCTTTTCTATGCTCAGAAGTTCTATTTAATTTTTTATTGGCAAAACCATGTCTCATTAAATAGCTTCCTCTAATTTTTTGGACATTTCTGCTATATTATCTGGGGGCCAATTTGGAATTTCCATGCCCAAATATAATGACATTCCAGTCAAAACTTCTTTGATTTCATTTAAAGATTTTCTTCCAAAGTTAGGAGTTCTTAACATTTCTCCCTCTGATTTTTGGACAAGATCACCGATATAAATTATATTATCATTTTTCAAACAATTCATCGATCTTACTGATAATTCAAGTTCATCTACTTTTCTTAATAAGTTTTTATTAAATTCTGGCTCTGTAGATACTTCTTTAACAGGAGCTTCAACAGGTTCATCGAAATTAACAAACATCTTTAGTTGATCTTGAAAAATTCTTGCTGAATAAGCAACTGCATCTTCTGCTGAAATTGAACCATTTGTCTCAACTTCCATTGTAAGTTTATCATAGTCCAAAGCTTTCCCCTCTCTTGCAGTACTCACAGAATATGAGACTTTTTTAACAGGACTATATAATGAATCTATAGCAATTAGTCCTAATGGTGGTTCCTCAGGTTTATTTAGTTCAGCAGGAACATATCCTTTTCCTGTATTTACATTCATCTCCATATGAAAATTTGTATTTTCATCTAAATTACATATTACTAAATCAGGATTTAAAATTTCTACATCAGCCACTGGTGTTATATCTGAGGCTTTAATTTCACCTGGTCCTTTGGCATCAAGTATTAATTTTTTTGTACCTTCAGAATTACACTTTAGTGCTAAGGATTTAACATTTAAAACTATATCAGTAACATCTTCCCTAACACCTTTTATAGATGTAAATTCATGTAAAACTCCATCAATTTGAATTGAAGTAACAGCTGCACCTCTTATTGAAGATAATAATATTCGTCTTAAAGAGTTTCCTAGAGTTAAACCGTAACCTTTTTCTAACGGCTCAGCAATTATCTTGGCATGTGTAAGGTCTTCGCTTAATTTTACATCTAGTTTTGATGGTTTGATTAATGATTTCCAATTTTTTATGTTTACGTTCTCTGTCTCCATTAAACTCTCCTTTTTTTTGGTGGCCTAGTCCCATTATGTGGCATTGGTGTTGTATCTTTAATTGATAAAATTTTAAATCCTTTAGCTTGCAGAGCTCTTAGAGCAGTTTCTCTTCCAGAACCTGGACCCTTTATTTCAACACTTAAAGTTTTCATTCCATACTCTAGTGCTTTAGAAGCCGCAGCATCAGCTGCTACCTGTGCAGCATATGGAGTTGATTTTCTTGAACCCTTAAAACCTTTTTGCCCAGCTGAAGCCCAAGAGATTACATTACCATTAGTGTCTGCAATTGAAATTATTGTATTATTAAAAGTTGATTGGACGTAAGCTATACCATTCAAAATATTTTTCTTTGTTTTTTTCTTTTTGGAATAAGAACTTTTTAAAACTTTTTTTTCTGATTTATCACTATCTTTTTTTTTATTTTCAGTTTTATCTACAGAAGCCATAATTATTTTTTAAGTGGAGTTAATTTTTTTCCAGCTATAGCAATTGCTTTTCCTTTTCTAGTTCTCGCATTGCATCTAGTTCTTTGACCTCTAACTGGTAGTTTTTTTCTATGTCTTGATCCCCTATAGCAAGCTAAATCAATCAATCTTTTAATACTTAATGAGTAATCTCTCCTAAGATCACCCTCAACTCTAAAATTTTGATCTATGTACTCTCTTATTCTTAATATTTCATCATCAGTAAGTTGATTAACTCTTTTTTCTTTTGGAAAGTTTAGTGCATTACAGATTTGTTTAGAAAATTTATCACCTATTCCATATATGTAAGTTAGTCCTATGTGAACCAGCTTATTTTGAGGAATATTGATACCTGCTATCCGAGCCATAATTTTGTGATAAATTGTAGCCTTTTATATAATAAGATCTTTTAAAGTCAACGACTTAAACATTGATAAAAATGTCGATTTTCTTGGTTATTTGATCAATTTCTAATGTTCCATCAATCTCGTGAAAATTAATATTTTTGGAATAAAAATCCAAAACAGGTTTAGTGGTTTTCATGTACTTATCAAATCTTTTGATGAAGGTATCTAAATCATCATCAGATCTTTTTTCTTCAATTTTCCTTTTTTTAATTCTTTTTATAATTGTTTCTTTATTTACATTTAGGAAAAAAACTAAGTCAATTTTCTGTTCAGATTTTTCAAGTAAGAAATTTAGATTTTTTGCTTGGCTTAATGATCTTGGGTATCCATCAAATATAAGACGATTTTTTTTTTTAGGATTAAAAATAATATCTTTAATAAGATTATTAACAATTTCATCACTTACAAATTTTCCATCATTCATGTCGTTTATTATTCTTTTTCCAATAGTAGTGTCTTTTCTAATTTCATCTCTCAAAATATCTCCAGTTGAAATTTGAAAACCATTTAATTTTTTTACTAAGTGTTTTGCTTGAGTACCTTTTCCAGCTCCAGGAGGGCCAAATAAAATAATATTCACTTATTTACCAAATTTAGTTTTTTTAATTAATTGTTCATATTGTGAACTCATTAATCTTGTTTGAATTTGAGTCACTGTGTCGATTGCTACTACAACTACGATCAATATAGAGGTACCACCTAGGTAAAATGGTATTGGGTATTTTGCAATTAAAAATTCAGGCATTAAACAAACTAAAGTCAAATATAAAGCACCAATGGTTGTAAGTTTTGTAAGTATGTTGTCAATATAAATTGCTGTGCTTTCACCAGGTCTAATTCCAGGAATAAATCCTCCATACTTTCTGAGGTTATCTGCTGTTTCATTAGGATTAAATGTTATAGAGGTATAAAAAAAAGTAAAAAATATTATACCTGATGCGTATAATAACATGTAAAGAGGTTGTCCTTGTGTAAAGTATGAACTCAAATTTAAGAATGTATCACTCTCAGAAAAATTAAAATTTGAAAAAGTTACAGGTAATAATAATAATGCTGACGCAAAAATTGCAGGGATAACACCTGCTTGATTTATTTTTAGAGGCAAATGTGAAGACTCCCCACCATACATCTTATTTCCCATTTGTCTTTTTGGATAATTAATGAGTATTTTTCTTAAAGCTCTTTCCATGAAAACTATAAAAAGAATTGTTAAAATAAGGAGTATAAAAATTGCTAAAATCATGACTGTTGAAATAGCACCTGTTCTTCCAAGTTCAAATGTAGTTACTAATGCTCTGGGAATTTCTGCTACAATTCCAGCAAAAATTATTAAAGAGATTCCATTTCCGATACCTCTTTGAGTAATTTGTTCACCTAACCACATTAAAAAAATAGTACCAGCAACTATTGTAGTAACTGTTGAAATTTTGAAAAAAGCTCCAGGGTTTATAACTAAATTTGCTGAAGACTCCAAACCAACAGATAAACCGTAACCTTGGATTGTTGCAAGTAATACTGTTCCATATCGGGTAATTTGAGTAATTTTAGATCTTCCAGTTTCTCCTTGAGATTTTAAATTTTTAAAATATTCTGAAACACCTGTTAATAATTGAACAATAATTGATGATGAAATATAAGGCATAATACCTAATGCAAATATTGCCATCCTACTTACTGCACCACCTGCAAAAACATTAAACATGCCCAACAAACCCTTTTGGTTACCCTCCATTAAAATCTTTAACTGTTCAGGATCTATACCTGGTAAAGGGACAAAAGTTCCAAATCTATAAACTGCAAGTAATGCTAGTGTGAAAAATATTCTGTTTCTTAAATCGATACTTGAAGATGCAGCACTCATGGATGTTATTATTTCTTAATTTGAATGGATCCACCAATCTTTTCGAGCTTATTAATCGCTGACTTAGACGCTAAATCTGCTTCAATGTTTATCTTATCTTTTATTTTTCCGGATCCTAAAATTTTTAGTTTAGATGATCTTTTACCAATCAATTTTAATTTTTTTAACAAATTTGAATTTAAAATCTCAGAAGTTTTCACATTTTTTTTATCAATAAAAGATTGAATTTTATCTAAATTCAGGATTGCAATATTCTTTTTTTCAATAGGGTTGAATCCTCTTTTGGGTAATCTTCTGTACAATGGCATCTGACCACCCTCAAAACTTTTTATTGATACTCCTGATCTTGATTTCTGACCTTTTACACCTCTACCTGAAGTTTTTCCTTTCCCAGATCCTATTCCTCTTCCGACTCTTATTTTTTTCTTTTTAATTTTTGTTCTGTTATTTAGACTAATCATTATCCTCTTTTCTCAATAATTTCAGAAATTTTTTTATTTCTAATATTAGAAATTTGTTTTGGAGAATTTTGTTTTAGTAAAGCTTTCATGGTTGCTCTGATTACATTATGAGCATTAGAAGTTCCCATTGATTTTGCTACTATATCTTTAACACCCAAAACTTCACAAACAGCCCTAACTGGTCCACCTGCAATGATACCTGTACCCTTTGATGCGGCTCTCAAAACTATTCTACCTGATCCATCCTTTGCTTTAACATCATGATGTATGGTTCTTCCTTCCCTTAAAGGTATATGTATTAACTTCCTTCTTGCCATTTCATTTGCTTTTTTAATAGCATCCGGTACCTGTTTTGCTTTAGCATGCGCAATACCAATCTTGCCCGATTGATTTCCAACAACAACTAAGGCTGAAAAACCAAATCTTCTCCCACCTTTAACCACTTTGGTTATCCTATTGATGTGAACTAATTTTTCTAAAATATCATCTTTTTTTTTCTCTTTAATGCTATCCATTATTAAAACTCCATTCCGTTTTTACGTAGTGTTTCTGCGAAAATTTTTACTCTCCCATGATATTTGTAAAGACCTCTATCAAAATAAATCTTTGAAATTTTCTTTTCTAAAGCTTTTTTTGCTAATTTTTCAGCAACAATTTTAGATAGTTCGGTTTTTGTTATTTTTGTTTCTAATCTAAGATCTTTTTCTACAGATGAAGCAGATAAAAGAGTTATATTTTTACTATCATCAATTATTTGAGCAGATATATTTTTTGAAGATCTTGATATACTTAGTCTAAATCTTTCTTTTTTTGCAACTTTCTTTACTTTTTTTCCAACTCTAAATTTTCTTCTTTTATTTGCCGTAAGTTTCATTATTTCTTTTTTCCCTCTTTTTTAATAATAAATTGACCTTTTTCTCTAACACCTTTTCCTTTGTATGGCTCAATTTTTCTTAATGTTTTAAGTTTTGAAGCTACTGAACCAACTTGTTGCTTATTTGCACCTGTTATTTTTAATGTTGTTTGTTTTTCAACAGAAATTTTTATTCCTTCGGGTATATCAAAATCAATGTCATGACTGTAACCAAGTTGTAAGTTTAATTTGTTACCTTTAATTGCTGCTCTATAACCAACACCAACTAATTCTAACACTTTTTCATAGCCTTTACTTGATCCTATTACAGCATTATTTATCAAGCTTCTATTCATACCCCATAATCTTTTTGTGTTTTGATCAATTTTTTTTGGTTTAATTGATATTTCTTTACTGTCTGTAATATCTACAGAAAAAATATCTAGATCTATATTAAGTGAAGATTTTCCTACGGGCCCTTCTATATTCAATATACTTCCAGCTAGTGCTACTTTAACTTTATCTGGAATAGAAATATTTATTTTACCTATCTTAGACATTAAAATACCTTACAGATTATTTCACCACCGACACGTTGTTTTCTTGCATCAATATCTGTCATTACACCTTTTGGTGTTGAAACTATTGCAATTCCCAAGCCATTATTAATTTTTGGTAAACTTTCAGCACTAGAAAAAATTCTTCTACCTGGCTTCGATACTCTTTCAAATGCACTTATAACTGGATTTCCTGAATGATACTTTAACTCAAGTGTGAGGGTAGTTTTACTTTTATCAGAGTTCACCTTAAACTCTTTAATAAATCCCTCATTTTTTAAAATCCCTGCAATTTTAGTTTTAAAATTTGATGATGGCAAATCAACTTTTTTATGATTTCTTGCTTGTGCATTTTTAATCCTTGCTATCATATCTCCGATTGGGTCGCTTAAACTCATATTTTCCTTTCTACCAACTTGATTTAATTAGTCCCGGTATCTTTCCTTGCAAACCTAATTGTCTCAATGCAATTCTAGATATTTTCAATTTTCTATATACTCCATGCGGTCTACCTGTAATTTGACACCTATTCATTACTCTTATTTTCGCTGAATTACGTGGTAATTTTGATAATTTTTGTTGTGCTTTAAATCTTTCCTCTAATGTTAATTTCTTGTTCATAATAATTTTTTTCAATTTTTGTCTTTTCTTAAAATATTTGTCCGATAGTTTTATTCTTCGATTATTTTTATTAATTGAGCTAAGTTTAGCCATTTTAGTTATCTCCTTTCTTAATAAACGGGAAATTCAACTTATCTAATAAAGCAAAACTGTGCTCTTTACTTTTAGAGGAGATGACGATTACTATATCTAATCCTCTAACCTTATCTGCTCTATCAAAACTAACTTCTGGGAAAATTATATGTTCTTTGATACCAAATGTATAATTTCCAAATTTGTCAAAACCATTAGGTGACAGACCTCTAAAATCTTTAATTCTTGGTAAAGCAATATTGACTAGTCTGTCCAAAAACTCATACATTTTATTTTTTCTAAGAGTTACTTTTAAACCAGAATTTGAACCTTTTCTTGTTTTAAAATTTGCAACTGATTTTTTAAATTTAGTTATAACTGGTTTTTGTCCAGTAATTTTTGCCAAATCTTCCTCACAAGATTTTAAAATCTTACTATCATTACCATCTAGACCAAGCCCCATATTTAAAACTATTTTTTCAATCTTTGGTCCCATATATAAATTTTTAAACCCAAATTGAGACTTGAGCGATGGTTGGATTTCCCTATAGTACAATTCTTTTAACCTTGGTATCATTATTTTTTAGCTTCTTTTTTTTTATTTTTGGTTTTTTCATCAATTAATCTAAGGTTTGAGATATGTATAAAACTCTCTTTTGAAAAAATTCCACCTTTTTTTTCTTTTGTTGTTTTGACATGCTTTTTAACCATATTAATATCTTTAATCTTTGCTCTATTGTTTGATCTATCTATTTCGATTATTTCACCCTCTTTATTTTTGTCTCTACCTGACAAAACTTTAACTTTAAGACCTTTTTTAATCATTATAAGACCTCCGGAGCTAATGAAATTATCTTCATTTGTCCTCTATTTCTTAATTCTCTAGTTACTGGTCCAAAAATTCTTGTCCCAACCGGTTCACCCTTATCATCAACTAATACTGCAGCATTATTATCAAATTTAACTTTTGAGCCGTCATCTCTATGAATTCCTTTTTTAACCCTTACCACAACAGCTTTATGAACTGATCCTTTTTTTACTTTCCCTTTTGGTATCGCTTCTTTTACTGCTATTACAATTGTATCACCGATACTAGCATATCTTCTTTTTGATCCACCTAAAACTTTTATACACTCAATTTTTTTTGCTCCAGTGTTATCTGCTACGAGTAATTCAGTTTGAACTTGTATCATTATTTTAAATTCTCCATTACTTGAAATTTTTTGTTCTTTGAGAATGGTCTGCTCTCTATTATTGATACCTTATCGCCATTTTTAAATTTATTATTCTCATCATGAACATTGTATTTTTTTTGAACTTTAATAACTTTTTTAAGTACTGGATGAGAATATTTTCTTTCTACAATAACAGTTATAGTTTTATTTGGCTTGTCACTTACAACAATTCCTTTTAAAATTTTCTTAGGCATTTATTTTTCCTTTTAATACTGTTTTTAATCTTGCAATTGTCTTTTTTGTTTCACCAATTTTAGCAGGATTTGTAACTTGAGAGTTTATTTTTTGAAATCTTAAATTAAATAAATCTTTTTTTAATTTATCAATATTCTTGAATATTTGATCTTTTGTAAGTTTTTTAATTTCTTGTTTCTTCATATTATGCAAATCTTTTTATTGTTTTTGTTTTTATGGGTAACTTTGCTGAGGCTTTATATAGCGCCTCTTTTGCTATCTGTTCAGAGACCCCATCTACCTCAAATAAAATTCTTCCTGGTTTTACTCTACATGCATAAAACTCTGGAGATCCTTTTCCCTTACCCATCCTTACTTCAATTGGTTTTTTTGATACTGGAATATTTGGAAAAATTCTTGTCCATACTCTTCCCTGTCTTTTCATATGTCTTGTTAGCGCTACTCTAGCTGCCTCAATTTGTTTTCCTGTTACTCTATCAGGTGATAAAGCTTTTAATGCATACGCCCCGTAATTAATAAAGTTAGCTCTAGAGGCAGTTCCATGTATTCTACCTTTATGAGCTTTTCTCCATTTTGTTCTTACTGGTTGTAACATTTATTTACCCTCTTTTTCTTTAACTTTATTTGTTTCCTGGCTAAACTCTTTTGCAAACACTTCACCTTTATAGATCCATACTTTTATTCCAATAATTCCATATGTTGTAAGTGCTTCAGCCTCAGCATAATCAATGTCTGCTCTCAAAGTATGTGATGGAATACTGCCATCTCTTAACCACTCTGTTCTTGCGATCTCATTTCCGCCCAGTCTACCACTTACTGAAACCTTGATACCTTTTGCACCCAACCTCAGGCAAGACTGCATTGCTCTCTTCATTGCTCTTCTATAAGAAATCCTTTTAACTAATTGTTGAGCTATATTTTCTGCTACTAGATAAGAATTAGTTTCAGGTTTTTTAACTTCTTTAATATTTAAGTTTACTTCATTAGTAGTAAGTTTTGACAAATTATTCTTAATTTTATCTATATCACTACCCTTTTTGCCAATTACAAAACCTGGTCTAGATGTATAAATAGTCACGTAACATTTATTGGCAGTTCTTTCTATCATCACCTTAGAAACTCCCGAGTTAATTACATTTTTTTTTATGTATTCTCTTATTTTGTAATCTTCAATTAAATAATTTCCAAAATCTTTTTTCTTAGCGTACCAAACAGAGTCCCATCCTCTGTTAACACCTAATCTAAAACCAACAGGATTAACTTTTTGACCCATGACTCTCCATTTTTTTAGTTTCTGATAAAATTATAGTTACACTCGAATAAGGTTTTAAGATTGGTGCAGCTCTACCTTTTGCTCTAGGTCTAAATCTTTTCATAGTAATTTTTTTTCCACAATAAGCTTCTTTTACTACTAGTTTATCTATATCGTATTGAAAATTATTTTCTGCATTAGCCACAGCTGAATTAATTGTTTTTCTTATATCTTTAGTTATTCTTTTTTCAGAAAATTGCAGATCTCGGATTGCAACATTAACTTTTTTTCCCACTATACCTCTCAAAATTGGGTTAAGTTTTCTCACGCTAGATCTAATGTTATTATTGATAGATTTAACAGTTTTTATCTTATCTTTATTTATTTTCTTTTTTTTACTCATAAATTTTCTATTTTTTTACTTCCGCTTCCGCTGGCTTCGCTTTTTTATCAGCTGGTGTGTGACCAAAAAAAGTTCTTGTGGGTGCAAATTCACCTAGTTTATGACCAACCATGTCTTCAGAAATTGTAATTGGTATAAACTTTTTGCCATTATAAATCAAAAAACTAACACCAACAAAATCAGGTATTATTGTAGATTTTCTTGACCAAGTTTTGATAGGAATTTTTTTTGGATCAACTTTATATTTGTCTACTTTTTTTATTAAGCTTTCCTCTACGAAAGGTCCTTTCCATACTGCTCTAGCCATTACTTAGTGTCCTTTCTATTATTTCTTCTTTTCACAATAAATTTATCAGTTCTTTTATTATCTCTGGTTTTTAGACCTTTAGCTGATTGACCGGTAGGTGATACTGGATGTCTTCCTCCTGCTGACTTACCTTCTCCACCGCCATGAGGGTGATCTACAGGATTTTTAACAACTCCTCTAGTATGAGGTCTTCTTCCTAACCATCTTGATCTTCCCGCTTTTCCGATCTTAATGTTTTTTTGATCAGGATTACTCAAAACACCAATTGTGGCTAATGATCTAGAATCTATCTTTCTTACTTCACCTGAGGCTAATTTCACTAAACTATAATTTCCATCAACACCACTGATTACAACTGATGTGCCAGCTGATCTCGCTAATTTGCCACCCGCTCCAGGCTGGATTTCAACATTATGGATGTTTACACCAACAGGAATATCTTGAAGGGGCATGCAATTTCCTATTTTAATTTCTTTTTTTGATCCATTTTCTATTTTATCTCCAGCCTTGATTTTTTGTGGTGCTAAATAATATGAATGATTACCATCGTCAAACTTTATCAACATAATGTAACATGATCTGTTTGGATCATATTCTATTCTTTCTACAGTTCCTGGCATATCAAATTTCTTTCTATAAAAGTCTATACGTCTGTACATTTTTTTATGCCCTCCAGCTCTATTAGATGAGGTTATATGTCCATTATTGTTTCTTCCTTTCATAGCATTTTTTGGAGAGACTAAAGATTTAAAGGGTTTACCTTTCCACAACCCAGTTCTATCAACCAAAATTGTCCCTCTTGTAGATTTTGTATATGGTTTAAAAGTTTTAAGTCCCATGATTAAATTCCTGCTGTTAGATCTATACTCTGACCTTTTTTAAGAGTTATTATTGCTTTTTTAAATCCAGAAATGTTAACATTTCTCCCTCTTATCATTTTAGTTCTTTTTTGTTTGTTTATAATATTTACTTTAACAACATTTACTTTGAATATTTTTTCGATATTCTTTTTTAAATTCATTTTATTGGCACCTGATGGAACTTTGAAAATTATTTTATTATGTTCAGATAATTTTGTTGATTTTTCAGTCACAACGGGTGATAAAATTTTATCAAATAAGTGAACTTTACTCATTATACATATCTCTTTTCTAGTTCTTTAACAGAACTCTCTGTAAAAACAGTTTTCTTATATCTAACAACATCAAATGCACTAAAATGATTTACATCAGTTACTTTGATATTTGGAATATTTCTAATTGATTTCTCTATCTTTTCTTTTGAAGACTTATCTAAAATCATCAAAGAATTTGATATTTCAAGTTTTTTTAAAATATTATGCATCTCTTTTGTCTTTTTAATCTCAGAGTTAAAATCATTTAACACAATCAAATTTTTATGCTTAATTTTTTCACTCATCAAAGAGGCAATACCTAATTTTTTTTCACTTTTATTTAATTTTCTTTTTTTGTATGCTAATTCACCTTTTGGGCCATGGGCAATACCACCACCAACAAATATTGGTGCCTTTCTACTAGCATGTCTTGCATTACCAGTTCCTTTTTGAGCATATATTTTCGAAGTAGGGCCTGAAATTTCATTTTGTTGTTTTGTTTTAGCATGACGCCCTTTATAATTTGCATTAGTTTTATACAAAACGTTATTCACAAGTCTCTTGTTTATTTTCGCTGAAAATATTTTATCTAAAACTTCAATAGACTCTTTTTTTCCATTTATATTTATTTTTTCAATCTTCATTATTTCTTCTTTTTATCAGGAGTTTTTTTAGCTTGTTCTGCTGCTTGTATTTTTTCTTCTATGGTCTTTTTTAAAATATTTTTGACTGATTTTTTAACTAAAACTTCGGAGTTTTTTGAACCTGGTATTGATCCTTTGAGATATAATAACTCATTTTCAATATCTGTTTTGATAATCTCGATATTCTGCATTGTTCTAAGTTTATCTCCCATATGACCTGCCATCTTTTTTCCCTTAAAAACCTTACCAGGATCTTGTCTTTGACCTGTTGAACCATGAGATCTATGTGATATTGAAACTCCATGAGTTGCTCTTAAACCTCCAAAATTGTGTCTTTTCATTGCTCCCGCGAAACCCTTACCAATCGTTTTTGATCTAGTGTCTACATATTTTACATCTTTAAAAATTTCTAAACCAAATTCATTTCCCTCTTTATATTTACTTACATCTAGAACTTTAAATTCTCTAAGTTTTTTTTTAGCTTCAGTATTTTTTTTTGCAAAATATCCCTTCATAGCCTTAGTAAGCTTTGAATTTTTAATTTTTCCATATCCAAGTTGAACGGCACTATAGCCCCTCTTTTCTTGATCGATTATTTGAATAACTCGAGCCTTTTCCATTTTTAAAACTGTTACTGGAACTAACTGACCTGATTTATAAAACTCTCTAGTCATTCCTATTTTTTTTCCAATTAATCCAATTTCATTCATATCTAAATCTTTATTTCCACGTCTACGCCTGAAGCCAAATCAAGCTTCATTAAAGCTTCAACAGTTTGAGGTGTTGGTTCAATAATATCTATTAGTCTTTTGTGAGTTCTAGACTCGAATTGTTCTCTACTTTTCTTGTCAATGTGTGGTGATCTTAATACTGTATATCTTTCTATTCTTGTTGGTAACGGGATTGGACCTTTGATAGTTGCTCCTGTTCTTTTTACTGTATTTACAATTTCTTCTGTAGAAGCATCGAGAATTTTGTTATCGTAAGCTCTTAATTTTATCCTAATATTTTGCTTTTCCATGTTAACCTGCAACCTTTTTTGTTACTTCATCTTGAACATTTTGTGGAACTTTTGAATAATGATCAAAAAACATGGAATATTGCGCTCTTCCTTGAGACATCGATCTTAAACTATTAATATAACCAAACATGTTCGCAAGAGGGACCATTGCTGTTATTACGGTAGCATTTCCTCTTTGCTCTTGAGTATTAATTTGCCCTCTTCTACTGTTTAAATCACCAATAACATCGCCCATGTAATCTTCTGGAGTTACAACTTCAACTCTCATGATTGGTTCTAAAAGTTTTAGTCCTCCTTGTGTACACGCTTCTTTAAAACAAGCTCTACTAGCTAATTCAAAAGCTAAAACACTTGAGTCCACATCATGATGTAAGCCATCAAGAATAGTAACTTTGTAATCAATCATGGGAAAACCTGCTAAAATTCCACTATCTGAAACTGTCTCAATGCCTTTTTCAACACCAGGGATAAATTCTTTTGGTATTGCACCTCCTTTAATTGCACTTTCTACCAATCTTCCTTTACCCGGTTCTTGGGGTTCTATCAAAAGCTTAACTTTAGCAAATTGACCTGCTCCACCACTTTGTTTTTTGTGTATGTATTCAAATTCTGCAGATTTCTCTATTGTTTCTCTGTAAGCGACTTGAGGTGCTCCGACATTAGCCTCAACTTTAAATTCTCTTTTCATTCTATCAACAATAATATCTAGATGTAATTCGCCCATACCTTTAATAATTGTTTGCCCAGACTCTTCATCTGATGAAACTCTAAATGATGGATCCTCTTTAGCCAATCTAGCTAAAGCCTCGCCCATTTTTTCTTGGTCACCTTTAGTTTTTGGCTCAACAGCTATTTCAATAACAGGATCAGGAAATTCCATTGGTTCTAGTAAAACTTGATTATCTTCATTACATAAAGTGTGACCGGTCATTGTATTCTTTAATCCAGCTAAAGATACAATATCACCAGCATTAGCCTCTTTTATATCTTCTCTCGAATTAGCGTGCATTAATAACATTCTTCCGACTCTTTCCTCCTTGTCTGTTGAGGAGTTATAGATCGATGTTCCAGATTTTATTGTTCCTGAATAAATTCTAATAAACGTCAAGGAGCCAACAAAAGGATCATTTGCTACTTTAAAAGCTAGGGCAGAAAATGGAGAATTGTCCTCAAATTTCATCTCAACTTCCTCATCAGATCCAACTTTCGTCCCTTTTATTGAGCTAATATCTTCAGGACTTGGGAGATAATTTACAACAGCATCTAATAATGGTTGAACACCTTTATTTTTAAAAGCTGAACCTGTTAAAACAGGTACAAAATCGAAACTTAGTGTACCTTTTCTAATACATTTTATTAAATCTTCCTCTTTAATTTCATCACCGTTTAAATAACTTTCCATTAATTTTTCATCTTGTTCGACAGCTAATTCTACTAATTCGGTTCTGTATTTATTTGAAATTTCTTTTAAATCTTCTGGAATATCTTTGTATTCCCACTCAGCTCCTAAAGCTTCATTTTTCCAAATCTGTGCTTTCATTTTAACTAAATCAATTACACCACTTAATGAAGACTCTATTCCCACTGGAACTTGTAAAACTAATGGTTTTGCTCCCAATCTGTCTTTTATCATCTCCACACACCTAAAAAAATCTGCTCCTGTTCTATCCAATTTATTAACAAAGCAAATTCTTGGAACTTTATATTTGTCAGCTTGTCTCCAAACAGTCTCAGATTGTGGTTCCACTCCAGCAACACCATCAAAAACAGCTACCGCACCATCTAAAACTTTTAATGATCTTTCAACTTCAATTGTAAAATCGACATGACCCGGGGTATCGATTATATTTATTCTGTGATCTTGCCAAAAACAAGTTGTAGCTGCTGAAGTAATTGTTATACCTCTTTCTTGCTCTTGCTCCATCCAATCCATAGTTGCAGCACCATCATGCACTTCGCCAATTTTGTGACTTTTACCGGTATAATACAAAATTCTCTCAGTCGTAGTTGTTTTACCAGCATCAATATGTGCCATAATACCAATATTTCTATATTTGTTTAATGTATGAGTTCTTGCCATATTATCTACCACCTAAAATGTGCAAACGCTTTATTTGACTCAGCCATTTTATGAACATCTTCTCTTTTTTTAACTGCTGCACCTTTTTTTTCATAAGCATCATAAAGTTCATTGAAAATTTTATCAGACATTTGCTTGTCTTTTCTTTTTCTTGCAGAATCTACCAGCCATCTTATAGCTAAAGCTTGCGCTCTCTTACTTTTTACCTCAACTGGAACTTGATAAGTTGCCCCACCCACTCTTCTTGAACGTACTTCAACAGTTGGTTTTATATTATTGATTGCTTCATTAAATATTTCTATTGGTGCATTTTTTGATTTTGTTTTTATTTTTTCAATCGCATCGTAAACTATTTTAGCTGCAACACCCCTTTTTCCATCATACATAATATTATTAATTAATTTTGGAATTATAGTAGAGTTAAATTTTGGATCTGGTGTAATATTTTTTTTTGGCTGAGTTTTTTTTCTCGACATTATTATTTACCTTTTTTCGTTCCATACAAGGATCGTCTTTGTTTTCTATTGGCTACTCCTTGTGTATCTAAATTACCTCTTAGAATATGATATCTAACACCTGGTAAATCCTTTACTCTGCCGCCTCTTATTAAGACTACCGAGTGCTCTTGAAGATTGTGACCCTCACCAGGAATATATGCAGTCACTTCGAATCCATTTGATAATCTTACTCTTGCGACTTTTCTCAAAGCTGAGTTTGGTTTTTTTGGTGTAGTTGTGTATACTTTAACACATACACCTCTTTTAAGTGGTTGTTTTTGTAAAGCAGGAACTTTGTTCCTAGCTAAAGGCTTAATTCTTTTTTTTCTTAATAACTGGTTTATTGTCGGCATATAAATTTATAATTAAGTTTTTTGATGAAATAACTGACAGGTCATTCATGGCAGCGTTTAGTGCTATTAAGCACTACATTCCAACCAAAAAAATTATCGCCAAAATACTTATTAATATGATTTTGTCAAACTAAAACTAATGGCGAAGGGTGTTATTTTTATTGATTTGCTTGAGTTTCAGAGGACTCAATTTTTTCTTGTTCAGATAAGAACTTATTATCATCTTCGAGCGCTTTTTTATTCCATTTATTCTTAATGTTACCAGTACCAGCTGGAACCAATCTACCAACAATCACATTTTCTTTCAGCCCATTTAGGGGGTCAATTTTTCCTTTTATTGCTGCATCAGTCAAAACTCTTGTTGTCTCTTGGAAAGAGGCAGCTGATATGAATGACTCAGTCTGCAAAGAAGCTTTGGTAATACCCATCAAAACTCTTTCACTGGTCGCAGGTGTTTTTCCCTCTAATTTTAATTTTTCGTTCATATTTTCAAATTTTATTCTATCAATAATTTCACCTGGTAGATAAGATGAGTCTCCAGAAGTTTTAACTTCCACTTTTTTCAGCATCTGTCTTAAAATTGTTTCAATATGTTTGTCGTTAATTACAACACCTTGTAATCTATAAACTTCTTGCACCTGATTTACAAAGTATTCTGTTAAATCTTTAATCCCCAATATTCTTAATATATCGTGAGGTAGAGGCTGGCCGTCTAATAAGTACTCCCCTTTTTTAATTTTTTCGCCTTGATTAAAATTAATATGCTTGCCTTTTGGTATTAAATAATTTGAAGGTTCAGAGCCATCCTCTGGTACAATTGAAACTCTTTGTTTACCTCGTACTTCTTTACCAAAAATTACTTGACCATCATTTTCAGCTATAATTGCGCTATCTTTTGCTTTTCTAGCCTCAAAAAGTTCTGCAACTCGAGGAAGTCCTCCGGTAATATCTTTAGTCTTGGTTGTCTCTTTTGGTAATCTAGCAATAACATCTCCTGCTGAAACTTTTTGCCCATCTTTAACAGATAAAATGGAGTCGGGAACAAGATAATATCTTGCTTCATTATCGTCAGCTTTTTTAATAACATTTCCTTTTTCATCTCTTAGAGTAATTCTGGGCTTTAAGTCTGAACTTTTAGATTGAGATCTCCAATCAACAACTGATTTTGATGAAATACCAGTTGCATCATCAGTGGTCTCTTGTATCGAAACACCATCAATCAAATCTACATAACTAGCTATACCCGATTTTTCAGCAATTACAGGTGTTGTATATGGATCCCACTCGCAAATCTTAGTGTTAGCTTTAATTTTATCTCCATTCTTAAAAAATAATTTTGAACCGTATGCAACTTTATAAATTGCGGTTTGAACTCCGTTTTCATCCTCAATTGATAATTGGGTATTCCTTCCCATAACAATTAAATTCTTTTTAGAATCTTCCAAAATATTTGAGTTAATTATTTTCAAAATACCATCTGTTTTGGTTATTATTTGAGAGTCTTGTTTTACAGAAGCAGTACCACCAACATGGAATGTTCTCATCGTTAATTGTGTACCTGGTTCTCCAATAGATTGGGCTGATATCATTCCAATTGCCTCTCCTACATGTACCATTTTTCCTCTAGATAAGTCTCTTCCATAAGAGATTGCACAAACACCTTCTTTTGAACCACATGTCATAACTGAATACACTTTTATGGATTTAATACCTGCAGAGTCAATTAGATCACACGCGGCTTCATCTATCATTGACGATTTTTTAATTATAATTTCACCAGTTAAAGGATGTTTAACGTCATCAAATGCTATTCGACCTAGCGCCCTCTCGGATATACTTACAACAACATTACCACCCTCTAAGATTTCAGAAAGTTCTATAAAACCAGGTTTTTTACAATCACACTCTTTTTTAGTTATTGTTAAGTCTTGCGCAACATCACACAATCTTCTAGTTAAATAACCAGAACTTGCTGTTTTAAGCGCTGTATCTGCCAATCCTTTTCTAGCTCCATGAGTTGAATTAAAATATTCTAATGCTGTCAATCCCTCTTTAAAATTAGATGTAATAGGACTCTCGATAATTTCTCCTGAAGGTTTAGCGATAAGACCTCTCATTCCAGCTAATTGTTTCATTTGTGCTGCAGAGCCCCTTGCTCCACTATCTGCCATCATAAATACAGAATTTATTTTCAATCCCTCTGAAGTTTTTTCCGTAGCAGAAATACCCTTCATCATTTCTCCAGCTACTTTATCAGTACATTTTGACCAGGCATCTACAACTTTATTGTATTTCTCTCCTCTAGTTATTAGACCTTCGGCATATTGAGTCTCGTAATCTGATATAAGTTTCTTTGTATCGTCGATTAATTGTGTTTTGTTTTGTGGAATAACCAGATCATCTTTTCCAAAAGAAATACCAGCTTTAAAAGCGTGTTTAAAACCAAGATCTTTTAACTTGTCGCAGAAAATTACAGTTGTTTTTTGACCACAAAATCTGAAAACAATATCAATAATTTCTGAGACAGTCTTTTTCGGAAGCAATCTGTCAATTAGTGAAAATTTAATGTCTTTATTTTTTGGTAATAAATTTGCCAGTAAAAATCTTCCTGCCGTTGAAGTGTATTTTTCAAATTTTGGTTTTCCATTTTCATCAATTGTTTCAAATCTTGATATTATGGTACTATGAACTTTTATTTGACCAGACGACAAGGCAAATTCAATCTGATCTGCATTTAAGAAATAACCTGATGGTTTATCTGTAAGTGGTTCTTGCGATAAATAATAAATACCTAAAATCATATCCTGACTTGGAACAATTATTGGTTTCCCATTAGATGGTGAAAGAATATTATTTGTTGACAACATTAAGATTCTTGCTTCTAGTTGAGCCTCTAAACTTAAAGGAACATGTACTGCCATTTGGTCACCATCAAAATCAGCATTAAAAGCAGCGCAAGTTAATGGATGTAATTCTATGGCATCTCCTTCAATTAGTTTGGGTTCAAATGCTTGCACTCCAAGTCTATGAAGTGTTGGTGCTCTATTTAACAATACTGGATGCTCTCTTACTATAAGCTCTAAAGCATCCCAAACTGCATTTGTTTCTTTCTCAACTAATTTTTTAGCTTGTTTTATAGTTGAGGCTAATCCCAACTTATTCAATCTAGCATACAAAAATGGTTTAAAAAGTTCTAACGCCATTTTTTTTGGTAAACCACATTCATGGAGTTTTAAATCGGGACCAACAACAATCACAGAACGACCAGAATAATCTACTCTCTTACCAAGTAAATTTTGTCTAAATCTTCCTTGTTTACCCTTGAGCATTTCAGCAAGAGATTTTAATGGCCTTTTTCCTGTGCCTGTTATTACTCTTCCTCTTCTGCCATTATCAAACAATGCATCAACTGACTCTTGAAGCATTCTTTTTTCATTTCTTACAATAATATCTGGTGCTTTAAGATCCATTAATCTCTTTAAACGATTATTTCTATTAATTACCCTTCTATACAAATCATTCAAATCTGAAGTTGCAAATCTTCCACCATCTAGAGGAACTAGTGGTCTTAGTTCAGGTGGTATTACAGGGACAACTGTCATAATCATCCATTCAGGCTTCTGACCTGTTTCGATAAAAGATTCTATTAATTTTAATCTTTTAATTGCTCTCTCCTCATTAACCTTTGATTTGGTCTCTTTTATGTATGACGATAAATTTTTTCTCTCATTTTCTAGGTCTAAATTCTTTAGCAT
>CACBGP010000005.1 GCA_902538745.1 uncultured Pelagibacteraceae bacterium | reverse complement strand
TTTAATGTTGGCCTTGGTAATCATAATAAAAAAAAAATTCTTCACATTAATAGCCTTACATCTACATCAACATTTTCAGAATATAAAAATAATTATTTTACTTTCATAAAAAGATTATTATTAAACTCAACCAAAAATTCTACCAATGATTATAAGGTGAAAATTAAGAAATTAGATAATTGTTTTAAAAATTATAGAATTAATGATTGTTTATTAAAAATTGATGTTGAGGGATATGAGCTTGAAGTTTTGCAAGGATCACTAAAAAGTTTAAAAAAGAAAATTAAATTTGTATTGATAGAAAGACAAATGCTAAGTCAATATAAGTCTTATGATTTTAAAAAAATAGAATTAATTTTAAAAAAAAATAATTTTAAATTGACTAAGAAGTTTATTTACCCCACTTTTCATTTTCAAGATATTTTGTATAAAAAAGAATAATATTTTGATAATTTATCTGTGCCAGGGAATTTGCAAAAAAGATTCATTATTTTTTATAATGAACCAAATATTTTCAAGATGATTATAAAATGGAAGTTTATTAACTTCATATTCATCAAATAAAGGAATTGAAGTAAAACAAGTCATAACAAAAAGACAATTAAAAATAAAAGAATAATTTGTATATTTGAACTTTAATCTTTCTCTAAAACAAAATATAAATATTGTTAGAAATGTAGTGAATTGTAAAAGTGCAAACCATCTCCAAATATCAAAGGCAATTAATATTAAGAAAGTTGGGGAAAAACAACTGAATATAGTGCTATAAAAAAGTATCTGACTTATTTTCCCTCTCTGTTCCCTAATTGATTTTATCAAAATAAATGAAAGAAAGATTGGGAGAGGCATTAAAAAAATAATTCCCATAAATAACTTTGTCCAATGTGCTGGGTTTGTCCAGTAGCCGTACATTATATTTAGGACTTTAAATATATCATTAGTCAATGTCTCTATATTGTCACCTCTAGGATTAAAATCTTTTGCTTTTTTACTAATGTATTTTTCATATTGAGTTAATTCTAAATCATTTTTTTTTGAAAGAGAATTAACACAGGTCCCAACAATTGAAATCATAATGAATATAGTAATTATTAAATTTATCTTTTTACTTTTGTTCTTTAAAAATAAATATGTGTCTAATATAACCACCGGGGTTATCATCAAAAGTAGTCCCTCATGAATGAAAGGAAGTAATAAAATGATAAAAAATTTTATGATCAAATGAAAATAAAAATTCCTCACAAACAAATTTATAGTAAAAAGAAGAAAAGCAACATGCTCCAGATATCCAATTGTATGAACCTGAAAAATAAAAGCTGGGGAAAGAAAAAATAGACAACAAACCTTAAAATCGATAAGATTTTTATTAATTATTAATCTAATTAATAGTATTATTAAAGAGCACCAAATAAAAAAAATAATGAAGTTGATTATGGTTATTTCTAAATAGCTAACTTTTTCATCAAAAAAAACTGACAAAAAATTACCATAAAAACTTCTTTTTGAGAAACCTTGACTGTAATCAAAAAGCGCATGTGTCGCAGTCCACGCACTAGGCCATCTTAAAGCAGAAAATATACCAATTAAAATACAGGGAATTAAAAAAAACCAATAATTGGTTTTTAAAAAAGTTTTATCTTTAAAACTAAATTTTTTTAAATACATAATAATTAGAATGTGAGCCCAGTTTAATAATAAATTTTTCTATTGAGTGTCGAAACTTATAATTATCCAAATATTCATTATAATCAAATTTTTTTAAAAGTTTATAATTACTTTCTATCCAATTATTTTGTTCCTTTGTAAATATTATATATCCATCTTTTGTTGATCCAGCCATAATATTTTTTCTATCAACTATAAAATCTGGTTTCTCATTTTCTACAAAATCGAACCACCAATCTATATTATCATTAGTCCTATATTCTCTTATTTTTTTTGAAGACAATCCAACTGTGTCTATAGTTTTAATTTTTGCAAAATATGGGATATATCCCGCAGGTTCTAAAAAAAGAGTAGATTTGTTTTCAGCATTTAAATTGATTAATTTTCCTACGTTAGAGCGAAAATTATGTTCTTGGAAAGATATGTTGTATTTAACAAAAAAATTTATAGATGAAATAATAATTACCATAATCGATATTATAAAATCTCTTAATATATTTTGTTTTAAACTCATTAAATAGTTCGAGAACAAAATAATAAAAAAAAATGAAAAGGGTAAAAAATACCATTCCCATATTTGACCAGAAATTATATATGCTGATGGAATAGCCAATACAGCTAATGAGAGAGTGAAATTGATGTGGCTTAAATCAGTAAGCTTTTCTTTTATTAAGATATGATAAATATTTGAAAAAATATATTTTAGGAGCATTGAGATAGCTAAAAGGGATACCAAAAAATTAAAAAATATTGGAAAAAATTTTGTTTTAAATCCAATAAAATAACTTTGATCCAAGAAAAAAATTTTAGAAAATCTCTCTATAATTTCAAAAAAAATATATGTGTTGTCTGGTGTCAGCGTAGATAACTTTGAAATAGCGGTTTGAGGAAAATAACTTCCATTAACGATGAGATTTCCTACTAAATTTAATATAATACCGAAAATTAGAATATTAGTTATTAATAATAGGTTTTTCTCTTTTTTAAATATAGATGAAAAAATAAAAATTAAAAATAACGAAAACAATTCTATTCTTGTTAAAATACTTAAAACTCCAGATATAAAGGTGAGAATTTTATTTTTTTTAACATAAAAACTATAAAAAAAAAGAGTTATAAAGAAAACTAGAAATGATGTTTCTAGACCAATCGTTCCAATTGTACAAATCGCCGGATTGATAAAAAATAAGAGAGGAAATAGAGGATTTTTTGTATTATTTTTGTTTGAGTTCAAATTAATAAATATTGAGTATAAAAGTAGAGAAGAAACCAATGAGAGGAATGAATTTATTATTGTAATTATGGCTATAAAATTAGATTTAAAAATTACACTGATCAATCCAGTCCATAAACCATATAACCAACTGGTCACTCCAGAAAAATTTTCACCTAAATTGTATGAGAATTCACCAAAATTACCAAAATTATACGCTGATCTGAACACAATATAAGCATCGTCAACTAAATAAAAATTTAAAAGAAAAAAAATTTTTAATATAATAATGAATACTAAAAGAAATTTATTTTGATTTAAAAAAATATTAATTAATTGCATTTTAAAACTTTAATCTTTTAAATATTTTTTCTGGTATAATTTTAATAAAAAAAGTTATTAATCTCCATTTATTTGAAATTATTATTTCTTTTTTTTTAGATAAACCTTTAAAAATCATTCTAGCTACGTCATTTGGATCATCAATTAAAAATTTAGGCTGTTTGATTTCCTTAGTCATTTTTGTTTTTACTGTTCCCAAAATAATTGTCGTGACATCTATATTTGAATATTTCTGTCTTATACTAGATAAATAATTTGTTAATGCTGCCTTGTTTGAGCCATAAGCTGTATTTTTAAACCTCCCTCTTTCTCCTGCTACCGAAGAGATGGCCGCGATATGAATTTTTTTATTTTCAAATTTATCTATTATTTTAGAGATTATGTAAGTTGGGTATAGAAAATTGATATTATTTAGCTCACGCTCTTTCTCAAATTTTTTTTCTTTAGAAGATTTAAGCATACCATTAAAAATTAGAACAAGATCAATCTCATCAATTTTTTTAATTATATTATCTACGGTCTCGTAATCTTGAAATGTACTATAAAATTCACGATTGTTATCATTATTAAAATTAGAATTTTTTTTTGAGGAAATTTTTATTATTGTGTTGTTTTTTTCTAAAAGTTTAATTAGTTCAATTGCTATATCTGAACCAGATCCAAAAATAAGAATTTTTTTATTTTTCACAACCCAACCCTTTTTGACTGCATAGAAATAAAAATTTTATCTAAATTATTTTTTTTTCTAAATTTTCTAAATAATTCGTAATGTTTAACTAATTTTTTTGCGTTTTTAGAATTTAATCTTGAATCTTTAGCAAGATATACAAATCCTTTATATCTAATTAATATTTTATCTAATTCATTCATTAATAATTTTGCGTTTAAGTTATTTTTAAAATCTATTGCAAAATTTAAACCCTCTTCGGAAAAGGACATTAATTTTTTTTCATTCTTCATTAATTTCATTACACATAAATAAGCTATGACATTATGTTCTTTGAATTTTTTTTTTATTTCAGTTAATGCTTTTTTCCAATTTTTAAATGGTAAAGTAAATTGATATTGAAAAAAACCATTATTACCATACATTAAATTCCAATTATCAATTTTGTCTAAGGGATAAAAAAATTGATTTAGATTTATTTCTCTTCTTTTTTTGTTATTTAAGATGAGATTTAAATAAAAATAAAGTTTATTGAAAATTCTAATTGTAAAATTATTTAAAAAAAGATTATTAATTCTGAAAAATTTTTTTGAATTTTCAAGATATTCCGAATTATTTTTTTTCTTACTATGATTTCCATAAAATACTATTCCTCTATTATTTTGATCATTAAAGTCAATCCATGAAACAGCATATTCACTTTTGTTATTACTCATATCATATATGATTTTATCTACGCTGTTCAAAACCTTAGTGACTTGAGTAATTTTATTACTTTTTATTTTTTTTAATTTAAAAGTTGCAGATAAAATTATACCTGTTAAGCCCATTCCTCCAATGGTATAATCAAATATTTCTTTATTATTTTTTTTTGTGCAATAAAGAATTTTTTTATTTTTATAAAGCAGTTCAATAGAGTGTATGAAATTGTGAAAACATCCTTCTGAGTGCTGGTTTTTTCCATGCACATTTGAGGCTATCATTCCACCTAAACTAATTTTTTTACTACCCGGTGTAACTGGAAGAAACCAACCTTCATTAACTATTAATTTTAATATACTAGATATAGTAATTCCTGCTTCGCACGAAATAATCCCTTTTTTTTTATCAAAAAAAATTATTCTATTTAAATTTTCAGACAAGAATGTTTTTGATTTATTTATACTAGAGTCTCCATAGGAACTTCCTTTACCTCTTGTAATAGAATTTGTAATTTTTAAATTTTGTAAAGAATTATTTCTATTTCTTTTTAAAAACTCTATATTACTGTTTATTTTTATATTGTTGCCAAAGCTTTTTAGATTATAACTTATACTCATTTAACTTAACTTATAAATTATAATTTTAAAAATGGAATTTAAATATGACATCTCAATTATTGGTGGAGCAGGTCATGTAGGTTTTCCATTAGGTTTAATATTTGCATCAAAAAAATTAAAGGTAAAATTAATTGATAAAAATGCTTACAATTTAAATTTGATTAAAAGAGGCATTAGCCCTTTTAAAGAGGATTTAGCTTCAATTTTTTTGAAAAAATACAAAAAAAATCTCTCATATAGTGAAGACATAGCTGAAATAAAAAATTCAAAGTTTATAATTGTATGTATTGGAACTCCAATAACTAAAAAACTTAATCCAGATAAGAGAGATTTATTTAATATTTTCAAAAAAATTAAAAAAAATATTCTTCCAGGTCAGCAAATTATTGTAAGAAGCTCAATTTATATTCGCGCAATGCAAGAAATTAAAAAAAAATTTCAATTGAATAACATTACTTACTGCCCAGAAAGAATTGTACAAGGTAAATCTCTAATAGAACTTCCAAAACTTCCACAAATAGTATCGGGATTTAATAAAAATTCAATCTTACTCTCAAAAAAACTTTTTAAGAAAATTTGTAAAACGGTAATAGTAACATCTGTAGAAGAGTCTGAATTAATTAAACTTTTTTCAAATTCCTTTAGATTCGTCCACTTTGCGATAAGTAATCAGTTTTATATGATGTGTGAGGAAATGGGTTTAAATTATGGGAAAATCAGAAATACTATGAGGTATGGGTATAAAAGGAATAATTTTATCCCAAGTGCTGGCTTTGCATCTGGTCCTTGTTTATCTAAAGACACAATGCAATTATCCTCCTTCTTTAATCATAAATTTTTATTAGGCAAAATAGCAATGAAGATTAATCACGGTTTGCCAAATTTTATCTTTGATAAGCTAAAAAAAAAGTTTAATCTGAAAAAGAAAAAAATTGGAGTTTTAGGATTATCATTTAAAGCTGAAACTGATGATGTACGAGACTCTTTATCATTAAACCTGATTAAAATATTAAAGAAAAATAATGTCAAATATTTTGCCAATGATCCATATTACAAATTCAAAAATAATACACCAATTGAATTATTAATAAAAAAGTCAGATATTATAATTTTAGCAATACCACATAGAATTTATAATAATTTGAAAATCCCAAAAAAAAAATTTTTCGTTAATATATGGGAGTAAAAAACAACATTTTACTTTTAGGTGGATCAGGTAATTTAGGTAAATTAATTGTTCAGTCCAATATTTTTAAAAATATTTTTGCACCTACCAAAAAAAAAATAAATATTTTAAATAAAAATGAGCTTAATAAATTTATTATAGATAATAATATATCTATTATAATAAACTGTGCGGCTGTAGCTAGGCAAAATGATTGTGAAAAAAATCCGCTGAAAGCTAAGAGAATAAATATTGATGGGACAATAAACCTTGTAAATTCAGTAAAAGATAAAAAAGTTCTAATTGTGCAAATTTCATCAGATGCCGTTTACGGGTTTAATTCAAATGATAATAAAGAAACTGATACTCTTTTACCATATAATGTATATGGTTGCACAAAATATCACTCAGAAAAAATAATAAAATTAACAAAAAATTACATAATCATTCGAACTAGATTTTTTATACCTGATAAAAAATTTCCAAATTATGCAATTGATATAATTAATTCTGCAATCAATATTTATGAATTACCTAAAATAATAAATTTATTACTTCAAAAAAAATTTAGAGGAACCATAAATATTGGTAGTAAAAAAAATAGTAATTATGGAAGAATGATTAAATTACAAAAAAACATTAAAAAAACAAACTGGATAAATATTATTAAAAATAATAAATTTATTATGGCAAAAAAAACTACAATGAATTTAGTTAAAATGAAGAAAATTTTAGGTAAAAAAAATTGATCGACCTTGTAATACCAGTATATAATGATGGTGCAAATTTATTGACTTTAATTAAAGAGTTAAAAAAACATGTAAAATATAAAGTAACGCTTTATATATGTTATGATAAAGATGATGATGATTTATTTAATTATTTAGATGAAATTAAAAAAATTAACATAGAATTTAAATTAATTAAGAATATATCCTCAGGTCCGTGTGAGGCTGTTAAAACAGGTATTTATTCGGGAAAATCTAATTGTATTATTGTCTATCCAGCGGATGATTTTATAAATGTTAAACTTATTAATCAGATGTTAGAGAAAAATAATGAAGGATTTGATGTTGTGGTTTGTAGTAGATTTATGAAAGGTGGCTCTATGAAAGGATGTCCAATAATTAAATCAATAATTGTTAGATTCGTATCACTATCTTTATTTTTGTTATCAAGTATTCCTGTAAGAGATGCTAGCAATGGATTAAGAATGTTTTCGAGAAAATTAGTTAGAAATGTTAAAATCGAGTCAAAAATAGGTTTTGCTTATTCGTTGGAATTGTTAGTGAAAGCAAAGAAAAAAAATTTTAAAATTTGTGAAATTCCTGCTCAATGGGAAGAGAGAACAGTTGGTTCGAGTAAATTTAAAATTTTGAAATGGTCTAGACAATATCTGAAGTGGTATTTTTATGGTTTATACCATTCATCAATATTTAAAAAATGAGCAAAAGTTATTTTATTACAGGTGGAACAGGTTTCCTTGGAAGAATAATCTCAAAAAATCTTGCCAAAAATAAAAATAATTTTATAAAAATTTTTGATAATAACTATAGAGGATATAAGAATTTATCTGATTTAAAAAAAAAGAATGTTAAATTTATAAAAGGCGATATTAGAGATTTCAGAAAAGTCAAAAAATATTTAGAAACCAATGATGTTGTGATCCATCTAGCTTATGTTAATGGAACAAAATTCTTTTATTCTAAACCAGATGAAGTTTTAGAAATCGGAATAAAAGGATTAACGAATATAATTGATGCTTGCAAAGAAAAAAAAGTAAAAAAATTAATATTAGCCTCAAGCTCCGAAGTTTACAATGAGCCAATTAAAACACCTACCACAGAAAAAGAGCCAATAAAAATTCCAGATATCCATAATCCAAGATTTTCTTATAGTGGGGGAAAAATTTTGACTGAATTAATGGGAATAAACTTTGGAAAAAAATTTTTTAAAAAACTGATAATTTTTAGACCACATAATGTTTATGGGCCTAATATGGGAAATGAACATGTGATCCCAGAATTAATAGATAAAATAAGCAAAAATGAAAAAAAATTTATGATTCAGGGTTCAGGGAAAGAGGTAAGATCATTCATTTTTATTGATGACTTTTATGATGCATTTCAAAAAGTAATGAATAAAGGGAAACATTTAGAAATCTACAATATTGGAAATTCTGAGCCGATATCAATAAACTATTTAACTGACATGATTAAAAAAAATATGAATAAAAAGCACTTAAAGGTAATTAAATCTAAAAAATTAAAAGGAAGTATTAATTATAGACTTCCCGATATATCAAAAATTAAAAAACTTGGTTATAAACAAAAAACCTCTTTACAAGATGGATTAATTAAAACTATAGATTGGTATTCATGAAATCAAATTTTAAAATTATTAATAAATGCCAATTTTGTAAAAGAAAAAATTTAAAAAATATTGTTTTTTTAGGATACCAACCAACTGTAAATGACTACACTAAAGAGAGTGCTACTGATAGCAAATTATTTCCTCTAAGTTTGGTTAAATGTATAAATTGTGAATTATTCCAATTAAGAGAGATCATTGATAAAAAAATATTATTCCCAAAAAGTTATCCATATACAAGTAGCACAACTAAAATTCTTAGAGATAATTTCAAGGAATTATCAGACCACTTGTTCAATCAAAAGTTTATTTCAAAAAATGATCTTATATTAGACATAGGGTCAAATGATGGAAACTTGTTGTCAAACTTCAAAAATAAATCAAAAGTTTTAGGAATAACACCAGAAAATATTGGCAAAAAAGCAATTAAAAAAGGTATTCCAACAATAATTGATTATTTCAATAAGAAAACAGCAAATCAAATAAAAAGAAAATTTGGTAAATGTAAAATAATTACAGCAACCAACGTATTTGCACATATAGATAATGTTAACGATGTTGTTCAGAATATAAAAAAGATTCTTGATACAAAAGGTATTTTTGTTTCTGAAAGTCATTATTTACCAAGCTTAATTGAGACTCTTCAATACGATACCATTTATCATGAACATTTAAGATATTATTCAGTCACTCACTTGAAAAAATTGTTTGCTAAGAATGATATGGAAATTTTCGATATAAAAAAAATAAAAACACATGGAGGCTCAATAAGGGTGTTTGCTTGTAATAAAAATAAATACAAAATTAAAAAAAGTGTTAAGTCAATTTTAAAATATGAAAAAAAGATGTTAACAGAAAAAAATTTAAGAAAATTTACACTTAAAATTTTTGAAAATAGAGTGAAATTATTAAATCTTTTACAAAAAATAAAAAAAAGTAATAAATCTGTCATGGCAATTGGTGCACCATCTAGATCAACGACTTTAATACATTTTGCAGGTATTAATTCAGATTTATGCGAATTTATTTTTGAAATTGAGGGATCTCATAAAATTGGAAAATTCGTACCAGCTAATAATATTAAGATTATATCTGAAAAATTTTTAAATAAACTTAAGCCAGATTATCTTTTAATGTTTTCATGGCATATTAATGAAACCTTAATAAAAAAGTTAAAAAACAAAGGATATAAAGGAAAGTTTATTATACCACTTCCTTCTCCCAAAATTTTTAAATAATGATTCTTTCTCTTTTAAGAGTGCAGCAATGGGTTAAAAATCTTTTAATCTTCTCTAACGCTATATTTATTCACCAATATGAACTTTTAATAAGTTACAAAGTATATATTTCATTCTTTTCATTCTGTTTAATTGCGTCTTCTGGTTATATAATTAATGATTTATTAGACTTTAAAAAAGATATAAAGCATCCACAAAAAAAATTAAGACCTATTCAATCTGGTCAAATATTAATAAAAAACGCAAAAATTATTTCATGTATTTTATTTATTCTCTCTAATATCTTAGCTTCTTTAATATCGATAAATTTTTTAATAATAATAAATATTTATTTTTTTTTGAGTGTGATTTATTCAATGTTTTTTAAAAAATATTTTTTAATTGATATAATTTTTATTTCATCAATGCTTTTTTTAAGGGTTTACTCTGGAGAACATATTTATGGAATAAGTTCATCATTTTATTTAGTATTAATTAGTTTTTCTTTATTTTTAACTTTATTGGCTCTAAAAAGAATGAGTGAGTTAAAAACTTCAGGCAGTCTATATTATAAGTCTAGATACTACAACAAAACAAATATTGATTTTATTTTCTATATTTTTTTTTTCATATCAGTTTTAGTTCTGTTTTATTATTTTCTTCTAGGAGATGGAGTTTTATTTTATGATACTATAATTGTATTTTTTATAATTACTTCATTTTCAGCTTGGATTTTTTATCTAAGAAAAAAGGCCTATCAGGGTGAGATCAAAAATGATCCATTCATATACTGTATGAAAGATAAGTTTTCTATCTCTTTCGCTTTTTTCGTTTTATTTTTGATTATATTTTTTGGTAAGTAATAAATGATATCTGGTATTAAATATCAGCTTATAAATAAAAATGAAAAAATACCTTTTTTACAAATTTTTATTTATAACAATTTATACTATCTTAAAATGCTATTACCCCACGACAAAGATTATTATGCGCTCAAAATATTATTCAAAAAAAATGAAAAGAGATTTTCCAATAATATTATCTGAATATAATAGGGAAAATTTTTTTAAAATTTATGAAATACTCAAAAAAAATATTTTTGCTATTCTTATCTGTATGATGAAAATATATTTAAAAAATTCAACGATAACGAAATTAAAAAGTTAATAAATGGAAGATATAAGTTAGAGAAATATTCTAAAAATAGTGTCAATATTTTTTTTATACCAAAAAATAAAATCTAATTAAAATTGATTGATATAATAACTTATTTTCTTGATTAATTTAATTTTAAGTATAAAAAATCTTAAACAGTAATATCAGTTAAATGAATAAAAAAATTGCACTAATTTTTGGGGTGACCGGTCAAGATGGTGCCTATCTTTCAAAGTTTTTATTAGATAAGGATTACGTTGTCCATGGGGTAAAAAGAAGACATTCTACGTTAAATACCTATAGAATAGATGATATTTACAAAGATCCTCTAATCAAAAAAACAAACTTTTATTTGCATTATGGTGATATTTCAGATTCGTTAAATGTTTTTAAATTAATAAATAAGATTAAACCAAATGAGATCTATAATCTTGCAGCTCAATCGCATGTTGGTATCTCTTTTGAATTACCAGAGTATACAACTAATGTAGATGCTCTTGGAACATTGAGGATTTTGGACGCTATCGTTCAATCAAAAAAAAAAATTAAATTTTATCAAGCAGGAACATCAGAAATGTTTGGTAAAGTTCAAGAGGCAACACAAAGCGAAAAAACACCCTTTTATCCAAGAAGCCCTTATGGCGTAGCAAAATTATACTCTCATTGGATAACAGTCAATTATCGTGAGGCATATAATCTCTTTGCATGTAATGGAATTTTATTTAATCATGAAAGTCCACTAAGAGGTGAAAATTTTGTTACAAAAAAAATTATCAAGGGTCTTTGTAGAATCAAATTAAAAAAACAAAAAAAAGTTGTTCTTGGAAATATAAACTCAAAAAGAGACTGGGGACATGCTAAAGATTATGTTAGGGCAATGTGGAAAATTATGCAGCAAAAAAAACCTGACGATTTTGTAATTTGTACAGGCAAGCAATATACCATTAAACAATTTATAAACTTTGTAACCAAAGAGTTAAAAATGAAAATTAAATGGAAAGGTAAAGGAATTAATCAAAAAGCATATGATGAAAAAAATAATTTGATCATCGAATGTAATAAAAAATACTTTAGACCTGCAGAAGTTAGTTCATTAAAAGGGAGTTATGCTAAGGCTAAAAGAGTTTTAAAATGGAAACCAAAATACAACATTCATCAACTGATCAAGGATATGGTGGCATACGAATTTGAATTTAATAAAGATGATCAGCAAAAAATCTAAAATTTATGTTGCTGGACACAATGGGCTTATTGGATCTGCAATATTAAAAAAACTTAAAAACTCAAATTACAATAGAATTTTTACTAGATCGAGAAAACTTTTGGATTTAAGAGATCAAAATAAAGTTTTAAAATATTTCTCAAAAATCAAACCTGACGCTGTTATTTTGGCAGCAGCTAAAGTAGGTGGCATAGAGGCAAATAATACATTTGGGGGAGATTTTATATATGATAATTTAACTATACAGAATAGTGTTATTCACTCAAGCTATTTGACTGGAGTCAAAGATCTAATATTTTTAGGTTCAAGTTGTATTTATCCAAAATTAAGTGAACAACCAATTAAGGAAAAATACTTATTGTCAGGCTATCTAGAAAAAACTAATGAACCATATGCTATTGCTAAGATAGCAGGAATAAGTCTTTGCCAGAGCTACAACAAACAATATAAACTAAATTATAAATGTTTAATGCCTTGTAATGCTTATGGGATTAATGATAATTACGACCCAATAGAGTCTCATTTTTTTCCTGCTTTAATTAAAAAAATTATAGATGCGATAAGATACAAAAAAAAGGAAATTAGTATTTGGGGGGACGGCAGACCTTTAAGAGAATTAATTTATAGTGAGGATATTGCTGATGCATGTATCTTTTTTTTAAAAAAAAAAACGTCACAAAGTTTAATTAACATCGGAACAGGAAAAGACAAAAGTATCACTGATTATGCTAAATTTATAATGAAACATTTAGGTGTTAATTTTAAAATTGTCTATAAGAAGACTAAACCTAATGGAACAATGAGAAAAGTCTTAGATGTATCGCTTGCAAAAAGTTACGGCTGGAGACCTAAAACATCACTGAAAAAGGGATTATCAATTACGATTAATGATTATTTGAAAAGAAATTTAGTTTAATTTAAAATTGTGAATGAGTAAAACTGAGCTTAATATTTTCAATATTCTAGTATTATCTATTCCATTTTTCTTAATTACAGGGCCATTTCTTGCAGATTTAGCTTTATCAGCCTCTTGCATTTTCTTTTTGATATACATCGTGCGTGAGCGAAAATTTGTTTTACTAAAGGATAATTATTTTTTTTTATTTATGTTATTTTATACAATCGTAATTATCAGCTGCTTACAATCCGATTATTTAGATAAAATATTCATAAAAAATATTTTTTATTTTAGGTTTGGAATATTTTTATTACTAATAAAATATTTAATTAATCATGATAAAAAATTTATTAAAAATTTAAAAAATATTCTTTTATTTACATTCATTTTATTGTTTATTGATGGTTTAATCCAATTAATTTTAGGGAAAAATATTTTAGGATTTTCCAATCCACCTGGCAGAATAACAAGTTTTTTTGGGGACGAAAGTGTTTTAGGAAGTTATATTGTGAGACTATGTCCACTCCTAATAGCTCTAATTTTTCTTTCAGAAAAAAGTAAATATAAATTTTTTTTCATTTTATTATTATCTTTTGTACTTATCGTCATTAGTGGTGAAAGAGCATCAATTTTTTTATTTTTGTTATTCCTATCGATATTGTTTTTGATATGGAAATACGATATTAAAAAAAAGTTAATTTTTTTATTTACCTTCGTAATTTTAACCTCAACGAGTTTTGTTATTATTATCAAAAACAACGAGTCTGTAAAATTTAGGTTAATTGATCAAACTTTATCTCAAATAAATTTTAATTATAAAAATAACAAACCATATTACAAAGAGATTGAAGTAAACGGAAAACCTCGCGCTCTTGCGAGAAATGATACTTTATTACCTTTACAATACACATTATATTTTGAGGCTTCAAAAAAAATATTTTTGGATAATTTAATATTTGGCTCTGGACCAAAATCCTACAGGTATATTAGTCAAACTGACGATTACCTTTTGATTAGAACTCATGCAGCATTTCTTGATCGTCCGAAAGATTTTAATTACCCTGGGTTTACAAATATAAAAAGTTCAAATACGCATCCACACAATATATATTTTCAGCTATTTTCTGAAACAGGTTTATTCGGAGGTTTATTCATATTTTCGATTTTTATTTACATCTCATTGATTCTTTTTTATTCCAAAGTAAGCTTTGAAAAAAAAATTATTTTAATTTCCTTATTCTTTAACTTATTTCCTTTTATAACGAGTGGTAATTTTTTCAATAATTGGATTAGTATATTGTATTTTTATCCTCTAGGGATTTTATACTTAAAAAAAAATAATTAAGTGATGTCTTTGAATATAAGAAATTTATTCCAATTGAAAAAAGAAAATAATAAACATTTAATAAATATTTTTAGTTATTTCTTATTTTTTTTATCAAATTTAGTTTTTCTTTTATTAATTCCAAGTGAATTTAGTAAACTTTTTTTTTTAAATTATTCACTTGCAAATGGAATTTTTTCATATTTTGTAGTTTTATTATTTTCTCAAAAAAAAATTTTAGATACAAAATTTTTTTTAATATTTTTTATATTCTCAACAATTTATTGTTTTACATTGGGTAGTCTAACATTTTTAATTTGGCTTTATACTTTAATATTAATTTACGCGGATTATTTTTTTTCGCAAAAAAAATATCTTAAATCAAACTTATTCATAAAATTTTCTTTACTATTACTTTCTTGTTTACTATTTTTTGATAAATTTACTTTATACTTGGTTATTAATATAAAAATTCTATTTTTATGTATTTGTATACTAGTTTTTTATATCTTTAAGATACACTCGAGTAATCAACTAGAACTTAAAAGACCAAATTTATACGTTTTTTCGACTTGTATTATTTATTTTGGAAGTTTGTATGTAATTGCATTAGTGTCAATAAATGAATTAATTAAATTGTTTTATATATCATTTCAGATATTTCTATCAATTAAGTTAAAGATATTCGATTTAAAGATAAGAGGTATAATGACAATAACTAAATTCAAAAAAATTTTATTTATTACAGCTTTAATATATTTTATGATTTTATCTATTTACTCCTATTCATACTTTTTATTAATTTTATTTATAATTTCATATTTCTCTCTTAGCTATGTTGATGAAAGATTTATCCAAAATAAATAATTACAAAGTATTTTTTTTTTCAATATTAATTTGTATAGTTTTTTTTTGCATTGAAAGATTAATTGGCATAGATAAGTTTTATCATCCCGACTCGTTACATTATTTGAAGAATTATGAGAGTCATGCATCAGTTTTTATAGATAAATTTTACACTGGTTTCTATTTTTTTGCACGAATTTTAAATTATGATTACTTAAATTTTATCATCTTTAATTTTATAATTTTTGGGTTGACAAATTTAATGGTATTTAATTTGGTATTGAAAAACAATTTATTTTTTTTGAATAGATTTCAAATTTTCATATTAATCACAATATTATTCTTTGATCCTTATAGGTTACATCTTGCAGGTCATGTTTTAAAAGAAACAATATTAATCTTTTTTATAATATCTTTTTTATATTTTAAAAATATTCTTTCAAAAGTATCTTTTTTACTTTTAAGTATTTTTGTAAAAAAAAATATAATTTTTTACTACATGATATTTTATTGTGATGATTTGATAAAAAAATTTTTTAGACTTAAAAAGAAATTTATCCTAACAACAATAATATTAATAATATCTTTACTATTCTTATTTTTTTATGAATTTGATTTATTTGGGAAAAAAAACTTATCAATCTTCAATTTTTTTTCAAATACAAATTTAAATTTGATGGGATCTCTTGAAAGCTGGCACTATAGAGATATGACTGGCAGGGTTTACGATAAAATACCAAATTTTCAAAATACGAGTTTTCCATTAGCACTTTTTTATAAAATAATAACCTGGCCAGCTTTGATTTTTTCTGGCCTTTTTTTATTTTTTACAAAATCTTTACTGTTCAAAGTCTTAGGGCTAATGATGATTTATTTTAATTTTGGAATTTATTATATAACAAAAAAAAGTTATTTGAACATTGGTTTATTAATTTTATTAGTTTTAATTGCATTGTATAGTACTACTTTCACATCTTATTTTAGGTATTCGTATGTTGCTATTTATTGTTCAATAGTATTCTTTTTTAAAAATTTTTCTCAATGTCAAAAAAATTAGGTATAATTGGAATTAGAGGTTTACCTGCTAATTATGGAGCATTTGATACATTTGTAGATCAATTTGTCAAAGATAAAAAAGTATTAAATTCAAATTTGTTCTTTTTTGTAAGCACTGGCGTCAAAGACTTAAATATAAAATCACAATATTTTAATATTAAACAAATTTACGTTCCTAGACTCCCTGGTCCATTAATACTTTTTAATTATTTTGTGACTATAATATTGATGTTTATAAGTGGGGTGCGTGTATTCTTGTTCTTTGGATATGGGGCTGCTATCTTTTTTCCTCTGTTGAAATTATTTAATTGTAAAATTATTTGTAATCCAGATGGTATAGAATGGAGAAGGCCTAACAATTTCATTAAAAAAAACTTTTTTAAAATTTGTGAATTTATATTTGCTAAAATGAAAATTTCAAAAATCTACGACTCGAAAGTTATTGAGAGATACTATATGATTAAATATAAGTCTTATGGTAAAACAATTTATTACCCTTCAAAATTTGAAAATAGTAATTCTATAATTAATAGAAATAATAAAATTAAAAGATTTTATCTAATTGGAAGGCTCTTAGAGGAAAATAGTGTCGAGCTAATTGTAAATACTTTTAAAAAACTTGATAATTATAAATTATTTATAATCGGTTATAAAAGTGAATTTTTTAAAAAAAAAATTTTACCATCAATAAGAAATTCAAAAAATATTTTTTACATTGGTGAAATATACGATAAAAAAAAACTTTTAAATTATTTATCTTTTTTTGATTTTTATATTCATGGACATAAAGTTGGTGGGACTAATCCTACTCTAATTGAAGCTATAAATCTTAAAAAAAAAATTTTTGCATATGATTGCTCTTTTAACAAAGAGATTTTGGGCACAAAGAAAATTTTTTTTAAAAATAATTTAGATTTAGAACGTCTGATAAAATATTATGATAATTCCAATTATGAAGAAAATGTTTACAAGAAAAGTTTTACTAAAAATTTTATAAATAAAGAGTATTTAGAAATTTTATTAAATGAATTCAAATAATATGAAATACTTGCTATTAAAACCAAAAAAGTCCTAAAAGTTTAAATATGGCTTCAATTAAAGAATTAACAATTACATAGCTCTTTTGACTCTTAAAGTTATGGAAATTTCAATGAATATTTGAAACTTTTTCTTTACATATTTATCATTTTATGTATTTGTTTGCTGCCTGGTAATTATTGCGAAAGGGAAATACCCGATCCCATTCCGAACTCGGAAGTCAAGCCTTTCTGCGCCAATGGTACTTTGTCTTAAGACATGGAAGAGTAGGTCATTGCCAGGCTAAAATTTTAAAAAAATACAAATTTTATGAAAATTAAAAGCTCTCTAAAATCAATCAAAAAAAGAGATTTAAACTCTAAGCTAGTTAGAAGGAGAGGTAGAGTTTACATTATCAACAAAACTAACCCGAAATACAAAGCAAGACAAAAATAATTTTTATGAATAATGAGGACCACAAGAATACTTGGAATAATTTTACAAAATTTGTGCTGTGGGGAACTGTCGCTGTTATATTTGTTTTAGTTTTAATGGCGATATTCTTATTGTAAAGTTTTTGAATGATAATAGGATCAATAAGAGAAAATCATAATATTGAAAAAAGAATTGCAGTCACACCCGAGATTATAAAGAAATATACTTCTCTTGGTTTTGAAATATTTTTAGAAGAAAATTATGCATCACACTTAGGTATAAATGATAATGAGTACTCAAAGTTTGGAGTAAAATTTTTTAAAGACAATAAGAAAATATTAAATGATTCTGATATTGTAATTCAATTAGGTATTCTATCGGATGAAATGACACCTTTCATGAAAGAAAATAAAATAATAATCGGAGTCTTAAATCCATACGATAATAAAGAAAAATTAGAAAATTTAATTAAAAAAAATGTCAATGTTTTTTCCTTAGATCTTCTTCCAAGAATAACTAGAGCACAATCAATGGATATTTTATCCTCACAAGCAAACCTTGCAGGATATAAAGCAGTTATTGAGTCATTTGCGAATTTTGAAAAAGCAATACCAATGATGATGACAGCTGCTGGGACAATTCCTGCAGCAAAAGTTTTGGTAGTCGGTGCTGGTGTCGCTGGGCTACAGGCTGTAGCAACAGCAAAAAGAATGGGAGCTATTGTTTTTGGGACAGACGTAAGAATGGCATCTAAAGAACAGGTTGAGAGTTTAGGTGGAAAATTTTTAACAGTAGAAGGTTCTGAAAATCTTGAAACCGAAGGTGGTTATGCCAAAGAAGCTTCTGAGGATTTTAAAAAAAAACAGGAAGAATTGTTAGCAGAAACTTTAAAAAAAATTGATATTGTAGTGTGTACTGCATTGATACCTGGTAAAAAAGCCCCAATAATAATTAAAGATCATATGATAAATAATATGCAACCTGGATCTGTGATATATGATTTAGCAGCAATTCAAGGTGGCAATACTGCATTCACAGAAGTAAATAAAATTGTAGAAAAAAAAGGTGTAAAAATTATGGGAGAGAGTAATATTTTAAATAGATTACCAATTTCTGCATCTAATTTATATGCAAAAAATGTATTTAACTTTGTTGAAAATTTATATGATAAAGAACAAAAAAAAATTAAAATTAATTTAGAGGATGAGATTATAAGTAAAACTTTAATTAAATAAAAACTATGGAAATTGATCCACTAATATTTAGATTAAGCATATTTATCCTTTCAATTTTTGTTGGTTACTATGTAGTTTGGAGCGTCACACCCTCTTTACATACACCTTTAATGTCGGTTACAAATGCTATTTCATCTGTAATTATTGTAGGAGCTATAATCGCCGGTCTATCAGGAAATACTCATAGTGTTTTTAATACTTCTAGCGTATTTGGTTTTTTAGCAATTGCTCTGGCAGCAATAAATATCTTTGGTGGTTTCCTAGTAACGCAGAGAATGTTAGCAATGTACAAAAAAAAGAAAAAGGAAAAATAATGATTTCCCAAAATTTATCCGCTGTTTTTTACCTATTGTCTGGAGTATTATTTATCCTTGCTTTGAGAGGATTGTCATCACCAGAAACATCTAGGCAGGGAAATTTATTTGGAATTTTAGGAATGATAATTGCTGTGACAGTAACCTTTTTATCTATTGGAAATTTTTCAAGTGGTTTTATTTTTGTTGTAATTTTCATATTAACTGGAGGATCAATAGGAGCTTTTATTGCATATAAAATTCCAATGACAGCAATGCCAGAATTAGTTGCAGGCTTTCATAGTCTAGTGGGTTTAGCTGCAGTTTTTGTTGCTATAGCAGCATTTTTAAATCCTACTGCATTCAATCTTGGCTCACCTGGAAATATAAAACTTGGAAGTTTAATCGAGATGTCGATTGGAGCTGCAGTTGGAGCTATAACATTTTCTGGATCGGTAATTGCATTTTTGAAATTACAAGGAATTATGTCTGGTTCTCCTATTATATTTAAGGGCCAACATCCTCTTAATGCAATTATTTTGATTTCAATAATTATTTTAATCTATTTGTTATGCTCAACGCAATCATCAAATTTATTTTGGATTTTATTGGGCATCTCATTTTTGATAGGTTTTCTTCTGATAATCCCGATTGGTGGAGCAGATATGCCAGTAGTAATTTCAATGCTAAATTCTTATTCAGGTTGGGCAGCTGCGGGTATTGGTTTCACATTAGAAAATACTGCGTTAATTATTACAGGAGCTCTTGTGGGTTCATCTGGAGCAATATTGTCATACATAATGTGCAAGGGAATGAACCGTTCTTTTTTTAATGTAATTTTAGGTGGGTTTGGTGCTACAGACGATGTCTCTAGTAAATCATCTAAAGAGCAAAAACCTGTTAAAAGTGGAAATGCTGATGATGCGGCTTTCTTAATGAAGAATGCTTCATCTGTAATTATTGTCCCTGGATATGGAATGGCCGTAGCACAAGCTCAACATGCCTTAAGAGAAATGGTAGATACATTAAAAAAAAATGATATCAAAGTTTCTTATGCTATACACCCTGTTGCTGGTAGAATGCCTGGACATATGAATGTTCTTTTAGCTGAAGCAAACGTTCCATATGATGAGGTATTCGAATTAGAGGAAATAAATAATGATTTTGCCAATGCAGATGTAGCTTTTGTTATTGGAGCCAATGATGTTACAAATCCAGTCGCAAAAACAGATCCTCAAAGCCCGATTTATGGGATGCCAGTGCTTGATGTTGAAAAATGTAAATCTGTACTTTTTGTTAAGAGGAGTTTATCACCTGGATATGCTGGAATTGATAATGATCTTTTTTATAAAGAAAATACTTTAATGCTTTTTGCTGATGCAAAAAAAATGACTGAGGATATTACTAAAAATCTTTAAAGTACAATGAACACAAAAATATTCTGTGATATTGCAGACCTTTCACTTGTAAATAAATTCAATAAAAAAAAAATAGTAAAGGGTTTTACAACTAATCCAACTTTGATGAGAAAAGCTGGAGCTAAAGATTATACGTCTTACTCTAAAAAAATTCTTAAAAAATGTGGAAAAAAACCTATTTCCTTTGAGGTTTTTGCAGATGATAAGGCAAATATGATTAAGCAGGGATTGAAGATAAATACTTGGGGGAAAAATATTTTTGTAAAAGTACCAGTAGTAAACTCAAAAAATGTATTTACTGGTAAGGTTATTAAAAAATTAAATAGTCAAAATATTAAACTAAACATCACTGCGGTTTATACAGCCAAACAAACCCAAAAAATTCTTAAAGTTATTAATAAAAAAACAAAAGTAATTATATCAATTTTTGCAGGTAGAGCAGGGGACGCTGGAAAAGATCCAATACCAGAATTTATTAAAAGTATCAAGCTAGCAAGAAAGTTCAAAAATGTTCAAATATTGTGGGCAAGTGTTAGAGAACCTTACAACTATTTACAAGCTAAACAAATTGGTTGTCATATAATAACAGTGCCTCCTGCTATTATTGAAAAAATTGAAAATTTTGGGAAAACTTTTGATCAACTAACCAAAGAGACAGTCAAAGCCTTTTTAGTTGATAGTAAAAAATCTAAATTTAAAATTTAAAAAGATTGGTTGCGGGGGACGGATTTGAACCGCCGACCTTCAGGTTATGAGCCTGACGAGCTACCAGACTGCTCCACCCCGCGATATTATTAAATTCTGTTCTTAAGTTTATTTAATTTTTTAACTCTTTTTATATTTTCTTGCAGAATTCTCTTTTTTTTTTCTGATGGCTTCTCATAAGTATTTTTTAATTTAATAACTTTAAAGAATCCATCTCTTTGAAGTTTTCTCTTTAAAACTCTTAGAGCTTGCTCAACATTATTATCTTTAACTTCTATTTTAATAAATTCCTCCAAAAAAATGAGTAGATACCATTTTTATAATTTTATGTCTATGAATTTTATTCATAATTTATTTAATTTATTTTAATTTTGCTTTCTCTTTTTCCTTTTTTTCTCTTTTTATTCTTCTTTCAGCTTTTTCTAATGCTTCAATCAAATCTTTTTGGGAAAAAAGATTGAGAGCCACTGGATCCTTAGGGTTTAAATTATTATAATTCCAGTAACTTTTATTTCTTATAGAAGTTACTGAATTTTTAGTAATTCCAACTAATCTCGAAATTTGAGAGTCTTTAAGAATGTTATGCTGTTTAATTAACCATAGTGCCGAGTCTGGTTTATCTTGTCTTTTTGACAAAGGAACATATTTTTTAATTTTTTTTTCATTATTAGAGATTTCAACATCGATATCTTTGATCCTTAAAGGTCTATTTTGATCTTTAGAAGATAATTCAATTTCTTCCTTTGAAAGTTGACCTGTGATAATTGGATTATATGCTTTGATACCTTTTGCAACTTCACCGTCCGCTATACCTTGAACTTCTACCTCATGCAAGTGGCAAAACTCAGCTATTTGTTTAAAGGTAAGAGTAGTATTTTCAACAAGCCATAAAGCTGTAGCCATCGGCATTAAAGGAGCTTTTGACATTTAATTTTTTTTTTCTGATTTAAAATTCTGAAATTTTTTGTTAAATTTGCTAATTCTCCCCTTATCCATCAGCTTTTGCTTTCCACCTGTCCAAGCGGAATGAGATTTTGGATCAATTTCTAATTTCAAAACCTCACCCTCATTCCCCCAAGTTGACTTAGTTTCAAATTGAGTTCCGTCTGTCATTTCAACTTTAATTTTATGGTATTTAGGGTGTATTTTTTTTTTCATTCGATGTTTTATAACAAAAGATTATTTTAAAACAATTAAAAGATACTTATTTTCTCCTTCAATTTTTCATTAATATCTGGGCTAGATGCAATTATTTTTAGATCCTTATGATTATTAAGGTTGATTTCATTTATTATACCTCCAGCTTCCTCTACAAGAATTAGTCCTGCAGCAATGTCCCATAAGTGTAAATTTTTTTGAAAATAGCCGTCATATCTTCCACAAGCAATGTACGCCATGTCCAATGCAGCAGAACCTGATCTTCTGTAGGAAAATTCTATTTTTTTTTCAATATCTCCACTGGTTGCAAATAAACACTCCTTAATATTACTCTTTTTTGATACCCTTATTCTTTTATTATTTAAGTAGGCTCCATTATTTTTTTCAGCATAAAACATTTCATCTTTTATAGGATCAAAAATAAGACCAGAGATTATTTCATTTTCATGTTTTAAAGCAATGGAGGTTGCAAAATGAGGAATTCCGTGTAAGAAATTTACTGTTCCATCTATTGGATCAATTACCCAAGTATTTTTGTTATCCTTATTTTTTTTTATACCATTTTCCTCACTTATAATTGAATAATCTGGTCTACCTTTTGATAATTCCTCTATTATTATTTTTTCAGCTTTAAGATCAGAGTTTGTGACGAAATCTAATGGCCCTTTTTTAGATACTTGAAGTTTTTCAATCTCCCCAAAGTCTCTAATAAGCACTTTAGATGCTTTTTCACAAGCTTTAATCATTAAATTTAAATTTGCTGAAATTGAATTCATTTTTAAATTTTTTTAACGTATTCTAAATTTCTTGTATCAATAATTACTTTGTCTCCTGCTTCAATGAATGGTGGGACTTGTATACTTAACCCGTTATCTAAAGTAGCTGGCTTGTAAGAAGAAGATACTGTTTGACCCTTTAGAGTAGCATCAGTTGTGTTAATTTTACATTCGACTTGATTAGGCAAATCTAGTGAAATTGGGTCATCCTTATAAAAACTGATGGTTACTTCAAGATTTTCTGTCAGCAATTTCCCTTTTTGTCCAATCATACTTTTTTTAATTTGAATTTGATCAAAAGATTTAGGATCCATAAAAAAAAAGTTATCTTCATCTTCGTAAGAATAATTAAAATTAGTTTCTTCTAAAGATGCTTTTTCTACAGTTTCACTTGATCTAAATCTCTCATTTAATTTTGTGTTTTTAATCACACTTTTCATTTCTACTTGAGCAAAAGCACCACCTTTTCCAGGTTTTACATGTTGTGTCTTTAAAACTTGCCACAAATCGTCTTTATACTCTAGCAACATACCCACTCTTATTTCACTAGCATTTATTTTCATTTTAGTTTTTTTATTGCTTCAAAAGGTTTAAGTTTTTTATTATTCCAAACGTAGCCTGAAATAGCTAATAAGTTAGCCTTATTCAACAAAAGTTTTTTATAGTTTTCAGAATTGATGCCACCAATAGCTACTATGGGTATATTTGTAAGCTTTCTAACCTTTTTTAATATAGCTAATGGCGGCCTGTACTTTGTTTTTTTTGTGTTTGTCGGATAAAAAGCTCCAAAAGCTAAATAATCAGCTTTGTTATTTATAGCAACTTTAGCTAATTTTATAGAATTGTGACATGTAATCCCAATTATCTTATTTCCAATCAATTTTTTTGCTTTATTAATACCCATATCATTTTGCCCTAAATGGCAACCGTCAGCTTTTAATTTTTTGGCCAAATAAACATCATCATTTATCAAAAATTTGACTTTGAATCTTTTACAGATTAATTTTATTTTTTTTCCAATTATTATCTTTCTTGAAAATTTTTCATTTTTAAGCCTTAGTTGAAAAAAACTCACTTTTTTATACATCAAAACATTTTCAAGATGCTGATAAAAAGTTTTATCAATTTTTAATGGTGAAATTAAATAGACAAATTTTTTTTTATTAAATCTCAAGATCTTTAGACCAGTTTCCTTGAGCAGCCAATGTATTCATTTTTGCTCGATGGTTAAAGATTTTTTGAGTACCTTCAATATTATTAATATCTTTTGACCAAAATTTTAAGGCACTTTGTTGAAGTGCTCGTCCGTAAGAATAACTCATTATAAATTTAGTATCATTATACTTATTTATTAAATTTAAATTTTCTGTTGCCTCTAACTCCGTCTGTCCTCCGGATAAAAAGGCAACTCCAGGCACTTCTGATGGAACACAGTTTTTTAAACATTTTAAAGTTAACCGTGCCACCTCATCACTTGAAATCTTATTTTTTGACTTATTTCCTGCTAAAATCATATTTGGTTTTAATATAATTCCTTTTAAATCTACTTTGTGTAAAATTAATTCCTCAAAACACTTTTCAATCACTTTCGAAGTTTTTTCATAACAATTTTCAGCAGAATGTTCACCATCCATTAAAACCTCTGGCTCTACTATTGGTACCATATTACATTCTTGAACTAGTGCTGAATATCTTGCTAAAGCATGAGCATTGGAACTTATTGAAAGTTTACTTGGGTAATCTTTTGATATTATGTAAACTCCCCTCCATTTTGTAAATTTTGCGCCAATTTTATAATATTCTTTTAATCTTTCTCTGAGTCCGTCTAGTCCCTCTGTAATTTTTTCATTTTGTGAACCTGCTAGAACTTTTGCACCTGTATCCACTTTAATTCCTGGTAAAGAACCCATTTCAGTAATTAATTCAGTAATCTTGTTTTTTTTTGATGATACTTGTTTAATAGTCTCATCGTATAAAATAACACCCCCAATACAATCAGTCATACTAGATGAACTAAAAAGAGTTTCTCTAAACAGTAATCTGTTTTTTGAAGTTGATGGTACGTTGACACTATCAAGTCTTTTGGTCATAGTACCTGTGCTCTCATCTGCAGCCAAGATACCTTTTCCATTCCCAATTATTTTTAAAGCAATGTTATTTAATTCAGACATTTTAGTTTAATGCTTTAATGCTTTTATACCAGGAAGGTCTTTTCCTTCAAGATATTCTAAAAAGGCTCCACCAGCAGTTGAAACAAAATTGAAATTTTCTATTACATTCATTTGATTTAAAACTGCTATTGTATCTCCTCCTCCAGCAATAGAATAAATTTGATTTTTTTCTTTTTTTTCAATGATTTTTTTTGCAATTTCATAACAACCATTCGCAAAGTTTGGATTCTCAAAATATCCTGCTGGTCCATTCCACAGGATTGTTTCACTTCTCTCAATGATATCTCTAATTTTTTTTATTGTTTTTGGTCCTATATCTAAAATTAAGTCATCACTGGAAACTTCACTAAGTTCTTTGATTATGCCCTCCTTGTCATCCATACTTTTTCCCACCACAACATCTTCTGGATAATTGATTAAACAAGAATTTTTTTTTGCTGTTTCAAAAATGTCATCAATCACTGATTTACAATTCTCTTCTTTAAAAGATTGTCCAATCGGATTACCTTTATAATTTAAGATATTGTTTGCCATTGCTCCAACAATTATAATGTTGTCAAACTTAGGTATTAAGTTTTTAATAAGACCTATTTTTGTAGATATTTTAGCTCCTCCAATAATACAAGTAACTGGTTTTTTTATTTCTGTAGTAACTTTTTTTAACGCATTTATTTCCGTTTCAAGTTGTAAGCCCGCAAACGAGGGTAAAAATTCAGTTATTTTGGTTACAGATGCGTGAGCTCTATGTGAACAAGAAAAAGCATCATTGACAAAAATATCTCCCAGTTCCGCTAAATTTTTTGAAAAATTAGTATCATTTTTTTCTTCCTCTTTGTAAAACCTTATATTCTCTAAAAAAATTATCTGATCTTTTGAGTTTTTAAATAGGTCTTCTTTTTTAATTTTATAAACATTCTCCTTAATTAATTTAATATTTTGACTTATTTTTTTCTCTAAATTTTCACAAATTGGTTTTAAAGATAGATCATAATTTATCTTTCCTTTAGGTCGACCGACATGTGAGATTATTAAAATTTTGGATTTTTTTTTGATAAGGAAATTTATGACAGGTAATATCTTGTTAATCCTTGTCTCATCGGTAATCACTTGATTTTTAATTGGGACATTTAGGTCTAGTCTTAATAATACAACTTTGCCTTCGAGATATTCTTGATCCTTTATATATTTCATCAAGAAATTTTATGAAGGTGTTCTGCAATATCACACATCCTGTTGGAAAAACCCCACTCATTGTCATACCATGCTGAAATTTTTCCCATGTTTTTTCCTATTACATTCGTTAAACTTCCGTCAACAATTGACGAAGCTGGATTGTGATTGAAATCTATAGAAACAAGTTTTTCTTTTGTGAATTCAAGAACTTTGTTTTTTTTACTAAAACCTTGAAAAACTGAATTTATTTTTTCAACGCTCAAATTTTTTTTTGTACAAAATACAAGTTCAATTAAAGAAACATTAGGAGTTGGCACCCTCATTGCCACACCTTCTAATTTACCTCTAAGAGAAGGAATTATTTCACCAATAGTTTTTGATGCCCCAGTTGAAGTTGGTACAATAGATTGACTTGCAGATCGTGCTCTTCTTGGATCTTTATGGGAATTATCTAAAATTCTTTGATCACTTGTAAATGCGTGAATAGTAGTCATGAAACCTTTTTCGATTTCAAAATTTTCATTTAAAACAAAAGCTACAGGTGCGAGACAATTAGTTGTGCACGACGCTGCAGAAATTATTCGATCATTTTTTTTTAATTCTAATTCGTTTACTCCAAACACAATTGTTTTGTCCGCATTTTTACACGGAGCTGAAACAATAACTTTTTTTGCTCCATTTTTTAAATGAGGCTCTAACTTATCTCTAGAATTAAATTTACCAGTACATTCAAAAACATAATCCACACCATATTTTTCCCACTTGATATTATCTAGATCTGTTTCTTGGCTATAAGTAATTTTATTTTTGTTGATTATAAGGTGTTTTTCATCAAAATTAATTTCTGCATTAAATTTTCCATGTATGGAGTCATATCTTAAAAGTGTTGAGCTTACTTCTGAACTTGTTCTATTGTTTATATGTTTGATCTCAATATTCTTATTGTTTTGTTCAATAATTGATCGAATAACCATTCTACCTATTCTACCTAATCCGTTTATTCCAACTTTTATTCTCATAACTTCTCTTTAATTTTTTTAACTATATTTTCACTGCTCATCCCAAAATGATTATAAATATCTTTGTATGGAGCGCTTTTTCCAAAATCATCAATTCCAAAATTTAAACCATTGTAGTTTGTATACTTTTTCCAATAACTTGTTTCAGAGGCCTCTATTGACACAACAAGGTTTGTTTCTGATAAAATTTCATTTCTGTAGCCTTCACTTTGTTGATCAAATAATTCGTGACAAGGCATTGATATTATTTTTGAATAAATACCATCTGTGGCTAATTTATGACCAACTTCACATGCCAAACTAGTTTCTGATCCGGTTGCTATAATTGTAACTTTTATTTCATCTTTAGTCCTAAAAATTTCATAAGCACCTAATAAGGACATATTTTTTGTTGAACTTTTAATTCGTACAGGTTTGATTGCCTGTCTTGTTAAGGCAATCACACTTGGTGTATTTTTACTCTCCAATGCTAATTGCCAGCATTCAAAAGTTTCAATAAGGTCAGATGGCCTAAAAACATTTAAATTAGGAATGGACCTTAAACTTGCCAATTGTTCAATAGGCTGATGAGTCGGACCATCTTCACCAAGCCCAATAGAGTCATGGGTAAAAACATATATAACTTTTTGTTTCATCATAGCCGCAAGTCTAATTGATGGCTTACAATAATCGCTAAATATTAAAAAAGTTCCACCGTATGGTATTAGACCACTATGAAGCGAAATACCATTCATGATTCCACACATGGCATGCTCTCTTACTCCGTAATGAATATAGTTTCCAGAAAAATCACCTGACTTTATAATTTTATGATTTTTAGTTTTTGTGTTGTTTGAACCAGCTAAGTCAGCTGACCCACCAATTAAACTTGGAAGTTTTGATACAATCTCTAAGAATTTTTCAGAGCATTTTCTTGTTGCCATTGGCTCTAGATTTTTTAAATATTCGGTTTTCGCTTTTTCTATAGATCCAATAATGTCATTTCTTGATAGATTATATCCTGGCGGAAAATCTTTTTTGGATTTATTAGATATTGACCATCCTAACCAACCTAATTTTTTTAGCTCATTACCTAAAATTTTTTCGTGCTTTTTTGCTTTTTTAGTTGCTCTTTCACCGATTAATTTCCACTCATTCGATAATTTTTTTGGAATTACAAAGGTATTGTGGCTCCAGTTTAATTTTTTTCTAACTAATTTTATTTCATCATCACCCAGCGGGCTGCCATGTGAAGAGGCTTTACCACCTTTGTTAGGAGATCCATAACCAATTGTAGTTTTGCATGAAATAGCGATAGGTTTTTTTGATTTTTGAGCTTTTTTAAGTGCTTTAGATATTTCTTTATAATCATGCCCATTAATTTTTATATAATCCCAACCATAACTTCGAAACCTTTTTTCATGATTATCAGAAACTGCTAAGTTTGTGGGACCATCAATTGAAATAGAATTATTATCGAAAAGCATAATAAGATTCTTTAATTTAAGGTGTCCAGCCAGACTTAAAGCCTCATGGCTAATCCCTTCCATTAAACATCCATCACCTGCAATCACATAAGTTTTATGATTAATAATTTTATTTCCAATTTGTTTTTTTAAAATTTCTTCTGAAATAGCAAATCCAACTGCGTTAGATATCCCTTGCCCTAAAGGACCGGTGGTAGTCTCAATGCCAGTATTAGGGTGATATTCAGGATGACCTGCACAAATTGAGTCTAATTGACGAAAATTTTTAATATCATTCAAAGAAACACTTTTATAACCGGTGAGATAAAGAAGTGAATAAAGTAACATTGATCCATGACCTGCAGAGAGAACAAATCTATCTCTATTTACCCAACTTGGGTTATTTGGGTTAAAATTTAAAAAATCTTTAAATAAAACTGTTACCACATCGGCCATACCCATAGGCATTCCTGGGTGACCTGAGTTAGCTTTTTGTACAGCATCAATTGATAAAAATCGAATGCAATTAGCTAATTCCCTGTATTGTTTACTCAAAATTATCCTGTCTAGACTAAGAAGATTCTATTTAATAATATAAATATATATATATGAATTTTTTTAGTGAAAAAGAAAAAAAGTTAAATGAGGCCTTAACAAAATTAAAAAATTTAAATCTTAATGACCCAAATATAAATAAAAATATTGAAAATTTGAAGGATCAAAAAAATCAATTAGAAATTGAAAAAAAAGAACTGGAGAAAAAATACACTTCTTTAGTTAATGCGCATGATGAATTATCTAGAAAATTAGATGAATTCGAGAGACAAGAAAAAATTGAAAAACAAAAGCAATTAAATTTTTCAGAAAAAATTGATGAATTAAATCAAGAAACAGATATTTTGTTAAATGAAATAGATGAATGGCAAACGTAAGCATTAAATTTAACGGCAAAGAATTTTTACTTTCTTGTGAAGATGGACAAGAGGAACAATTGGAGGAATTATTAATCCAATTAAATCAAAAGTTTAATAAAATTAAAAATGATCTTGGCAATTTGGGTGAAAATAAACTTTTACTTATTACTGCGGTTAAAATTATGGATGAATACTATGAGACACAAAAAAAAGTTGAACAAAAAAAAAAGGAGCTTAATGATTTGTCGAATAAATTTAAAGAACTTAAATCCTTAATATATGAATATAGAGACAAAAAGGAGAATGAAATTAATAAGTTGAATACAAAACATATTCATTTAAAAAATGAAATTGAGCTGAGTCAACAAAATTATGAAAAATTAATTGATGAAGCAACAAATGAAATTTCAAATTTTGTAAAAAAAGCGAACTTAGAAAATTTGTCTTAAATTTTGTGAAAAAATCCCAAATTAGAAAAAAATTTTTAAAGCTTAGAGAAAATAAGTTACAAAAAGTTAATTCAATTAATCATAATGATATTATCAAGCTTTTAAAAAAAAAAGGAATAAAAGGAAAAATAGTTGGAGGATATTACCCTTACAATAATGAGTTAGATTGTATTCAAATTTTGGAAAATTTAGAAAAGAAAAATTACATTATTTCTTTACCAAAAATTAAAAAAAACTCTCAAATGGATTTTATTCAATGGAGCTCCAATGAACCATTGGTTATAAATAAATTTGGTATACCAGAGCCGAGTATTGGCAAAATAAAATTTCCAGATATATTGTTAATACCCTTATTAAGCTTTGATAAAAAATTGAACAGAGTAGGTTATGGAGGTGGTTTCTATGACAGATATATCCATAGAATAAAAAGAAAAAAAAAACCATTTCTTATTGGACTGGCATACTCTTTTCAAAGAGTTAAAAGTATTCCTTTTAACAGATATGACAAAAAACTTGATTTTGTAGTGACAGAAAAAAAGATTATAGGATGAGAATATTATTTTTAGGTGATGTTGTGGGAAGTTCAGGATGTTCAAAATTAGTTGAAAATCTTCCTTCTCAAAAAAAACAAAGAGAGATCGATTTCGTAATTGTAAATGGAGAAAATGCAGACGAAAGTGGAGTTGGTCTAACACCAAAAATTTGTGAAAAATTCTTTACAAGTGGAGTTGATGTTATTACGAGTGGAAATCATATTTGGGATCAGAAAGATATAATGCAATTTATTGAAAATGAAAAAAGAATACTGAGACCAAAAAATTTTTTTGAACCCTCTCCAGGAAAAGGGTTTGAAATTTTTAAGACTGTTAATAATTTTAAAATTGGAGTTTTAAATTTAATTGGAAATGTTTTTATGAAAAAAAGTAATGATGTTTTTGAAGCCGCAAATCAATTTATTAATAAGTTTAAATTAAAAAAGGATTTTGATTATTTAGTTGTTGATTTTCATGGAGAAATTACTAGTGAAAAAAATGCAATCGGACATTTTTTTGATGGCAAAGCTTCGCTTGTAGTAGGTACACACACTCATATACCAACTAATGATGCAAGAATTTTACAAAACGGTACCGCATATCAAACTGATGCTGGGATGTGTGGTGATTATGATTCAGTAATTGGAATGAACAAAAATAATTCATTAAACAGATTTATGAAAAAAGACTCTGAAAAACATTTTCCAGCAAATGGAGATTCTACTTTATGCGGGGTAATTGTTGATTGTAATACAGAAACTGGTTTAGCTAATAAAGTTGAAAGTTATATTTTTGGAGAGCAATTAAAAAATAGTTGATTTATGGCCGGACATTCACATTGGGCAGGTATCAAACATAAAAAAGGGAAGGCAGATAAGGAAAGATCTAAATTATTTTCAAAGTTATCAAAAGAAATTACGGTCGCTGCGAAATTGGGAGATAAAGATCCAAATATGAATCCAAGATTAAGATCAGCTATACAAGCGGCAAGATCCGCCAATATGCCTAAAGATAATATTGAGCGGGCTATTAATAAATCATCATTAAACAATAGTGAGAATTTTGAAAATTTAAGATATGAAGGTTTTGGACCAAATAAAGTTGCTGTTATTGTAGAAACATTAACAGATAACAAAAATAGGACTGCTTCAAATATAAGAACTATTTTTCAAAAATCTGGAGGTAGTCTTGGAACACAAGGCTCAGCTTCTCATAATTTTACTCAACTAGGTGTCATAAAAATTGACAAAAATGAAATTTCAGAAGAAAAAATTTTAGATTTAGCTATTGAGGCTGGTGCTGATGAATGTAAATCAAATACAGAATTACATGAAATTCAATGTTCAGTAGTCAATATATATAATATTAAAAAAGAGTTAGAGAAAAAAATTAGTAATTTTATATCAACTGGAATAGAATGGGTTCCATTAAATAATGTACAAATTCCAAAAGAAGATCATGAAACTTTAATAAATTTTTTTGTTTCATTGGAGGATGATGATGACGTTCAAAACGTATATTCAAATGCTGAGTTTTCAAACTAAGTTATGTTAATAATTGGTATAGATCCGGGTGTTTCTGGTTCAATTTGCTTTCTAAAAGATGGAAAAATTTTAGATGTAATCGAAATGCCTGTCATGAACGAAGGAAAAAAAAATAAAAAACAGGTTAATGGAGCTCAAATTTATAATGAAATTACTAAAAAAATTAATAGCAATCCTGAAACTAACACAAGAGTTGTAATAGAGCATGTTACAGCCATGCCTGGTCAAGGAGTAACAAGTATGTTTAACTTCGGTCAGTCTTTTGGAGTGATAAAGGGTATTTGTTCTGCAATGAGGTTACCGATGTACTTTGTTAGACCAGCAAAATGGAAAAGATATTTTAATCTAATCAATTCTGAAAAAGATGCTAGTCGAACTCGAGCTATTGAGATATTTCCAGATTTCTCATCACAATTATCAAAAAAGAAAGATTCAAATAAGGCTGATGCTATATTAATTGCCAGTTTTTATTATGAAACTTATAAAATTGAGGAATAAATCTTAATAAATAAGTCAAAATCATGACACATTTAAGTGACAGAAGCTGGTATGGAAGCTGATATATCATCGCAAGCAGTTGGACTAGCTTCGAGTGCTGATTTTTCATTAATGAATTTGTTCATAAGAGCAGATATTGTAGTTAAGACTGTTATTTTAATACTTATTGCCTGCTCAATTTATTCATGGGCTGTAATATTTGAAAAATTTAAACTTTTCAAAAAAATTAATAAATCTACCGAAGAATTTGAAAATAAGTTTTGGAACTCTAAGTCTGCAGAAACTTTTTATAATAATTTACCTGCAACCACTGAAGATCCAATGGCTTTAATTTTTAGGGATGCGATGCAAAATTTACTAAAAAGAAGATCAAAAACTGATTTGAACGTTCGAATGACAACATTGTTAGAGACTGGTATTGAAAAACAAGTCATCAAAATTAGTAAAGGCTTTACTTTTTTAGCTACAGTTGGATCAACAGCCCCGTTTATAGGTCTTTTCGGAACTGTTTGGGGAATTATGAATTCATTTCAGTCTATTGCGATTTCTCGAAACACAAGCTTAGCAATAGTTGCACCTGGAATAGCAGAAGCTCTTTTTGCTACTGCTTTAGGTTTATTGGCTGCTATACCAGCAGTTGTCGCCTATAATAAATTTAATAATGATTCAATTAAATATTCTCAGAGATTAGAAAATTTTTCTAAAAGATTTTTAACTATTATTTAATTAATGGCTTTTAAGTTTAATAAATCATCAAAAGAACCTATGAGTGAAATAAATGTAACACCGTTTGTAGATGTAATGCTTGTTCTTTTAATAATTTTTATGGTTACGGCTCCATTGCTGACGGTTGGAGTGCAAGTTGATTTACCTGAAAGTTCTGCAGACTCACTTCCAGAGGAAGCTGAACCGCTGACTTTATCAATTAATTCAAAAGGTGAAATTTTTATACAAGAGTCAAAAGTTGAATATGAAAAAATAATTGCAAAAGTCTTAGCAGTCTCAAAAAATAGAACTGATACTAGAATTTATGTTAGAGGTGACAAGACGATTAATTATGGAAGAGTACTTGAGATAATGGGTCTATTATCTGGATCGGGGTTTACAAAGGTTGCTTTGATTTCAGAACCTTATAAAGAGAGGTAAAGACTTGAATAAAAGTGTTATTATATCTTCAGTTTTACATGCAGTATTTATATTTTTAACCGCTATGAGTTTACCATTTTTATCAAAAAAACCGATTGATCTTCCTCCAATTGTTTCCATAGAACTTATACAAATTACCGAGAAAACAAATATTCCTTTTGCTCCAAAAGCAAAAAAAATTATAGAAGAGGTAAAAAAAAAAGAGGAAAAGTTGGTATCTGAGCAGGCACCACCTAAGAAAATAAAAAAAATAAAACCTGACTCAGTTCCAATGCCTGATAATCTTGTAAAAAATGAAAAAAAGGTCAAAGAGGATAAGCAAAATCCTGAAGTTGTAGACAATGAAGTTAAGCAAGTTTCAGAGTTTGAAAAGGATGAACTTTTTGATCCAAACAACATTGCAGCATTAATTGACAAATCAAAAGAGGAAACAGCTGAAACTACAAAGAAAAATGATAAGGTTACTCAAGATCAAAAAAGAAATGTTGAGAACGCAGGCTTATCTTTAAGTGAGGAGGATGCCCTTAAGGCACAAATATTTGGTTGTTGGAGTATACCTTTAGGATTACCATATAATGAAAATTTATTAGTTAGAATCAAATTGAAATTAAAACGAGATGGGACGGTAGCTAAATCAGAAATAATAGATCACGCAAGAATGAATAAGCCTGGACAGGGTTTTTATAAAGTATTAGCAGAAAGTGCACTTAGAGCGGTAAAATTATGTCAACCATTAAGAGTTCCAACTACAGGTTATGAAAGATGGAAAGAATTACAATTAAACTTCGATGCAAGAGAAATGTTAGAAGGATGATATAAATTTATGAAAATTCTAATAAAGATAATATTCTTTTTAATTATAATCCCCTCAAAAAGTTTCGGTCTTATTGAAATAGACATTACTAGAGGAAATCTGAATCCCCTTCCTATAGCAGTCTCACCTTTGTCAATTGATGAAAATTCAAGACAAAATTTTGAGAAGATTTTAAAAAAAAAAGATATTGGTGAAGAAATTTCAAAGATAATTGAAGTAAATTTAAAAACATCCGGTCTTTTTAATCCATTGAATAAAGATGCGTTTTTACAAGCTCCAGATATTGCAAACTTAAAGCCAAGATTTGAAGATTGGAATTTAATTAAGGCTCAAGCATTAATTACTGGAAAAGTTAGTTACATAGATGAAAAATTACGAGTTGAGTTTAGACTTTGGGATGTACTTGCTGGAAAGGAAATGGTTGCGCTGGCTTTTACAACTGTTCCAACAAATTGGAGAAGAGTTGGACATATAATAACTGATAAAGTCTATCAGAGATTGACTGGAGAGAAGGGTTATTTTGATACAAGAATAATTTATGTTGCAGAAGAAGGTCCAAAAACTAAACGTATTAAAAAACTTGCGATAATGGATCAAGATGGGGCGAATAATAAATTTTTAACATTAGGTAATGAACTTGTTTTAACACCAAGGTTTAACCCAACTAGTCAAATGGTGACATATCTTTCTTACTTTAGAAACTTACCTCGGGTATATCTTTTAGATATAGAGACAGGGATGCAAGAAGTTGTTGGTGATTTTCCTGGAATGACTTTTGCTCCACGTTTTTCACCAAACGGAAAAAAAATTATCATGAGTTTTGCTAAAGATGGTAATTCAGAAATTTATACCATGGATTTAGAAAATCGTATTGTAGAAAAAATTACTAATCACCCTTCAATTGACACTTCTCCATCCTTCTCTCCAGATGGCAAGTTTATTTGCTTTAATTCTGATAGAAGTGGTTATCAACAAATTTACGTTATGAAAAGTGATGGAAGCAATGTTAAAAGAATTTCATTTGGTAAAGGGTTATATGGTACACCTGTTTGGTCACCCAGAGGTGACTTAATTGCATTTACCAAACTTCATAAAGGTAAATTTTATATTGGCGTTATGCGAACAGATGGTAGTGGGGAGAGACTTTTGACTGAAAATTTTTATCAAGAAGCACCATCTTGGTCACCGAATGGGAGAGTGTTAATATTTTATAGAGAAACTAAAACTGATGATAAAGGGGAGGGATTTTCTGCTAAATTATGGTCCATTGATTTGACAGGCTATAATGAGAGGATGGTAAAAACCCCTACAGATGCCTCTGACCCATCATGGTCATCATTATTAAGCAATTAGTCTGATTTATCTTGATTTTTTAACTTGAAACATCTAATTAGTTGTGAAAAAGTCAAGAATAAGTAATATTGATCAAGGAGCAATAATGAAATTAAACAAAATTCTTAAAAACACTTTATTAATAGTTTTTGCATGTTTCGCGCTATCTGCTTGTGCAACATCAAAAAAAACTACAGGTCAAATGCAAGGAGATGTCTATACTGGCACAGATACTGTTGAGTATTTAGCATCGGGAGTTCCTGATAGAGTATTTTTTGCAACAAATGAGTCAGTTTTGACAACAGCTTCAAGAGAGACTTTAAGAAAACAAGCTGCGTACTTGAGAAAAAATTCGAAGATCACAATTGTGCTTGAAGGTCATGCTGATGAAAGGGGTACTAGAGAGTATAACTTGGCTCTCGGTGAAAGAAGAGCAAATGCTGCTAAAGATTATCTTATGACGTATGGAATTTCTTCTGACAGAATTTCAGTTTTAAGCTATGGAAAAGAACGACCAGTTGATTCAGGGTCTAATCCTTTAGCATGGTCAAAAAATAGAAGATCTGTAACAGTAAAAGCAAACTAGTTTTTAATTTAAGACCCTTAAACGTGCAATGTTTAAGGGTCTTTTTTTTGCCATTATTTTAATAATAACCTTACTAATGAAGACGTTTATTAGAAAATTTAGACTTGAAGTTTTATTCATAGTCTATCTCTCACTCTCTTCGAATTTAATTGCAGATAATCATAACATTTATGAAACTATAGAACAGTTACAAAAAGATATTAAAACACTTGAGAGAGCAGTTTATTCAGGATCAACAAATTTAGATAATGAAATAAATAATACAGATATGTCCTTAGATTCAAATTCGGAAGATGTATTAACAAGACACCTATTAAAACTCACGGAAATTGAAAATCAATTTCAAAATTTAACGAACAGATTTGAGGAAATAAATTTCAAACTTGATAAATTATCAAATAGATTGTCAAAAGTCCAAGCTGATAATCAAATTAGATTTCAGGATTTAGAGAATGCAACGGTTATCAATGATGATAAAAAAACTTTGGCTCTAAATTCCAAAGATAAAACTTTACCTGGAAGCTCACAACCACAAGATCTTGGTTCAATATCTTATAAAGATACGAATACTAATGAAACCGTTCAACAAACTCAATCAATTGATACAACTGCAACAATAATTACAGAGACTTTTCAGGCTGAGGAAAAAGTTCTTCCAAGCGAGTCACCAGAAAATCAGTACGAATTTGCTACGAGCTTTTTAAAGGTTGGTGATTACTCTACAGCAGAAAGAGCTTTTAGAGAATTTGTACAAACAAATCCAGAGCATAAACTTGCTGGCAATGCACAATATTGGTATGCAGAAACCTTTAGAATAAGACAACTTTATACCGATGCAGCATCTGCGTATTTAGAGGGATATCAAAAATACCCAAAAGGTGAAAAGGCTCCTGTAAATTTATTAAAGTTAGGTGTATCAATGGTTCAGATAGGAGAAAAAGAACAAGGTTGTAAAATGATTAATGGTGTTGAAAAACAATATCCAGATGCAAATCAGTCTGTGATACAAAAAGCTAAATATGAGTCTCAAAAATTTGAGTGTAAAAATCAAAATTCCTGAAGTTTTAAAGAATAAATTAAAAAATAAAAAGATTAGCCAGATTTATAAAAAGTTTGCGAATTCTTTAAGTATTAATGAAAATTTTATAGTCGCAGTATCTGGAGGCCCAGATAGTCTTGCATTAGCTTTTCTATCTAAAATTTATTCAATTCAAAAAAATCTCAAAGTTAAGTTTTATATTATTGATCATAAATTAAGATCAGAGTCTACTAATGAGGCAAAATATGTAAAAAAAATACTTAATAAATTTCAAATAAATACTGAAATTTTATATTGGCAAGGAGTAAAGCCAAAGAGTAATATTCAATCAGTAGCAAGAGCAAAAAGATTTGAACTTTTGATTTCCAAATGTAATAAGCTAGGAGTAATGCATATATTGCTGGGACATCATCAGGAGGACTTAATTGAAAATTTTTTTATAAGAATTCTTAGGGGTAGTGGACTAAAAGGTTTAATTTCATTAAGTAAAAAAACTAAATTAAAAAATGTTACAATTTTAAGACCTTTAATAAATCAAAAAAAAGAGGATTTAGTTTTTCTTTCCAAAAAAGTTTTTGATTTTTATGTTAAAGATCCGACAAATAATGATGAAAAGTTCCAAAGGGTGAGAATAAGAAAACTTTTAAATGGGCTCAAAAATGATGGTTTAGATAAAAAAAAATTTATAAAAACGATTGAAAATTTAAAAAAATCAAATGATGTTGTTAATTATTATGTTACTAAAAATTTAGAAAATAATTCTTTTTTTTCACATAAAAAAAAACATCTAATTTTAAACGACAAATTTTTTAAACAACCTCACGAGGTAGTATTTAGATCCTTGTCTGATTCTTTAAATTTTATAAGTAAAAAATATTACTCTGTCAGAGGAAAAAAAATTGATAAAATTATCAAAGAAATTCAAAAAAGCTCGTTTTCTAAGAGCACATTGGGGAGTTGTTTGATCGAAAAGGTCAATCAAACGGTCATTATCTCAAAAGAATAATAGCTTTAATCAATATTAACCAAAATTGCCACTTGTTTAATCTTAAATAATTCTTATTTTACTCTTATGAATTTCAAAAATATTGCAATGTGGGCTGTCATAGTTTTTTTGACTATAGGTCTTTACAACATGTTCAAAAATCCTCAAGCAAACATTCGAGGTAATAATAAAGTAATATTTTCGGAATTTTTAACAGCTGTTGAAAATGGAGAGGTTGTGAATGTAGAAATTCAAGGCAATAATATAAAAGGAACTTATTCGAACGGTAATAATTTTACAACATATTCACCCAACGACCCAAACTTAATAGAGAAGCTTTCAGAAAAAGGTGTCAGTATTTCTGCAGCCCCTATTGAAGAAAAAATGCCATCATTGTTTGGAGTATTACTTTCTTGGTTTCCAATGTTATTATTAATTGCAGTATGGATTTTCTTTATGAGACAAATGCAAGGCGGCAAAGGTGGAGCCATGGGTTTTGGTAGATCAAAAGCAAAAATGATGAATGAGCTAAAGGGGAAAGTAACCTTTAATGATGTTGCTGGAGTAGAAGAAGCTAAAGAAGAAGTTGAGGAAATTGTAGAATTTTTAAAAGACCCAAAAAAATTCAGTAGACTAGGTGGAAAAATTCCTAGGGGAGCTTTGTTAGTGGGTCCACCTGGAACAGGAAAAACTTTACTTGCAAGAGCTATTGCTGGAGAAGCTGGAGTACCATTTTTCACAATATCTGGTTCAGATTTTGTGGAAATGTTTGTAGGAGTTGGCGCATCAAGAGTTAGAGATATGTTTGAGCAAGGTAAAAAAAATTCTCCGTGTATAATCTTTATTGATGAAATCGATGCTGTTGGGAGAAGTCGTGGAGCAGGTTTAGGTGGGGGAAATGATGAACGAGAGCAAACACTTAATCAGCTTTTAGTAGAGATGGATGGGTTTGATACAAACGAAGGTGTAATTATAATCGCTGCAACTAATAGACCTGATGTTTTAGACCCTGCTTTGCTAAGACCAGGAAGATTTGATAGACAAGTTGTTGTATCAAATCCCGATATTATAGGTAGAGAAAAAATATTAAAAGTACATGTAAAAAAAATTAAGATGGCTCCAGATGTAAATTTAAGAACCATTGCAAGAGGAACTCCAGGTTTTTCAGGAGCAGACTTAGCAAATCTTGTTAATGAGGCAGCATTATTAGCTGCAAGAAAAAATAAAAGAATAGTTACTTTAATGGAGTTTGAGGAAGCAAAAGATAAAGTAATGATGGGAGCTGAAAGAAGATCCATGGTCATGACAGAGGATGAGAAAAAACTTACAGCTTACCATGAAGGTGGACATGCACTGGTTTCATTTAATATGCCTAGTTACGATCCAATTCACAAAGCAACAATAATTCCAAGAGGAAGAGCTTTAGGTATGGTGATGAATTTGCCTGAGAGAGACAAGCATGGTTACTCTATAAAATATCTTAAAGCTAGGTTAGCAGTGTGTTTTGGCGGCAGAGTTGCAGAGGAACTAATTTTTGGTAAAGATGATATTACTACCGGTGCTGGCGGAGGGACAGGGTCTGATATAAATCAGGCAACTCAACTTGCAAGGGCTATGGTAACAAAGTATGGCATGAGTGAGGAAATGGGCCCCGTTGAATATGGTGAAAATCAAGAGGAAGTATTTCTAGGTAGATCAGTAACACAGACCCAATCTGTATCTGAAGCAGTTGCACAAAAAATTGACAAAGAAATAAGAAAGCTTGTTGATGAGGGCTATAATCAAGCAAAAAAAATATTAACAGAAAAGATAGATGATTTACATAAAATTGCTAAAGCCTTAATAACTTACGAAACTTTGACTGGAGAAGAAATTGAAAATATTATCAATAAGAATATTTATCCAAAAGATAAATTGTCTGAAAAACCAGAAGACAAGGATGATAAAAGTTCTGCCTTAGGAGCAATGGGTTTAAAACCAAAAATTGTTCATTAATAAATAATGAGAAGATATTACACAAGAGCGTGTAATTTCTATTATGGTAATCTTTCAAAAGAATTAGTAAAAAAAAAAAAGACTATATCTTTACATCAGATTGAGGAGATATCTTTTGATAACGTAGAAATTGTCACTAGAAAATCAAAAAAAAGAATTTCTATAGATCAAATCAAGAAACTACCTAAGAATTTGAGAAACAAAATAAATTCAGATTTAAAAAAGATTAATTCAAAAAAAAAAAACTTTTCTAACTTAAATTTTAAAAAAATTCCAAATATATTAGGAATATTAAATGTAACTCCTGATAGTTTTTCAGATGGTGGAAAATTTAACACAAAAAAAAATGGAATAAATCATGCAATAAAACTCTTTAAGGAAGGGGCTGATCTAGTTGATGTTGGTGGTGAGTCAACCAGACCAGGATCAAAGTCTATCACTGAAAAAATTGAATGGCTTAGAATTAATAAGATTTTGAAATTAATTGTAAAAAAATTACCAGTTTCTTTAGACACAAGAAAATCTAAAATCATGGAAAAAGGTATTTCATTAGGGGTTAGGCTAATAAATGATGTATCTGGACTTAAATACGACTCTAAAACTTTAGCAGTTCTTAAAAAAAATAAAATTCCTTTTGTAATACAGCATTCGAAAGGGACGCCAGAGAATATGCAAAAAAATCCTAATTATAAAAATGAATTATTAGATATTTATGACTATTTTGAGCAAAAAATTAAGTTAATTAGATCTCAAGGCATAAAACATAATAATATAATCTTAGATCCAGGTATTGGATTTGGAAAAAATTTGAAACATAATATGAATCTATTCAAAAGAATTTCTATTTTTCATTCACTTGGTTTTCCTATACTTGTTGGAAATTCTAGAAAAAAATTTATCAAAGATATTTCTAAAGAGAATGACAGTAAAACTAGAATTGGTGGAACGATAGCATCTTCAATATTTTTAATGATGCAAGGTATACAGATTTTAAGAATTCATGATGTGAACGAAGTAATGCAAGGAATTAAAGTTTTTAGAAAACTAATTAAAAATTAATGACAAAGAAGTACTTTGGAACTGACGGAATTAGAGGAGCTATAAATAGCAAACATATAAATGGAGATATGTTTTTCAAATTTGGGCTTGCAAGTGGAACTTATTTCAAATCTCAAAAAAAAAAGAAACAAATTGCGATAATAGCCAAAGATACCAGGTTATCTGGTTATACTTTAGAACCCGCTCTTGTTTCTGGCTTAGCATCAGCTGGAATGCATGTTTATACCCTTGGGCCTTTACCGACTAATGGGCTAGCAATGCTCACAAAAGAAATGAAGGCTAATATGGGTATAATGATTACAGCTTCACACAATCCTCACCATGACAATGGTTTAAAATTGTTTGGTCCTGATGGAATGAAATTATCAGATAAAATTGAAAAAAAAATTGAAAGTCTTATAGACAAAAAAATTTCAAAACACCTGTCTCAACCTAAAAAGTTAGGACGAGTTAAAAGATTGGAAACTGGAACAAAAAAATATATTAAAATATTACAAAAAAATTTTACTAAAGAGTTTAATCTAAGAGGATTAAGAATCGTTATTGATTGTGCCAATGGCGCTGGTTATAAGGTAGGGCCTGAATTATTAAAATCATTAGGAGCTAAAGTAATACCAATAGGTGTTAATCCAAACGGTTTAAATATAAACCAAAACTGTGGATCAACTTTTCCAAAAAAAATTAGATCAGCTGTTAAAAAATATAAAGCTCACATCGGTATATCTTTAGATGGAGATGCTGATAGAATTATAATGTGTGATGAGAAAAGTAATATTATAGATGGAGATCAAATTATTGCTGCTTTGGCAACGAGGTGGAAACATAAAAAAATGTTAAAAGGAGGAGTAGTTGGAACTTTAATGTCAAACTACGGCTTAGAAAAATATTTTAAATCAAAGGGAATAAAATTTATTAGGGCTAACGTTGGTGACAGATATGTTAAAGAAAAAATGAAAAAATATAAATTTAATCTTGGCGGTGAGCAATCAGGTCATATTATTTTGGGTAAATTTGCAACCACAGGTGATGGTTTGCTTGTAGCCTTAGAGGCTCTTTTTGCTTTAAGGAAGGGAAAAAAAGCAAGTGAATTTTTTGATAAATTTCAAAAAACGCCACAGCTTTTAGTAAATATCGACGTAAAAGATAAAAATATTATGAATAAACCTGAGATAAAAAAAACTATAAGAAATGTGGAAAAATTGATTAAGGGTAAAGGAAGAATTTTAGTAAGAAAATCAGGCACGGAGTCTAAAATAAGAATTATGGGGGAAAGTGAAAATAAAATACTTTTATCTGAATGTGTTAAGATTATATCAAAAAAGATAAAATAAATTGAAGTCGAACTCTAAAATTTTGATTATTGCAGGCTCAGACTCCTCAGGTGGAGCAGGTATCCAGGCTGATATAAAAACTGTAACTGCTCTTGGATCTTATGCAATGACAGCCATAACAGCAGTAACATCACAAAATACTATAGGTGTAAAATCAATCATTGGAATTGATCCAAATGATATTTTCAATCAAATTATTTATACGTGCAAAGATATAAGACCTGATGCAATTAAGATAGGTATGCTACACTCTCCAAAGGTTATAAGATCGGT
>CACBGP010000004.1 GCA_902538745.1 uncultured Pelagibacteraceae bacterium | reverse complement strand
AGAAACAGGAAAAGTAGCAAGACAAGCAGACGGAGCAATAATCGCAACATGTGGAGAAACAGTTGTTTTAGCAACAGTGGTTGGAGCCAAAAAAGTAAATCCTGATGTTGATTATTTTCCACTATCCGTAAATTATCAAGAAAAATACTATGCTGCTGGAAAAATTCCAGGTGGGTATTTCAAAAGAGAGGCAAGACCGACTGAGAGTGAAACATTAATCTCTAGATTAATTGATAGACCAATCAGACCTTTATTTCCTGATGAATTTAAAAATGAAGTTCAGTTATTACCAACTGTAATTTCTTACGACAAAGAGAATGAAGCAGATATTTTATCAATTACAGCATCATCAGCAGCTTTGGCTATATCAGGAATGCCATTCATGGGTCCTGTTGGAGCCTCTAGGGTTGGTTTTATTGATGGAAAATATGTTTTAAATCCATCCAAAACTGAGCTTGAAAAATCAAAATTAGACTTAGTTGTAGCGGGCACAAAAGATGCAGTGCTTATGGTAGAGTCTGAAGCGAGTGGTTTAACAGAGGAAGAAATGTTAAATGCAGTTAAATTTGGTCATCAAGGTTTTGTTCCTGTGATTGAAATGATAGAGGATCTTGCAAAAGAATGTAGAAAACCTGAATGGACTGTAGAAAAGAAAGACCTATCAGAAGTTAAGAAAAAACTTGAGGGAACTTTTACAGAAGATCTTAAAAAAGCTTTTGCGACAAGAGATAAACAAGATAGATCAAATCAAATTTCCCAAATTACTGACAAAGCTAAAAAACTTTATGAGGAAGATGAAAATTACACAGATCTTGATGTTAATTCTGAACTTAAAAAAATAGAAAAATCTATAGTTAGAACAGACATTTTAAAAAATAAAAATAGAATTGATGGTAGAGGATTATCTGATGTAAGGCCTATATCTTGTGAAGTAGGTATACTACCAAGAACTCATGGTTCTGCTTTATTTACCAGAGGTGAAACACAGGCAATTGTGACAGCTACTTTAGGTACATCGGATGATGAGCAAAGAATTGAAAGTTTAGATGGATTACAAAGAGAAAGATTCATGCTTCACTATAATTTTCCACCTTTTTCAGTTGGAGAAACAGGAAGAATTGGAACTGGTAGAAGAGAAATAGGACATGGTAAATTAGCATGGAGAGCAATACATTCTTCATTGCCATCAAAAGAAGCATTCCCTTATACTTTTAGAGTAGTTTCTGAGATTACAGAATCTAATGGCTCATCTTCAATGGCTACTGTTTGTGGAACATCATTAGCACTAATGGATGCGGGTGTCCCTATAAAAGAACCAGTTGCAGGTATAGCAATGGGTTTGATCAAAGAAGGTGATGATTTTAGTGTCTTATCAGATATCTTAGGTGATGAAGATCATTTAGGTGATATGGACTTTAAAGTTGCCGGAACTAAAGATGGAATTACTTCTCTTCAAATGGATATCAAAATTACAGGAATTACATTTGAGATAATGGAGCAGGCATTAAGCCAAGCTAAAGATGGAAGAGTTCATATTTTAGGAGAGATGAATAAAGCATTATCAGCCTCAAGATCTGATGTTGGAAAACACACTCCAAAAATGGAAAAAATTAATGTTGATAAAAAAGACATTGCTGCTGTGATTGGAAAAGGTGGAGCAACCATAAGAGAGATAGTTGAAAAATCAGGTGCTAAAGTTGATGTAAATGATGAGGGTATAGTAACAGTTGCTGCTCCAGATGAAGAGTCTAGAAACATTGCTATGCAAATGATCAAAGATATCACTGCCAAAGCTGAGTTAAATAAAATTTATTCTGGAAAAGTTATGAAGATTATGGAGTTTGGTGCATTTGTTAATTTCCTAGGAAAACAAGACGGACTTGTTCATATATCAGAACTTGCAGATAAAAGAGTTGCTAAAGTAACTGATGTTGTCAAAGAAGGCGATGAAGTAAAAGTTAAAGTAATTGGTTTTGATAGAGGAAAGGTGAAACTATCTATTAAACAAGCTTTGGTTTAATATGTAAAATTTAAAAATTATTAAAATAATTAGATTATTTTATGAGAATAGCTGTTTTGAGTTTAATAATTTTTATCTTTCTTTTAAACGGTAATAAAGCTTATTCGGGCACAGTTACTATGCCTTCAACTTTAACAACTGATACAACTGATTTCGTTTTATTATCAAGTTCAGGAACAACACCTAGTATTAGCGGTTATACAGGAACTCTCCTCGTTTCAGCAGTAGCATCGGATGGAAATATAAAGGTAACTTCTGTTACAAATCTAATGCAGGCACAGGGCTATTGTGATTATACAAGTGATAATTCAAGTGTCCCTTCTAAGTGTACAGGTAGTTCTCTTACTGAAATAGGTTTTAGAGGAACTCAAGATGATATTAATAACGCACTTGCAACATTATCATTTAAAGGCGATGGCGTTGCTGGATCTCCTACTATTACTGTTGCTGTAACTCCAGCTGGTACTAATTATTTTTCAGGAAATGGTCATTACTATGAACTTGTAACTGGAACTATTAATTGGGAAGACGCAAAAACTGCTGCAGAAGCTTCAACTTACTTAGGTCTTACAGGTTATCTCGTAACAATTACAAGTGAAGCTGAGAATAATTTTATTAAAAATAAAATTGGTACCAATACTTGGATTGGTGGATCTGATGATGCAACACATACATCTAATACCCATCCAGCTATAAGTCTTGATTTAGGACAAGGTACTGCTCTAGCAGGAGAAGGTACATGGGAATGGGTTTCAGGACCTGAAAACGGAAAGACTTTTTTTTGTCAAGTAGCAATTGAGAGTGCAACACCAGGAGTTAATAAGGCAGATCCTGCACATGAGGATTGCACAGTTGCATCAGGTTATTCTTATGCAAATTGGTTAACTGATGAACCTAACGATCACCCATCTGCAAATGACGGGGATGAAAATTGTGCTCATATGTACGGTTCTCCATCAGGCAGAAAAGGTAAATGGAATGACTTACATTGCACAAATGATACAACTGGAGCGTATGTAATTGAATATGGTGGAACAGCTGGTGAAAGTGCAACCGTAAGTGGTCAAACTACATTAACAATTAGATCAACAGAAGTTAGCGGTTTCAATGCGTTCGATGACAAACAAGTAAGTGGAATGGCAAACGCACAAACAGAACATGCTAAAAGATTTATGTTCAATACTACCAATCAAGTTATGCGTAGAATGGAACAGTTTAGAAGAGTTGGAATTAATAAATCAACTCGAATTAAAGATATGAAATTGACTCTTTCTAATCAAAATAATTACAAAGAACAAATACCCCCAGAATTATTTGATTATTACATTGATAAATATAAAAATTTATCCTCAAAAAATATTGATGATTTAATTAGTGAACTACCATTAACAAAATATTTAAAAGAAAATTATAATATGACACCAAAAGATTGGGCATTTTGGACAGCTGGCTCAATTAATAAAGGAAGACTTAATCTTAGCTCAGGTGGCGATTTAGGAATAATAAATAGAACTGAGAGTTTTTTATTAGGTGCAGATGTTAATTATAATAAAGGTTCTTTATTTGGACTTGTTTTTAGGCGCGAAGATGATCAATCTAATATAGGCACTAAAGATAGCACTGGATTTTTAGCAAGATCAAATAATTTTTCCCTATATAATACCTGGCAAGGATCTGAAAAAAATTATATCGATTCTTTTTTAGGGTTTGGAAAAACTACTTATGCCACAACACGTATTACTGATACCTCAAACCCTTCCAATGTTGTAAAAGGTAAATTTAAAGCAAATCAAATTTTTGGTTCGGTTAAATATAATTTAAAGAATGTCCGTAAAAATTATAAATTTCACAATTATTCCAAATTTGATCTCGGTTTTGTAAATTTTGATGGATATTCTGAGACAGGTAGCAGTAGTTCAAAGCTAAAATTTGACAAAAGAGAACTTGAAACATCATCAATTTCTTTAGGATCTGCCGTTGAGAAAGAAATTTACCTTACCGACTCATTATTTATTCCTTATTTTAAGATAGATTTTAATAAGGATCTTACAGATGGATCAGATATACAAGCTAACTTTGTTGGAGAAACAACCAAATATAATACAACTATTGAAAAAAAATATAACTCAATGATTATTTTGGAAACTGGATTTGATTGGTTTTTAGATAATGGGTGGAATATTAAATCTGTATTTAGCAGAATTGATAAAGATGGTGTTGGACACGAAAACTTAATAGAGCTAAGAGCTGTTAAATCAAGACAAAACTTATATTAAAATTAAGTTATATTTTTTGGATCAGGCATTCCAACTTTGTTGTATCCCGCATCTACATAGTGAATTTCACCAGTAACACCATTTGCAAGATCGCTTAGAAGATATAATGCTGAATTGCCAACATCATGAATATCAACATTTCTTTTTAGGAATGAATGATCTTCATTCCATTTATATAAAAATTTTGCATCTCCAATAGCAGAAGCTGCTAAGGTTTTAATAGGGCCAGCACTTATCGCATTAACTCTCATGCCTTTAACGCCCAAATCTCTAGCTAAGTATTTTACACTAGCCTCAAGAGCTGATTTACACACACCCATTACGTTATAATTTGGAATAGCTTTAGTAGACTCGTAAGTTAATGTAAGAAGACTTCCACCTTGTTTCATCACTTTTGATGCTTCTTTTGCTACTTCAGTAAATGAAAAACATGAAATTAACATACTTCTTAAAAAGTTTTCTCTAGTTGTATTTAAATATTCGCCTGATAATTCTGATTTATCTGAAAATGCAACTGCATGAACTACAAAATCAATTTCTCCCCATTGAGATTTGATATTCTCAAATAATTTTACAACCTCTTCTTTTTTTTCAACATCACAGCTAAAAGTTGATTTTGAATTTAATTTTTCTGCTAGAGGGACCACTCTTTTCTTAAGAGCATCACCTAAATACGTAAAAGCTAATTCAGCGCCAGCCTCTGAAAGTTTTTGAGAGATACCCCAAGCAATAGATCTTTCATTAGCAACTCCCATGATTAATCCTTTTTTACCTTTCATCAAGCTCATGATTAAACCTTTTCAAAAACTAGTGCAGCATTGGTTCCACCAAAGCCAAAACTGTTTGACATAACCGCATTTAAAGAAACATTTTTCTCTGATTTTGCAACAATTGGAAATTTTTTAGCTTCCTCGTCCATTTCTTTGATATTAGCTGAACCAGCAATAAAATTATTTTTCATCATAATTAAACAATATATCGCCTCGTGTACCGACGCTGCTCCTAAAGGATGACCTGATAAAGATTTTGTTGAGCTAATTTTCGGAATTTGTTCACCAAAAGTTTCTTTTACAGCGTTTAGTTCTGTTATGTCTCCAACAGGAGTAGATGTTCCATGAGTATTAATATAATCAATTTTATTTTTTGCTGTTGCCATTGCCATCTTCATACATCTTACAGCTCCTTCGCCAGATGGAGCTACCATGTCATAACCATCTGAAGTTGCTCCATATCCAGTGAGTTCAGCATATATTTTGGCACCTCTTGCTTTAGCATGCTCATATTCTTCAAGAACCAATACTCCACCCCCACCAGCAATAACAAAACCATCTCTTGTTTTATCATAAGCTCTTGAAGCAGTTTCAGGTGTATCATTATATTTTGAGGACAAAGCAGTCATTGCATCAAACATTGCTGTCATGGCCCAATGAATTTCTTCACTTCCACCAGCGAAGACAATATCTTGTTTTCCCATTTGAATTAACTCCATAGAGTTTCCTATACAATGCCCACTAGTTGCACATGCTGAGCTCATTGTATAATTAGTCCCTTTTATTTTAAAAGGTACGGCCAAAGTTGCCGAAGCAGTGCTTGCCATTGTTCTTGGAACAATAAATGGTCCCATAAGTTTTGGAGTTTTAGCTCTAGTTTTATCTGCAGCCAAAATCACATTTTCAATTGACGGGCCACCTGAGCCCATTACTATTCCAGTTTTAAAATTGCTTACCTCTTTCTCCTCAAGCCCAGAGTCCTCGATAGCTTCTTTCATTGCAATATAATTATATGCTGAGCCTGATCCCATAAACCTTATTGTTTTTCTATCAATAAAATCCTCAAGTTTTATGTTTGGTTTACCGTGAACATGACTTTTAAGATTATGTTCTTTATATTCTGGACTGAAAGATATTCCAGACTTTGAGTTTAAAAGAGAATTGTATACCTCATCTTGGTTGTTTCCTAGACATGAAACAACCCCTAAACCTGTAATTACGACTCTTTTCATTATTTAAATAATCCTACTTTTAAATTGTCTGCTGAATAAATTTTTTTATCATCGGCTAAAACCATACCATTGGCAAGACCTACTGTAGTACCTCCAGGAGACATGATTTTTTTCATATCAATTTCATATTTTACTAATTTTATATTTTGCAAAACTTCTCCTGTAAATTTCACTGTACCTACACCTAAAGCCCTTCCTTTTCCTGGATTTCCAATCCAACCTAAAAAAAAACCTACTAACTGCCACATAGCATCAAGACCAAGACAGCCAGGCATAACAGGATCTTCTTTAAAGTGACAATCAAAAAACCAAAGATTTTTTTTAATATCTAATTCAGCTTTTAAAGAACCTTTTTTAAATGCTCCTTTGTCATCATTAATTTCTGTAATTCTATCAAACATCAGCATTGGTGGAAGTGGTAATTTAGCATTACCTGGGCCAAATAATTTTCCTTCTCCACAATTTATAAGTTCATCATACGAGTATGAGTTTTTTTTCATAAAATTGAGTACCCTTATTTACTTGATTTTACCATTATATAATATAAATTTAACTTTAGTTTAGAATAATTTTAAATAACAATACGGTTAAATAGTGAAATATATCGATAAATTGAGAAATTCTGGATTACGACCAACTAAACAAAGACTTCAAATATGTGAGGTTTTATTTGATACTGAAAAGACATTTCATTTCACGATTAATGAGCTAGATCAGAAAATTAAGAAGCAAAAAAATAACAAAATTTCTTTAGCAACTATTTATAATACTGTTCATGCTTTTGAAAAAAAAGGATACCTTAAACAGATCCCGATTAATTCAAACCAAACTTATTTTGATACAAATGTTACCGATCATCATCATTTTTATGATTTAAAAGATGAAAAGTTGATTGATTTAGAAAATTCTGATGTAGGCCCAATAAACATCTTAAAAAAAATAAACGGTAAAAAGATTAAATCTGTCGAAGTTCTTGTTAAGCTAGAAGACTAATTATCTGCTTTCACTTTAGCGTCATTTTAAACCAATTGACAGCTTTTTAGAATCATTATAAACTACTTTCTAAAGCTAATTAATCTAAAGGAAAATAATGAGTACTGAAAATTTTAAAGATAAATCTTTTAAAGCAAATCAAATGAGCAAATGTCCTTTTACGGGGGCAGGAACACCCGCAAAGTTTTCTGCAGGACGGGGACAAACGGTGAGAGATTTTTGGCCTAATAGCCTAAATCTTAAAATTCTTAGTCAGCACTCAAATTTATCTAACCCTATGGATAAAAAATTTAGTTACGCTAAAGAGTTTAAAAAACTTAATTATAAAGCACTGAAAAAAGATTTAAAAAAATTAATGACTGACTCACAAGAGTGGTGGCCAGCTGATTACGGTCATTATGGACCACTCTTTATTAGGCTTGCTTGGCATGCTGCAGGAACTTACAGAACTGGTGATGGTAGAGGCGGAGCTGGAACAGGTAATCAAAGATTTGCTCCCCTTAATTCTTGGCCAGATAATGTGAATTTGGATAAAGCTAGATTACTTTTATGGCCGATCAAAAAGAAGTACGGAAGAAAAATTTCATGGGCTGATTTATTTATACTTGTTGGTAATGTTGCATTAGACTCAATGGGTTTCAAAACTTTTGGTTTTGGAGCTGGTAGAACAGACATTTGGGAGCCAGAAGATGATATCTATTGGGGCTCGGAAAAAGAAATGTTAGGTGTTGAGAGATATAGTGGAAAAAGAGATTTAGAACAACCATTAGGTGCTTCACATATGGGTTTAATTTATGTTAACCCCCAAGGTCCTGATGCTAATCCAGATCCAAAACTTGCAGCACATGATATTAGAGAGACATTTGGCAGAATGGCTATGAATGATTATGAGACAGCTGCATTAGTTGCTGGAGGACATACGTTTGGAAAATCGCATGGTGCAGCATCTGAGTCATTTAAGGGTCCTGATCCTGAGGCTTCAAAACTTCAAGACCAGTCTACTGGGTGGAATAGTGGTTACAAATCTGGAAAAGGTGTTGATACAATAAGCAGTGGTATTGAGGGCGCTTGGACTCAAAATCCCATTAAATGGGACATGGGCTATTTAGATTGTTTATATGGACATGAATGGGAGCTTACAAAAAGCCCTGCTGGTGCCCACCAATGGACGCCTAAGAAAAATGGTCAAGAAATTAAAATGGTTCCTGATGCACATAAGAAAGGTGTGCTACACCCACCAATGATGCAAACAACTGATATCTCAATGAAAGTTGATCCAAGTTATGGCCCTATTACAAAACATTTTCATCAAAATCCAAAAGAGTTTCATGATGCTTTTGCAAGAGCTTGGTTTAAATTAACTCACAGAGATATGGGTCCTAGAGTTTGTTATCTTGGCAGTGAAGTTCCAAAAGAACAGTTAATTTGGCAAGATCCAATAGATAAACCAAAATATAAACTTAAGTCAAAAGATATTAAAGATTTGAAAAATAAAATTTCTAAATCAAAAATATCGATTTCAGATTTAGTATCAACCGCTTGGGCGTCAGCGTCAACTTTTAGAGGATCAGACAAAAGAGGTGGTGCTAATGGTGCAAGGATAATGTTAGAGCCCCAAAAAAATTGGAAAGTTAATAATCCTAAAAAGTTATCAAATGCGATTAAAGCCTTGAGTAAAATCAAAAGTAAATTTGACAGTAATAAAAAAAGTGTTTCAATGGCCGATTTAATTGTACTAGCAGGTGGTGTTGGAATCGAAATGGCCGCAAAAAAAGCTGGTTATAAAGTTAAAGTTCCATTTTCAGCAGGAAGAGGAGATGCGAGACAAGACCAAACTGATATTAATTCATTTGGCCTTCTGGAACCACAAGCAGATGGCTTTAGAAATTACTTGAATGGTGGAACTTCAAATGTTTCTGCAGAAGAAAAATTAGTAGATAAGGCTCAGTTGATGGGTTTAACAGCGCCTGAAATGACAGCTCTAATAGGTGGAATGAGAGTTTTAGATACTAATTATGACAATTCAGAACATGGTGTTTTTACAAAAAGACCTGGTTATCTGACAAATGATTATTTCATAAACTTACTAGATATGAATACCACTTGGAAAGAAGAAGATAAATCAGAGCAGACTTTTGTCGGGAAAGACAGAAAAACTCAAAAAATTAAATGGAAAGCGACAAGAGTTGATTTGATTTTTGGTTCAAATTCTCAATTAAGAGCATTAGCAGAAGTTTATGCATGTGAGGACTCAGGTGATAAATTTATTAATGATTTTATCGCAGCGTGGGTTAAAGTAATGAATTCGGACAGATTTGACTTGAAATTAAATTAACAAAAACTAAATGATTATTTTATGCCATCAGTAACTTTCGATGATTTTTATGAGGTCCCAGACCTTAATTTTGATATCACAAGATTAAGGGAAGATTTAGATAAAATTTTAAAAGCTAAAAAATTTAACTCTCCTGGAGTAACACACTTTGGTGCAATATCATTAAACCAAATTCCAAATGACAAAAGCTCTATTGAAGGAAATAATATTCGAGGTAAATATTGGACTATAGCAGATGAAACTGGAAAAGAAGTTTGTAGAGATGTTGATATAGATGAATCTAAATACACTCAATTAATCCCTGAATTTGAGAATACTTATTTTAAAGAAGTTTATGACACGTTAAGTAAAAGATTTAAACTGGGTAGAGTAAGACTTTTGTTAAAAGAGCCAAGGTCAACACTGAGCTGGCATAAAGACCCAGAATGTAGGCTGCACGTACCAATTATTACTAACAAGGGTTGTTCGATGGTAATCGAGAATGTTGCAAAACATCTCCCTGCTGATGGTAAAGTTTGGATAACTAACAACACAAAATATCACAATTTCTTTAATGGTGGGGAACAGGCTAGAATTCACTTAGTAGCTTGCGTTCTAGAAAGCCCTTTTAAGGAACAAAATGGAAATAACTAGCGGAATATTTAAAGCAGCAGGTAATATTTACCAAAATAATAAAGGTTCTATCCTTAGAACAATAATCTATACAATTGGACACTTTGCGATAGCTATAACTGTTTTAATGTTAGTCGCTGACGTTTCTTTTATGATTGCATTGACTGATGCGATTGTTGAACCAATAGCTAACTCTGTTTGGTATTTCATTTTAGATAAATGGTGGGCAAGCAAGTCGAAAAATTAAAAATTTTTAAAAAAATCATAATCCGTTTTTTAGATAATTCTTGATAATAATAATCATTATCAAAAAAAATGTGCTAATGATAATTATTCTCATAGATTTTTCTTGAAAGCATTTTTCATCATATTATTTTTGTACATATGCAAATTGAAAATTATAATTGTAAAAAATGTGGGCTTACAATCTCTTCAACTTGTTCCAAATGTGATAAAGTTGTTGATGTTCAAGTTCTTGATGACGGTTGTATTGTGCAAAAAACTAAATGTGGTGATTGTGCAAATATGCCAGTAATCAAAGACGTGTGTGTGCAACAAAAATAACTAAATATTTTAAAGTTATTTAATTTTCCCCCAAATATTGGTGTTTTTAATCCATCCTTTAAATTTGGACGTTTTAATTTGACACCAATTTTCATCACATTTTTTAACAATTAATATTCTACCTTTTTTAATTTTTGCCAAAGGTTTTGAAAAATTAGATGGTTTTTGAAATAAAATTTTATCCTTAAGCGGTATAATTGAATTTATTTGTTTCAACTGTGAAACATGTATCCAGCCGCTATTATTTTTTACATCAATAATCCTTCGAAAATTTTCATTTTTATCAATTTGTTTTATTGGAAGATTAATTTTCTTATAAATATATTTTATAGGTGACTCCAAGCTAGGTCCATATCTGACATTGACCTTACTTTTTTTTAAAGATAGAAAAATTTCATTCGCAAAAGAATTGGATAAATAAAAAAATGTTAAAATAAGTAATACTATTATTTTTTGTAACATTATTTAGATATTTTTAATTTTTTTAATTTAACTTTTCTAAAATTTAGATTTAGTAAATCAAGTATAAGGATATATCCATTCAAATTTTTACCAATTTTCAAAATTTTTTTTAATATTTCATTGGCTTGAATTGTACCGATTATACCCGCAACAGTCCCTAAAACACCACCATATTCACAATTTAAAATATCATCTGAGATTTCTTTTTCTTGAAAAAAGGATCTTATACATGGTGTATTTTTATTTTTAAAATTAAAAGTAAAAATATGTCCATCAAATTTACTTATGGCTCCTACCACTAAAAATTTTTTTGTTTTTTTACAATAATCATTTATCAAAAACTTAGTTTTAAAGTTATCTGATCCATCTATAATATAATCATATTTGCTTGTTATATTTTGGATATTGCTTTTGTTGAGTTTAACTTTGTAACAACTAACTTTTGTGTTTGAATTAATTTTACGTAATTTTTTTTTTGCCACTATAACTTTTGATTTTTTTATATCTTTTACGTCATAAAGACTTTGTCGATGAATATTAGTTATATCTACATTATCGAAGTCAATTATCCCTAGACTACCTACACCTGCTCTAGTAAGAAATTCTGCAACAGAACAACCTAAACCCCCCATTCCAATGATTAGAACTTTAGATTTAATTATTTTTTTCTGACCCAAAGTACCAATATTCTTTAAGATTATTTGTCTTGAGAATCTCGCGACCTGGCTTTTATTTAAATTTTGACTCATTTACCTGTTGAGCCAAATCCACCCTCTCCTCTTAAGGTTTTGGGTAACTCATTTGCTTCCTCTAACTCCATCTTTGCAATAGGGGTCAAAATCATTTGTGCAATTCTATCATTATTATTAACCACAAAATCATTATTACTATAATTAAATATAATAATTTTTAATTCACCTCTATAATCACTGTCAATAGTTCCAGGAGTATTTAAAACACTAATGTTGTTTTTAGCTGCTAAGCCAGAACGCGGCCTTATTTGTATTTCATAATCTTCAGAGAAAGCGACAGATAATCCTGTTGGAATTAAAGCTGAGGTTTGTGGTTTAATAACAATTTTTTCCTTTACAAAAGCCATTAGGTCCATACCCGAGGCTCCATTGGTCTTATAAGATGGAAGAATAACCCTAGGATCAAGTTTTTTAATTAATACTCTGACCATTAATTCATCTGAATAACAATTCTATCAACAATCTCCTCAGAGATTTCAGATTTCTTTTTATGTGAAAGTGTCTCTTTTCTCTTTTTAAAATCATTATAATGAATTGTAACCTCGTTATAATCACTATCAAAACCAATGTTTTTTTTAGACACATCATTTGCAATGATCCAGTCACAATTTTTATCTTTAAGTTTTTTTATGGCATTTATGTCTAAATTTTTTGTCTCGGCTGCAAAACCAATAACTAGCTTTGGTCTCATTGAATTATGATTTGAAATATAATTCAAAATGTCAACATTTCTCTCTAATTTGATATTTAGTTTTTCTTTTTTTTTTATTTTATCTTTACTTTTTACATCAATCTTAAAATCAGAAACTGCAGCTGAAAAAACTGCAATATCTGTTGGTAAATTTTTTTGAGTAGCTTTAAACATTTCATCTGCTGTTTCAACTTTTATAAGTCTAATTTCTTGATCTATATCTAGATTAGTCGGACCTGATATTAAAGTTGTATCAAATCCTCTTTTATGAAGAGATTTTGCAATTTCATAACCTTGCTTACCGCTTGATTTATTCGAAATAAATCTTACAGGATCAATATATTCATTTGTTGGGCCTGCGGTAACCAAAGCTTTAATTTTTTTATTTTCTTTCTTATTTTCAAAAAAATTTTGGATTTCATTAAATATTTCAATTGGTTCAGACATTTTGCCTTCACCATACTCTCCACATGCCATATCACCGGTAATAGGACCTATAACTTTATAGCCATAATTCTTCAGAGTTTTTAGATTATCTTTAGTCGATTGATGCTCCCACATTCTTACATTCATTGCAGGAGCCAAGTAAACTTGTTTATTAGATGCTAGAATAACAGTTGAAGCTAAATCTTCAGCGTTTCCAGAGGCAAGTTTTGAAATAGTATTTGCAGTTACAGGAGCAACAATAATTACATCAGCCCATCTTGATAAAGCAATATGGTCCATTTCTAACTCATTTTCTATATTGAAAAGGTCTTCGTAAACTCTCCCTTGCGATAATGAAGCGATCGATAAAGGTGTTACAAATTTTTTAGCACTCCTTGTTAAAATTGTTCTTATAGAGGCCTTATTTTTCCTAAATAATCTAATCAACTCTAAACTTTTATATGCAGCAATTCCTCCACAAATTATAAATAAAATTTTTTTATTATCTAAATTTTTCATTTCGTGAATTAAAATACTAGAAGGCCTAGAATTACAAGCAATAAAAAACCTATTATAGATTGATTTCTGAAAGCTACCATTTCGGATCTTTTATCACTCAATGTATTATAAGAATTTGAGTTTTGAGGAATTTGTCCACTAGCCAAAAAAGTAAGGGCCTGATTAGCTTTATCCATTATTTCTGGAAATTCTGGTAATCTTTTGATTACTTCTGATGTACTATTAATTGTTTCATTAATTGTAGTCATAGGGTTTTTCGTTTCTTTCAACCAGTTTTCAAGAATAGGTTTGGATGTAGTCCAAATGTTTGTTTCAGGATTTAATTTTCTTGCTACTCCTTCAACTACTACCATTGTTTTTTGTAACATTAATAATTGTGGTTGTGTTTGCATATTAAATTTTTCTGTGACATCAAAAAGTTGTTTTAATAATTTTCCACCAGATATATCTTTAACTGCTTGACCAAAAATAGGCTCACCAATAGACCTTAAAGCTTGAGCAAGATCATTTATTGGGACATCTTTCGGCACTAAACCTGCGATTAAATGGACCTCAGCTACTTTTTTATAGTCTCTTTGAATAAAACCAAAGAGTATTTCAGCTAAAAATCTTTTACTCATTTTATCGAGCCTTCCCATAATTCCAAAATCAATAGGAATAATATGGCCATCATTATCTATCAAAATATTTCCTTGATGCATATCAGCATGAAAAAAACCATCTCTAACAGCATGTCTAAGAAAATTTTGGATAATATCTTCTGCTAATTTCTTTGTATTTATATCTCTTTTTTTTAACTCTTCAGTTTCTCTAATTGAGATACCATCTACCCAGTCTAGTGTCATTACATTTTCACTAGTATAATTCCAGTAAATTTTCGGAACATTAAAACCAATATCATTTTTTGTGTTTTCTGCATATTCATTTGCAGCAGCAGCTTCAAATCTTAGGTCCATTTCAAGATTAGTAATTTCTTTAAGTAAAAAAACTACTTCTACAAGTTTCAATCTTTTTGTTTTTTTTATTAAAGATTCAACTAAGAATGCACATAACATAATAGCATCAATTTCATCATTAAAAATTTTTTTAATATCAGGCCGCAAAATTTTTATTGCAACATCTTTTATTGTTCCATTATCGTCTATTTTAGCTTTATGAACTTGAGCTATAGATGCAGCTGCAACAGGTTCGCTTAAATCAATAATTGAGTTATAGGTATTTACTCCTAAATCATCATTAATAATTTTTTTTGCTTGATCTTGAGAAAAAGGAGGCAATCTATCTTGAAGATTTTCAAGTTCCTTCGATAAACTTTCACCAATAATGTCTGGCCTTGTTGCTAAGAATTGACCTAGTTTTATAAAAGTTGTACCCATTGACTCTAAAGATTTAGATAAGTTTTCTCCTTCATTATTTTTTAATCGTGTATTATTTTTGGATGAAAAAGAGAAAGATAAAATTTTAAATAATATTTTAATAGATAAAGGTGGCTCTTGAAATTTTGAGACTATATCTAAAACATCTGATTTTGCGACTTTTCTTCCAAGTTTAAATAATGTTATTAATTTTTTGATCATTATATCTTCCAACCACTATGAATTGAAACTATACCACCAGACAAATTTGTATAATCACACTTATCAAGTTTGCTTTCACGCATTAAGTCTATGAGTTCATGTTGATTAACAAAATTTTCAATACTTTTAATCAAATATTGGTAAGGCTCTTTTTTTCCAACAACGATTTTTCCAATTTCTGGAATTAGCTTCGAATAATTTTTATAAAGTTTATCTAAATTAGTGTTTTGAATTTTTGAAAATTCAAGACATAAAAATCGACCTCCTGGTTTCAAAACTCTGTATGCTTCTTTCAGAGATTTTTTTATACTTTTTGTATTTCTTAATCCAAAGCTAATAGTATAAAAATCAAAGGAGTTACTCGAAACAGGCAAACTTTCAGCTGAGGATAAATACCATTTTAGATTTTTATAATTAGGTAATTTTTTTTTTGCAATATTTATCATTCCTTTATTTGGATCAACGCAAGTTATCTCAGCATCTTTACCTACATTGTTCAGATAGATTTTCGCTATATCTCCAGTTCCACAAGCAACATCTATTAAATTTTGGTTGATAGAAGGATTCATCATATTTAATAAGTTTTTTTTCCATATTCTATGAATACCCAATGACATTAGGTCGTTCATAAGATCATATTGATCATAAACTTGGTTAAAGACACTTTGAACTAGTCCTTTTTTATTTTGAAGATCTTGTTGCATAAAATTTAAATATACAAATAATATAGTATGAAATGCCAGAATTACCAGAAGTAGAAATTATAAGACAATCATTAAATAAAAAAATAATACAAAAAACTATAAAAAAGGTAATAGTAAGGAATAGAAATTTAAGGATTAAATTACCTCAAAATTTTGAAAAAATTTTAGAAAACCAAATAATTTTAGATGTTGATAGATTTTCGAAATATTTAATTCTTTTTTTATCTAAAAAAAATAAATTGTTAATTCATCTTGGTATGAGTGGCACAATTCACCTCTTGAAACATAATAAAAAAAATTTTTTAACAAATACAAGTTTTTATAATTCTCCAAAATTACCTGATAAACATAATCATATCGAAATTTTTTTCGATAAATTTAGATTAGTATACAATGACCCTAGAAGATTTGGTTTTTTTGAGATTATAAAAGATCAAAAGTCACTTAAAAAAAGATTTGAAAAATTAGGTCCAGAGCCTTTTGATTCAAAGTTTAATATGAATTATATTTATGACAATCTAAAAGATAAAAAAAAAAATGTTAAAAGTTTTCTTTTAGACCAAAATTTTATATCAGGAATTGGAAATATTTATGCTAGTGAAATTCTTTATCTCAGTAAGATAAATCCCATTAAAGAGGGAAAATCTATCAATAAAACAGAGTGTAAAAAAATCTTTAAAAACTCAAAGTTAGTCCTCCTAAATGCTATAAAAAGAGGGGGGTCCTCAATAAGAGACTTTAAAGATGTGTTAGGAAATAAAGGTTCATTTCAAAATAATTTTAAAGTTTACCAGAGAGAGGGACAAAAATGTAAACGAGTAGATTGTAAAGGCTTAATTCAAAAAAAAAATATTTCAAATAGATCAACATTCTTTTGTAGTTTCTGTCAAAAATAAATGAATTATTTGATTGACCGATACTATTTCTCAAGTTATACCCCTGCGCACATGGCTAATACAAAATCAGCAATTAAAAGAATAAGAAGAATAACGAAGCAAACTTCGGTAAACAAAATTAGAAAAAGTAGATATAAAAATGCAATAAAAAAGATGAATCTTTTATTAGAAAAAAAAGACAAGTCAGAAGCAATAAAATTCTTACCTAAGTTGAATTCTGAATTAATGAAGATTGCTAAAACTGGAATAATTAAAAAACAAAATGCATCAAGAAATATTTCCAGGATAACTAAGAAAATATCTACTATATAATTTATATTATAAGTTGTTTTGACGATACAACCTCAGGATCTACAAAATCTACAATCAAAATTTATTTTCATACAACATTTAGATTTAGTAAATAACATGGACTCATTGAGTTCAATCATAAATTTTATTAATAAATCCTTGAATAAAAAAATTTAAATTAAATTTTTTTAAAAATTTTAACACAATCCCAGATTTAAATTTTTTTTCTTACAAACTTTTCATGTTGCACAATCCTAGATTTTATTTTTTTTTGAATTTATAAAATATTTTGTTGCAATAATTTTTATTATAGCTCTTACTCAAGTCTCCTCATGAATATAGAAAATATCTATAAAAACTCAGACTTAAATAAATCAAAATCAAATAAATTAGATTGGCAATTAATTCAAAGTGAGATGAAAAAAAAATTAGGCTCTGAAGTTTATGAGAGCTGGTTAAAAAAGATCGATTTCATTGAGGAATTCAATAGCTATATATTAATTTCAGTACCAACTAGATTCATAAGAGATTGGATAACATCAAGATATTTGGATCAAATTTTACAGATTGTTAAGCTATTTAAGAAAGATTTAATTCGCATTGAATTTAAAATTATAGAAAAAAATATAAATTTTCAAAATCAAAATAATATTAATATTTTATCGAAAAAAAGTGAAAATATCTCCTTCTTAAAAGACTCTTTTCTCCAATATAACCGTGTAGATCATAATAAAAGGTTTGAAAATTTTGTAACTGGTAGCAGTAATAAGCTTGCATATGAGGCCTCATTGAAGGTTACTGAAAATTTTTCTCAATATAACCCTTTGTATATTTATGGAGGTGTTGGAATGGGTAAGACACATCTCTTAAATTCTATCGGATTTGAACTAAAGGAAAAAAAAAAAGTTATGTTTATTCCGGCGGAAAGGTTTATGTACCAGTTTATTAAATCGATAAAAGCAAACGATATGGTGAAGTTTAAGGAATATTTTAGAAACACCGATATTTTGCTAATAGACGATATTCAATTTATGAATGGTAAAGAGGCTATGCAGGAAGAGTTTTTTCATACCTTCAATGCATTACTAGAAAAGGGTAGTCAAATTATAGTATCTGCAGATAGACCGCCTAATAAATTATCTAGAATTCAAGAAAGAATAAAGTCTAGATTTTCTGGAGGACTAGTCGTGGATATACAAAAACCTGATCTTCAATTGAGAAAAAATATCATTGAAAAAAAGATTAATGAATTAAATAAGCTTTATGCAGATAAGATAGAAATTTCAAAGGAGATTAAAGATTTCATAAGCCTTGAAATTTCTAATAGTATAAGAGAATTAGTTGGCGCTATTAATCGCCTAATTTCATTTTCTAGAATATATAACAAATTACCTAATTTGGCAGAGAGTAAAATTGTTTTAAAAGATTTACTAAACATTAGCGAAAATAAGGTTACTATTGATTTAATACAGACCTTAGTGTGTAAATTTTTTAAAATTAGTAAGAATGAAATGCTGTCCTCTAGAAGATCTAGATACTTGGTAAGACCAAGACAAACTGCTATATATCTTACAAAAATTCTAACGTCTAAATCTTTACCAGAGATAGGACGAGAATTTTCAAATAGAGACCATACTACTATAATTCATTCAGTAAAAACGATAGAGAAGTTAAAAGAAAGTGATAAAGATATGGCAGAAAATATAGATAAATTAAAAAATCAAATATTATATAATACAAAAGATAATGAAGTTTAGTGTAAACCAACAGGATTTACAACAAGCATTAAATTACTGTCAAGGGGTTATTGAAAAAAGGAGTACACTACCAATATTATCAAATATTCTCTTTAATGCTAATAATTCAAAATTAATTTTGACTGCAACAGATCTAGATATAATTTTTATTCATCAAATTAATAATATTGAAGTGCTTGAAGAAGGCAAAACTACCACAACGTCTTCTGTAATTTATGACATAGTGAGAAAAATTTCCTCTGGAAAAAAAATCAATTTAACTCTAAATGATAAGAATAAGTTACATCTTGAGTCAGATAAATCTATTTTTAATCTTAATTGTATAAGTCATTCAGAATTTCCTGTAACTGATGAAAATTTTAATCATAACGAATTTTCGATTAAATCTAAACAATTGCTAAAATTATTAAATAAATGTAAGTTTTCAATTTCGAATGATGAAACAAGGCATTATTTAAGTGGTATATACTTTCACCAAACAGAAGTTGATGAAAAAAAATATTTAACAGCTGTAGCAACAGATAGTCACAGAATGTCAATTTCAAAGATAAGATTAGAAAAACAAATAGATTTTGAGCCTATAATCTTGCCAAAAAAAACTATTTTTCAATTATGTGCTATCTTAGATAATTATGATGGTGAAGTAAAAATTTCGAACATGAAGTCAAAAATTAAATTTGAATTAAGTAATAGTATTTTAATTTCAAAGCTTATTGATGGTAAATTTCCAAATTATATTCAAGTTATACCGAAAAATAATCAAAAAAAATTAGAGATTGATTTAAAATTATTTTTAGATTCAGTTGATAGGGTTGCATCAGTATCATTTGATAAAAAAGATGGTGTGAAATTTAATCTGACAAAAGATACTTTAAATTTGTCCGTTAATAATTCAAATAGTGGAGATGGTAATGAGACACTCTCAACAAAATTTGACCATGACCTAGAAATTAGTTTTAATTCAAGGTATCTGATTGACGTAGCATCCCAATTAGATGGTGAGAAAATTGAGCTATATTTTAATGATATGGGATCACCTGTCTTAATAAAGGATCCAAGTGATTTTGATAGTATTTTTATTGTAATGCCAATGAAAGGCTAGCAAATTAAATCTAGTTCATCATAAATTCTTTTTTCAAGTACTTGTAAAAATTCCTCTTTTTGTAAACCAGGTTTAATTGGGTTAAGTATAGATACAGTAATTATTTTATTGCTTTTTTTTATACCTTTTTTTGGCCATACATAACCTGAATTGATTGCAACTGGCTGACACAAAATATTTAATTTTTCATAAATCCTAGATGCCCCTTTTTTAAAAGGTGGTCGGTCCTCAGGTAAAACTCTTGTGGCCTGAGGAAAAATAACTATTGGTCTTTTAGAATTTTTAATTTTTTCTGAAATATCGTTAAAAAAATTTAGATTATCTTTAGTAATTTTGTCTCTTTTTATCGAAATAGAGCCTATCTTTTTTAAGTACCATCCAAAAACAGGAATTCTGATAAGTTCATTTTTTAAAATAAACACTGGTGAATTAAAAATAGTTTGAAGAAAGAAGGTTTCAAACATTGATTGATGTGAAGAGGCGATGAAAAACTTTTCGTCATTAATTAAGTTATCCTTTCCTTTAATAACTATTTTCGTTGATAAAATGATTTTTAGACAAAATTGGGACCAATAACCCATGAGTTTTCCACCAAACAAAGTAATTTTTTGTGGTAACAAAAGTGAGGGTAAAAAAATTATTGATATAAAAATAATTCCTGAAAAAAAAGAAAATGAAAATAAAAAGTTTCTTATCATATTTAGATAACTTTAAATTATTTCAATAAGCTTTTGTCTTTTTGAGATCACCTTAGCTTTTGATTTTTCAATCAATATTTCTGCTGGTTTGGGTCTTAAATTATAATTTGAACTTAAGGATACCCCATAAGCTCCAACATCACAAATTATAATTAAATCATTCTCCCTTAATTTTTGAAAGTTTTTGTATGCACCAAATTTATCAGTACTCTCACAGATCGGGCCAACAAATTCATAAACTTTATTTGCATAGCTATTATTTTTTACAACTGGTCTAATTTGATGTTTTGCATCATATAAGGCTGGCCTCATAAGATCATTCATAGCTGCATCTAATATTATAAAATTTTTTTTGTATCCCTCTTTATTATAAATTACTTTTGATATCAAAACCCCTGTATTACCAATTATAGATCTACCTGGTTCTAGTATAATTTTAGATTTATTTTTTCTTAAAAATTTTTTTACACTATTGGAATATTTATCTAGATTTAAAATTTTCTTATCGTTATTATAATTAATTCCCATTCCACCGCCTAAATCAATATATTCAAAATTGAATTTGGTTTTCCTTATAATTTTATCAAGTATCCCCAACATTTTTTCATATGGTTTTAAGTCTAAGATTTGACTTCCAATATGGACGCTTAAGCATTTCAAATTTAAATTTTTTGATTTTTTCACATATTTGACAAGTTTTAAAAACACTTTGTCGGAAACTCCAAATTTATTTTCTTTTTTCCCTGTTGATATTTGGCTTAAAGTCTTTGCATCAGTATTTGGATTTAACCTAATTCCTACATTAACTTTAGTTTTATATTTCTTAGCAACTTTTTCTATTTGCAAAATTTCATTTTTAGACTCCGCATTTATTAGTAAAATTTTTTTTTTAATGGCGTATTCAATTTCAACTTTAGTTTTACCTACTCCTGAAAAAACAATATTTCTTGGTTTTATACCTGCTTTAAGGGCTTTCATTAGTTCACCAATGGAAACAACATCAGCACCAAGACCCTGTTTATTAATTTCACGTAACAGATTTGTATTGGGATTAGATTTTACAGAAAAGCATATAATTGGATCAATTTTTTTAAAATTATTTTTTAAATTACTTATGTTATTTTTTAGCCTTTTTAATGAATAACAATACAGCGGAGTTCCAAATTTTTTGGCTAAATAAGATGCTTTAATACCCTCTATTAAAAAATTTTTATTTACATATTTCATGAATATTTTGTAACAAAATAAGGTATTTTGGAATTTGGTTCTTTATAGGTAGGATCTCCCCGTTTTCCACAAGACATTACTAATAGGCAAATTATCAATAAAAGATAAAATTTTTTCATCATAATTGTTTCTTATATTTTATTATCATTTTTTTAATATTATCAAAAGCAGTTCCTCCATAAGATTTCTTTGAATTTACAGAATTTTTTAAATCGAATACGTTTAAAACATCTTCTGTTAAATTTGGTTCAATTTTTTTTAAATCATATAATGTTAAATCATTTAATTTTTTTTTTCTTTTTTCAGCCATATTTATGATTGCAGCTGTTTTTTGATAAGCTTCTCTAAAAGATTTAGAATGATTTTTAACAATATAGTCAGCTAAATCAGTCGCAGTAATATAACCATCGTTAGCCAACTCTAACATTCTTTTTTTATTTGGACTAAAATTATTTAAAATTTCGTTAAGAATTTCTAAACAGTTTTCCAAAGTTTCATTAGTTTTAAAGATTATCTCTTTATCTTCTTGAAGATCTTTATAATAAGATAGAGGTAAACCTTTAAGCACAGTTAACATTGAAAATAAATTGCCGTACATCCCTCCTGTTTTGCCTCTTAAAAATTCTAGCATATCTGGATTTTTTTTCTGAGGCATTATGGAAGATCCTGTTACAACTTTGTCTGATAAATTTATTAAGTTAAAACCATCGGAGTTCCAAATTATTAATTCCTCAGCTATTCTGGATATATGCATTGCACATACAGAACAACAATACAAAAAGTCTAAAACATAATCTCTGTCCGATACCGTATCTACTGAATTGTTAGTAGGGTTTTTAAAACCTAATTTTTTCGTAGTAAGTTTTCTATCTATATTAAAGGAAGTTCCCGTTAATGCGCATACACCAAGAGGGTTTTCATTAAGACTTTCTAAATTATTTAAAAATCTTTTTCTATCCCTAGTAAACATTTCAACATATGACATTAAGTAATGACCTAAAGATAAAGCTTGAGCGTTTTTTAGGTGAGTGAAACCTGGCATAATAGTTTTAATATTTTTTTCTGCAATCTTAAGATTAGTTTTAATCAATTTTTTTAAATTTAAGTCTATATTTTGAGTTGCTGATTTCATCCATATCTTTAAGTCTGTAATAACTTGATCATTTCTTGATCTGGCCGTATGAATGTAGCCTGCATCGTCACCTATCAATTGTGTGAGTCTTTTTTCTATGTTCATATGAATATCTTCAAATTCTTTATTAAATTCAAATTTTTTATTCAGTATTTCTTTTTCGATTTTATTAAGGCCATAGATAATTTTATTTTTAATTTTAAAAGAAATAATTTTTTGTTTAAAAAGCATTTCTACATGAGCGATAGATCCCATTATGTCTTCTTTAAAAAGTTTCTTATCAATGCTAATTGAGCTCCCATATTTTTTATAAAGAGCAGATGTCTTTGTTTTTATTCGACTATTCCAAATTGCCTTATTGTTTTTATTTTTTACCATGCTAATTATTTATACCTTTTTAATATGAGATTTTTAGTAATATTTATAATTTTAATTTCAAATACGTATGCAAATGAAACTTTGAATATTAAAAACCTTATAATTAATAAAGAATTAAAAGAATATACAAATTTAACTGTCTTAGATGATCAAAATAACCAAATAAATTTAAGTGATTATAAAGGAAACATTTTATTACTAAACTTTTGGGCAACTTGGTGTGCTCCATGCAGAGAAGAGATGCCATCGTTAGATTTATTGAAATCAAACAAAGGTTTAAATAAGCTTAAAATATTTCCTGTAAATGTTGGACAGGACAATGTTAAAAAAGCTAAAGAATTTTTTGATGATTTGAATATTAAAAATTTAAATTTATATTTTGATGAAAATATTAATTTAACAAAAAAGTTTGCTTTAAGAGGAATTCCAACCTCAATTTTTATTAATAAAAATGGAAAAGAATTTGCTAGGGTTATTGGTTCAATAGATTTTAATGAAGAAAATTTTATCGAGTGGCTAAAACTTTATAATTAGTTTTTAAAAAAATAAGCAAAACCCACTAATACGATAATAGCAATAAATTGTAATATCACTCGTAACTGCATTAATTTATTTGAGTATTTTTTACTAGTCTCTCCACCTTTAAATAAAGTTCCGATTCCAAGTATAAGGACTATTCCTACTACGATTAATAGTGCTATTGATAATACTTTTAAAATTATTCCAGAAATCATTAGTTTATTGTAGGGTGTTCTACATTAAAAAAACATTAATTACAAACTATGACATTTTGTCTTGATTCAATAATATTGAAACCTGAGAATGATTTGGAGATTGAGAATGCAATAATTTTACTTCATGGGTATGGGGGTGATGGTCAAGATATTAGTATGCTATCTTTAGGCTGGAGACGTCATTTACCTAATACAATTTTTATTTGTCCAAACGGTCATGAAAAATGTGAAATAAACCCTTCAGGTTATCAGTGGTTTGATTTATCAAAGGATGATCCTCAATATATTCTAGATGAATCTAAAAAAGCAGAGACTAAACTAAATAAATTTATAAATGAGATAAAAAATGAGTTTAACTTACAGAATAATAAAATTTGTTTATCTGGTTTTAGCCAGGGGTGTATGATGTCATTAAACTTGGGATTAATCTCTGATCAAAGATATAGCTGCATAGTAGGTTTTTCAGGAAAAATAATTAATCAAGAATATTTGATGAAAAAAAAAAATGTTGATGCAGATATTTTGATGATTCATGGTGACGCAGATGAAATAGTGTCACCCAACTTTTTACTTGAGGCTAAGGATTTTTTTATTAGGAATAATGTAAATGTAGAAACTCAACTCATAAAAAACTGTGGACATCATATCCCAGTAGAAGCTTCAAGCATAGGATTAAATTATATTTTAGAAAAATTTAATAATCTCTAATTATTGAAATAATTTTTTAATTAAGCTACAATTACTTAATGAATAATTTTGTTGAACAAAATGTTTCCTTAGAAAAATGTCCTGCATTAGTTTTAAATGCAGATTATAGACCGCTAAGCTATTATCCTTTATCTTTGTGGTCTTGGCAAGATACTGTCAAGTCGGTATTTTTAGATAGAGTTATTATAGTAAGTAGTTATGATAGAATAATTAGGAGTCCATCGTTTAATATGCAGCTACCGAGCGTTATTGCATTAAAAAATTATATTGTGCCCCAAACTAAACCAAGTTTTACAAGATTTAATGTTTTTTTAAGAGATAAATTTTCTTGTCAATATTGTGGTAGTGGTGAAGAGCTAACCTTTGATCACTTGTTGCCAAGATCTAAAGGGGGAGAAACTAATTGGGATAACGTTGTAACAGCTTGTTCTGAATGTAATGTTAAAAAGGGTGGTAAACTTTTAAAAACATCAGGAATGAAGTTAAGTCAGTACCCTTATCAACCTACAACAGAAGATTTACATCGTAACGGAAAAAATTTTCCTCCAAATTATTTACATAAAAGTTGGATGGATTATTTATATTGGGATGTTGAGCTTGAGGCTTAATCTCTAAACTTTTTCTGAAATACGAATAGCTATTTTTGAACCTGTTTTAATTATTTTGTCCATAATTGAGTAAAAACCTTTTTTTGATGCACCCTCCTCATAGGCAATATCTTTATGATCTAGCTCATCTTGTCTAAATTTAGTTATTTTTTTTTTCAATTCTTTTTCTTCTGGACCTAACTGATTAATTTGATCTAAATAATGTTTGTCTATTACTTCCTCAACTGATGCAGTACACAACATCGCTGCTTTTTTTCCTAATAACGTTGATCCAAATCCTAAACCTACACCCATTAAGTCCCATAAAGGTAAAAATCTTGTAGGCTTAATATTTCTTTTTTTTATTTCATTTTCAAAAAATTGACAATGTTCTATCTCATGCTCTTTCATATCTTCAATTGTCTTTTTTAGATTCTCATTCTTGACAATTGTATTTAGAGCCAACAGTTGACCTTCATAAATTTTGACAGCCCCTCTTTCACCTGCATGATCAACTCTTATAAACTCTTCAACTTTATTACTTGTTTTTTTCATATTTAATAAAAATTTTTATAAAAGTTATAATAAATAATAAACTTATTACAATATTAATACTTGTTAGTGATAATCCTAAAATCCTAAATGTCACATCTTTACAGCTTATGGTTTTTTTACTCAACTCTCTAAGTAAATCTTCTTTAGTTATATTTTCTGTAAAATTTCTCGCATTACATACAGTTGATTCTTGAAAAAAACCTTGCTCAATTCCATAATGGTAAACAGAAATTGTAAACGAAAAGACAAAGGTAAGAATTAGCAACAAAGTTAAAAATTTTTGATTTTTCTTTATGATAAAAATCATTGCGATTAAGATTATAGTTATCCCATAAGGAATTCTCTCAATAATGCATAAATTGCATGGTTGATGACCTAAAATATGTTCTACGAAATACGCAAAAATTAATGCAGTAAAGCTAATAATTAAAATAATTTTTAGGTAGAATTCATTTTTTAAATCAAACATAAAATTTTATAATTAGATAAATCAATAAGCCAATTATAACAATTAATAATCCAATTATTGTAAACCATTTTGACCCGTGCTTTTCCATAAATTCAGTAAATAAATTCCCAAATTTATAAGAGAGGTATGAGACTATAAAAAATCTCAACCCTCTTGAAACAAAACTAATAACTATAAATATAAAAAAATTAAAACTTATTAGGCCACTTGCAATGGTAAAAACTTTATAGGGAAGAGGTGTAAATCCTGCTAAAAAAAGTATACCTAGCCAGGCATAAAAACTATCACTAGTAACTAAATTTTCTTTGATACTCGATAATTTATTTTCATATCCATAAAAACTCATAATTTGTGATCCAAAATCAAAAAAAAAAGCTCCAATTAAATAACCTAACATACCACCCAAAACAGAAAAAATCGTAGTTATAAGAAAGATTTTGATAAAATCACTCTTTTTTGAGATTACCATTGGTATAATCATAACGTCTGGAGGAATAGGAAAAAAAGAACTTTCAACAAAAGATACAATTGCCAAGTAGTACTTTGAACTTTTGTGTGCTGCTAAATCTAAACACTTTTTATAAAGATTATTAAACATTTTTTGGTTTTATTATAATTTTAGTTCTTATACTATTTAATAAATTATTAAACAATTATGGGCGAATGGCGGAACTGGTAGACGCGCACGACTCAAAATCGTGTTTCGTAAGAAGTGAGAGTTCGATTCTCTCTTCGCCCACCATTTTTTATGGAATTAAAAAATATCAATAGTCTTGTAGAACTTTTTTTTAAAAAATCTGAAAAAAATATACCAAAAAAATTTAGTATGAATGAGTCTGCGTTTTTGACAAATTTAAAACCAAAAGGACACGAGTTACCAGAATTAAGACAACTTACTAATTATTCATGGAGAGTAGTTGATGGACAAATTAGGATATTAACTACATATTTGAAAAAGATAATATCTAAAGGAGACAGGTGTTTGTTACTTTCAGAAAATCGACCAGAGTGGTTAATTTCCGATTTATCAATTATGAATGCTGGTGGAGTGACTGTACCTTTATTTACGACTTATTCTGATAAAGATTATGAATATATAATTAAAGATTGTATGCCAAAAGTTTGTATTATCTCTACTCAAGAACAATTTGATAAAATTAAAAAATATTTAACAAAAGACATTAAAGTTATTTCTATGGATGACCTTGATGAAGAATTGGATTTTTTTCAAAAAATTTTTACTGATTGGCAAACTATAATGATTGATCAGAACTTTAAAATTCAACACTCTATAAACACCAATCTAAAAAGAAATGATCTTGCGTGTATCATTTATACTTCTGGAACAACTGGAAACCCAAAAGGAGTAATGTTGAGTCATGGGGGAATTTTATCCAATTGTGAGGGAGCATTAGATATTTTAGTACCTTTATTTAAAAATGAAAAACCAGTCTTTTTAACGTGGTTACCATTATCTCATTCATATGAACATACGGTTCAATTTGTTCAAATTTCACTTGGAGCAAAAGTTTATTATGCCGAAAGTCTGGAAAAATTATTATCCAATATGGCCGTTGCAAAACCAACAATAATGACAGCAGTCCCTAGGTTTTATCAAAATTTATACAGTAAAATTTATATGAATTTCACGAAACAGAAAGGTCTTAAGAAGAAGTTAATTTCATCTACCATCTCACTCGGGATTAAAAAACTAAATAAAGGTAAATTAAGTTTTAGAGAAAATTTCATTAATATATTCTGTCAAAAGTTGGTAAGAAGAAAAATTAAAAATCAATTTGGTGGCAAACTAAAGGCCTTTGTTTCTGGAGGGGGTGCTTTAGATCAAAAAATTGGTGAATTTTTGAATTCTATAGGATTACCAACCTTACAAGGATATGGATTAACTGAAGCCTCTCCTGTTGTTAGTTGTAATATTCCTGAAAAAATTATGATTGAAACAGTGGGCCCCCCTTTCAAGACAAACCAAGTAAAAATTGCTGATGATGGAGAAATTTTAGTAAAAGGAGAAAACGTCATGCTTGGTTACTGGAATAAAAAAAAAGAAACTGATGAAGTTATTAAAGACGGATGGTTACATACAGGGGATATAGGTGAAATTACAAAAGAAGGAAATTTGAAAATAACAGATAGAAAAAAAGAAATAATTGTTAATCTTGGTGGAGACAACATATCACCTTCTAAAATTGAAAATTTACTATGTTTAAATGATAAAATAAAACAAAGCTTTGTATATGGAGACAAAAAAACGTATCTGGTTGCATTGATCGTGAGTGAAAGTAATAAAAATAAAAAAGAAATTGAAGTTTATTTGGAAGATTTAAATAAAACTTTGTCGTCAGTAGAAAAAGTAAAAAAATTTAAATTAATAAAAGAGGAATTTACAATTGAAAATGGAATGCTAACACCTACTTTAAAATTAAAAAGAAAAATAATTTTGAAAAAATATAAAGAAGATTTAGAAAAACTTTATTAGTTTTGGTAAAATATTTGATTATAAAGCGCATAAACATTAACTTTTTTATGCTTAGAAATATTAAATTTTTTTTTTAATTAAATTGTTCTTTTAAAAAATTTTAACTTTAATTAAAGAATTGACATAACGTTCATAAAAAAATAAAAATAAGTAATTACGAATCAATTTTGATTCGTTAAACTAAAAAGGGAGCTAAAGATGGCTAAAAGAAGAAAAAAAGCAAAGAAAGCTAAGAAAAAAGCTAAGAAAAAAGCTAAAAAAAGAAGAAGAAGATAATAACTTAGTATTCTTTATTAAAAACGCTTCTCATAACGTTATGTGTGAGAGGCGTTTTTTTTTACTCTTCGATAGGTTCATCATTATCATTTTCTGAAATCGGCTCTTCATCTTGTATATTAGGTGTTGAAGTTTTAACTGCTGTGACTTCTTGTTTATTTTGGCTTTCAACGTTTCTTTTTAGGGCTTTATCCAATTTTTTTTGAGTGTCTTCTAGAGAAATATTCAATATTATTTTAAATTCAGATAAAATCCTTTCGTAAGCTTTTTCAAAAAGTTGTCTTTCACTATAAGATTGATCAACCATTAAATCGTCTCCTTTGTTTAGATCTCTTACTACTTCAGCCAATTCATAAATTTTGCCTGATGAAATTTTAGCCTCATATTCTTGTGCTCTCCTACTCCACATTGACCTTTTAATTTTTGGTTTGCTTTTTAAAATTGAAATACATTTATTAACTTGATTAATACTAGCTAGTGGACGAAGATGAGATTGCTTGTTGACTGGAACCATGCCATTAGCTTTGTCTTTTTCAAATTTTATAACATATGTTTCGACATCTATCCCACCAATACTAATCTTTTTAAATTCAGAAATTTGTCCAACACCATGTTTAGGGTAAACAACATAATCTTTTATCTTATATTCTCTTTTTTCAGTTGCTTGTTTGTTTACTTTTTTTATCTCAGGTTTTATTTCGGTCCCCTTAGAAATCCTTAAATTTTCAGTTTTTAACTCTGTATTTTTTTGATTACTTTTAATTTGTTTTTTTTGAATAATTTTTTTTGATTTTAACTTTCCTAAATTTTTATTCTTTTTGATAGGTCTTTTTTTGATTTTAGCAACTTTTGTTTTACCAGCTTTTTTTGTTTTTTTTGATTTATTTTTAAATGTTCTCTTTAAAATATTTTTCAAACTTATTTTGCTCATCTTTATAATTTTCGTGATCCAAAGGTGGATCTTTTTTTTCACTTATATTTGGCCAGATTTCAGAATATTTTTTGTTTATCTCCAGCCACTTATCGCTACCTGGTTCTGTGTCAGCTTGGATAGCATTAACAGGACATTCAGGTTCACAAACGCCACAATCTATACACTCATCGGGTTTAATTACAAGCATATTTTTACCTTCATAGAAGCAATCAACTGGACAAACATCAACACAATCAGTCAGCTTACATTTAATACATTTATCATTTACTAAATATGTCATTATAAATTCTCACTTTTTATCTTTTCTTTAATGTCTCCCATTACTTTATTGTCAACATACAATAATCCCCCAAGCCTTCTCATTAAACTTGTTTCGTAGATGTCAGCATCTTTATTAGAGTAAATAATTCTCCATAATGCTTCAATAATTTGAATTTTGATTTGATCATTCATATTTTTGACTTCTTTTGTAAAATTAAGAATTTGATTGGAATTATCCTCAATTTTTATCGCTTCGCTAAATAATTTGTCTAAATGATCTTTCTTTACTCCAATTTTTAGCATTGTTTGTTTAATAATTTTTTCTTCTTTTTCAGAAAAGTGTTCATCAATTTTTGCTGCATGAATTAAAAGAGCACATATTTGAGTCAAATTACTATTAATGTCTACTTTTTCTTTTTTTTTAAAAAACATTTATCAGTTTAAATTAAGATTTTTAAGAACCATAAAGGGGCTTTCTTTGTTAGGTTTTTTTAAAAAAAACTTTTTGTTCTTTTTTGGGGGGTTATATTGGAAATAAAGTTCATTATTTTTTTCAAAAATTTTATAGTTCATCATACTAATTAACTTTTTAAAATTTTCTCTGCTACAGCCTAGTAGATTAATCATCTCTGGGACCATTTTGATCATCTTTTTTTTCTCTTTATTATCAGAATTCAATATTTGTATAAACAATCTTTCAAGAATATCAATTCTAACAAAAAAAGTGTCAAATTTTTCAAATCCACATAACAGCATGAAATTTTTATTTTTAAAATCCTTATCATATAAAAAGTTCAAACCAAATGTCGGAGGTCTTAAATTGAAATATTTTTGATGATAATTTTTCCATAATAGTGTTCTCAAGGAAACAGCATCAGGTTTTATCAATTTATACAAAAACACGTGATATCTACCAAATTTCACTCCTATGTTACGTAAAGTTTTTCTTTCATTTTGATCTAACTTTTTTAAATATTCAGAAACTTGTTCTCTTTTAATTACACCGTTATTTTCATAAAGTTGATATGCTAAAGCTTTTGTTGATGGATTTTTTTCTTTTATATTCTTTAAATCAATTAAACTTTTTAAAACTGTACCAATTTTGTTTTTTAACCATTTACCAATAAAATCTGATAATTTTCGCTTTTGATCTTGTTCTAAAATATCATCAACTACTAATTCCAAATTAGGATTTAAATAATCTTTGCCAGCAGTCAACCTTCCGATCACTGAGTCATTCCAATAAATTTTAGAATCATCCCTAAGTTCAATAAGACCAGTATCTAATATAATTTTAACTCTTTTTTCGAGTTCAGGGCCAACAGATTGTCTGGCAGCTTTTTTTAGGGATTTAATGTCAGTTTCTAATGCTCCTTTTTTTAAATCTAATTCTAATTTGAGACCATTTATTTTACCGATAAATTGATTGTCGATTATTACATCATTATTTTCTAAAATTTTTGTATCAAACTCCATATCTTGCTTTAAACCTCTTGCAAGAATACTTGCACGTTTATCAATAAAAGTTTTTGTAAGTTCCTCATGCAATCTGTCTGAAAGTCTATCCTCTAATAACTTAGTTTTTTCTATCCAATAGTTCTGATCTTCAACCCAATTATTTTTATTTGAAACATATGACCAAGTTCTTACATTTGCAATTCTATTTGACAAAGAATCTACATTTCCATCTAATTTATCAAGTTTCATAAGCTGTAATCGTAAATAATCGTTAGAAATTTTGCCTTTTTTACTGTTTAGATATTTAAAAACGTTTCCAATTACCTCATAATGATTACCATATGTTTTTTTAACAAAATCTGGTATTTGACAACATTCCCATAAAAGTTTTAACTTTTCTTGATTGAACTCGATATTTCCAAAGTTCTTGTCTTTTAAAAAAAACTTTAAGGCTTTTTCATCTTCACATTCGTATATTTTTCTCAACCAGTCTTTGTGGGGTTTTTCATCTAGTGATTTTATTAATGAAGTTGAGTTATTAAAATTTAAATTTGAATTTCTCCAAAATAAACAGCTAATCTCCTCAAATTTATGATTTTCAAGTAATTCAACATTTTCAGGACTAATTATCCCACATTGACCGGTTATACCAAAACTTCCATCATTCATATATCTCCCTGCTCTACCAGCAATTTGACCAATTTCGGATAAGTTTAATCGTCTTAGTTTTTTTCCATCAAATTTTTTTAAATTTGAAAAATAGACATTATTGAGATCCATATTTATACCCATTCCAATTGCATCTGTTGCAACTAAAAAATCAACATCACCAGATTGATATAATTCGACTTGAGCATTTCTAGTCTTTGGACTAAGAGAACCCATAACGATTGAGGCTCCCCCTTTCTGTCTTCTAATAAGTTCAGCTATTGCGTATACTTCTTCCGCAGAAAATGCAATTATAGCTGTTTTTCGATCTATTCTGGAAATTTTTTTATGGCCAGAATAAGAAAGTTTTGACAAACGATTTCTATTAATAAATTCTACATCGTCGTCTAATTTGGCAACAATATTCCTAATTGTATTTGAACCCATAAACATTGTTAATTTTTCACCTCTCATATTTAAAAGTCTATCCGTAAAAATATGACCTCGTTCATGATCTGAGCACATTTGAATTTCATCAACAGCAACAAAATCCAATTGTTTATCAATTGGCATAGATTCAACAGTGCATAAAAAATATTTAGAGTTTGATGGAATAATTTTTTCTTCACCAGTTATTAATGCTACCTTTTCAATGTTTACCTTTTTTATTACTTTGTCGTAGACCTCACGTGCTAACAGTCTTAACGGAAAACCAATCATACCACTTTCAAAAGACAACATTGTCTCTATCGCAAGATGGGTTTTTCCAGTATTTGTTGGACCTAGAATTGCAGATATTTTATTTTTAGACATTCTATGTTTAGTATACTTTTTTTTTCACCTACCAGATATTGTTAGCACTAAAGAACAAAAATAGACTAAAACAAGACCGAATCGGAAGCTAAAAAGTTCTCATTTCAAAAATAAGCAGTTTTATTTTAGCACATATATAAAATTTATATAACAATTAATATTTATTCGTCAGGTATATTTTATCTTTAACTAATTAGCCAAATACATACTAGATATTAATGGGTTTATTTTTTAAGATTTTCCAAATGCCGTTTGCGGCAGTAATTATTTCATTTTTACACTTAAGCTCACAAAATAAAAACACGAGTGTTTTGGTTTTTTTTAAAATTCTAACATGACCTACAATTTCATCTCCAATTTTAGATGTACCAATAAATTTTAAATCCAATGAAATTGTTACACATGGTGAAGGTTTAGCTGATCTGTGAGCAGCTGAACCAGCACCAGCATCAATTAAAGCCGCAAGGTAACCACCGTGAGTGATACCAGCTGAATTTAAATGGTTTTTTGTTATTGTAGATTTAAACTCATAATGATTTTCAGAAATTTGTCTAAATAAAACTCCACCATTGTGTTTCATAAATCCTGTTTTTAGACTAATTTGCTCAAATTTATCTGTCATAGAATTTTTATAATATAAAAGTTAAAATTAATAAAATAATAAAGATTATTATGAAAAAATAAATTACAGACATTTGCAGGGAAGATTTAAGGAGCCAATCAAACATTTATATTTTTTGGTGCGCCTGCTAGGAGTCGAACCCAGAACCTCCTGGTCCGTAGCCAAGCGCTCTATCCAGTTGAGCTACAGGCGCATTTATAATTTTATTTAAATACAATATATTAATTTTTAGTATATTTTAATTATAAGATAAATTTAAAAATTAATGACATATAAATCAAAAGAAGTGGTGATTGTTAGTGCTGTTAGGACACCTATAGGATCTTATAGAGGTTCATTAAAAAAAATGAGATCTGATCAGCTTGGATCTTTAGTAATCAAAGAAGCTTTAAAACTAACTAAATTTAGTCCAGATGAGGTAGATGAAGTAATAATGGGCCAAGTATTGACTGCTGGCGTTGGACAGAACCCTGCTAGACAAGCTGCAATAAATGCTGGAATACCAATTTCAAAACCAGCACATATAATTAATCAAGTTTGTGGGTCTGGATTAAGAGCAGTGATATCGGGATATCAATCTATCAAATTGGGAGAGTCATTAAACGTTATTTCTGGGGGGCAAGAGAATATGTCAATAGCACCACATTCAATTTTTTTTAGAGACGAAAGAAAAATTTCAGAAGATAAACTAATAGATACAATGATTAATGATGGATTAATGGATGCTTTTAATAATTATCATATGGGGGTTACAGCAGAAAATATTGCAAAAAAATTTGACATATCTAAAAAGGAACAAGATGAGTTTGCTCTAAATTCTCAAAAAAAAACAGAAGAGGCAATCAAAAATAGCAAATTTGATGATGAGTTAGTCAAGATTAATCAAGGTAATAACCTGCTAAACTTAGATGAGCATCCACGAATAGGTCTAAAAATTTCTGATCTAGAAAAACTTAAAACAGTTTTCAAAGAAAATGGAACAGTCACACCTGGAAATTCTTCTGGTATAAATGATGGTGCTGCAGCTTTATTTTTAACCACTATTGAAGAAGCAGAAAAAAAATCTATCAATCCGCTTGCAAAAATAGTGTCATGGGCATCAGTTGGAGTAGATCCAACTTTAATGGGTCTAGGGCCAATAGAAGCTGTTCGCAAGGCAATTAATATAGCTGGATGGAATTTAGATGAGGTTGATTTATTTGAAATTAATGAAGCTTTTGCAGCTCAAAGCATAGCTGTAATTCGTGAGTTGGGTGTTGACCCAAACAAAGTTAATGTAAATGGTGGTGCAATCGCGCTAGGTCATCCTATAGGTGCATCAGGAGCAAGAATACTTGTAACTTTAGTACATGAAATGAAGAGACAAAAAAAAAGCAAGGGTTGTGCAACTCTCTGTATTGGAGGTGGAATGGGTATAGCTTTATGTGTTGAAAGAATTTAGGAATTTATCCTTCCGTATTTCCCTTCTAGTAATATTTTTTGTATCCACATTTTAGCGTCTACGTGTGTATTATAATTTGAATGAATAAGTAATTTTAGTATCTTTTTAATCATTTTTGCATTTAAGAGTAAAAGAGTGTCAAAAAATAGGACAGAATGTGTTAAAATTTGCAATTAACTATATTTTTATAGTGTATAAAACATAAAAATGACTGAAAAATTATTAGTTCCTGATATTGGCGATTTTGAAAATGTTGAGGTAATTGAATTACTTGTTGCAGAAGGTCAAGAAGTTAAAATAAATGATCCAGTGGTCACTATTGAAAGTGACAAATCTAGTGTTGAAATTCCATCAACTTTTTCAGGTAAAGTTGAAAACATTGAGGTAAAGGTTGGTGATAAAGTTTCAAAAGGGGATTTGCTTCTCAATATATCAAGCCCTAGTAAAAAATTTTCTAAATTAGAAGAGGTTCCAAAAAATACTGAAAATTTAATTTTAGAGGCGGAAAATTCTTTAAAGAAAAATAAAGAACAAGAAAAGCAAATTCCAGAATTAGAGAAAGAAAAACCTAGCAAAATTGAAGTTGTAAATGAGGGTGATATTGATCCTTTAGAGACACATGAATGGATAGAATCTCTATCAGATGTCATCGAAAAAGATGGTAATCACAGAGCTCACTATTTGATTAAGGAATTAATTAATAAAGCTTATATGGAGGGCGCCAATATTCCATACACACAAAATACCCCTTATATAAATACGATTCCTGTGAGTGAGGAGAGGAAATCAAATGGTGATCAGAATATAGAAAGAAGGATTAGGTCATTAATTAGATGGAATGCTGCTGCGATGGTAGTGAGAGCAAATAAAAAATTTCCTGAACTTGGAGGTCATATTGGAACTTTTGCATCTGCAGCAACTTTATATGATGTTGGAATGAATCATTTTTGGAGAGCTAAAAATAATAAATTCGGTGGAGATCTTATATATTTTCAAGGTCATAGTGCACCTGGTATGTATGCTAGAGCATTCCTTGAAGGAAGGCTTAATGAAAAACAATTGGACAGTTTTAGACAGGAAGTTAAGCCTGGCGGTTTATCTTCATATCCACATCCTTGGTTAATGCCAAACTTTTGGCAATTTCCAACAGTCTCTATGGGTTTAGGACCAATGTTAGCGATTTATCAAGCAAGATATATGAAATACTTGATTAACAGAGGCCTAATTAAGGATGAGGGTAGAAAAGTTTGGTCATTTTTAGGTGATGGAGAAATGGATGAACCAGAGTCTTTAGGAGCAATTGGTTTAGCAGCTAGGGAAAATTTAGATAATCTTATATTTGTTATAAATTGTAACCTTCAAAGATTAGACGGTCCAGTGCGAGGTAATGGAAAAATTATACAAGAATTAGAGGGAATTTTTAGAGGAGCCGGATGGAATGTCATTAAAGTAATTTGGGGCTCATATTGGGATTCACTGTTAGCGAATGACAAAACAGGTCACCTTATTAAGACAATGAATGAAACAGTTGATGGAGAATATCAAGCAATGAAAGCAAGAGATGGCGCTTATGTTAGAGAAAAATTTTTTGGAAAATATCCAGAAACTTCGGAACTTGTCTCAAGTCTTTCAGATAAGGATATTTGGAGATTAAATAGAGGTGGGCATGATCCCCATAAAGTTTTTGCAGCATATGACAAAGCATCTAAAAATGTCGGTAGTCCCACTGTAGTAATTGCTAAGACTATAAAGGGTTATGGCATGGGTAAAAGTGGTGAGAGCGTAAATACAACTCATCAGACTAAAAAATTAGATGTTGAAGACCTAATGTATTATAGAGATAGATTTGATGTTCCATTAACAGACCAGCAGGTTAAAAATATTGAGTATTATAAGCCAGATCAAAATTCTCCTGAAATAAAATACATCAAAGAAAGAAGACTTCAGTTGGGTGGCTTTATTCCTGAGAGAACTACTTATGCAAAACCTATTAAAGCACCTCCAAAAGACATTTTTGATAATATGAAAGTTTCAACTGGTGAAAAAGAAATGTCGACCACAATGGCACTAGTTAGAATGTTGACAAATCTTTTGAGAGATAAAAATGTTGCGCCAAGAATGGTCCCAATTATTCCTGATGAAGCAAGAACTTTTGGAATGGAAGGATTTTTTCAAAAGATAGGAATTTACGCACATGAGGGTCAAAAATATGAGCCAGAGGACTCTGCTCAACTAAGTTCGTATAAAGAGGAAAAGAGCGGTCAAGTTTTAGAAGAAGGAATTAATGAAGCTGGAGCAATGTCATCGTGGATAGCTGCTGGAACTTCATATACCAATCATGATATTGAAATGATCCCAATTTATCTTTTCTATTCAATGTTTGGCTTTCAGAGAATTGGGGATTTTGCTTGGGCAGGTGCGGATAGTCAGTCTAGAGGATTTTTGATTGGAGCTACTGCTGGGAGAACAACTCTTGCTGGAGAGGGTTTACAACATCAGGATGGTCATAGTCATTTAATGGCTTCAACTATTCCTAATTGCATATCATATGATCCAACATTTCATTATGAGCTTGCAGTCATTTTTCGAGAAGGTTTAAGAAGAATGCATGAGAAAAATGAAAATATTTTTTATTATATTACAACTATGAATGAAAATTATCCTCATCCAGAAATGCCAAAAGATAAATCATGTGAGGAGGGTATTTTAAAAGGAATGTACAAAATAAAGGAGTTTAATAAGTATAAAAAAACTAAAATTCAATTTCTTGGATCTGGCACAATATTAAGAGAAATGATAGCTGGTGCAGAAATATTACAAAATGAATATCAAATCGATAGTGAGATTTGGAGTGTAACAAGCTTTAACGAATTAAGAAGGGACGGTCTTGAAGTAGAGAGATATAATCTTCTAAACCCTGATAAAGAACCTAAAAAAAGCTATGTAGAAAAATGTTTAGGTAACGCTGAAGGGCCAATTTTAGCAGCCTCTGATTATATGAGAATGAACTCCGATCAGATAAGACCTTATGTAAACAAAAGTTTTTATTCACTAGGAACAGATGGATTTGGACGAAGTGATACAAGAAAAGAGTTAAGAAAATTTTTTGAGGTTGATAAGGAACATATCACAACATATGGGTTAAGCATCTTAGCTAAGGAACAGCTTATTGCATCAAAATATGCTAAAGAAGCAATTAAAAAGTATAAGATTGATACTGACAAACCTATGCCAACAAAACTATAGAATGTCCAAAAAAGATATAAAAGTTCCAAACATTGGTGAATTCAAAGATGTAGAGGTTATTGAAATTTTAATCAAAAAAGGTCAAGAGATTAAAAAAAATGACCCTTTAATCACAATTGAAAGTGATAAATCGAGTGTTGAAATTCCCTCATTACATGATGGACTAGTTACAGAATTAAACTTAAAAGTTGGCGATAAGGTTTCTGAGGGTAGTAAGATTTTAGAAATTGAATTAAAAGACAACAATGTAGAAACTAAAGTAATACAATCAACTAAAAAAGAAAATATCAAAGAAAACAAAATAGAAATTGAAAAAGAAGTTAAACCAAAAAATATTATCGTAAAAGATTTTTCAAAAAAGACTTCAGCCTCACCAAAAGTCAGAAAATTTGCTAGAGAACTTGGTGTTGATATTAGTAAAGTTGAAGGTAGTGAAAGATTAGGAAGAGTAACTGAAAGTGATGTTAAGTCATTTGTTGCAAAAACTCCTGAGAGAAATATTGAAAAAGAATTCAAAAAAGATGAAATGATAGAACTAGAGTATCCTCACTCTGAATTTGGAAAAACGGAAATAAAGGATATTCCAAGAGTAAAAAAACTTTCATCTAAATATCTTATGAATTCTTGGTCTAATATTCCTCATGTAACCAATCATGATGAAGCAGATATAACCGAATTAGAGGAGTTTAGAACTTCTCTAACAGATATTTACACTGGAGAAAAAAAAAAAATTACTCCTTTAGCTTTTATTGTCAAAGCTTTAACTGCATCACTTAAAAAATTTCCAAATTTTAATTCGTCTATTGATGAAATTGATAAAGGAAAAATGACTCTAAAAAAGTATTATCACATTGGAATAGCTGTGGATACAAAGCATGGGCTTATGGTACCAAAACTAAGAAATGCTGATAACAAGAACATAACTTTAATAGGTACTGAGCTTAAAAAATTAAGTGATCAATGCAGAAATCTTAAAATTGACAAAAAAGAATTATTTGGTGGTTCTATGACTATAACGAGTCTAGGAGGTATTGGTGGTTCTTTTTTTACACCTATTATTAATTACCCTGAAGTCGCAATTCTAGGAGTTGGTAAATCTCAAAAAAAACAAATTTTTATTGATGGAAAGTTCATAACACGAACAATTCTACCTTTATCTTTATCTTATGATCATAGGATAATTGATGGAGCTGAAGCTGCTCGATTTAACAACGATTTGAAAGATAATCTTGGAAAAAATTTTGCTTATAAATTAGCTGTATAAAAAATATGTCAAAAACTCTATCGCTATTTAGTGCATTACTGTGCACTTTCATTTGGGGGACTACATTCATTGCACAGGATACAGGTATGGATGATATTGGTCCATTCACTTTTAATTCTGTAAGATTTTTTGTAGGTTTTTTGGCAATTATTCCTTTAGCATTATTGTTTGAAGCAAAAAAACTAAAAAAGGAATTTAGATTTGATACGAAAACATTCATTATTCTGTCCCTTTTAATTGGAGTGTCATTATTTCTAGGCTCAGCATTACAACAGGTTGCGTTGCTTTACACCGATGTAGCTAATGCTGCTTTTTTTACAATTTTTTATGTGCCAATGGTCCCCATAATTATTTTCATCTTTAAAAAAGATTTTTTACATTGGAGTGTATGGCCATCAGTAATTTTATGTTTGATTGGTGGGTATTTATTAACAAATTTTCAAGATGCAACTGTAAGGCTAGGTGACACTCTTGTAATATTGGGTGCTTTATTTTGGAGTACGCATATTATTTTTACTGGTATGATTATTAAAAAGTACAATTTACCATTAACAATTGGCGCGATTCAAACTCTACTAGTTGCTCTATTTTCATTTGTTATAGGTTTATTTTCTGAAGAATTTATAATTGAAAATATTTTGAATGAATTAGATTCAATTTTATATGCTGGAATTTTGTCAGGTGGTTTTGCATTTGTTTTACAAATTTATGCCCAAAGAAATATAACACCTGCACCAGCAGCAATAATTTTTTCTTTGGAGGGTGTATTCGCAACGATTGCGGCTTGGTTTCTTTTAAATCAAATATTAGGAATTAATAATCTACTGGGTTGTTTTTTCATATTGAGTGGAGTCCTATTATCTCAACTAGTTCCATTGATTAAGAAAACAACCTAAGTATATATTATTAAAAATAAAATTAAGCCAAGAATTATTCGATATACTACAAATATATTGAAGGAAATTTTATTTATAAATTTAAGAAAATATTTAATTGTAAAAAATGAAAACATAAATGATAAGAACGTAGCAATCAATAATAAATAATTTATTTCTATTGATTGTTCAAAAGCCTCACTCAAACCTAGAAAGCTTGCTCCTGCTAAAGCAGGTATAGATAATAAAAAAGAAATTTTACTAGAGTCAATTCTATTAAAATTTAAAAATCTTGCTGCAGTAATTGTTATTCCAGCCCTACTAACTCCTGGTATTAATGCTAATATTTGAAATAAACCTATTAATAAAATTGACTTAATATTCAAATCAGTAGAGATATTTCGATCAGTTTTTCTTTGATCAGCAAAAAAAAGTATGAATCCAAAAAACAATGTTGTTATTGCAATTATTTTTGTGTTTCTTAAAAGATTAATAAACTCAGTGGTATATAAAATATATCCAAATATTATCAAAGGCAAAGAACCAATAATTATTAAACTTAATAATTTATTATTATTTCTTAGATCAAATAACTCTTTTCTAAAATAAAAAATTACCGCAATTAATGAGCCTAAATGTAAACTTATATCTATCAACAAAGAACTTGTCTCTAAATCGTAAAAGTTTGATACCAATATTAAATGAGCTGATGAGCTTATGGGTAAAAATTCTGAAATTCCTTGAATTGAAGAAAGAATTAAAATTTCTATAAAATCTCGAAACATATAAGTGTCGTAACTTAAAAAATATTCATTTTAAACAATTCGATTTAATCATATTAGATATGCAAAAATCAGATTAAGTAGGATTTAAGCTAAATAATGTTATAATTAGGTCAAAGTTACTGACCTATATATTTCTTTTACTAACAAAAACAATGTATATCTTGCCATAAATTTTAAAAAAATATGACTGATAAAATGCTAAAATTCGTCAAAATAGGTCAGCAAACTCCACCTAAAAGAGGAGTAGATAATAGAAAAGATGATTTTAATGAAATCTATGACGAATTTATAACTCAAAAAGCACAAGAGCAGTCAAGTAGATGCTCTCAATGTGGTGTTCCCTTTTGCCAAGTACATTGTCCCTTAAGTAATAATATTCCAGACTGGCTCAAATTGACTGCTGAGGGCAGATTAAAGGAAGCTTATGAGTTATCTCAGAGCACAAACAACATGCCCGAGGTTTGTGGTAGAATATGTCCACAAGACAGATTGTGTGAGGGTAACTGTGTTATTGAGCAGTCAGGCCATGGCACTGTTACAATTGGATCAGTCGAAAAATATATTACAGATAGTGCATGGGAGAATGGATGGGTAAAACCAATTTCAGTTAAACATGAAAAAGATCAAAGTGTTGGAATAATTGGTGCTGGACCAGCTGGACTTGCAGCTGCTGAACAACTTAGAAAAAATGGATATCAAATAACTGTTTATGATAGGTATGACAGAGCAGGTGGCTTGTTAATTTACGGTATACCAAATTTTAAATTAGAAAAACATGTAGTTGAGAGACGAACCAAATTGTTGAAAGATGGTGGAATTAAATTTGAACAAAATTTTGAAGTTGGTAAGGATGCAACTTTAGAGCAACTGAGAAAAAGACATGATGCAATTTTAATTGCTACCGGAGTTTATAAACCAAGAGAGATTAATCTACCAGGGAATGACTTAGATAATATTTTTCCTGCTATGGAGTTTTTAACAGCATCAAATAAAAAGGGATTAGGAGACAAAGTTGATTTATTTGATAAAGGTATATTAAATGCCGAAGGTAAAGATGTTGTAGTTATTGGAGGTGGGGACACAGCAATGGATTGTGTTCGAACCTCAGTAAGACAAAAAGCGAACTCGGTTAAATGCTTATATAGAAGAGATAAAGATAATATGCCTGGATCTGCAAGAGAAGTAGCTAACGCAGAAGAAGAAGGTGTTGAATTTGTTTGGTTGTCTAGTCCAAAAGAATTTAAAGGAAAAAATAAAATCGAAAAATTAATTATAGATCAAATCCAACTTGGAGATCCAGACGACTCAGGTAGAAGAAGACCAGAAATTAAACAAGGATCTGAGTTTGAAATTAAAGCAGATATGGTAATAAAAGCTTTAGGATTTGATCCAGAAAACTTGCCATTATTATTTGAAGCACAAGAGTTACAAGTTACAAAATGGGGAACAATAAAAGCTGATTTTGATACCATGGAGACAAATATCAAAGGTGTTTTTGCTGCTGGAGATATTGTAAGAGGTGCATCTTTAGTGGTATGGGCAATAAAAGATGGAAGAGATGCGGCGTCATCAATCAAGTCTTATCTTGAGAATATAGAATTAAAAAAATCAAAAGTTGCATAATGAGCATCTATAAAAAAAATTTAGAATTACTTACTAAAAATAATGTTTATTCTAAAGAAATGGAGCATGATGCATGTGGAGTGGGATTAATTGCATCGACAGAGGGAAAAAAATCAAGAGAAGTTGTAGAATATGGAATTGAAGCTTTAAAAGCTGTTTGGCATCGAGGGGCTGTTGATGCTGATGGAAAAACGGGTGATGGGGCAGGAATACATTTAGAAATACCCAAAGATTTTTTTGTTGAAAAAATAGAAGTTACAGGTCACACACACGATGGTTCTGATATTTGTGTTGGGATGATTTTTTTACCTAGGAATGATTATGCTGCACAGGAAAGCTGTAAAACGATTGTAGAAAGTGAGTTAACAAAAAATGATTTTAGTATTTATGGTTGGAGGCAGGTGCCTGTTAATCCAAAAGTTTTAGGAGAAAAGGCTTTTCAAACAATGCCAGAGATAATTCAAGTACTTTTCAAAGCAAATAATAAAAATCTACTTGATAAAGATCTTGAGAGAAAAATTTATGAAACAAGAAAAAAAATTGAGAATAAAGCGTTCAATTTATCATTAAATAATTTTTATATTTGTTCAATAAGTGCTAAATCAATTATCTATAAAGGAATGTTTTTAGCTGAAGCTATTTCAGATTTTTTCTTAGATTTAAGGGATGTAAGATTTATTTCAAGATTTGCAATTTTTCATCAGAGATTTTCAACTAACACCGCTCCGAGCTGGAGTTTGGCTCAACCGTTTAGAGCAGTCGCCCATAATGGTGAAATTAATACTTATAAAGGAAACAAAAACTGGATGAGAGTTCACGAACAAGAGATGAGTAGTCCTTTTTTTGAAAATATTGAAAATTTAAAGCCAGTTATTCAAAAAGGAGTTTCAGACTC
>CACBGP010000003.1 GCA_902538745.1 uncultured Pelagibacteraceae bacterium | reverse complement strand
TAATTTATTCATCATTCTATCAACAGCCCACTTTAAATTTATTGCTGTTGGTCTTGAATTAATTAAATCTTCTGCAGATTTCTTTAAAAATGATTGGTCATTACTTTCAATTATAGCCAAAACCATTCCATAAGCCGCTGTTGCACCTATTAGAGGTGCGCCTCTTACCTCCATTACCTTAATCGCATTTATTGAGTCCTTAACTGTTTTAAGGTCTTTAACAATAAATTGGTGTGGAAGTTTTGTTTGATCAATAATTTTTACAACATTATTTTCAAACCAAATAGTACGATATTCTTTTCCTTTTATTCTCATTGATTTAAAACTCTACCAGCAACAGTTTTAAGTTTTTCTATTGTCTTTTTTGTTCTTTTTTCAGGTGCTGTAATAATTGCAACATCTAAACAATTATTGGTTGGATCATTAGGATCAATGTGATATTCAAAATTTTCTATTAAGTTTTTAATCATATTTTTTGCTTTTGCGGCATTACCTAACAAAATTTTTATTACTTGTTGAACATCAACGTTCTCATAATCTGGATGCCAACAATCATAGTCTGTGACCATTGATACCGAGGCATATCTGATCTCAGCCTCTCTAGCTAATTTCGCTTCAGGCATATTGGTCATTCCAATTACATCTGCTTTCCAAGATCTATATAAATTTGATTCTGCTAATGTTGAAAATTGAGGTCCTTCCATAACAACATATGTGCCGTTTCTTTGATACTCAATTTTTTCTTTTTTTATCGCCTCTTCACATGCGTTCATCAAACCATTAGATGTTGGATGAGCCATAGAAACGTGAGCAACAATTTCGTCATCAAAAAATGTTTTATTTCTCGCAAAAGTTCGATCAATAAACTGATCAACAATAACAAACTTTCCGGGAGGTAAATCCTCTTTTAATGACCCGACAGCTGAAACAGATACAATGTCTGTAACCCCTAATTGTTTCAGTGCATCAATATTAGCTCTAAAGTTAATATTTGAGGGTGAAATGAAATGTCCTCTTCCATGTCTTGGCAAGAAATAAACTTCTTTATTTTTGTAAATTGTTTTTAAAATTTGATCAGATGGCTCACCCCAGGGAGTATTCAAATCTATTAATTCCCTGTCAGTAAATTCCTCTACATCATATAGACCACTTCCACCAATTATTGCTAATTTATTTCTTGTCATGTTTAAAATATAAATTATTTATACTTCAATAATTACTTATTATGAATTTAAAAAATTTTATAAGATCTATTCAAGATTATCCAAAAAAGGGGATTCTTTTTAGAGATATTACTACACTAATTAAAGACAAAGATGCATTCGCTGAAGCAATTAATCAAATAGTTGAAAGATCTAAAAATTATGATTTTGATAAAATTGCAGCAATTGAATCTCGAGGATTTGTATTTGCTTCAGCAGTTTCCTATATTTTGAAAAAGCCTTTTATTATGCTAAGAAAAAAAAATAAACTTCCTGCAGAGGTTCACTCTGTTGATTTTGAGTTAGAGTATGGGACAGCAACTATTGAAGTTCATAAGGACTCTATTAAAAAAAATGATAATGTTTTAATCATTGATGATTTAATTGCTACTGGAGGCACAGCAGAAGCTGCTGCAAAATTAATTGAAATGTCAAAAGGTAAAGTATCGGCCTTTATTTTTGTAATTAACTTATTTGATTTAAATGGATGTGAGCTTTTAGAAAAAAAAGGTTACAAAGTGGAAAATTTAATTGATTTTCCAGGACATTAAATTTTAATCATTGAAAATTAAATTCCATAAATTTACTATACTCTTATGGAAGATAACATTCACAAAGTTTTAAATTTTTTAAAAAACGACAGGTTTGATGATGCAATTAAATCTTTAAATAATATTATCTTAAATGATCAGCAAAATATTGAATTTTATAATTTGAGAGCTATTTGCTATCTTCAATTATCTAAATACGAGAAAGCAAGAATTGATTTTGACAAAGTGTTGTCTTCAAAACCAAATTGGCCTGAGATATACAATAATCTCGGAATTTTATACTTTAGATCGGGTAAGAATAATTTAGCAATTACAAATTTCCTAAAATCAATTGAAATTAAAAATGATTATGAAGCAGCTATTTTTGGATTAATTAAATCATTAGCATATTCTGAAGATGTCCCTGAAAATAACTCTATATTTATTACAAAACACAATGAATTAAATAATATTAAAATTGGTTACTCTGAGGATCAATATATTGAAAATATAACTGTTGAGAATTTATTGAATACCATAAGTAGAATAATTAGTGATAATTTTATTAATCTCAGATTTAATTATACTCAAATTTATAGAAAAACAAAAAGTGATCTTAATTGTAATCGACACATGAAAGTATTTAATACTTATCAGGCTATTCCTCAATATTGTTTTGGTTGCTATAAAGTTCAAATAGAACCAGAAAATTTAATAGATTTAATTAAAATTTATTTAGTTTTTGACAATATCAAGTTTAAAAACTTTAACACACAAAAATGTATGGTAGAAACAAGACCAAAAATAAATGGTCACTATAAATCAATAATTTATTGCTATTCACAAGAAGAAGCAGAAATTATAAAAAAACGTATCTCAAAAGTAATGAAAAAAAATTTAGACAAAGATGTAAAATTAAAAGTAAAAAGAGGTTGTAGTGAATATGGAATAAAATATCCTGAATATAACAACCTTAATGAAAATATTATGAAATATAAACCTGAGTGGAAAAATTATGAAAATTTAATTGATAATAACTTTCCTCATTTAATTGAAGACAATAAACATCCACCAACGACTAAAGGAGTAACTTTAGATGACGCTCTTGTCATTCAAAATTGGTTAAAATACGCAATATTAATTGGAGACGAAACCTGTAAAGATATAAAATGTCATTTTTTTAAAAATGAATATTTAGAAAAACAATTAAGATTAAAATAATCAAAGATTAAGAATAAATAAGTTTTATTGAATTTGATTTTTGAAGACTCTTACAAAATTTTGAAATATTTTTTCATTTCCTAAGGAATTAAAGTGTACATCGCCTTCAATATAATAATTAGAAATAATTTTTTCTTTATCTATGAAAGTCGTCTCACTAAAGAAATCAACAAAATTATTAAAGAAAAACTCACATCTATTTTTACAAAAATTACCTATCAATTTAACAATTTTTGATTGATTATTATCGTACAAAATTTGAGCTGGCCAAGGATATATTCCTACTGACATTTTAATATCATTTTTCCTTAAAAGTTCATATGTCATTTCCATAAATTTTAATGATTTATTTATTTCTTTATCTCCAAAAAAATTATTGTTGAAAGTCCATGAACTCTTTTCATGACAGTAGTCAAGATAATTGCATTCATTTACTATGTCCGATTTTTTAAAAATATCATTCTTTACCGTTTTTAATGAATAAGCCAAAAATGGAAAAGATGATTTAAGGGTTCTTTGTATATTAGATAAAATTACTGATTTTTTTCTACTTATTTTGTTATCTATAAATCTATATTTTCTATTATCGTCATAAATATCACTAATATCAAAATAAATTATTACCCTTTTAAATTTGTAACCATTTTCTAATAAGTATCTTAACTTAGTAAAATAAATTGATGGCGAATACGATACAACACCTAGATTAGCAATCTTTAGTTCTTCAAAGTTATTTTCAATTCTTCCAACAAAAGTATCTTCATAATCAACCCCAACACCTTCCGTGAAACTGTCTCCTATGAATGCTATATCAAATTCTTTGGACTCAAAATCCATTTTATTACAAAAGGTTCTAAATGAATTTTTATTCGAACAAAAAAGGTATGTTTCACCAGTAGACCATTCTAAATTTGCTCTAAAACTTTTTTTTAGGTCATGATCGTAAACATTGTGACTGGTTGTATGATCGATTTTTTTTGGAGTAAATTTTAACAAATAAGACCCAAATAATAAGTCAGTTAATAGAACAAGTATTAAACTAATACCAATTACAGAAAGAATTTTTTTCATTTAAATGGTAGCGGGAAGTGGGATCGAACCACTGACCTCAGGCTTATGAGTCCTGCGCTCTAACCAACTGAGCTACCCCGCCATCTATTAAACATGATTTATAATTAATTTATATTATCTTTCAACTCGCTTTTTAAATATAATTTTTTGATGGTTTATTTAAGTATCTTTTTTGTTTCTTTTTTAGCAGCTACAATACTTCCTTTTTCCTCAGAAGTTGGATTGGCAAGTTTATTGTCATTGGGTATTCATAATAATATCTTATTATTAATATTCGCTAGTTTTGGTAACATTTTAGGTTCCTGTATAAATTGGTTATTAGGTATTTATTCTAGAAAGCTTGAAAAAAAAAAATGGTTTCCTTTTGATAAGAAAAAAATAGTAACAGCATCTAGTTGGTTTGAAAAATATGGTAAATGGTCATTATTATTTTCTTGGGTTCCGATAGTTGGTGATCCAATCACATTTGTTGCTGGAACAATGAAGACTAATTTCATAATTTTTTTATTGCTTGTTTCTATTGGGAAAATTTTAAGATATTTTTTTGTTTTTACAGTTTTTATCTGAGAAATTACTATTAATATTTGATCGTAAACTTCACTTAATTTTTCTCTAAAACACTCAAAAAATACTAAAAATTTTTACCAATTGAAATATTTGTATTGTGACTAGGAACGCTACCTAAAAAATTATAATTTGTGCTTAATCTAAAATCCAAATCATCTAAAGCCTTCGTAAATTCTAAATCAATATTTTTAAAATCTTTAAATTCAAATACAAAATTTGTCTTATCTATTGGTACATATCCAACAGAAAAATAAAATTCGTTACTATAACCCTTACCTCTAGCGCCAAATCTTTCAAAATTTACTACTGTTGACCAGCCAGAAATTGAAGTTGTATCAATACCATAACCAACTCTGTAATTATGTTCTGATTTATTATTTGATGTATAATTATATAATGTGCTTGGATTGTTTATAAAATAAAATTCTGCATCAGAAGATGAGCTTAAATCTCCAACATATTCTAATCTTCCATGGTGATTTATAATCGTGTCACCTTGTTCATCTGTCGTATCAAAAAGAATTCCAATTGTTGCAATCGCAGTTTTAATTTCTTGATCTTTGTAAATTAATGAATCTGCAAGACTATTACCTATTGTAGTTTGTTCTCTCAATATTTTAAGTTTAGTGTATCCAAGATCCAATTTAATCCCTGGATTTAAATTAAATTTTTCGTCTACAATTCTTTTTCCAAAATTAATTGAGCCAAATACTTGTTGTCCTTCTCTGTCACCTCTTAATGTATTTCCATTAATTACCCTTTTATGGCCAATATCAAGATGGCTTATACCAATAATACCATCTGTGAAAATTTGATTGTCTCTAATTTTTGTTTCATATAGAGCTAAGCTGTAAGCATCAGTATTTACTTTTGTCCCATTACCACCAATGTGAATGACATCTGTTCCATACTGAAAAACATAACCATACATTTTATCTCTATCTTCTTTTTTAATTCTATCAGCACCTATTGAAACACCCAGATTATGAAAATCTCTAGAGGACATACTTCTAGCATGCTTATTTCCCAAGACGATTCTTCCCTCACTCCATTCAAACCAATCATCACTATTGTAAGAACGATCCTTTTCTTTTTTTAAAGATTTAAGAGCACTAGCAAATTTTGCAACTGTTTGATTTGTAAAATCAATTTCAGCATTTAAATTAGAAAGGTTGTCTTTATTTTTATGTCTTCTTAACCATTCCATTCTATGAAATATTGGAAGAGTATTGCTTTGAATTATACGCTTAGCTGACTCTACATTAGCTTCAATGATAGCTTTTACATCTGCATTAGTTGATGCATCAAGACAAGTTATAGTTTCAGCGCAAGCCACACTATATTCATATACAGTATTTACACCTGTCTGACTTTGTCTAGAGTCTGTATCTTGAGTAATATATAATTTTGTAAAATTGGCTGTAAAAATAAAACCTGCCATAATTGAATTACCAGATGATGAAACTTGAGCACTAAATGAATATGACTGTGAAAATTCTAATGTGCTTACGTCCCAAGGAGTTGATAGAGTGTATTTATGAATAGAGTCTGTTCCATTGCCACCTATATAAAATATGGTTCCATCTGAATTAAATTGAATACTTCTTGGTTTGCTTTCTTTTCCCGTTAAAGCTGGAGACTCTGTTGAGTCTTTTGTTGCGCTAGTTACATCCCAGGGAGTAGACAATGTAAATTGTTGTACTACCTCAGTCTCATTACCAGTTACGTACATTCTGGTTCCATCATATTTAAAAGCTAATGATCTTAATTGATTTTCATCCGATATAGTAAAATTATCGTCGTGAACTAAAGTAGAACTATCCCAAGCAGTAGTTAAATTGTATTGTTCTATTGTAAGAGATCCATTATCCACGACATACATTACTTTTCCATCCGGTTTAAAATGTATTGCATGAGGTTTATCTATATTTGTTAATCTAGTAGAAGAGGTTAGATTTGCCGTACTAATATCAAATGGTGTGCTTAAAGAATATTGAATTACACTATCAACTACAGATACAGTATCATTTTCACGATTGGTTACATACATAATTGTTCCATCGGGTTTAAAATTTATTTGTCTAAGACCTGTTGCGTCTGATGAAATATCTTTTGATTGTTTGAATGTTATAAAACCAAATGAATTTGAGCTAAAAACAAAAAAGAAAAATATAAATAAAACGTACCTAATCATTTACCTAAAATACCTAATCATTTACCTAAAATAAGTGTTAATTATCCACTAAAAGTATTTTTTTCAACTAATAATATAATTGATATTTCGAATATCAAAGTTATCTTTCACTTAAATGAGAATAGAAGAAGAGCTTAAATTAGACTACTCTGATGTCTTATTCAGGCCCAAAAGAAGCACATTAAAAAGTCGAAAGGATGTAAATCTATTAAGAACTTATCGATTTAAATACAGTAAAAATGAATGGTCAGGAATTCCAATAATAGCTGCCAATATGGATGGCGTTGGAGAACTTAGTGTAGCAGAAAAGTTAAACGAGCATGGCATGATAACATGTCTTACAAAACAACACGATGTTAAAAAAATTAAACAAAATAAAAATATTAAAAAAATTTATCAAAATATAGCTTTAAGTGTTGGTATTAAAAAAGAAGATTTTCAAACTTTAGATAAAGTATTAAAAGAATTTAGTTTTTTTAAATTTATATGTATAGATGTAGCTAATGGATATACAGAGCATTTTACTAATTTCATAAAATCAGTTAGAGACAAATATCCAACGAAGACAATTATTGCAGGAAACGTCGTTACTGCAGATATGACACAAGAGTTAGTTTTAAGTGGTGCTGATATTGTAAAAGTTGGAATTGGGCCTGGAAGTGTGTGTACCACAAGAATACAAACAGGAGTTGGTTACCCTCAATTAAGCGCAGTAATTGAATGTGCAGATGCAGCTCATGGTTTAGGAGCACATATTATTGCTGATGGTGGTTGCACTTGTCCTGGTGATGTTGCAAAAGGTTTTGGTGGAGGTGCTGATTTTGTTATGCTGGGTGGTATGTTGGCAGGCCATGATGAGGGTGGCGGAAAAATAATAAAAAAAAATGGCTCAAAATATATCGAATTTTATGGTTCAAGTTCGGAAGTCGCTAATAAAAAGCATTATGGAGGTCTTTCCAATTACAGAAGTAGTGAGGGAAGATCTGTGAAAATAAATTACCGAGGAAAAATTAATGAGACCATTTTAAATATTCTTGGTGGTGTTAGAAGCAGCTGTACTTATGTTGGCGCTCCATCTTTAAAACAACTGAGTAAATGCACAACGTTTGTAAGAGTCAGTAATCAGTTTAATGAAACTTTTACGAAATAAATTTTAGAAAATCAGAAGTCCAAATAATACTAAACCAGTAGAAGCTACAGCAGAAAAATATATTTTTCTCATACTTTCATTCTTTTTTTCAGTCCTAACTCTGTTTAGTAAAACATTTATATTCGTACTCTTATACTGTTTTTTTGGATGGTCTTTTACTAAATATTTTTCAGTTAATTTGTCAGTTACACTAAAACCAGAATTTTTCATTATCCTATTAAACCATGGAAAACTTGTATTTGCAAATTTCATTATAGTGAAAGGTTAATGCCTAAAATTCCTAACAATGTAAATAACAATACAAGAATGATAAGATTTTTTTTAAATTCTCTACTCTCAGTTTCTTGAAGTTTTGATTTTAAAATGTTGATATCAACTCTACTTTTAAAAGGCTTTCCAGCTTCACTGAAATAGCTTGGGGTCCTGATTTCGGTATTTAAATCTGTAAAGCCTTTATTATTCATTTAGCCTATAAACCATAAAGTGTGATTTTTTTCAATTTACAAAAAAGTCCAATATGGGTCTGTATTTAGTTGACATGTGTTCAATTTGGGTCATTAATATCTAATTTTAATTTATGGAAGTTAAACAAATAGATTTTTCAAAAACACTCTCAGAGGATCAAGTTTATAATTGTATTCTACAAAATTATGAAGCCCTAGGTACGGATTGGATAACACATCAGTGGAATTGGATTAATGGAATCTACAAGTCTTTTCAAGATCACATAAAATTTTTAATAATAATTTCTCTAGTTGAAAAAACTTTAAATTTCTATCATCAAGTTAATATTACACAAAATTATGACCAATATTATGCAAAAGATAATTTAAAAATAGATAAGTTTAGTATCTCAGAATTATGTGAAAAACTTAATTTACCTAAGGAAACTGTAAGACGTAAAGTTTTAGAATTAGAAAAATTAGGTGTTATCAAGAGAAAAAAAAAACAAGTTGAAATTGATGGATCTGCTTATGTATATGTTAAACCACAAAATCAAATACCACTAACTGCTAAATATCTTGCTAGAGTAGGAGAGCTTTTAAATAAAGAAAAAATATACGATAAAAAAATCGACAAGAATAGTTTAGAAAAATTAATAAAAAAAAATTTTACATTATGTTGGAGATGGTATTATAGAATGCAAATTCCATGGATTATTGGTTATCAAAAAATGTTTAATGACTTAACGACTGTTCATGTCATAGGAACAATTATGATGCATCAAGCATTAAATACAAAAACATTTCCAAGAGACTTCTCTATAAATAGAGATAACAGACATTTTGTTGATAATACATTTACTAATCCTCTTCAATTAACTAAACCAGGTTTAAGTGCTATGTCTATTTCAGAAATGACAAATATTCCAAGAGCAACAGTTATAAGAAAATGTAAATTTTTAATTAAAAAAGGAAATTTAAAAGTTAATGATAAAAAACAATATTTTCTTACAGGAAATAACAGAGACCAGATACTTAGTTATCAATTAGATTTTTTTAAGAAAAAATCAAAATTTATAACAAGAATTTTAAATTTAATTGCAATTTCATAAAACTTAAATAAGTTATATTTGTTAAACTATTTTACAGAGGGGTCATGGAGATAGTTACAAAAATAGCACCTATCATACTCGCATTAATAATGTTGGGTTTAGGTTTGGGTTTAAAATTTGAAGATTTTACGAGAGTATTAAAAACTCCAAAAGATTTTTTTGTAGGTTTTTTTTCTCAATTAATTATTCTTCCATTAATTGCTTACTTATTAATTATTATTTTAAAAGTACCACCTGAAATGGCTATTGGAGTTATGATAATTGCTGCTGCACCAGGTGGAGTTACATCGAATATATTAACAAAATTTGCTAATGGAGATGTTGCTTTATCTATTACTTTAACAGCTATAATAAGTTTAATTTCTATTATTACCGTTCCTCTTATAGTTTTTACATCTGCTGATCTATTTGAAATTACAAATATTTCTCAAAATATTTCAATGACTGGTATAGCGCTAAAAATGTTTTTAGTTGTAACTGTTCCAGTAATCTTAGGGATGATTATAAGAAAATTTGCTGAAAATTTTGTAAATTCGAAAATTCAAATATTTGAAAAACTCAACATGATATTATTTGTTATTTTTTTTATAGCTGCGTTTTATGAAGAAAGAGAAAGTTTTATAGATTTTCTAATACAGGCAGGTTTCATTACTTTTATTCTAAATATAACAATGATGATTGTGGCTTATTACCTTGGTAAAACTTTTACCTCAGGAATAAAACAACAAAAATGTATTGCTTTAGAATGTGGATTACAAAATGGTACTTTAGCAATATTTGTTTCTACACAAATATTCGGTACAGATATAGTCTACATAACTCCAACAGCTTCATACGCTTTGATTATGTACATCACTGGCTTTATATTTGTTTTTCTTTTAAAAAATAAGGTTTAATTTGTCTTAAAATTGGTCTGTTTTAATGGTTTATTAATCAATTCAATTTCGTATTTCCTTTTCTCAACCTCGATAAATAATTTACTATCTCTCAATTTTTCATTGGAAAAATCGTTTTTGATGTAACCAAAAGTCAGATTTTTCTTAAAGTTAAAAGAGTAATTTCCTGAAGTTGATCTACCTATTATCTTATCTTCTAAATAAATAGGCTCATCATGAAGTAATAGTGGTTCTCCAGGTTTACTATCTTTTAAGGTAAACATAGCAAATCTTGTTTTGATCTTCTTATTATTAATTTTTTCAAGAGCTGACTTACCAATAAAATCTACATTTTTTTTATTACTGATTGTAAAAGATAAGCCTGCTTGATATTGATTTTCCTCAGGCGAAATATCGTGTCCCCAATGTAGAAAACCACTCTCCATTCGCATAATATCCATTGCGTGCATACCACAATTTGAAAGATTAAAATTTTTACCTTTTTCTATAATCAATTCATAAATATTTTTCGCATCTTTGGCTTCAACGTAAAGTTCATATCCTAACTCCCCAACATAAGACAATCTCTGTGTCCAAATTTTAATATCCTCGATTGAAATAAATTTTGCTGTTCCAAATTTGAAATTTCCATTATCAAAATTATCTTTACTTAATGAACTTAAAAGATTTCTGCTTTTGGGTCCAAATAAACCAAAAACACAATAATCATCAGTTACATCTTTCAATTCAATATCTTTATTTAAATGTTTTTTGATGTGATGCTTGTCTCTTTCTCTTGTTGCGGCAGAACTAATTATTCTAAAATGGTTTTCATCTATCGTTACTATAGTTAAATCAGTCTCAATACCGCCATCTGAATTTAACATATGAGTATAAGTACATTTACCAACTTCTTTTTTAATATTTGCAGTGCAAATTCTTTGTAATTCTTGATGGGCTTTATTAGATTTTATTTCGAACTTTGAAAAAGGAGTTAGATCAAATAAACCAACATTTTTTAAAGTATTATTAGTTTCATACTCAGCTGAGGGATACCAACTTTGATAGTTATAACTATATTCATACTCCGCCTTTTCACCATCTAGTGCAAACCACATAGGTCTTTCATATCCACCCGAAACACCAAAACATGCTCCAAAGCTTTTTAAATTATCATGATGTGGAAGTTTTTTTATATCTCTGGAAGTTTTATGCTGTTTAAATGGCCAATGCATTCCATACAAATCTCCTAATGACTCTGTAATTCTTTCTTTTATAAAACCTAAATCTGAATGAAATTTTTGAAATCTTTTTATATCATAACTAAAAATATCTTCATTGATATGACCATTCATCAACCATTCTGCTGTAACCTTACCAACACCACCGCCACTGCCTATTCCGATACTATTTAAACCACAACATACAAAAAAATTCTTAATCTCAGGTACTTCTCCTAATAATGTGTTGGTATCAGGCGTGAAAGATTCTGGTCCTGAAAAAAATTTTCTAATTCCAGCAGTTTCTAAAATTGGAAATCTTTTAATTGCTGAAGCTAAATAAGGTTCAAAATGTTCAAAATTTTCTTGAAACTCACCAAAGGAAAAATCTTCTGGAACTTTATTAGTTTTATTCCAGGCAGGAATTGAATTCCCTTCAAAAATTCCAACTAGTATTTTTCCTGCATCTTCTTTTATATAAGTTCGATTATCAAAATCTCTAACAACTGGTAATGTTTTAGATAAATTTTTAATTGGTTCAGTAATAATGTAAAAATGTTCTGCTGGATACAATGGAATACTAACACCAGCTTTTTCTCCTATTTGCCTTGACCACATACCTGAGGCTAAAACAATATATTCACATTCAATTTTTTGGCCTTTGACTTTAACTCCAGAAATTTTTCCATCTTTAGTTAAAATTTCTTCAACCGGTGACTTTTCAAAAATTTGTGCACCCTCCATTCTTGCTGCTTTAGCCAACATATGGGTAACACCTGATGGATCTGCAGCACCATCGCCTGGCATTAAAATTCCTCCTATAACTTCATCTGTATTGATTATGGGATAATCTTTTTTAATTTGATCCTTGTCTAAAATTCTTACATCAACATCATAAAGTTGTGCGGTCGTTGCTTGTCTTTGAAGTTCTTGCCATCTTCCTTTATTTTGAGCGATCGAAAGTGCTCCGTTTAATCTTAAACCTGCAGAATGATCAACTTTTTTTTCAAGCTCTTTATATAAATCTAAAGTATATTTTCTAATTTTTGTGACAGCTGCAGTTGGACCCAACTGACTTACTAAACCTGCCGCATGCCAAGTTGTGCCTGACGTTAATTGATCTCTTTCTAAGAGTATTGTGTCTTTCCAACCGAATTTAGCTAAATGATAAGCAACAGAGCAACCTACTACCCCACCTCCTATCACAACAACTTTTGTGCTACTTGGAAGTTTTTTTTCCATCTAATTAGTTATTAATTGCATCTCCCGGATTAACATATTCATGCCCAAAAATATCTGCAACCGCTTTATACGTCACATGACCCTTGTGAACATTTAATCCTGCTAGAAAGTTTTTATCTTCACCAAGAGCTTTTTGATAACCTTTGTTAGCTAATTTTATTAAATATGGAAGTGTTGCTTTATTTAATGCAATAGTCGAAGTTCTTGGAACTCCACCTGGCATGTTCGCTACACAATAATGAACGACATTATCCACTATAAAAGTTGGATCATTAAATGTTGTGGGTTTACTTGTTTCTACACATCCACCTTGATCTATAGCAACATCAACAATTACAGAACCTCTTTTCATTAATTTAAGCATATCTTTAGTGACTAATTTTGGTGCCTCTGCTCCTGGGATTAAAACACCACCTACTATTAAGTCAGCTTCAGCTACTAACTTTTTTAAATCTATTTTATCGCTTTGCTCTGGAATAATTTTGTCTCCAAACATTTCAACTAATTGTTTTAGTCTTGCTTCTGATTTATCTACAACATGAACTTTTGCTTTCATACCAGTTGCTATTGTTGCAGCATTTTCACCAACAACACCTCCACCTAAAATTAAAACATTTGCGGGTTCACCGCCTGGAGCTCCTCCTAATAAAACTCCCCTACCTTTTTGATTTTTTTCTAAACAATGTGCTCCTGCTTGGACTGACATACGTCCAGCTACAGCACTCATAGGTGCCAGTAAAGGAAGTCTTCCATTATCATCTGTAATAGTTTCGTAGGCAATATTAATACTTTTTGATTTTACCAAACCCTCTGTTAATTCCTTTGCGGCCGCTAAATGTAAGTAGGTATAAACAATTTGATTTTCCCTAATCATTTCAACCTCAACTTTTTGAGGTTCTTTAACTTTAACAATTATCTCAGCATCATTAAAAATATCACTAGCTTTTTCTATAATTTTTGCTCCAGCATTTTTGTACTGATCATTATCGAAACCTGCTTCAAAGCCTCCATTATTTTCAACTAAAACTTCATGACCCTCTGAAACCAAAGTTTTAACACTGTCAGGTGTCAGGCCAATTCTATTTTCTTGAGGTTTTATTTCTTTAGGTACGCCAATTCTCATTAACGAAATTTAATTCTTTTTACTCTTTGCGTAATTAGTAATTCCAGTTCTTAGTTTTTCTATGATTTCATCAATGTGTTTTTTTTCACAAATAAACATTGGTGCTATAATTAAACAATCACCAGTAGCTTTGAAGTTTACTCCTGCATCGTAACAATGTTTGAAAGTAGCTAAACCTGCTTTACCAGGTCTACCATCGGTTTTAATATCTATACCACCCATCATTCCATAACCTCTAATATTATCCACTACATCAATATCTTTAAGTGAGAATAGACCTTCTTGGAAATATGGAGCAAGATCTTTTGCTCTATTAAAAATATCTTCTTTCTCAAAAATATCTTGAACAGCTAAAGCTGCAGCTACTGAAACTGGAATTCCAGAGTACGTATAACCATGAAATAATTCTATTGCACCTTTTGGAGAATTATCCATCACCGCATCGTAAATTTCTTCTTTACAAGCAACCACACCAAAAGGAACTATTCCATTAGTTGTTGCTTTTGCCATCGTCATTATATCAGGTGTTACACCAAACTCTTGAGCTCCAAAAGCTGAACCAGTTCTTCCCCAGCCCGTGATAACCTCATCAAAAATTAATAGTATTTTATGTTTATCACAAAGTTCTCTTAGTCTTTGTAAATATCCAACCGGCGGCACTAACGTTCCTGTTGAACCAGCAATAGGTTCAACGATACAAGCTGCAATGTTTTCAGAGCCAAAATTAGTACAAATTCTCTCTAAGTCATTTGCAATCTCAGCCCCCGTTTCTGGTTGACCTGAAATAAATTTATGTTCATCTAAATGTGTGTGTCTCATGTGAACAACACCTGGCATCAATACACTTGCATACGCTTTAACGTTATTGATCATACCACCCACTGAGGTTGCTCCAATATTCATACCATGATAAGCACGTTCTCTACCTACAAATCTAAATCTTTGTCCCTCACCTCTTGCTTTATGATAAGCAATACTAATCTTTATTGCAGTTTCTACTGCAGTAGATCCACATATCGTATAAAAAATTTTATTTAAGTTTCCTGGAGTGTGTTTTGAAATTCTTGTCGCTAATTCAAATGAACCACCAAATCCTTGTTGAAACGGCTGACAATAATCAAGAGTGTTTAATTGATTTGTTATTGCTTCAATAATTTCTTTTCTTCCATGTCCCAATGGATTACAGAATAATCCTGAGCTTGCATCAATTTGTGTTTTGCCATGATGATTTTTTAAATAAACACCTTTTGCCTCAACAATCAATTTTGGATTTTCTTTAAAATCCTTATTAGATGTAAATGGCATCCAATGTTCATTAAGTGAATTAGGTACTGACGTTCTTTTTTCTGAGCTCATAAATAAATTTAAAATGTTTATTAGTTAAATCCTTAGACTAATTAATAGAAATTAACCACCAAAATAATGTCACAACTTAAAGTTGTATAACTATAATGATCATTTTTTTGTTTTACATATAGGTCAAATTAATCTTAAAATTGGAACATATAAATAAACAAAGAAGAGGCATAAATGAAAAAAATAATTAGTTTTATTCTTGGATGTTTTGTAGCTCTAAATCTTTCGATATCAGTTGCTAATTCAGCAGCTAATGAAGTTAGAGTCGCATACTTCTTAGAGTGGCCAAGTCCAAATCTAGAGGACATGATGAAGAAAAACTTCGCAAAAGCTCTAGGGGTTCCTGTAAAGTGGACTAACTTTACTAATGGTGGTGCTATGACTGATGCAATGTTAGCAGGAGATATAGATATTTCTTACTCTCAAGGTTTAGTTCCATTCATTAACGCAGTAAAATCTAAAGCACCTATCAAATTAGTTGATATTGCTATGGAATACGGAATGGGAGGAACAACTTGTGTTACATCTAATGCATCTGGAATTACAAAAGCGAATGCAACTGAATTAGAAGGTAAAAAAGTTGCTGTTCCACTTGGGACAATGGCGGAATATGTTTTTGATGAAAGCATGAAAGTTGTTGGAGCAGATAGAAAAAAAATGGATATCATTCAAATGGACCCTGAAGAAGGTGCTGCTGCTTTAGTAGGCGGTGATGTTGTAATGGCATGTTTATTTGGTGGTAATTCTATTAAAGCTGCTACTGCAGTTGGATCTAGATTACTAACAGTTCAAGAAGCTAGAGATGCAGGTATCCTAGGGATTGATATTACTTCTGTAACAACAAAGTTTATGAAGGAAAATCCTGGAATGTTGAGAACTTTCATCGAAGTAACTCATGAAGCTAATGCAAGATATAGAGCTGGTAAAAGCGATATGAATGCAATGTCTAAAGCTTCAGAGATGAAAATTCCTGACATGAAAGAAACTTTAAGTGGTTTCAAATTTCTAACTCCAGAGGAAACAAAAAGTTCTATGGAAAGTGGAAATCTTGATGCATTCCTAAAAGGAATGGGAACACCAAGAGGAAACGTAGATACGAGTTTCTTACCTTTGTAATTTTAAGGTAATTAAAATTTAAATAGGCGCCAATTTTTTATTAAATTGGTGCCTATTTTTTTACTATAAATTCTAATATAAAGTGAACAGATGAGTGATCTAGTTTCTCAAAATCTTAATATGATTTTTAAAACTCCGAAAGGAGAAACTGTTCACGCTTTAAAAGATTTAAATTTTACTCTTAAAAAAGGAGAGCTTTTAACAGTTCTTGGACCATCAGGTTGTGGAAAAACAACCTTATTAAATATTACCGCAGGATTTATTCGACCAACTTCCGGAAGTATTACTTTAAATAGTAAAGAGATTGATGGACCTGGTGTAGAAAGAGGCATGGTTTTTCAGCAAGGTGCATTGTTCGAATGGTTAACAGTTGCAGAAAATGTCAACTTTGGTTTAAGAATGAAAAAAAAAGATCCAATTGAAACTCAAAAAAAAGTTGATGAATGGTTAGAAATAGTTGGCTTAAAAGGTTTTGGCAATACTCCAACCTATCAACTTTCTGGTGGTATGCAGCAAAGAGTTGCTCTTGCAAGATGTTTGATTAATGATCCTGACCTAATTTTAATGGATGAACCTTTAGGAGCCCTTGATGCGTTAACAAGAGAAAAAATGCAGTCTCTAGTTTTAAAAATTTGGAAAGAGACAGGGAAAACAATTATTTTAATCACCCACTCAGTTGAAGAAGCTCTTTTACTTGGTGAAAGATTATATGTTATGGCGCCTCGACCAGGGCGAATTCATAAAGAATACAATCTTCCATTTGCCTCAATGGGACTGAAAGAAGATCTAAGAGAGATTAAAAAGAACAAAGATTTTTCTGCGAAACGTGAAGAAATATTAGAGATGATTTGGAATATGGAAGAAGAAATTATGGGAAAAGACAATTAAATGTTAACTCAAATAGTCACCTTTTTAATTTTTTTTTCAGTCATTGGCTGTATTCTCTATGGAAGAAGATTAATCAAAACTGAAAAAGTTGATGCTGTTTTTGGAAATCCTGAAAGGGCAAGAGGTGGTACTCATTGGATTATAGTCGGAAGTAGCTTTCTATTATTGGTATGGCTTTACTATTCTTGGGATATTGCAAAAGGTTTTTACCCAAAATCAGCTAATGAACTTTGCCAAGTAGCAAAAGTTAACGATTCTTTATTAGGTTTAAAATATCAATTTCCAATAGAGCAACGAGAATTCAAAAGTACTGCTCAAATTAAGAAAGAAAATAAAAATCTTAAAGCAACTTTAAATGAAATCAAACTTTCTGAAGATCTTAACTTGCAACAAAAAACAGATCTTACAGAATTTATCAACAAAACTATTCAGTTAATTCCTTTATTGACTAATGAGGATTTAATTGAAAATGAGACAAAATTCAAAATAGATGACATCACTGGAAAAATTAACCTATTAACAGAAAATTTTAGAAAACCTGAATATCCTTTTGAAACAGAACAAGAAGCCAATGAGAGACTTAAAGCAGTAAGTGAGCAAGGAGATTGGGGAATTATAAAGGTTCAGTCTGGAACGGGGTCTATAGAAAATACTATCGAAGTACCTTTAGTTCCAGAGACTAAAAGAGGTTTAAAATTTGATGCTGCCGCAAAAGAATTACAAATTATTAGTGATGAATTCTTTAAGTTAAGAAATCATAATCCTCAATTTAAAGATAAAATAAAAGAGCTCAAAGATGAGATCAAAGCTTATCGAAAAAATTTAGATGATACTCAAGAAGTAGCTTCAACTTACGCTAAAGATATTGTTAAAATTGCACGACGAATAGAATTTGCAAGCATATATCCACCCAATGCGTTAAACGAAATGCAAAATGCAATTATCAATTTTGATGTTGCCCAAAAAGAAGCTCAAGGGGGATTGAGATTTGTAGATATATTTTTATTTCCAGCTGGTACTATTGTTGCAAGTGGGCCAAGCTGTTCAGAACAAGGATCTGGTAGATGGCTACCAAAGCCGTCAGATACATTTGATAAGTTTATGCTTATGCTTAAACCGAGTGTAGGTTATAAAGAAATTCCTCTTCTATGGGTAGAACTGGTTGATGTTAGTAAAATGATTGGTTTTATTTTACCAGATTGGATAGCTGATATTTTACCTGGTGAATACCCAGTTCACACTCAAGATGGAATTGTTAAACAAAATTTTAAAGGCCAAGTTTTAAAATTAGTAACAGGAGACTTTAAGTTATTTAAAGTACCAGTGCCTTATGGTCATATTTGGGATTCATTTTTAAGAGTATTTTTAGGATTAGTGTTTGGAATATTAATTGGTGTACCGCTTGGATTATTTATGGGATTAAATAGATTTGCCAAAGGTTTCTTTGATCCGTTAATTGAGCTTTACAGACCTGTTCCCCCTCTGGCTTGGGCTCCTTTAATCATTTCGGTTTTAGGAATAGATAATACTGGCAAGGTTTTCTTGTTATTTATGGTCTCATTATCAATCATGATTATTTCTGCGAGAGCTGGTGCCTCTGGTACTCAGTTATCAAAAATCCATGCAGCTCACTCACTTGGTGCATCAAAAAAACAAATCTTGAGGTATGTAATTTTTCCCAACTCTTTACCAGAAATACTTACTGGAATAAGAGTTGCAGTAGGAATGTGTTGGGGAACTCTGGTTGCTGCCGAATTTTTAGCTGGAACAACTGGAATTGGTTTCGTTGAAAACGTTGCTAAAAAATATTTTCAATATGAAGTTATTTGGATCACTATATTTATAATGGGAATGCTTGGTTTATTATTTGATGTCACCTTGAGAAAAATAATAGACAAAACAATTCCATGGCGTGGAAAAGGCTAATTTGAAAACAGAAAATCTAAAAAAAGAAGTTATCAAAATTTTTAAAAATTACGGATTAAGTAATCCACATGCTGTTATTTCAGCTAATGCTTTGATTAATGCCGAGTTAGTTGGTGCTTATGGTCATGGTCTTTCTAGATTAAGAATGTATTGTGAAAGAATATCTAAAAAAGTTATTAATCCAAAACCTAGAATAAAAGTTAAAAAAATATCTCAATCGATAGCTCACATTGATGCTGATAATAGTATTGGCTTCGTTGCAGCTGATCTTGCGATTAGAAAAGCAATCGAATGTGCCAAAAAAACAGGTATCGGTTTAGTGGCAGTAAAAAATAGTGGTCACTATGGATTGTCTGGATATTACGCTGAGCAAGCAGTCAAAAAAAATTTAATCACTATGATTTATACTAACGCTCCACCAGCAATCGCTCCTTATGGTGCAAAAAAAAGTTTGTTTGGAACTAATCCCATATGTTTTGGCTCTCCAACTGGAGCAAAGGTACCTTTTATATTAGATACAGCTATTGCAAAAATTAATAGAGGAAAAATTAGATTTGCAGCTAGAAATAATCAAAAAATACCAAAAGGTGTTGCATTAGATAAATTTGGTAAACCTACAACGGATGCAAAAAAGGCTCTTTACGGAGTTCAATTACCTATTGCAGGTTTTAGAGGTTCAGGTTTAGCGTGGATGGTAGATATTCTAAGTGGTGTTTTAACTGGTGGAAATCATGCAGGTAAGGTTAAGGATCCTTTTGATGATTTTTCAGGTCCACAAAATATTGGACATTTGTTTATCACATTTAAAACAAACTTATTTGTCAAAAATTATACCTCAAGAATTAAGAATAATATTAAAACGATTAAAAGATTGCCTAAAATAAAAGGAGTAAAAGAGATAATGTATCCTGGTCAAAATAAAGATAAAAGGTTTAGAATGAACGTAAAAAAAGAAATCAAATTGTCAAAAATTATCAAAAAAGATTTAGTAGATTTAAAAAAATAGTCATGCTGTCCAAAAAAGAAATTATTTGTCCTGATAACTTGCTCAACGTTGCTCATAAAAAGAAAGGTGTTAAAGCAGGGATTGTTAATGCAGGAAAACCTCTTCCTATGCAGTCGGTGCAAGATGCTGTTAAAGAAAATCTAATTGAGCCAATTTTTATAGGTGATGAAAAAGAAATAAATAAGTGCGCACAAGATTTAAAATGGGATATCTCAAATTATGAGATAATTCATGAACCTATTGAAAACAATACAGCCGTCATTGCTGCAAAACTTGCGAGCGAACAAAAGATCAAAATTATTGTTAAAGGCCATATTCATACTGACGTTCTAATGAAAGAAGTTTTGAAAAGAGAATATGGTTTACTTGGAAAAACCAGATTAAGTCATATTTGGCATATGACTTTAGGAAAAGAGGATAAACCTTTAATAATTACTGATGGAGCATTGAATGTTTTGCCTAATGTAAAAACAAAATTACATATTCTTAAAAATGTTATTAATTTTTCCAATAGAATTGGTATTGAAAAACCTAAGGTCGCAATATTATCTGCTACTGAAGAAATTTTAGATAGTGTTCCAAGTTCGAAAGAGGCTGAAGAATTAACTAAATTAGCAAAAAAAGAAAATTTAAATGCCGATGTTTTTGGTCCGTTAGCATTTGATAATAGTATCTCAAAAAAATCTGCTGCTATTAAAGGAATACAAAATAGTGTAGCTGGTATGGCTGACGTATTACTGGTTCCAAGTGTTGAAACGGGAAATGGATTAGTAAAAATGCTTATATATTTTTGTGGAGCGTGTGCAGCAGGTGTGGTTGTTGGTGGTAAAGTTCCAGTAGTAATAACTAGTCGTTCTGATGATGCTCCAGCAAGATTAGCTTCTATTGCTGCAGCTGTTGTTGCTTTAGATTAATTGTTTGATTGCAATAAAATTGAAATTGTCTTAAATAATTCAACTATAGTAAATAATTAATATGGCTATCACATATCTAAAAAAATCTCCAAAAACATCATCAACAGATGACAATAAGACAACAGGAATAGTTCAAGATTTATTAAAAGACATTGAAACTACAAAAGAACAAGGCTGTATTGATTTAACAAAAAAGTTTGACAAATACGATGGGGAAATAATTGTTTCAAAAGAAAGAATTGATGAAATAAAAAAAACTTTAGATCAAAAAACTAAAGATGATATCCAATTTTCTTTTGATCGAGTAAGAAAATTTGCTGAAGCTCAACTTAAAAATTACGGTCAAGATTTTGAAGTTGAATTATCTGATGGTTTATATGCAGGTCAAAAATTAGTTCCTGTTAATACTGCTGGTTGTTACATACCAGGTGGAAGATATGCTCATATCGCTTCTGCTGTTATGAGTGTTACTACAGCTAAAGTTGCCGGTGTTAAAAATATAATCGCATGTAGCCCTCCAAAAGAAAATGTTGGTGCCCACCCTGCTATTGTCTACACTGCCGATCTCTGTGGAGCAGATGTAATATTGAACTTAGGTGGTGTTCCAGCGATTGCTGCGATGACTAATGGATTATTTAAGAACCCTCCAGCAGATATCATTGTTGGTCCGGGGAACCAGTTTGTAGCTGAAGCGAAAAGAATTTTATATGGCAAAGTGGGAATAGATTTATTTGCGGGTCCAACTGAAATTGGAATAATTGCTGATGCAAAAGCCGATCCAGAGATAGTTGCTGTAGACTTAGTGGGTCAAGCAGAACACGGCTATAATTCTCCATGTTGGTTATACACAACAAGTAAAGAGTTAGCTGAGAAAGTATTAAAGAGAGTTCCAGAATTAATTTCAGAATTACCCGAAGTTCCTAGAAAAAGTGCAGAAGCAGCTTGGAGAGATTATGGTGAGGTAATTCTTTGCGATACTGATGAAGAAATTGTTAAGATTAGTGACGAATACGCTCCAGAACATTTAGAAGTTCAAACAGAAAACTTAAAATGGTTTTATGAACGATTAACAAATTATGGATCGTTATTTGTAGGAGAAGAAACTACAGTTGCTTATGGAGATAAATGTTCGGGTACAAATCATATTTTACCAACTAAAGGAGCTGGTAAATATACCGGTGGTTTATTTGTTGGTAAATTTATTAAAACTTTAAGTTTTCAACGAATGACAAAAGAATCTACTGAACTAGTTGGTGCTGCTGCAGCAAGAATATCAAGATATGAGGGAATGGAAGCTCATGCCAGAACTGGTGATGTAAGATTAAAAAAATATGGATATTCTAATTAATAGTTTCCATTATAACAAAAATTGTAAGTAGACTCATAAAACTAATAATAAAAATATTTATTGTTTTCCACACTTTTAAACTTTGAGCATATTGGGATAAATATTTAGATAAATAACCAATAGTAAAAAAGAATAGGAAGGATGCTATTGAAGCTCCAGCTCCGAATAATATTTTTTGATTTAAAATAAAACTTTTAGAAAAATTTCCTAAAAAAAATACAGTATCAGAGTAAACATGTGGATTTAAATAAGTAAAACCAAGTGTTTTTATGAAAACGTTTAATTTTGAGATTTCAGGAACTCTATCGTTAAAACTTACTATTGAATTTAAGGATTTTAGTTTTGAATATATAAAATGAATTAAAAAAATAATTAATAAAATGTTAAAGATTAACTCTACTGTTGCAGTAAAGTATTGTGTAAAATAATGAAAAAGAAATATTCCTAAAAATATTAAAATAAAATCAGATATAGAACAAATAAAACAAACTAAAAAGACGTGTTGTTTTTTTAGACCTTGTTCTATAACAAAAACATTTTGAGCTCCAATAGCTAATATAAGACTTAACCCTGTTAAAAAACCCAATAAAGCAAATTCCATAACATAGATATTTGAATGTTCTGAACTTACTTTAAATCTTTAAAAAATAAAAATGATTATCAAGTTTCAGGGATAAATAGTAAACACAACCCATTATTACAAAATCTTTTACCAGTTGAGCTTGGGCCATCGTCAAAAACGTGTCCATGATGGACCCCACATTTTGCACAATGATACTCGATTCTTTTCATACCAAATGAATAATCTACTTTTGTTTTAAAAGCTCCTGGTAAAGCTTCACTAAATGATGGCCAACCAGTACCGCTATCGAATTTAGCCTCTGATGAAAATAATTTGTTTCCACAATTGGCACAATGGTAAAAACCTTTCCTTTTTTCTTTTAATAATTCGCTAGTAAAGGGTTTTTCAGTGCCTTCATTAAACATAATTTCTTTTTGTTTACTGGTAAGGTTCTGATTTATTATTTTTTTTGTCTCTGAAAGTACCAACTTATATGGATACAGAATCAATGACACAAAAGATAAACCAATAATTTTTAATAAATTTCTTCTGAAAGTCATTTCACACCTTGGTGTAATTTGATTAAGATTATTCAGGATTTGCTGTTAATGTTTTTATTTCCAAAATATTATCGTTTGGATCTTTAACAAAAAATGTTTCTTGCTCGTACTTTGTGCCTTTAAATCTAAGATAAGGCTCATCATAGTATTTTGCCCCTTTATCTTTTAATCTTTGTTTCAAAGCATCAAAATCTTTTCTTGATAAATGAACACCGAAGTGAGGAACTGAGACATTACCCATATCAACATCGTGTCTTTCATTACTAAGTTTGTGATCACTAGCATGAAGGGTTAATTCATTTCCCCAAAAATCTACATCAGCCCATTCTTTTTCAGAATTACTTAAGCTACATCCAAGAGTCTCGCTATAAAATTTTTTAGCAGTTTCTAAATCACCACATGGTATAGCTAAATGAAAACAATTAGTATTTTTGTACATAATAAATCCTTTAAATATCCTTTAAAATAACTATATAAACTAAATCTACTGACACAATAAATACAACATGAATGATTTTTTACAATCTATAATCGACCGTGACCCTGCGGCAAAATCTAAATTAAGTTTAATATTAACTTATCCAGGAGTAAAGGCGATATTTTTTCACAGAATTGCAAATTTTTTTGCAATTGCAAAGTTTGATTTAGTAGCAAGAATTATTTCACAATTATCAAGATTTTTTACTGGGATTGAAATTCACCCAAAGGCAAAAATTGGAAAAAATTTATTTATTGATCATGGTATGGGTGTAGTCATTGGCGAAACATCTGAAATAAGCGATAACGTAACAATCTATCATAATGTTACTCTTGGGGGTACATCTCCAAGCATTAATACAAATGAACAAAGAAATTCAAAAAGGCATCCTACCTTAGAAGAAAATGTAGTGGTAGGTTCTGGTGCTCAAATCTTAGGACCTGTTCTTGTTGGAAAAAATTCTTTAATTGGTGCTAACGCAGTTGTAACCAAAGATGTTCCAGAAAAATCTATAATGGCTGGTAATCCAGCAAAAAAAATTGGGGACGCTACACGAGGATTTAAGCCTTACGCTGTTACTGATAATAAAGAAGATTAATGGTTCATATTAGAAATACATTTATTGATTCAATAGGTAATACTCCATTAATCAAACTTAAAGCTGCCTCTGAGTTAACAGGATGCAACATTTATGGTAAAGCAGAATTTATGAATCCTGGCGGGTCAGTCAAAGATAGAGCTGCACTCTCATTACTTAAAGACGCACAAGAAAAAAAATTAATTTCTAAAGGTGGTATTGTTGTTGAAGGTACTGCGGGTAATACCGGAATTGGATTAGGTTTGATAGGGAATTCACTTGGTTATAAAACAATAATTGTAATGAATGATAATCAAACTCAAGAAAAAAAAGATACAATAAAAAATCTGGGGGCAGAATTAAGATTAGTCCCTGCAAAGCCGTATAAAGATGAAAATAATTTTGTTAAGATTGCTGGACGTCTAGCAGATGAGTTAAGACCAACTAATAACAATGGTGTTGTCTGGGCCAATCAATTCGACAATGTTGCTAATGCTAAAGGACATTATGAAGGAACAGGAAAAGAAATATGGGAACAAACTGAAGGTAAAGTTGATGGTTTTGTTTGTTCATCTGGAACAGGTGGTACAATTTCTGGTGTAAGTAATGCACTGAAAGAAAAAAATAAAAATGTTAAAATTTATCTTTCCGATCCTAAAGGGTCAGCACTTTATAATTATATTAAAAACGGTGAATTAAAATCTGAAGGTGGATCAATTACTGAAGGGATTGGCTCAAGTAGAATAACAAAAAATTTTGAGAACGCAAAAATTGATGATGCATATTCCATTGACGATCACGAAGCATTGCCCATACTTTATGACCTAATTCAAAATGAAGGGCTAAGTTTAGGAACAAGTTGTGGAATAAATATCGCTGGTGCAATTAGACTTGGAAAAGAACTTGGGCCAGGAAAAACAATCGTAACTATTCTTTGTGATAAATCAGATAAATACAACTCTAAGATGTTTAATAAATCATTTTTAATGGAAAAAAACTTACCTGTACCTAGCTGGTTATAATATCGCATATCAGGCATGTAACAAAACAGTTACATTTTTAAGTTAAAATAATTAACTTTGAGGTTCTATGAAAAAAATAATTTTAATCTTGTCTTTTTTTGCTTTTACTTCTGCTTACGCAGATATGAGTAATGAAGATAAATCTAAAGCTTGGGATTGTGTTGGAATTTATATGGCAAATTACTTTTTACCATCTGGTGAAAAATTTGAATATGGCATGAAAGAAAAATCTATTTCAACAGTAAAAGTTTTAAAAACGTATGCTCTTGAAATTGGTATTCCAGAAAAAAAATGGGATGAAGGAGTAAATAAAGCTGTAGATAAACATTACGGTTCAAAATACGACAAAGCTAAAACTGAAAAATGTCATACATTTGTTGAAGCTTTAGTTCCGAATGGAGCTGAAAGAGTTAAAAAAGTAGTTCAGACTTTGTATTAATTTAAAAGGAGAAAAAATGGAAAAAGAAATGTTAGTATTCCTTAAACTTAAAGAGGGTAAATTAGAAACTTTCATGGGATGGATGCAATCAGATGAAGGAATGGGTGTTAGAAAAAGTGTTGCCTATCCAGAAAAAACTGTTGGAGCCATGATTCCAGATAAAAGTGGGATGTTATTTAAAGTGAATGTTCATAATGAAGCTGGAATGAAAGAATTTGTAACTGGGAATAATCCTACCGCGAAGGCTATTTACGCAGAATGTGTAGAGAGCGCTAAATTATATGAACTATCTGAAGTAAATTTATAAGGAGAAAAAATGAAAAAAATAATGTTAACGCTTTGTTTAGTCTTATTTGTTAGCTCAGCATATGCAGGTTCATGTCCGATGTTAGCTAAAAATATTGATGAAAAGATTAAAAAAGCTCAAGAACTTAAAGATCAAGGTATGGATGCCCATAATAATGGTGATCATGCTAAGTCTGAAAAACTTTTGAATGAAGCTCTTGCTTTATTTAAAAGCTAAACACAAAGGAGAAAAATGAAAAACTATATGGTAACTCACACTTTCAAATCTAAAGAAATGAAAGATAAATTTAGCGAAACAGTAGCCTCAATGAAAATGGAGGATATTATTAAATCAATGACCAGTGATAAAGCTGCATGTCAAATGACCTGGAATACACCTGGTGATACAATGCAAATGTTTTGCTGGTGGAAAGCAAACAGTGAAGCAGATATTAATAATCAATTAGGTCAAATGAATGATTTCTTTGAGCCTCATAAATTTACTGAGTGTACTGATCAAGTGATGGACTATAACGCTTAAGAGAAAATTATGAGCAAAGGATATTTGATAGCACATCTTAAAGAACACGATAAAGAAGGTATGGAAAAGTTTAAACAAATGTCCGGACCAACTATTGGAGAGCACGGTGGCAAAGTTCTTGTTCGTGAACCCAGTCCTGATGTAAGAGAAGGTGAAAATTTAGGTACTGTTGTATTAATTGAATTTGAAAGCATTGATGCTGCTCGTAAATTCTATGAGTCAGAAAAATATCAAGCTGCTAAAGCGGTTAGAGAATTAGCGGCTAAAGCTCATCTAGTTTTAGTTGAGGGGAATTAAAACTCAGCTAATTAAAAAAGGAGTAAAAATGAAAGCAATCTACACAAGAACTATCGGTGTTTATGATGATAAACTTGGTGAGGCCATGGAAATTTCTAAAGGTTTAGCTGAAGTAAGAAAAAAACATTATCCTGATCATGAAGTTTATTTTTCTTTTCAAATTGGTGGAAATCCTAGAACAGTTAGAGAAACTTTAGTTGGAGAACAATTTACTGACAAAGCTTTTGAAAATGATCAGAATATGTCTGCTGATCCTAAATTTATTGAACTTCAAAAAAGAATGAAGGGTGTTTTTAAAGAAGGTACAATACAAGACGAAATGAGAATGGTATTCAACGATTAAGGAGACAAAATGATAGAAAAATTTAATGGGATATTTTATTTAATAATTTATTTAGTTCATTTTATTGGCGTTGGTGTTTACGCTTTTCAAACCATTTTTGGTACTAAAAACTTTATGGAAAAATTTGGCATAGATCCCAGTGGTGCAATAATGATTAGAATGGCTGGAGCATTCATGCTTGCTGTCTTTTTGATGTCCATATATGTGGGCTTTATAAGACCTGGTGGTTTAGAAAATACATGGGGATTCTTAAATTTAGTTTTCATAAATAATTTATGTATTTTTTTATGTAATTTTTATTCAATCAAAATAAATAAAACTGGAGTAAATGAGAAAACAACAAACGAAGGTATTATTGCACCATTTGTATTTACATTAATGAGTGCAATTTTATGTTACGGTTTAGCTGATAAAATATATACCTAATGTCTGGGTTTGCGATATTCAATATAGAAATAAAAAAACCCGAGCAGTACAAAGAATACATAGAAAAAGTAAAACCGATTGTTGAGATGTATGGTGGAGAATATGTTGTCAAAGCTGGCGAAACTACGCTAGTTGAAGGCACTTGGACTTATCCTAGAACCGTTGTTATTAAATTTCCAAGTTACGAAAAAGCTTTAGAGTGGTATAACTCTGAGAAATATAAACCAATAAAACAAATCCGTTTAGAGAACTCAATAGGCAACGGAATAATTATTAAAGGAGTTTAAGATGTCGATATTAAAAAAATATACTGATGCAATAGACAAAAAAGATGAAACTACCATGAATGAACTTTTGCATGATGATTTCAAATTTACAATGCATAAATCAGGAAACACCATAGGTAAAGCCGATGTGATAAAATGGGCAATGAGTGGTGATATAAACCAAGATAAAACAAGAGTGGTCTATGAAAATGATGAAATTGGAGTTCACCATTCAATAGTAAGATTTAATGACGGAAATGTAGAAGCAGTAATGGCAGTTTATAAATACAAAGATGGAAAAATTATAAGTTTAGAGACTGGCGCCACTCCAATGCCAAAATAGGTGAGTCAATTACTTTTTATTTGTATAGCTATAACTGCACTTGATGTTTTTTTAATCATCTACGCGTTGACTATCCCACTTTATCCAAAAAAATGGCGAAAAGAGGTAAATAAAAAATACAAAAATGAGACAGCTACTGGAGTAACAATAATTTTTGTAACGATGGCAGCTTGTTTTTTATGGGTAATTTATTTTTATTTTTTAATTTTTGATTTATAATTTTCTATGTTTCCAAAAAAATATTCAAAATTAATATTTATATTTTTTATGGGTCTTGGCATGAGTTTGATCATGACACTTATAATAACATATATTAACACAGGTTATGATGAACTCTATTATAAGAGATTTTTTAAAGCTTGGTCAGTAAGTTTGCCAGTTGCATTAGTTGCGACAACGATTGTAGCTCCTATAGTTGAAAAATTTGTGGATAAAATAACTAAATAGACATAACTTAAGTTATGAGTAATTTATCTGGATATATATTTCTTCTATTGGCAATTATCTTAGGCATAACTTCGAATGGTTTTTTAAAATCAACTAATGGATTTACGAATATTGGCCCAACAATTTTTTGTGTAATATCAATAGTTGCTTGTATTTTTTGTTTATCTAAAGCAATGAATATTATTCCAGTTGGTTTCACTTATGCAACTTATGGCGGATTAACTATTACTGCAGTAACTTTATTTGGCGTGTTTAAATACAATCAAATCCCAAATCTCTATGGAATTATAGGAATAATATTAATTATTATTGGTGTAATTTTACTCAACACACTTGGCAAGGCTACTTAGCCACAGGTTTTAATATTTTCACTATTCTTTTATGAAGTTTTTTGTTCGGCGCACAAATAATGTTTCCTGCTTTTTTTGGATCCTCATTTTTCCACGTGGTAACTATTCCTTCGGCTGCTCTTATTATGGGAATTAAAGCATGGATATCCCAAATTTTATTTCCACATTGAATTACAATATCTATTTTTCCCTCTGCAAAATGTGAATAACTTAAAGCATCAGCACACGGAAATTGCATTCGTTTTAATATTTGTGGTATCTTTTTTTGTTGGTTTAAAGATAAGCTACCATGAAATGCAGCTGACAATTTCATATTTTTGAAAGTTACTTTTTTATTCACTTTTAATCTTTTTTTAATTCCATTTTCACACACAAAAGCAACTTTATCTGTTTCGTTAAAATAATATTTTTTTAAAATTGGAAAATTAGCAAGACCTAAAATTGGTATTCCTTTAAAATTTAGCGAAATGAGGTTACTCCAGGTTGGGTTACCTATAACGAAAGATCTTGTACCATCAATTGGGTCAATAACCCAAGAAAAATCACTTTTGGTTTTTTTATTTTTAAATTCCTCACCTATAATTTGATGAGCGGGAAATTTATTACTAATCTCTTTTCTTATAAATTTTTCAAAAGCAATATCTGCGTTAGTAACAGGGTCATAACCTGTGCCCTTTAACTTATTTGAAACTTTAAATGGCTTGTTTAATTTTAAGAAATAAAATCTAGTAAGTTTATTTGCTAAATTATTAAGAAATTTAGAGTATTTTTTATATTCTGAAGATTTTAATTTAATCACAAGAGACTATTACAATTTAATTTGTATTGATTAAAGTAAAATTTTAAATAATCATAAGAATCATTATGAAAATTGAACTTTCAGACAATAAAGTTTTTTTTGAAAATCAAGGATCAAAAAAAGAAATACACCCATTCTGGTTGAGAGAAAGAGTGAACGGTGTAGATTTTGTTGATAAAGGTACCAAACAGAGATTGTTTGATCCAACAACGCTCAATCAAAATATTAAAATAAATAAAGTAAATTTGACTGATAATTTTTTAGAGATTTCTTTTAATGACGGAGTTGAAACAAAAATATCAATTCAAAGTATCTTTGAAGAATATTCTGGTATTAATGATATAAAATTTATCAAAAAAACTAAATGGGACTCTTCTTTAAAAAATCTAAATAATTTTCAGTTCAGTGAAAATATATTTGAAGAAAAAATAATGTATGAAGCTTTAATAAGTTTCTATAAATATGGTTTCATTATTTTCAAAAATGTGCCAACAGATAACAATTTTCTAGTAAAATTCGCAAATTCTATAGGTAGTATAAGGAGAACGAATTTTGGTGAATTCTTTAATGTAAAATCAAGACCCAATCCTAATGATCTAGCTTATACATCTTTACCTTTAGCACCTCATACTGATAATCCTTATAGAAATCCAGTTCCATGTATTCAAATATTGCATTGTATTGAAAATGCAGTTGAAGGTGGATACTCTACTTTGGTAGATGGCTTTACAGTTACAGAGGAATTAAAAGAAAAATATCCTGAATATTATAAAATTTTAACTGAGGTGAAGGTAAAATATCAATTTATAGATAAGGATGTAATATTAGAGAATTGGGCTGAGATGATTGAATTAGATGAAAATAAAAATTTTAAACAGGTTAGATTTAGCCCAAGGTTAGATTTTGTTCCATTAATTGATAAAAATAAATTAGATGTTTACTATAAGGCAAGAAATAAAATTTCTGAATTGTATAATTCAAGCAAATATAGAATTGAATTTAAACTTCTTCCAGGAGATCTATTAATGATGGATAATTATCGACTTCTTCATGGAAGGACATCCTTTAATGCTAATGAGGGTAATAGATTTCTTCAAGGTTGTTATATAGATTATGATAGTACTGAAGGAAAAATTAAGCATCTAAAAAGAAAATTTAATATATAAATTATTTATTAAAACAATTATTCACTAATATTGCCATTAATATCCAAATGACAAAAGTTTCACCATGGGTGAAAGAATAATCCGCTCCAGCAAATCCAGCAACTATATTGATTGCATAAATAATTATGGTAGAGACTAATAAACTTAAAAATAATTTTACTATTCCATTAATATATTTCACATTAAAATTGTAACTATTCTCAATATTTATGCAAATGAAAATTTTCTATTAATAAGTGAAATTATTTTAGATGCGGGAATATTATTAAATACCCAGGTTGTATTCAAGAAATATATTTTCAGAAAATTTAAATAAATTTATTGATTACAACCTGATCAAAATTTAATCTTTAATTAAGGAGGTAGCTTTAATGAATCAAACACCACCTGATACTTAGCTGGGTAATTTCATACTTCATAAAAACGTAAATAAAAGATATAAAGTCCATTCGGACTTAAATGCCAGAACGGCAAATTAGGGGCTGCTCTTTTGGTTAATTAACTAGAGAGCAAACCCCTAAATTATTTTGTTAATTTATCTATTCAAAACTAGACAAATCAATTTATCTTGAAAAGATATTTGTTTTTTATACTTTTTCTTTATTTCATTTAAACCACTAGATATTAGCTTATGGCTCATCCCTAACAACACCGATATATATTTGCTATTTACCATTTCCATATATTTTTTCTTTGAAATTTTAACTTTATAACTAAACCCTCTAACGATTTTTCCTTTGAATGAGTATGAAATTGATTTAATAATTTTCTTGTCTCTTATTAACGCTTTTTTAAGCTTTTTTTTCATAATCGAAAATGTTGGAATTTTGTTATTAATGGGATCTAGAGTAAAAATAATAATTTTACCGTTTGGATTTAGCAATGTTTTCGACAATTTAAGTATAGTCTTAATATCTTTAATTTTAAAAAGATGAATAGTTTGTTTTACTAAAATTAGATCAAATGTTTTTTTATTCTTTTTTAAAAATTTAAGTGCATCAATTTTTTTAAAAATTATTCTTTTATCCCTATCTTTGTGATTTTCTATATCTATACCTATAGATTTCCTCTTTAAGCTTAACTTTGATGACAAGCTTCCTAGTATCTTACCCCTGCCACAACCAATATCTAAAATCTGACTGTTTTTATTTAATTTAACTTGTTTTAATAAAAAATTATTAAAAGATTTAATATAAGACGATGATGAAAGCCAAGTTTTGTTGTCCCAATTTTTTAATGACACGCAATATTAAATTTTTTTAATCTCCAGTAATTATAAGGCCAAGGTGTTAAAAACCCAACTAAGAGCATAACTGGAACTACCCACCAAGTAAGAATTGCGCCACCTGTTAAAAAGTAATCAGTCAAATTCATCATGATCTCCATGCTTATCATTGATATAAAACTCATTCCCATTGCTGTTTTTAATGCTTTAGAAAAATCAAAACTTTGTCGCATTAAGATTATTGTCTCTAAAATAATACTTGTAATTAGTCCGTTGATGATAGCTAAAGTCATTATTCCCATAACTGGGAATGGAATCTTAGTTAGTTGGAAAAATAAAATAGTACCAAAATCACCAATTGCACAACCTAATAAACACCAACCAGTGTTTTTAGCACTTCTTTTCCATGTAAATTTACACGACCAATTAAAATTGGCGTTGACTGCATTGTCCATTGAATTAGTTTATATCAACTTTAGCAATCATTCCAACTTGATAATGACCTGGCACGTTGCATGCAATTTCAATATTTACAGCATTATCAAATTTCCAAATGATATCTTCCTTTTCTTTTGGTGCTAACAAAACACTATTGCTATGTGAATGACCCATGGCTTTATCCATTTTTGCCATTTTTTTCATTTTCTCTTTATCAATTGAGTCAGCTAAAAGTATTTCATTTTCAACCATTTTTTCCATTTCAGGCTGATGCTTCATGTGCATCATTTTATTTGCTATATTAAATTCGTGAACTAACTCACCCACATTTTCAACTTCGAACTTTATTGTTTCACCTGCTTTAATTTGAAAAGAACTAGGTTCATAATAATTATCATACATCTTTACTTTTATGATTCGGTTAATATCACCTTCTTTTCCTTTCGAACCAATTTTCATATTTTTGTCAGCAAAAGATGGTAAGCAATAAAGTACTAAAATGAATAATGTTATAATCAGTTTCATAGTTGAATAAATATTAATTTTCACAATTTTAACAATGGGTCAAATTATACATGTATGATAGTGTAAATTAATGATTTTTAGACAATTATTTGACAATAGATCATCAACATACACATATCTTATTTCTTCTGGGGAAGGTAGAGAGGCTTTAATTATCGATCCTGTAATAGAAAATGTAAATAAATACGTAAATTTATTAAAAGAACTTAATTTAAAACTTGTCAAAGTTATTGATACCCATATACATGCAGATCACGTAACTGGTGCCTCAAAATTAAAGGACATTACAAAATGCTCGAGAATAATGGGCGATCATACTCCGGCTGATACGGTTGAAATCAGAGTTAAAGATGATGAGTATATTAATTTAGATAACATCAAATTAAGAGCTATGTATACACCTGGACATACTTCAGATAGCTATAGTTTTCTGATGGATAACTATCTATTTTCTGGTGACACTTTGTTGATAAATGGGACAGGTAGAACAGATTTTCAAAATGGAAATGCTATAGATTCTTATAACTCCATATTTAATAAACTCCTAAAATTACCAGACGAAACTCTTCTTTACCCCGCTCATGACTATAAAGGAGAAAAATTTAGCACAATTGGAAAAGAAAGAAAAAATAACCCTAGGTTACAAGTTGATAGCAAAGATCAGTATATTGAAATTATGAATAATTTAGGTTTAAAAAAACCAGATCAACTTGAGGCAAATGTTTCAAGAAATATTAAACTGGGTGCTTAAATTAAATTGAGGATTTAAGAGCTTTGTAAATTGCTTCTTTTTTAATTTCTCCAATACTTCTATAAACTTCTTTATTATTTTTGAAAATTAGAAGAGTTGTTTGATATTGCACATTAAACATGTCAGAAATTTCTCTATTTGTTACATCAAATGCAAAATATTCAATGTTATCAAAATCATTTTTTGCTTTTTGCAAAACTTTCATTTGACTTGCGCAGGAGGGACAATACTTAATCCAAGAGCTCACTACTACAACCTTGCCCTCAGATTGTGCTTTGTCAAATAATTCTTTTTTAAAAGTTGTTTCTTTTTCCATGGCATTAACATTGAATGCTAACAAAAGAAAACATAAGGTTAAAATTTTTTTCATAGATTTTTATACAACAAATATTAAAAACCAATAAGATGCCAATCCTGAAAATATTGTCGCAATTATACTTCTGGAGAAAATACCAATAAACATTGCAATCATTGCAGCCAATATCTTTGGATTATCATCTATTTCAATTAATCCTATGTCATTAATAAAAATAGCTGGAAAGATTATTGCGGGAAATATTGCAGATGGCACAAATGATAATATCTCTCTAATTCTATCATTGAACATTTCCTTTTTAATTAAAGCTATCATGGAAAACCTTGTTAAATAAGTAATCAATCCACAATATAAAATTAATGCCCAGTTGCTCATGCTTTTTTATTTTTCCTTGTTAATATCATTGCAGTGAATAATCCTGCTAGAGCTGCAACAATAACGTAAGCTTTAAAAGGAATATAATTATATCCTAAAGTCGCTACCAAACCTGAAATAATTATTACAATCACATTTATAAATTTTCTAAAGTCATTAACCAATAAAGCTAAAAATGTTAAAGGAACTGCAAAACTTAGTCCAAGTTTTTCTGGAATTGCTGCTCCAAGTATAATTCCTAAAAATGTGGTCGATTGCCAAATTACCCAACAAGTAGCTCCTCCACCTACTAAGTGAAAGTATCTATTATGGTCCTTATTCTTTTTTAAATATTCATTTGAAATTGCAAATGCCTGATCGATTAAAAAATAGGATATAATAATCTTCCAAATCAACTTCAAATCTGACAAATGCTCTGATACAACAGCTCCGTAAAGTAAATGTCTGGAGTTCACTGCACCAACTGAGCTAATTATTACTAAAGAAGATGCACCACCAGAAAATAATTGTAATAAAACTATCTGGGAAGCGCCACCAAAAATAATTAAAGACATTGCCATTGTTTCAATTGGAGTAAATCCAATATCAATAGCAAGAACTCCAAAAATTAAACCAAAGGGAACAACCGGAATCATCAGTGGGCTTACATCAATAATTCCCTTTAAAAAAACTTTTAAGTTACTTTTCATTTTTCTAAAAGGTTTTTATTAGAAGCAAACTATATGATCAATATGAATTGGTCTTTTAATCCCAAATTTTTCACTAACTTCATGTTGATGAATATGATGAGAGTGAACAAACACCGGAATTAATCTATTGCTGGGTGTCTTTAAAGTATAAATAAAGTTTGTTCCTCTAAATTTTCTATCAACAACTTCTAATTTTAAATTACTTTGGTCATCATGATGCAAGTCTTCTGGTTGAACTAATAACTGAACATTTGAACCAATTGGAAAAGGTTTAATAAAATTTCCTGTAATAGTTCCAAGGTCTTTATTTTCTAAACTTTTAGGACTTGTTACTTCTGCTGGTATCAAAACACCTCTATTTAAAAAATTCACCACATCTATTGAATTTGGAAGATGATAAAGTTTGTAAGGATCATCAAACTGTCTAAGCTCTTGATCAAAAATAATTCCACATTTTGAGCCTAAATAAAAAGCTTCGTAGGAATCATGAGTCACAATTATAGTTGAGATTTTTAAATTTTTTAGAATTTTTTTTAACCTAATTTGAATTTCCTCTTTAAAACTTTGATCAACATTAGACAAAGGTTCATCAAGCAATAGTAGATCAGGTTGAGTAAGCAAAGTTCTTGCTAAAGATGTTCTCTGGGCTTCGCCAGCACTTATTTGGTGAGGGTACTGTTTTAATATATTAGAAAGATCTAATAAATCTAAAATTTCCTTTAAATCAATTTGTTTTTCTTTTTTTCCTTTATTTTTTTCTAAACCCAATAAAATATTTTTTTCTACTGTATAATGTGGAAACAAACTATTCTCTTGGAAAGCTAAAGAAATATTTCTATCCTCAGGCTCAACATTCACATCGCTAGAGGATATTGTTTTACCTTTAAGCTCAATAGATCCATTTTTAATTTTTTGTAACCCAGCAATTGTTCTTAATATAGTTGTTTTGCCTATTCCCGAGGGACCAAGTAGACATATAACATCACCCTCGTTTTCAATTGCAAAAGACATGTTTCTTACTTTTGTTTTACCTCCAGCAACAAAGTCAACATTTTTTACCTCAAAGAAATTATTCATTGTTTTCTCTCAAAATATATTTGGATGCAATTATAATAAAAAAGGATGCAATTAAAATTAAAAATAATGATGGCACAGCTGCAGCTTCAAGTAAATCTTCTGATGCAGAAATATAAGCAGTTGTCGCAAAAGTTTCAAAATTAAAGGGTCTTAGAATCAATGTTATTGGTAATTCTCTTATGATTTCAAGTGAAACTAAAATAATAATGAATAACAAAGAATTTCTCAAAAAAGGAACGTGAATATTCATAAATGTTTTTCTTTTTGAGTAACCCAGTAAATACGCACTTTCATCAACTGCAATATTAATTTTTTCATACCCTGACTTTATCCCATTATACGCAAGTGAATAAAATCTAACAAAGTAAACTAGAACTAATCCAATTATTGAACCTATGAATATTTTCTTTATTGAAAAGAAACCAAGACTTTTAATTACATTTTCATCAAACCAAGTAATGAAAGTAATGTATGCAACTGCTAATATTACACCTGGTATTGCATAACCTGAAATAGATAAAGTAGACAAGACATTTAAAACTTTATTTTTAGTTACTCTATTTCCATAATTAGAAATTAGTGCGAAAATTATCAAAACTAAACTAGATAAAGAAACCAAATATAAGGTATTTTTTAATAGATCTAAAACTTGAAGTTCAAATAAATTTTCAGGGAATTTTAGTGTCCAATACATCATTTGACTTAAAGGGAATAAAAAACTCAAGAAGAATACAGAAAAACAAAATAAGAAAGCTAAAAAAGATTTTTTTCCTTCGAGTTTTATTTTATGCTTTTGCTTAAATCCACCCCTCGAATTGAAGTGGTATTTTGCCTTTTTTCTCGAAAAATTTTCTATAATGAAGAGTGCAAAGATAAAAAGTAGCAAAAAAAATGATAATCTATTTGCAAAAGCTAAATCATCAAAGGCTATCCAAGAATTATATATTCCTGTCGTTAATGTATTTATTGAAAAAAAATCAACTGCACCAAATTCTGCTAGAGTTTCCATTGCTACCAATGATAATCCTGCAATTATAGCCGGTCGTGCTGATGGTAAAATAATTGAATATAATGTTTTAAATTTTGTAAATCCTAGGTTTTTACCTAATTCTATTATATTTTGTGATTGATACAAAAAAGATGCTCTGGCTAAAATATAAACATAAGCATATAAAGAAAAAGAAATAGATAAGATAACACCTAATAAACCATCAAATTTAGGTATATTTTGATTGTAATTACCATCGCCAAATAAATTTTTTAAAATAGTAAAAGCAGTTCCATAATTTTCAAAAAAAGCTGTTAAAGAATATGCGTAAATATACGGGGGGACTGCAAAAGATAATATTAAACCCCATTTAAAAAAATTACTTAGTGGAAATTCGTAAAAAGAAACTAAATAAGCTGACCCAGTGCCAATTAAAAAAGTTAGTAATAAAACAGAAAATAATAAAAAAATTGAGTTAAATATATATTCTACTAAAAAAGTGTCTTTTAAGACTTGATAATAATTTGAAGTATCCTCAAAAAAACTTGAAAAGACAGTAACTATTGGGATTATTACAAAAAGTGAAATTAAAAAAGAAGATAAATGCCAAAAACTAATTCTCATAATTTATAATCCGCCTTATAAAAATGAAAGTATTTGTGCTGATACTAGGAGGAAGGAGACATCTTCTCGGTCAAAGTATGAGCACTATAGAAAATTTAAAGATCAAATACTTTTAGGATATGCGGAACCTCCTTAGCACTTAGTTCTGAAAGTTTTCTATTATTTATTCTTTTATCGATTTTTTTACACTCTAAGTTACATGGTGAACATGCCTTAGAAGATTTATTGTAATCAATATCAGATATAAAATTTTTTTTTTCTCTCATTATTACTTCCAACCAGCAGCCGTCATTACTTCTACTGCAGCAGCTTGATTTTTTCCATAAGAAGCAAGCTTAGTTTTCATGTCTTGTTTGAAATCTAACCCCAAGTTATTAACTACTAGTGGACTTGGCGAAACACCGTCAATCATTGGAAACTCAAAAGTATTATTTGTAAAATGCTCTTGAGACACTGGAGTTAATAAAAACTCTACGAGTTTAACAGCGTTGTCTTTGTTAGGAGCACCCTTTACAAGAGCTGCGCAACTTACGTTCATGTGTGTTCCTCTATCATTTTGATTAGGAAAGAACGCTTTAACTTTTTTTGCAGCCTCTTGTTGTTCTACACCCTTTTTACCTGATAACATCAAAGCTAAGTAATATGTATTAGCTACAGCAATATCAGCCTCACCAGCTGCTACTGCCATTATTTGTGCTCTATCATTGCCTGTCGGTGTTCTTGCCATATTGGCAACAACTCCTTCTGCCCATGCGGCTGTTGCAGATTTTCCATTATTTTTAATCAATGAAGCAACAAGAGATTTATTATAAATGTTACTTGATTTTCTTATTACTAGTCTACCTTTCCACTTGGGATCAGCTAAACCCTCATAGGTCATTCCAGATAATTCTGCGCCAGTAACTCTTTCAGGTGAGTAATAAATTATCCTAGCTCTTTTTGCGATTCCAACCCACTTGTTTGTTCTAAAACTTTTTGGAACGGCATCTTTAATAGCTTTAGATGTTAGACCACCTTGAAGTGTACCTTTTGCATCCATGGCACCACATCTACCTGCATCTGCCGTAATGTATAGATCAGCAGAGGAGTCTGCACCCTCGCTTATTATTCTTTTTTCTAAAGCGCCCGATTTTCCGTTTATCAAATTGACTTTAATTCCGGTCTTATTTGTAAATTTTGAATAAAGTTTAGAGTCTGCTTTATAGTGTCTTGCGTTAAAAACATTAACTTCCTCTGCAATTGCCAATGATGATGCAATTATCGAGAGGACTAACGTAAATGTTGATATTATATTCCTCATATATTCTCCGTTTTTTATGTTTTTCCGCATGATTCTTAATGAGAATGAGAACTATTCTCATTGATAATGATTATCAATCGCAATAGTGTCGCAGGCTAAGAAGATTTCCAGTCGCCTATTTTGCTGAATAAAAAATTTCTAAAAGCTTGAACTCTTGCAGTATTTTTTAGTGATTGGGGATATACGAAATGAGCTTCTGTTATTGGGCCCTCAGATTTAGGTAAAACTTTAATTACCTTATTCGAGTCACTTACTAAATATTCTGGTAAAGCAGCTAATCCAACACCCGTTTCAACCGCAAGCAACAAACCCATTACACTGTTGACCTTCATAATTGGTTTTCTTTTCTTGCCTTCTGGCATTCCTAATTTTAATGCCCAATCTGGATTATAAACTGGAGATGGAGCTCCTCTTCCAAAAGAGATAAATTTATGTTTGTTTAAGTCATTTATTGACTTAGGCATGCCGTTTTTCTCTAAATACCTATTAGAACCATAAATATAATACTTCAAATCTACTAATTTTTTTTGAATATAGTTTAATTGTTTTGGTCTTCGCATAAAAATCCCAATATCGGCTTGTCTGGTGCTCAAATCTAGCTCTTTATCCTCAAAAATAAGCTCAATCTCTATATCAGGATTTAATCTCATGAATTCTTGAATTCTTGGTGTCAACCAATGAGTACCAAAACTTCTTACTGTCGTAATGGTTAATTTTCCAGTTGGCTTATTTTTTTGATCTCCTAAAGTAGTTTCTACCTCTTTTAATTTACTTATTACTTCATGAGCTGTTTTAAAAACATACTCGCCATTTTCTGTAAGAGTAAGTCCTCTCGCATGTCTTTCGAATAATTGAACTTGTAAATCTTGCTCTAATGATTGAATCTGACGACTAATAGCCGATTGACTCAAATTTAAGTTGACTGTTGCATTTGTGAAGCTTCCAGCTTCAGCCACTGCATGAAATATTTTTAATTTGTCCCAATCCATTATTTATTCAAATCTACTAAAACTCTTCCTGAAATTTCACCTTTTAATATCTTCGGATAAGTTTCAATTAACTCCTCCAAGCTTACTGTTTGAATAGAATTTTCTAATAAATCAAAATCAATTAATTTTGAAGCTTCTCCCCAAATAAATTCTCTTCTTCGAATGCTGCAATTAGCAGAGTCCATACCCCAAAGTTTTATTCCTCTTAACATAAATGGGATTACATTTGTATTAAGTTCATTGGTGCTTGCATTACCGCATACAGCAATAATTCCATTAGAATTTGTTTGAACAATCGCATTTGCTAAAATTTTTCCACCAACTGTATCAACAACTCCATCCCATAAACCTTTATCAATTAATTTTGGATCTTTATCAAATTCGGCTCTATTTATAACGTTTTTAGCACCTAATGATTTCAAGTAGTCAGCTTTAGATTCTTTTCCAGATACGGCAGTAACCGTGTACCCCATCTTATTTAATATCATTACAGCAATACTACCCACTCCTCCAGATGCTCCAGTTACCAAAACATTTTTTACTTTCTCACCTAGCAGTATTTCTTCTCTTGCCTTGATTGCAAATGCTGCCATTAGAGATGTAAAACCTGCCGTTCCTAGTATCATTGCTTGCTTTGTCGTTAAATTATTTGGTTTTTTTACCAAAAAATCTCCATTAACTTTTGCGATTTGAGAATAACCACCGTAGAAAATTTCCCCAACTCTAAAACCAGTCAAAATTACTTCGTCACCTGATTTAAATTTTGAGTTTTCACTTTCTAAAACGGTACCTGAAAAATCAATTCCAGGAATATGAGGAAATTCTTTAACTAGCCTTCCACCATTTTTAAGGATCATTCCATCTTTAAAATTTAAGTCTGAGTAATCTACTTTGATAGTTACATCGCCATGTTTTAAAAAACTTTTATCAATTGATTTTACTTCCCTTGTGAACTTCTCACCTTCTTGATTTAGTATTAATGCTTTAAATTGATCAGACACTTTACTCTTTTTGGGTGCTTATAAATCTTAAGTATCTGTTTTGATAACTTAGATCCTCTTTGAACTGTCCTAAATAATAATTAGTTACTGTTGAAGCTTGTTCTTTTTTAATCCCTCGCATTGTCATACACTGATGAGTTGAATCAATAGTTACAGCTACACCTTTTGCATCTAATGATTTCATAAGTGTATTCGCAATTTGCATAGTTAATCTCTCTTGTGTTTGTAGTCTTTTTGAAAAAACTTCTACCACTCTAGCTAATTTACTTAATCCTACCACTCTATCTCTTGGAATATAAGCTACGTGAGCTTTGCCAATAATTGGTGCCATATGATGTTCGCAATGGCTTTGTACAGAAATATTTTTTTGAACAACCATATCATCATATCCTTCGACATCTCCAAAAGTTTTGTCTAATACTAAATTTGGGTCCTCTTTATATCCCTTGAAATATTCTTTAAAAGCTTTAACGACTCTTTTAGGTGTTTCCAATAAACCCTCTCTTTGAGGATCTTCACCTATCCATTGTAAAATTTTTTTGAAAGCTTCTTCGGCATCCTTATCTGATACAATTTTAGTTTTTTGCTCTTCGTTATTATTTTTAACAAGTTTCATTGCCAGTTTTATACCCATAAATCTATGTTTTTAAAATATTTAATATATCGAGATATATGCTACATAATTACCTTATATGTTCAAAAAAAGAGAAAATGTTCTTGAAATTGAAGAAGGTAATCTCCTTTCTCCAAAATTTGATAATGATGGTTTAATTCCTGTAATTACAATGTGCGATAAAACTAAGGATATTCTTATGCATGGTTATATGAATGTAGAAGCTTTAAAAAAAACTATTGAAACTAGAGAAGCTCATTATTTTAGCAGATCAAGAAAAGCTATTTGGCACAAAGGTAATACTAGTGGATTTATTCAAAAAGTAAAAGAAATTCGCATTGATGATGATCAAGACTCTATTTGGTTGACTGTTGATATTGGTGAGGGAGCAAGCTGTCATGTTGGATATAGATCTTGTTTTTATAGATCTATACCTTTAGGAATAATTCATAATGGAAGAGAAGTAAAAATGAAGTTTTTAGAAAAAGAAAAAAAATTCGACCCAGAAAAAGTATACAAAGGTGAACCAAACCCTACAAAAATTTGAATTATGAAAAACAATTACGGCTTAATTAAACCTTTCGGTCCATCTATTTTTAAAGCAAAAATTCCGGATGAATTGGTTAAGAAATTAAATGATTATATTGATAAGACAATTAATAATGAAGAACAATTTAAAGAACTTGATGTAGGTAAAACTTTAGTTGGTGATGTAAAACAAGAATTCAGATTAGATAAAAAAATAGTTGAAGAAAGTGGCTGGTTGAAATTTTTAGGAGACTCAGTGGCTGCATGGATTTATAGAGATATGGAGCAAAAAATTTCAGAGTTTAAGTTAATTGAAACTTGGGTAGTAAGACAATTTAAAAATGAATATAATCCCATACATTGGCACTCTGGCCACGTTTCAGGAGCAGGTTTTCTCAAAGTGCCTAAAACTTTTGGAAAACACTATCAAGAGAATAAAGCAAACTACAGAGGAGGAAACCTGGACTTAATAGATGGAAGTAGAAGATTTTTATCACCATCAAGATATCCAATTGAACCAAAAGTTGGAGATTTTTATTTTTTTCCTCATTATTTAATGCATACCGTTTATCCTTTTAAAGATACAGATGATGAAAGACGCTCGATTTCATTTAATGGGCTAATAGATAATAAAATTTTTAATATATTTGGATAAATCAATGCAAAAAAATGTTTTGGGTGAAAATCTAGAAAGTTGTTCATTGGATCCACTTACTGGATGGTATAGAGATGGCTGTTGTAACACTGATGAGAATGACAGAGGTTTACACACCGTTTGTGCAAAAGTAACTACCGAATTTTTAGAATGGTGTAAAGAAGCTGGTAACGATTTAATTACGCCACATCCGGAATATGGTTTTCCTGGTTTAAAGGATGGAGATGGATGGTGTGTATGTGCTAGCTGGTATGCTAGAGCTGTCGAAGCTGGTAAAGGTTGTCCAATTTATCTAAAAAGTACACATGAAAATACTCTGAAAATTTTACCTATCGAAACTTTAAAAAAATTTGCAATAGATTTGTCTTAATTACATATTCCCGTATTTAGGGCCACCCCCACCTTCAGGTGTTACCCAAGTGATATTTTGAGAAGGTTCTTTTATGTCACAAGTTTTACAATGAATACAATTTTGAGAGTTAATAACAAATCTATTAGAACCATTATCCTTTTGAACTTCATAAACGCCTGCTGGACAATACCTTTGCGCGGGTTCGTCATATTCATTTAATGTATAGTTAATTGGTAATGACGGATCTTTAAGTTTTAAATGAATAGGTTGATTGTCTACATGGTTTGTGCCGGTGAGATAAACTGAACTTGTTTTATCAAAAGTAATAACGTTATCTGGCTTAGGATAGTCAATTTTAGGCATTTTATTTGCTGGTTTTAATGTTTGATGGTCAGCGTGTTTGTGTTTTAGTGTAAATGGTAATTTACCTCGAAACAAAATTTGGTCAATTCCAGTGAAAATAATTCCCATAATTAAGCCCCAACTAAAACTAGGCTTAACATTTCTTGCTTCATAAAGTTCTTTGTATAACCAACTTTTTTTTAATTTCTCCTCAAAAATTGATAACTCTTTATTATCTTTAAAATGATCATTAATTGCTTCTGCCGCAATTATTCCACTTTTCATTGCCGTATGCGATCCTTTTATCTTTGGCATATTTAAAGTGCCTGCATCACACCCAATCAATAGTGCACCAGGCATAAACATTTTTGGTAAACTTTGGAAGCCACCTTCTATTAAAGCTCTAGCACCATAGGAAATTCTTTTTCCACCCTCAATTATTTTTCTTATCGCAGGATGTGTCTTAAATCTTTGAAACTCATCGAATGGAGATAGGTGTGGATTTTGATAATCTAAACCAATTACATAACCTAAAAATATTTGTTTTTTTTCAGCGTGATAGATAAAGCTTCCTCCGTAAGTACTATTATCTAATGGCCAGCCGGCAGTATGCATAACCAAACCTTCTTGGTGATTTTTTTCATCCACTTCCCATATCTCTTTAAATCCTATTCCATATTGTTGTGGGTCTTTATCTTTATCAAGTTCAAATCTTTTAATTAATTGTTTTCCCAAATGACCTCTGCAACCTTCTGCAAAAACAGTAACCTTTCCCAATAAATCGATACCTGGCTCAAAACTATCTTTTTTGTTTCCCTCTTTATCAATACCCATATCTTGAGTTGCTACACCTTTTACAGAACCATCATCATTAAATAAAATTTCACTTGCTGGAAATCCAGGGAAAATTTCAACACCAAGCGCTTCTGCTTGTTCTGCGAGCCATCTACATAAGTTCGCAAGGCTTATAATATAATTCTTATGATTTTTTTGAACTGCTGGTAATAACCATGTTGGCCAGCTTAATGATTTATTTTTTCCTAAAAATAAAAATTTTTCTTTGGTAACTTTAGTTTTAATAGGTGAATTCAATTCTTTCCAACCTGGAATTAATTCATCTAAAGCTCTTGTTTCAAATACATTTCCACTTAAAATATGGGCACCAATTTCTGATGCTTTTTCTAACAAGCAAACATTTAATTCTGAGTTTAATTGTTTTAACTTTATAGCCGTAGCTAATCCTGATGGACCGCCACCTACAATTACTACATCATATTCCATTGTCTCTCTGGACATAAATTAATTTTTTACAGATTATATTATTTTTGTATAGTGTTTAATTTGTTTAATTCCTCTAAGAATTGAGGAACTGCCTCAAAAAGATCGGCTTCAAGACCATAGTCTGCAACACTAAAAATTGGTGCTTCTCCATCTTTATTTATTGCGACAATTACTTTACTTTCTTTCATTCCTGCTAAGTGCTGGATAGCCCCTGAGATACCAACAGCAATATATAAGTCAGGGACAACAACTTTACCTGTTTGACCAACTTGGTGATCGTTACTTATATATCCAGCATCAACTGCTGCTCTAGATGCTCCTATTGCTGCATTTAATTTATCAGCTAAAGAAGTAATAAGTTTAAAATTATCTCCACTCTGCATTCCTCTTCCACCTGATACGACAACTCTAGCAGTGCCAAGTTCAGGTCTATCCGATTTTACCTCTTCTCTTTTTACAAACTTTGTTTTTGAAAATTCCTCACTGGCCTCAGCTTTTTCTATTGATGCTGATCCTCCAGTACTTTCACATGCATCAAAAGATGTGGGTCTTATGGTTACACATTTTTTCACATCTTTACTTTTTACTGTTGCAAAAGCATTTCCTGCATAAATTGGGCGCAAAAAGGTATCGGGAGCAATAACTTTAGTTATGTCACTAATTTGAGATGTATCTAGAGCAGCAGCAATTCTTGGCATTAAATTTTTACCAAAAGTGTTTGCTGAACTTATTATGTGTGAATAGTTTTCGGCTAATTTTATAATTACTGGCGCAAAATTTTCAGCAACAAAATTCTCGTAGTAAGCTGCCTCAACTTGGATAACTTTCTTAACAAATTCTAATTTTGATAATGCTTTGGCAGCCTCTTCACATTTATGTCCAATAATTACAGCATGAACATCATTATCTATTTGTGATGCTGCAGTTGCTGCATTAAGTGTGAACGGCTTCAATTCTTTATTATTATGTTCTGCAATTAATAATACTGACATCTAAATTACCTTAGCCTCATTTTTTAATTTCTGAACCAATTCAGACACACTAGCTACTTTAATACCAGCTTTTCTTTTAGGTGGTTCCTCAACTTTAATTTGTTCGATTCTTGGGCTTATATCTACTCCTAAATCTGACGCATTTAATTGTTCAATAGGTTTTTTTTTGGCTTTCATTATATTTGGTAATGAAGCGTATCTTGGTTCATTTAATCTTAGATCACATGTTACTATTGCTGGAACATTTATTTCTATTGTTTCTAAACCCTCATCTATTTCTCTTGTTACCTCTAACATACCATCCTTGATTTCAATTTTAGATGCAAAGGTAGCTTGAGGCCAATTAAGAAGCGCGCTTAACATTTGACCTGTCTGATTACAATCATCATCGATTGCCTGTTTGCCCATAAAGACTAAATCTGGTTTTTCTTTTTCAACAATTTTTTGTAATAATTTTGAAACAGAAAGAGGTTCAACAACACCCTCTGTTTTAACAAGTATTCCTCTATCAGCTCCAACCGCCAATGCTTTACGAACTGTTTCTTGTGCTTTCTCTTCCCCAATACTTACTGCTACTACCTCTGTCGCCTTACCAGCTTCTTTAATCTTTACCGCCTCTTCAATTGCATTATCATCTGGTGGATTAGTTGACATTTTAACATTGTCAGTCACTACACCCGAGTTGTCCTCTTTCACTCTGATTTGAACATTGTAATCAATTACTCTTTTTACTGCTACTAAAATTTTCATTAGGCTCTCAATAATTTGTTTTCAGAATCATATGGACTTTCTTCAAGAATTGTAGCCTCATACATCTTACCAAGAATATCAACTTTTAGTTTCTCTCCAACATTAGCTAAGTCAGGTTTTACCATTGCTAAAGCTATTGATTTATCAATTCTAAATCCGTATTCACCCCCAGTTGCTCTTCCTACAACTTTATCATCTTTGTAAATTGGATTATTTCCTAATACGTCAGAGTCCGTTGTATTGTGAACTTCAAGAGTAACCAATTTATTATCAAAACCTTTTTCTCTCCATTTGTTCAAAGCTTCTAGGCCAATAAAATTTCCTTTATTTGGATGAACAAATCTATCTAAACCAGACTCATAAGGAGAATACTCAATAGATAGTTCAGTTCCTACCAGCTTATAAGATTTTTCAATTCTTAAACTATTCATCGCTCTAATACCAAATGGTTTAATTCCTAAATCTTTACCTGCTTCCATTAGTTTATCGAAAATATGGTTTTGGTATTCAACTGGGTGATGTAATTCCCATCCTAATTCTCCAACAAAATTTACTCTCATGGCATTAACTGGCGCATATCCAACATTAACATTTTTTGCAGTTAACCATTTAAAATTTTCATTTGAAAAATCATCTGTTGAAACCTTGCTCATTAATTCTCTGGCTTTAGGACCTGCAACAACTAGAACTCCAGTGCTATTAGTTAAATCTTCAAATATTACAGAGCCATCTGTTGGCATCCATTTTTGTATCCAATCATGATCTAATCTTAAGTTTGCTCCAGCAGAAACAAGATAATAGCTATTTTCTGCCTCTTTCATAATCGTAAATTCTGAATGAACACCACCCTTAGTATTAAGTGCATGGCATAAATTAATTCTTCCAATTTTTTTTGGAAGTTTATTTGCAACTAAGTAGTCAAGAAATTCCTCAGCTTTTGGTCCTTTAATTCTACATTTTGCAAATGCAGTCATATCTAAAAGTCCAACATTTTTTTTCACATTCTCACATTCTTTTTTTATTGCATCAAACCATTTTGATCTTCTAAAAGACCAGTCGTCTTTTTGTTCCATGCCATCAGTTGCAAAAAAATTAGGACGTTCCCATCCAAATTTTTGTCCAAATACAGCTCCTAAGGCTTTCATTCTTTCATAACACGGTGCAGTTCGTAAAGGTCTTGCTGCTGGTCTTTCTTCGTCAGGATAATGAACAATAAAAACATGGCTATAAGCCTCCTCATTTTTAGCTTTCAAATATGACTTAGTGGCATAATTACCATATCGTCTTGGTTCAACACCTAACATATCTATTGTAGGCTCTCCATCTATAATCCACTCTGCTAATTGCCAACCGGCACCACCTGCAGCGGTTATTCCAAAGCTATGTCCTTCGTTAATCCAAAAATTTTTTAATCCCCAAGCAGGACCAACTATTGGATTACCATCTGGAGTATAACAGATTGCTCCATTATAAACTTTTTTAACTCCTACTTCTCCAAATGCAGGCACACGATGTATTGCACCTTCAATATGTGGAGCAAGTCTATCTAAATCTTCCTGAAATAATTCATACTCTGAATTTTTTGAAGGTCCTTCGACATAACAAGCAGGTGCACCATCCTCATATGGACCTAAGATTAATCCACCAGCTTCTTCTCTCATGTACCATCTGCTGTCACTATCTCTTAAAACTCCCATCTCTGGAAGGCCTTCTTTTTTTCTTTTTTGAATCTCTGGATGTGGCTCTGTTACAATGTATTGATGTTCAACAGGTATAACTGGAATATCTAATCCAACCATTTCTCCTGTTTGTCGTGCAAAATTTCCTGAGCAAGAAATCACGTGTTCACATTCAATTGAGCCTTTATCGGTTTCAACTATCCATCCGTCTTTAGTTTGTTTCATGGATAAAACAGTTGTGTTTCGATAAATTTCAGCTCCTCTATTTCTTGCACCTGTTGCAAGAGCTTGAGTTAAATCTGCTGGCTGAATATATCCATCTTCAGGGTGTTGTATTGCTCCAACTAAATCATCTGTATGACATAAAGGCCAAATTTCTTTTACCTGTTGAGGTGTTAAAAATTTTACATCAACTCCTATAGTTTTTGCTACTCCGGCGTATTGATGATATTCATCCATTCTATCTTTTGTGCTAGCTAAACGAATGTTAGAAACTACACTAAAGCCAACATTTTTTCCTGTTTCTTCCTCTAATGTTTTGTATAAATTCACAGCATACTTATGAAGTTGGCCTACCGAATAACTCATGTTAAATAATGGCAGCAACCCAGCAGCATGCCAAGTTGAACCTGAAGTGAGCTCTTTTCTCTCTACTAAAATAACATCTGACCAACCTTTTTTTGCTAAGTGGTATAGTGCACTTACACCTACGACACCTCCGCCAACTACAACTACTTTCGTTTTGCTTTTCATAATCTGATTCCTACTAAATTTTCATTCATTCCGAAACAAAATTGTATCAAGAACATTATATTGAGCTACCCAATGACACAGGGCTTGAAACCATGGTTGTCAACCAACAGTTTTTTAAAGGTCCATCCTCAGTATATTTTTCTACTTGCCAATTAAATTTATGATAAATTTTTTCTTTATCCAATATTATGACCTCAAATTGAGCCCAGCTGGCACCACTTCTAACCTGAGTAATTGTATGGCTTAAATGATTTATCATCATTTGATAATTATCACTTTTTATCATCCTTTTAAATTTATCTAGAGGACCAGTGACCTCTTTGTTGTTGGGATGAGCAAAATTCCAGGTCTGTTCTATCCCACTATCCTTAAATCCATCATTATTTTTTTGTAAACCAAGTAATTGTATTTTCACAACTTCAGAAGGACTAATTTTACTGTTTGGTTTAATTAATTCTGCGTTAGATACAGAAATAGAGATAAAAAAAATTGTTATAAATTTTAATAATAAAAATTTTTTTCTAAACATAATCTAAGATTTTAATTAATTCAGATATCTTTCTACTTCAAGCTTAGTACATTTATCTTCAATATAAATTATGTTATTTGCCTCAGCAATTTTCTTTGCTTCGGAATTCTTTATATTTAATTGAAGCCATAAAACTTTTACTTTGATCTTTATGGCATCATTAACAATTTCAACTGCCTCATCTGACGGTCTAAATACATCAACTATATCCACTGGCCCATCAATTTCTGAAACTTTTCCATACACTCTTTCACCTAATATTACCTGACCTATAATAGTTGGATTAACGGGATAAACTTTATATCCATAATTTTGCAGATATTTCATTACTATTGTTGAAGTTTTATTTAAATCTTTGCTAGCTCCAACTAAAGCAATATATTTATAATTTGAGAGAATGTCCTTGATATTGACCATATTATTTATTTTTCCAAACAGGTCTTCTTTTTTCAAGAAATGCTGCAATTCCCTCTTTTGCGTCCATTGCCATCATATTTCGTGTCATCATTCTACTCGTGTAAGCATAAGCTTTTCTTAATGGCATTTCTAATTGCTTATAAAATGTTTGTTTACCTATTTTAATTGTAAGATTTGATTTAGATGCAATTTTTTTTGCAATTTTTAAAACTTCGTTATTAAGTTTAGATTTTGGAAAAAAGTCATTTATTAATCCTATTTCCTTTGCATATTTTGCAGTAATTGGTTCGCCGGTTAATAACATTTTCATCATTGGTTTTCTCTTTATTTTTCTGCTTACTGCAACCATAGGGGTGCTGCAAAACAAACCAATGTTTACGCCTGGTGTTGAGAATAATGCATCTCTAGAACTAAAAGCTAAATCACAACTTGCAACCAATTGACATCCGGCAGCATATGCGGCCCCATGAACTTTAGCAATAACCGGCTTTCTTCCTTCCACAATAAGTAACATTAGTTTTGAACACAAATTAAATAACTTTTGATAATTCTTTTTTTTTTTTAAACCTTTTACTTCTTTTAGGTTATGTCCCGCACTAAAACCTTTGCCTGCTCCCTCAATTATTATAACTTTAGTATTATTATCTTTATCTAATTTTTTAATAACGTTAATTAAATCAGTTAAATTTTTGAATGATAGTGAATTATAAGTTTTGGGATCATTTATTATTATTCTTGAAATGTCTTTTTGTTTTATAACCTTAATACTCATATGGTTTTATTTAAGTTTACCTTCTTTTCTCATTTGAGCCCGAATTTTTGTTGCAGAGATTTCCTGGATTTCTTTTGATAATTCAATTTCCTCAATTTTGTAACCTACACCTCTTCCGTAACAAATATTAGTTATATTTGGAACTAGCATAACCTTGAAACGTCCCTCAAATTCTGGATTAAGTCTATCTTCAATACTTTTTTTGACTGTCTCAAAATCAAAGGGGTTATCGTCCACTCCTTGAACGTCTCTTATTTGAATACAAACTTGTCCAGTTTTTTTTATTATTTCCTTAAATAAATTATAGTGTCCATCATGAAACGGTTGCCATCTTCCTAACATTTGAGCAGTTGGTTTTTTATTATCCCATTGATAAGACATTATTTTAATTCCTCATATATTTTTAATGACCAATTTTTAGCATCTTGTGTTGTAACATGAAAGTTATACTTGCTAGGCTTCACAAACATTTTATTTGTATCATCAAATCTACCCTCATTTATTGTGTCTACCCAAATTATATAATCTGCAGGGAATAAACTTCTTGCTTCAGGTGTTGGACAAACAAAATCTGCAACTACATGATGCCCTTGACTTTTGTATTCCTTAGCTTTGCTCCACATCCTTTTTGCTTGTCTAACTCTACCTTCTGCAGAAAAGTCCCAATCATTTGCTTCTTTCCGCACTTCATCAGCATTAAGCCATTTGGCTTTCAACAAAGGCACTAAATGAGAGGCTAAAGTTGTTTTGCCTGCACCGGGCAAACCCATTATTAATATAATTTTCATTATTTTACTTTATACAAACCTAACCAAGCATTGACATCTTTACTTGCGATGTAATCAGATTTAAAAAACTCTATTTCACTCCAAAGATTTGTCTTATTTAATTCCTGTATTTTTTTATCAAATCCATAATCTTTGTATATACCCTCATTAATAGTGAAACAAATTAGACCACCTCTTTTGGTTATTCTTAAGAATTCATCCAACGCATTTGGTTTTACGTGGCCAAAAGTAAAAGTGCCTACACAAAAAACTGCATCGTAAGTATCATCTTTTAAATTGATTGGTTTATTTAAATCAGACTTGAGCAGTTTTTTATATAAATTTGACGGAATGGTGTTCAGTAATTTTTGTGATAGATCTGCACCATGAAAATTTTTGAAACCGAATTTTTTTAATTCTAAGCCAACTAAACCGGTTCCACAGCCAGCGTCAAAGATCAAAGCATCTTTATTTTTCTCATATTTTAGGAAAGTATTAACAGTTTCTTTTGGTCCTGTATAATTCCAATCAACCATATCTTTGTTATATTTGTTATTTTCACCCCACTCATCGTAGTAATCCATTACCTCTTTTGTGGTTTTCAATTTATAAATTGGTACTTTGTTTCCTACGTCTTTTTGCGCCATCAGATAATTATATTATAGGATGAATTTCTTTGACAGTATTTTCAAAAGATATAATTATCTAAATATGAAATTTTCTCTTGAAATAAGTCCCAAAACTGACTTAAGCACTGTTCCAAAAGTTAGTGATGTTTATATCACAATGTTGCCTGGTGGTGACTACAGAGAAACAGCTCAACAAGCAGTTGATTTGGTTAAAAAAGGCTTTAACCCAGTTCCTCATTTCCCTGCTCGATCAATGCAAGATGAAAAACAGCTAAAAGATTATGTTTCAAGATGTAAGGATGGGGGCGTTAAACAAGTGCTAGTAATCGGAGGTGGTAGAGAGCCTATGGGAAAATTCGATAGCTCCTTTCAACTTTTAGAGACTGGTTATTTTGAGAAGATGACAATAGGAATTGCTGGACACCCAGAGGGGAGTCCTGATATATCCGACTCAGATTTAAAAAAAGCTATGATAGATAAAAAACCCTATGCTGATTATATAGTAACACAATGGTTGCTAGACCCTCAGCCTATTATAGATTTTATATCAAAACAAAGTGTACCAGTCCATGTAGGGATTACTGGGCCTCTAAAGATATCGAGCCTAATAAAATTTGCAAATATCGTTGGAGCAAAAAATTCCTTAAATTTTCTTAAATCTAATTTTAGCAAGGCATTAGATTTATTAAGACCTAAAGACCCAAATGATTTAATTGGGAAAATTAAATCTCATACTGATTTTTTCCACATTTATACATTCGGCGGCTTGACGGAAACTAACAAGTGGTTGAAGGAGAACAAATATGTCTAAAGAATTTGATTACACAAAATTAAAACATGCAACATCAGTCGATCAGTCTGATAGAGAAGTCCCTTATAACTTAAGACAAAGTGGTCCTACTAAAGTTGAAATGTTAATTTCTACAAGAGTTAGAAAATCACCTTATTGGCATTTATCTATGCAAGCAGGATGTTGGAGGGCAACAGTATACAATCGAATTTATCATCCAAGAGGGTATGTTAAACCTGAAGATGGTGGAGCGATGGTTGAATACGATGCAATCGTAAACCATGTCACAATGTGGAACGTTGCTGTTGAAAGACAAATAAGAGTTAAGGGTCCAGATGCAGAAAAATTTGTAGACTATGTAATAACCAGAGATGCAACGAAAATTTCACCAATGAGAGCAAGATATGTAATTTTATGTAATGCCTATGGTGGAGTTTTAAATGATCCAATTCTTTTAAGAATTTCAGAAGATGAATTTTGGTTTTCTCTATCAGACTCAGACATTGGAATGTATCTACAAGGCGTAAACGCTGATGGAAGATTTAATTGTAAAATTGAAGAAACTGACCATTGCCCAGTTCAAATACAAGGTCCTAAATCTAAAGCTTTAATGAAAGATCTTTGTGGTGATCAGTTTGATTTGGATAATATGCCTTTTTACGGATTAGCTGAGGCAAAAATAGGAGGAAGAAGTTGTGTAATTTCACAATCTGGTTTCTCTGGAGAAGCTGGATATGAGATTTATTTAAGAAATGCCACGATATACGCGGATGATATGTGGAACGCTGTTCTAAAAGCTGGTGAAAAACATAATTTGATGGTTATTGCTCCAGCTCACCACAGAAGAATCCAAGCAGGTATACTTTCTTGGGGACAAGATATGGATCAACAACATAATCCTTTTCAGTGTAATCTCGGTTATCAAGTTTCTTTATCTGGTAAAGGAGAATGGAATAAAAAGTCTGACTATGTAGGTAAAGAAGTTTTAGAAAAAATGAAGTCAGAAATAAAAGCAGGAAAGAAACCTTACAAACTGCAATTAGTTGGTTTAGAACTGGGTGGAAAGCCAATAGAAGATTATGCACCTGATTTTTGGTTAATCTCAAATGCAAATGGTGGTGATCCTGTTGGATTTATTACCTCTCCTTGGTGGCATCCTGAAAAAAAGACTAATATTGCAATGGGCTACGTTCCTTTTGACGGGACTCTGAATGCAAATGGTTTTCCGAAGGGAAAAGTTGGAACCAAATTTAAAGTTCATCTTCCGGAGAAATATTCAAATAGTCCAGGTCAGCCGGTAGATGCAGTTATAGTTGATATACCATTTAAAGAGTCTTTTAATGCAAATACAAGAGAGGTGGTTTCAGGTTAATAGTCTTTAAAAGAGCTAGATTATTTTTAATCTAAATGTCTAAAGGTTTTTTAATTGGAATTTGCATTATCATAATTATTGCTTTAATAGTCTTTCCATTGATTGTTTCATACAAAGAGCAAAAAAATAAAAAAAATTAAATGTTTGGAGAGTTTTTAAATATTATCTTTAAGTCTATTAAATTAGACAAGTCTCTTTATACAGATAGTAGAAATTTTGGTGAAGCCTCAATTTATTTTGCTGGATTAATTATGATCTTAGATGGAGTTGCGGGTGCTGTAGCTGCAAATACAGTCATCAAAACAGCTATTGGGATGTCAGGACTAACAGCAATTTTGACTTGGTTTATTTGGGCAATTTTAATTTATGTTTTGGGAGTGAAGATATTTCCTGATAAACAAACAAAAGTCTCTTTTAAAAAAGTGTTAACTTTTGTTGGATTTGCTCACGCTCCTGGTCTACTGAGATTCTTTGCTGTTACTCCTGAGTTAATGATACCAATAATTTTTATTACTCAATTTTGGATTTTCGCTGCGCTAATTATCTCAACAAGACAAATTTTAAATTTTAAATCAAATTTAAAATCTTTTGGAATTGTGTTCTTATCTTTTCTAATTATTGTCTTCTTATCTATTTCTTTTGTAATGAGTAGAATGAATGCTTTACCAGTAAATAGTATTTAAATCGGAAAAATTGTTTTTGAAACTCTGCACGATTTGCAAATTTTAAATCCTGTTAAAATTAAATTTTGAGTAACACTCTCATCTTCCTTTTTACACTCATCACAAATATCGTCTAACTCTTTTGAATTATCAAAATCTTTATCATCGCTCATTTTATGAAAACATTATTAATGATATTAACACTTTTTTTTAGTTTTATTTATTTTATTGAAATTTTTATTTAATTTTGAAATAAGATTATATTCAAATTTTTCGATGAAAAAGAACAAAAATCAAAAAGTAGCATTGGTGATGGGTAGTCAATCGGACTATAAAACAATGAAATTAGCTGCAAAAGTACTTAAAATTCTCGGTGTTAAATTTGAAACTAAAATAATTTCAGCTCATAGAACACCCAAAAGAATGTATGAATTTTCTAGTAAAGCAAAAAAAAATAATATTAGTGTTATAATCGCTGGTGCCGGAGGATCTGCGCATTTACCTGGAATGATTGCAGCTTTGACTTCAATTCCTGTTTTGGGTGTTCCAATTGAAAGTAAAAAACTTAAAGGCTTAGATAGTCTTTTGTCAATTGCTCAAATGCCTAAGGGCATCCCAGTAGGAACACTAGCTATAGGAAATGATGGAGCGATAAACGCAGCATTACTCGCTGCATCTATAATTGCAAATAATAATTCTAATGTAAGTAAGAGATTAGAAAAATGGCGTGCATCACAAACAAAATCTGTAAAAAAAAGACCTAAGTAAGATTAATGTCAGAAATAAAATTAGGCATTATCGGTGGCGGTCAACTTGGCAGTATGCTTTCAAATGCTGCACAAAAATTAAATGTAAAAACAGTAATCTATTGTGATGATTTAGATGCACCAGCAAAAAATTTTTGTGATGAGTTTATTTGTGGTAGATACGATGAAAAAGAAAAAATTAATGAATTTATTGAAAAGATAGATATCGCTACATACGAATTTGAAAATATTCCATTTGAAACTCTCAATGAAATCAATAAGACAAAGCCTGTATTACCAAAACCATCTATCAATAGACTGATACAACACAGGTTAGCTGAGAAAGATTTTGTAAATAAACTTAATATTAGAACCACACAATATGCATCTGTTGATAAAAAGTCTGACTTAGATTCTTTGAACGATTTACTTCCAGGTATTTTAAAAACAACAACTATGGGTTACGATGGTAAAGGCCAATACCCTATTAAAGAAATTACAGAAGTGGATGCGTTAAATATAGATTTTTCCAAAGGCTACATACTTGAAAAATTAGTAAAACTTAAAAAAGAAATTTCAGTGATTATTACAAGATTTGGAAATAACGAATATGAAATTTATGAACCCATAGAAAATATTCATGAAGATCAAATACTTAAATACTCCAGTATACCTGCTGATATAAGTGAAAATATTTTTAAACAATCAAAAAATTGGGCTATGGATATTGCTGAAGAGTTAAAGTTTATAGGAACTCTTTGTGTAGAATTTTTTATAGATAGAAATGAAAATTTATTTGTTAACGAAATTGCTCCTAGAGTACATAATTCTGGTCATCTCACTATCAACGCTTACAACGTTAGCCAATTTGAAAATCATGTAAGAGCAGTTTGTTCTCTAAAAAAAGTCTCATTAAAAAAACTATCTAATGCAAAGATGGTTAATTTAATAGGAAGTCAGATTGAGCAATATAGAAAAAGTAATAATTTAGGTGAAAACGAATTTTTTTTTGATTATTTAAAAAAAGAAATTAAAGCTAAAAGGAAGATGGGACACATCACTACTTTGATAAAATGATAGAGTCAATAGAAGGAAATTTTGATCATCCAGAAGTAAATGAACTTCTTACAAAACATTTTAAAGAATTAAGAGCTGCATCCCCAGAGGGAAGTGCCCATGTTCTGGATATCCCTGGTCTAAAGGTTTCATCTATAAAATTTTGGAGTTTATGGGAAAATAATAACTTAATGGGATGTGGTGCACTTAAATTTTTAAGTAAAGACCATGGTGAATTTAAGTCAATAAGAGTTCATGATAACTTTAGAAATAAAGGAAACGGAATTAAGATAATAAAACATTTAATCAATGAAGCAAAAAATCTAAATATTCTTAGAATTAGTATTGAAACAGGTTCTGGAGAATTTTTTGAACCTGCAAGAAAGTTATTTAAAAGTTGTAACTTTCAGCCTTGTGCGCCTTTTGCGCATTATAAAGAGGACGTAAATTCTCTTTATTTTACAAAACTAATTAGCAATGATTAATATTTAAACTAGTAAGTATATCAATTTAGTTGACAAAAGACTTAAAATTTTAAAGAAAGGCACAATTACTTAATTATAAGTGATAAATTAACATAACAATAAGTAAAAATATGAGTCTACAAGGTAAAGTAAAATGGTTCAATCCGACTAAAGGTTATGGTTTTATTGAACGAGAAGACAAAGAAAAAGATGTATTTGTTCACGTTTCAGCAGTGAGAGATGCTGGCATGAATGGTTTAGATGAGGGTCAAGCTTTGACTTTCGATGTTGAAGATGGTCCTAAAGGTCCTTCAGCAGTTAACTTAAAAACTGCATAATTTTCAAAAATTTTATTGGCTGTATCAATCAAATAATTTAAGTATTTCATTTTTATGGCCAATAAACTTTTATCAAAAAGAAGCTATAAGTTATGATTGGTATTCTTGGTGGAATGGGAACACAAGCAGGTCTTGATTTCTGTAATAAACTTGCAGTGTTAAATAGAGGAAAAATTGATCAAGATTATCCTCTATTTTTACTTTATAATAAATCTAATATACCTGGTCGACCTGAGTCGATTGGAATTCAGACAAGTAGATTAACAAATAGATTTTCAAATTCAAAAAATAAAAAAAAATATAGATTAGTCTTAGACAGTTTGCTCAAAGGATGCAGATTGCTTAAAAAAGATAAATGTAAGTTTATTGTTATTCCATGTAACACAGCACATTATTGGTATGATGATTTAAAAAAAAAAATAAAATTACCAATAATAAATATGCCAAAAGAAGTCTATATTCATACAAAAAGGACGTGTAAAAAAAACTCACCTATAGGCTTACTTGCTACGGAAGGAACTATAATGACAGGTGTATACAATAAATTTTTCGATACGAATTATAAATTGATACACCCAAATAAATTAATTCAAAAAAATTCTGTAAACCATGCAATTAAACTTGTTAAAATGGGAAACGTAAAGGCAGCAGCTAAGAGAATTAAACCAGCTATAAACTTCTTGATCAAAAAGAAGTGCAAAAAAATTATTCTTGGTTGCACAGAATTGCCCATAGCAATATTTGCCTTTAAATCATTCGATAAAATCAAGAAATCAAAAATTTTTTTAGATCCAAATTTAATTTTAGCAAATGCTGCAATGAAAAAATATCGAAAATAATCAATGCAATCTAAAGACAAGCCGTATGTTTTATTTGTTGCAGAGGTAATCTATTTAGAAATTTCAGAAATCAAAAGAAAGAACTCAAACTTTTCAAACAAAAAGGCTATCGATGCTTTTATTGGTAACGGGACTTATAAAAATATTAGTAGTGGAAAATTCCATGATGATTGGCTGAAAGAGTTAGAAAAAAATAAATTTATCGATTTAAAAACAAATAAAAAAATTCCAGAAGAAACAATAAGACTATTGAAAATTCAAAAAGATGTAATGGTAAAACAGCTCATCCAGTTTCCAGATCTTTATGATACTAAAAATAATTTACCACTTGAAATATCCCAGAGAGCGTTTGATCATATTTGGAGAATGTGTGAAAGTTATGAATTATGGTGCAAGGAGACTAAACAAAATGAATTTATTAAATTGAATATTACTGATTAGTAAACTGTAAAAATGATAATTAACATGTCAAAGCAAAAGTGATTAGAATATATCCTCTTATTTTTATTCTGCTATGGTCCTCAGCATTTATAACCACTAAGCCAATTGTAGATAATAGTGACCCTTTTGCAGCATTGGCATTTAGGTTTTTTTTTGTAGCTCTTGGTTTCTATTTTTTCTCTTTTTATTTAAAACAATCATTAATTACAAATAAGAGAAAAATAGCCGAGGCTGTTTTAAGTGGTGTGCTTTTTCATGGATTTTATTTAGGTGGAGTTTTTTACTCAATCTCAATTGGAATGCCAGTAGGAATAGCAGCTTTGATAGTCACTCTTCAACCGGTTTTAACAAACATCTTAAGTGGACCTATCCTTGATGAGAAAATAACTACCCAACAATGGATTGGGGTTTTACTTGGTTTCATGGGCGCCTCTTTAGTTTTGGGTTTAGACATTGGTTCTGGTATTCCTTTATTAGGACTTATTGCAACAATCATAGCTTTATTATCAATTACAATATCTACAATTTGGCAGAAAAAGATAAGTAAAAACTTACCTTTATCAGTAAGTAATTTTTACCAAGCATTTGGGGGATGTTTGTTTCATGTTCTAATAGTAATTTTCCTTGCTGAACCATATATAAATTTTAACAAGGTTTTTATCATTGCAATGAGCCATCAAGTACTGCTTGTCTCTTTTGGTGCTTTTACAATCTTAATGCTTTTAATTAAAAAAAATTCAGCAAGCAAAACTGTCTCGATATTTTTTTTAATTCCATCAACTTCAGCTTTAATGGCCTGGTTTTTTTTAAATGAAAAATTAACTAATTTGGATATTGTCGGCTTTATTGTAACATCTGTTGGAGTTTATATTGCTACAAGAGACTGAAAACACTATATTTTAATTTTAGATGAACTAAAAACACGTATTAAACAAATATTATATTTTGAATAAATGGCTAAAGTAAAATCAGATATAGAAATAGCAAGAAAAGCTAAAATGAAACCGATAGGTAAAATTTTAGCAAAAATTAAAGTTCCAGATAAGAGCAGTGCTTTCAGTCCAATGGGTAGACATATTGCAAAAATTAATTTTGAATTTTTAGATAAACTGAAGAAAAAAAAGGATGGTAAATTAATTTTAGTCACTGCAATAACGCCAACACCAGCAGGTGAGGGAAAAACAACTACTTCAGTTGGTTTAAGTGATGGCTTAAATAAAATTGGTAAAAAATCTATCGTTTGTCTTAGGGAACCAAGTTTAGGTCCATCATTTGGAATGAAAGGTGGTGCTGCTGGGGGTGGTTACGCCCAAGTTGTTCCTATGGAGCAAATAAATTTACATTTTACGGGTGATTTCCATGCTATCACTTCAGCACACAATTTACTTTCAGCAATGATAGATAACCATATTTATTGGGGTAACAAACTAAATATAGATGAAAACAAAATAGTTTGGAAACGTGTAATGGATATGAATGACCGCGCTCTTAGATTTATTGATATTAATACTAGTGGGGTTGCTAAAGATTTCAAAAGAGTTGATGGTTTCGATATAACAGTTGCATCAGAGGTGATGGCTATTTTTTGTCTGTCTAACGATTTAAAAGATTTAGAAAAAAGAATTGGTAATATTACTTTTGCATATGATAAAAAAGGAAGCCCACTTTATGCAAGAGATATAAATGCTCATGGTCCAATGACTGTTTTGCTTAAGGAAGCAATAAGACCAAATGTAACTCAAACTTTAGAAAATAATCCAGCAATTATTCATGGCGGTCCATTTGCGAACATTGCTCATGGGTGCAATTCAGTTATTGCAACAAAAACTGCTTTAAAACTATCTGATTATGTAGTTACTGAAGCAGGATTTGGTGCAGATCTTGGTGCAGAAAAGTTTTTAAATATTAAATGCAGGAAAGCAGGATTAACCCCCAGCTGTGTAGTAATTGTTGCAACAATAAGAGCATTAAAAATGCATGGAGGAGTTGAAAAAGAGGACTTAAAAAAAGAGGATATATCGGCGTTAGAAAGAGGATTGGTTAACTTGGAAAGACATATAACAAACATAAAAAAATTTGGTTTAGAACCGATAGTAGCCATAAATCATTTTGCGCTAGACACAAAAAAAGAAGTTAAAACTGTTTTAAATTTTTGTAAAAAAAAGAAAGTTGAAGTCAGTGAATGTAAGCATTGGGCTAAGGGTGGAAATGGGACCAAAGATCTTGCCAAAAAAGTTGTTAAAGTCTGCAAAAATAACAAAAATAAATTTAATTTTTTATATAATAACAATCTTAAACTCTGGGATAAGATAGAGTTAATCGCTAAACAAATCTATAAAGCTGATAAAATAACAGCTGATGACAAAGTTAAAGAACAATTAAAAGTTTTTGAGGATAATGGTCACGGAAATTTACCGGTTTGTATTGCAAAAACTCAATTTAGTTTTTCAACAGACCCCAAACTCAAAGGTGCCCCCTCAAATCATGAAATACCAATAAGAGAAGTAAGATTATCTTCAGGAGCAGAATTTGTGGTAGTCATTTGTGGGTCAATAATGACGATGCCAGGATTACCAAGAAAGCCAGCAGCTGATACTATTAAATTAAATCAAAAAGGGCAAATTGAGGGTTTATTTTAATTTAATTCTTTAAGCCAATTTTTAAGTTCTAACATTTTTTTTTCTTTAACTGTAACCTGAATTTCTTTTTCAATAAAAGATATGTGATTTTCAAGATCATTTTCATTTTTGAATACTTTTCTATATTCAATTAATCTTTTTCTTCTAAAATTAATCAAACTTATCATTTTTTCATAAGTTATTTCAGGATGATATTGCAAGCCCCAAACTCTAGTTTTATTTATTTGAAAATACAAACTTTGGACTTTATTAATTTTATTAGATGCAAGACAAATACCTTTTTCAGGTATTTTCACAACTTCGTCATAATTAAAAGCGGGAGAATTAAATTTTTTTTCTTTATCTTTATATAATGGATGTTTTAAACCATATTCATTTATCTCAATTTCTTTTGCGATACCAACATGAGATGTATTAGCTTTTTTAACCTGACCTCCTGCAGCAGTTACAGCCACTTGCATGCCCCAGCAGATCCCTAAAATATTTTTAACTTTATTTTGACAATTTTTCATGAATTCAATTTGCCTTCTAATCTCTGGAGTATCGTTATAAATGTTAAGGCTGCTCCCTCCCCATATTAGTCCATCATATGATTTAAGCTTTTCGTTGAAAACTTGAATATTTTTATCTGATGAGGGATTTACAACTTCTAAGATTAATTCTTTATTGAGATAATCCAAGCTCTCCTTTAAACTTTCAGTGTGAGTTTTAATACCTGCCTTTGTAAAACTCCCGTTTTCTTCAGCCGTATTACCCTCAACTATTAAAATTTTTTTCATTTAATAAACGTTATTATTAAACTTTTATAAATTTCTTAGAGAACAATTCCTATTTAAAATTTTTAAACAATCTCTAGTTGTAATCGTTTATTTATGTGTGACGATTTTATTTTACTTCTTAATAATGATTATTAATTGCAGAAACCCAAGCTATGTGGTTAGATTATAGCTTATTAGAATGTTTAACATAACTAAACATAAGGGAGGAATAATGTTAGCAAAAATGATTAAAAGGCTAACTTCTACTCTAACAGTAGTTATCGCTTTATTTTCTTCACTTACTTTACCTCAAAGTGTATCTGCTGCTGAGACACAATATTTTCCAGTAGCAAGTAGTCGTGTTGGACCTTACTCAGCAATGGGTACTGGTTACTACGGGGCTCAAATTGATTACATGAACTATGTAAACATGACAGGTGGAGTGAATGGAGTAATGCTTACATGGCAAGAGTGTGAGACGGAATATAACGCTGTTAAAACAGTAGAATGTTACCAAAGGCTTTTAGAAAAAGATGGTCAAAGAATAGTAGTGTTTGATACTTTAGGAACACCAGGAGCATACGCTGTAATTAACCGTATGGCTAAAGACAATGTTGTTTTAGCTCAATATGGTTATGGAAGAACTGACGGTGCTGATGGAAGAGTGTGGCCTTGGGTATTTAATGCTGCAAGTCACTACTGGTCACAAATAGCGGTTAAACTGAAGTTTATGGCTCAAGTAGAGGGCGGTATAGATAAGATGAAAGGTAAAAAAATCGTTCACTTACACATCGACTCTGCTTACGGAAGAGAACCACTTCCAGCAATGAGAAAAATAACTTCTGATTGGGGAATGAAATTAATTGAAATCTCAATTCCACCTCCAGGATTAGAGCAACAATCTCAATGGCTGCAAATCAGAAAAGAAAAACCTGATTGGGTTACTTTCTGGGGAGCGGGTTCCGGAATGAATTCAACAGCAATGACTAACGCTGCTAGAATTAATTTCCCAAGAGATAGAATGATGTATGTAACATTCGGTGCTGCCGAAGAGGATATGTATCCAGCAGGTGATGCAGCTAAGGGAACTTATGCTGTTGCAAATGCTTTACCAGGAGAATATCCATTAGTTAAAGACATTAAAGATAAAGTATATGGTGCCGGAAAAGGTAACTTAGCTGATCCAAATAGGATCGGTTCCGTTTACTGGAATAGAGGATTAGGTGCTGCCGTTATGTGGATTGAGGCGTTAAGAATTGCTCAAAAAATGCATAACAAAGTTGGTAAGGCAGTAACTGGTGCTGAGTTTAGAGATGGTTATGAAAACTTAAACATGACTGAAGCTAGACTTACTGAACTTGGAGTCGGAGGAATGTTAGCTCCATTTGCTATTTCATGCGCAAACCATGAAGGTGCCGGTAAATTTGCTGTAATGCAATGGGATGGAACTAAATTCAATCAGGTAACTGGTTGGGAAGCTCCAGGTGATCCTGCATTTATTAGAGGTCTTGTAGAGGCATCTGCAGCGAAATTTGCTAAAGAAAACAACATTACACCGAAAAAATGTGGATAATTAATTTAGAAATAAATTAATATCTACTAAAGGGGGAGTTTAAATAATCAAGTTATTCTAACTCCCCCTTTAAATAAAATTTAATATAAATATAATTGAAAAAATTTAATGAGCACTTCAACCAACATACTTGATATTAAAAATATCGAAGTAACATATGATAATGTTATTTTAGCTCTACATGATGTTTCATTAAAAGTGCCAAAGGGAAAAGTGGTAGCACTACTTGGAGCAAATGGAGCGGGTAAGAGTACAACATTAAAAGCAGTTTCAACTATGCTAGCCTCAGAAAGAGGTAAAGTAACTAAAGGTACAATAGAATATGATGGCACCTCAATTGAGAAACAAAATCCTTCACAAATGGTTGGACTTGGCATGGTTCAAGTATTAGAGGGCAGAAGATGTTTTGGCCACCTAACTGTAGAAGAAAATATTATTGCTGGGGCATACTCAAGAAAATTATCAAAAGGTGATATCAATCAAGAATTAGAAAAAATATATACTTATTTCATAAGATTAAAGGAAAGAAGAAAAAGCCAAGCTGCATTTACATCAGGTGGAGAGCAACAAATGATAGCAGTTGCAAGAGCTATGATGGCAAAACCTAAAATGCTACTTTTAGATGAACCTACAATGGGTTTAGCACCCCAATTAGTAGCAGAGATTTTTAACATTGTTAAAGAGCTAAATCAGAAAGAAGGTGTTAGCATTTTACTAGCTGAGCAGAATACCAATGTTGCACTAAAAAATTCAGATTATGGCTATATTATTGAAACAGGCAGAGTTATGCTAGATGGTACAGCCCAAAGTTTATTGAGTAATGATCAGGTGAAAGAATTATATTTAGGTATTTCAAAGAAAGGTAGAAAAAATTTTAGAGATGTACTTAAAGAAGAAAGCTTAACGAAGAAAAAAATTAATTAAAGATGGCAATTGAGAGAAAATTTAAAATAGGTAAACCAATATTAGAGGTAAAAAATATCTCTCTTTCTTTTGGTGGTGTTAAAGCAATAACCGATACCTCGTTCGATGTACTTGAGCATGAGGTTAGGGCTATAATTGGACCTAATGGTGCTGGAAAAAGCTCAATGCTAAATTGTATAAATGGAATTTATAAGCCTCAACAAGGAACTGTTTCTTTTAAAGGAAAAGAAATTCCAAATATTACACCCAATCTCATGGCACAAATGGGTCTTTCTAGAACATTTCAAAACTTAGCTCTATTTAAAAGAATGTCAGTTTTAGATAATATTTTAGTAGGCCGAAAGCTTCACACGAAAACAAATTTTCTTGAGGTTGCTTTTCAACTACCTAAAGTTAAAAAAGAGGAGAAGATTAATAGAGAAAGATCTGAAGAAATAATTAGTTTTTTAGAAATAGAGGATATTAAAGATACACCGGTTGGAAAACTTCCTTACGGATTACAAAAGAAAGTAGAATTAGGTCGTGCTCTTGCAACTGACTCATCTGTAATTTTACTAGATGAGCCTATGGCTGGAATGAATGTTGAAGAAAAAAGGGACATGTGTAGATTCATTTTAAAAGTAAATGATGAACTCGGCACAACTATGGTTCTTATTGAGCATGACATGGGAGTAGTTATGGATATATCTGACAGAGTTGTAGTACTTGATTATGGTAAAGTTATTGGCGATGGTACACCTGATGAAGTAAGATCAAATCAAAAAGTAATAGATGCTTATTTAGGAGTAGAACACTAGGATAAAAATATGGTTGAAGAATTATTATTTTTTATGGAAGTTTTAGTTGGCGGTTTGCTTGCTGGAACTATGTACTCATTGGTAGCTTTAGGATTTGTTCTAATTTTTAAAGCTTCAGCGACGTTTAACTTCTCTCAAGGAGCTATGGTTTTCTTCTCAGTTCTTGCTTTTGTTGGATTTATGCAAGACTTCAATATACCTTTCGTACTTGCATTTATTTTGGCTGCCCTTTTGATGGTAGTGGTTGGCTTGTGCACTGAAAGATTTGTTTTAAGACCTTTAATGAACGCTAGCGAAGATACCGTATTAATGGCCACAATCGGTTTAGGATATGTTTTAGAAGGCTTGGCTCAAGCAGCATGGGGAGTAGAAGTAAGAAGATTAGATTTAGGTATAGGAGATTTTCCAGTACCGTGGATCGCTGATAACTTAAAATTATTCATTAGCGCTCTTGATATTACTGCAGGACTTGTGGCTGCTATTATGATTATTGGTTTATTCCTTCTATTTAAATATACGAAAATTGGTCTTGGTTTGAGAGCTGTTGCAGATGATGCAGGTGCCGCTAGTTCAATAGGTATTCCTTTAAAACACATTATGTTACTAGTTTGGTCTGCTGCTGGAGTTGTAGCATTAGTTGCAGGATGTATGTGGGGTGCAAGAGCTGGTGTTCAATTTGCTCTTGTTGATTTGGCTTTAAAAGCTTTACCAGTTTTAATTATAGGTGGCTTTTCATCTATTCCAGGTGCAATTATTGGTGGCTTAATCATTGGGGCAGTAGAGAAAGTTTTAGAAGTATACATTGGTCCTTTTTTTGGTGGCGCGATTGAAGGTTGGGCTCCTTACGTGTTGGCAATATTCTTTTTATTATATAGACCCGAAGGTTTATTTGGAGAAAAAATTATAAGGAGAGTTTAATTTATGAAACCAGTATTTATGACTTATACAAAAAAAGACCTAATTAACTTAGCTGTTTGTATGGTTCTGAGTGTATTAGTAATACCTACATTTATTACAACAGAATATTGGTACACCTCCATATTAATTCCATGGCTTTGCTTAGCATTAGCTACAATTGGACAACAAATTGTTATGGGCTACACAGGACAATTGGCTTTAGGTGCTGCTGGCTTCATGGCTGCAGGTGCTTTTGCTATGTTTAATCTTATTTTACGAGTACCTGATTTAGGTTTTGTGGGTTCACTAATAGTGTCAGGTTTGATTGCTGCCGCTTTTGGAATTTTATTTGGTCTACCAAGTTTAAAAGTAAGAGGAATTTATTTGATGGTAGCAACATTGGCCTCACAGTTCTTCATTATCTGGATGATAGATAAATTTGGTTGGTTTAAAAACTACGACTCATCAGGAATTATAACTGCACAAGACATAGTTATCTTGGGAAAACCATTTACAACTCCATTAGCCATGTATTTTGTATGTTTGGCTGTTACCACGGTTTTAACTTTACTAGCGATGAACATGGCTAGAGGTAGTACGGGTAGGAATTGGATGGCAGTTAGAGATATGGATATCGCTGCGGAGTCAATGGGAGTTTCATTATTAAGAACAAAAGTACAGGCCTTTGCAATCAGTGCGTTTTATTGTGGAGTTGCAGGTGCACTTTTTGCATTTTGTTATTTAAAATCTTTAGAACCAGTTGCTTTTGATATTAAATTATCTTTTAAAATATTATTTATGTGTATTTTAGGTGGACTTGGTACAATTAATGGTGCTTTTATAGGGGCAGCATTTATTTTACTTTTCCCAGTTCTTCTTAATGCCATTGGTAATAACGTTTTTCATGGTGCCATTGATGCTACAATTATATCCTCAATTGAGCAGGTAATATTTGGTGGGTTGATGATTATTTTCATGATCTATGAACCTTTGGGAATGGCAAAATTATGGGAAAATATAAAACAAAAATGGAAGACAAAAATCTCATCGTCTACAAACTTAAAGTCTTCTCTTGGTAAAAAGACCTAGGAAGTGGATAAAAAAAAATTAATTTTCGCGTTGATAGTTGGAATTATCATCGGAATGCTTGTAGAAAATAACTTTCTAATAGGCTAAATTTTTCTATTATATAGTATCGTCTTTAGCAAATGAGCCATCAGCGGTATATTTTTTTTATTAATTTTTTTAAATATATAAGGAGCAATCTCTCTTGCTAATTGCTCACCTTCCACTGTCTCTTTTGGCATAAACTTTTTTTTAGCTGCTACAAATGTAAAACCTTTACCCAAAAAATCCCCCATTTTGCTGTTTCTTCCTCCCACAGCACTTACATATAAGTCACCAATACCAGCAAGTCCTAGTATCGTCGTCTCATCTCCTTTGAAATGTTTTATTAAAAATTTCATCTCATTTACACTTTTTTGGAATAAGTCTGATGAAGAATTTAAATTTTGACCTGAACCTATAACCATTGCATATATATTCTTAATTGCTGAGCAAATTTCTACTCCGACAACATCTTTAGAAAATTCTGTTAGATAGTATTTAGTAGATATTTGTTTTCCAATCCATTTAGCTATTTTGATATTCTTATTTGCTATTACTACGCTTGTCTTATTTTTTCTTGCTAATTCTTTAGCCAAACAAGGTCCTTTTAAAACTGATACATTCGCAACATTATAATTATTTTTGAGTAACCCTGAAATAGTTAAGAGTTTTTTTCTTTTTTTGTCATATTTTAGTCCTTTAGTAAGAACTAGTAATGGTGTTTTTATTTTTAAGTCTTTCAACTCTTTTCCAATAAAATCAATTCCAGCAAGACTTAGGGCAATAACAATTAAATCAAATTTTTCCTTTAAAATATCTTTTGAATATTTTCTATACTGTAATTTTTTTGGAAGATTAAGTTTTAGTGAGGGGTGAAACTTTTGCTTTGACGATAAGTTTTTAATAAAAATTTTATTATACGGTTCTGTGATAGTAACTTTATTATTATTTTCCAAACACGGAATTGAAAAAGCAGAACCCATTGCACCACCACCAATGATTAATATTTTTTTCATATAGTTTTTCTTTGTATAAATATTAATATAGGTTTATTTATAGTTTGAACATAAAAAAAATTTAAAATGCAAAATCTCAAATGGAAATACTCCAAATTTTTGTTAAATAAAAACTTTCAATTTAGTAGAAACTATGTCCTAAAATATTTACCATCATATTTATTGGTCAATTCTCACAAAAGTATATCTAAATGGAAAGGATATAGTCCAACTCCATTATTAAAATTGAATAAATTAAATAAAAAACTCCAACTTAAGAATATATTTTATAAAGATGAGTCAAAACGATTTCACTTAAAATCCTTTAAAGCACTTGGTGGTGCCTATGCAGTAGAAAAAATTTCAAAAAAAGCTAACAAAATAATTGTTTCATCAGCAACAGCTGGTAATCATGGGAGATCTGTGGCATGGGGAGCAAAAAGACTAAAATTACAGTGTAAAATTTTTGTTAGTCAATACGTGAGTGAAACAAGAGTAAAAGAAATTAAAAAATTTGGTGCTGAAGTAATAAGAGTAAGGGGAAATTATGAAGCATCCTTAAAAGAATGCCAATTACTCTCAAAAAAAAATAACTGGAAAATTATTCAAGATGTATCTACAAAAAATTACAAGTATATTCCTCAATTAACAATGGCAGGTTACTCTATTTTAATTAAAGAAATTTCTAAACAAACTAATCAGTACATTACACATATATTTCTTCAAGCTGGTGTTGGTGGTTTAGCGGCAGGTTTGGTCGCTGGGGTAGCAAAATATTTTAAAAAAATTCCAAAAATCATTATCGTTGAACCAGATAGAGCCGATTGTGTTCTTCAAAGTATTAAAAATAATAAGTTAAAAAAAATAAAAATAAAAAAAGAGAGCATTATGGGTGGTATGTCTTGCAATGAAATGTCTCTTGTGCCCTGGCAAATATTAAAAAAAACTAGTAATTGTTGCGTCTCAATTTCAGATAAAAATGTTGCTAAAACAGTAGCTGGCTTAAAAGATAAAAAGTTCAGCAAAACTTCAATTGTAGGTGGTGAGTGCGCTACACCAGGAATTATTGCCTTGGTTGGAATATGCAATAACAAAAAGGCAAGAAAATTGATTAACCTTGATGAAAATTCAAATGTTTTAGTTATTGGATGCGAAGGTAATGCAGATGTTAAACTCTACAAACAACTGCTAACTAAAGGTAGAAAATAATTTTTATGACAAAAAACGCAATCACTTGGATAAGAGAAGATTTTAGAATTGAAAATAACCCTGCTCTCTCCTACGCAACTCAAAATCATGATAGTGTGCTTGCCCTATACATTTACAACAAAAGCGACTTTGATGCCAAAAGAGAAGCACAAAAATGGTGGCTTTCAAAATCATTAGAAATCTTTAAGTCTGAATTATCTAAGTTTAAGATTAATCTTCAAATATTAGCAGGTGATGAGCTAGATATATTTTCAAAGATTAAAAAAAAGGACAATATTTCGATATATTGGAATAAAATTTACGAACCAGACGTAATTGCAAAAGGAAAAAAAATTAGAGATATTTTCGTTAAAAATCAGATTAGTTATAAATATTTTAAAGGAAATATTCTAAATGAGTTTCAAGAAGTAACTAAAAATGATGGAACACCTTTTAAAGTATTCACTCCATTTTGGAAAAATGCCGAGCAAAAATTTTTAGGATTGCCCCCAAGTAAAAATTATAGTGTTAAAAAAAAAACAAAGTCACTAACATTCTTTAAAAATTGTATAGAACCAAAAGATATTCTTCCAAGAAAAAACTGGTATAAAAAGTTTGAAAAATATTGGAAGGTATCTGAGGAAGAGTCTAAAAAAATTTTAAAAAATCTGATTGATGGTAAAATTAAAGATTATGGAACTGCAAGAGATTATCCTTCTGTCGAGGGTACATCGAAATTGTCTCCTTATATCAAACATGGGCAAATTCACGTAAATACTATTTGGAAAAAGTGCAGTGAGATTAAATCGAAAGGAATTGGTTACAGAAAATATATTAATGAGCTAGGTTGGCGTGAATTTTCACATAGTTTAATCAATTATTTTCCAGAATTTTTGAAAGGAAATTATAGAAAAGAATTTGATAAGTTTCCTTGGGTCAAAAATGAAAAATTTTTAAAAGCATGGAAATCAGGTATGACGGGTTATCCGATTGTTGATGCTGGGATGAGAGAACTTTATGAAACTGGCTGGATGCATAACCGGATAAGAATGGTTGTGGGTTCGTTTCTAGTAAAACATTTAAGAATAAATTGGACTGAGGGAGAAAAACATTTTAGAAATTGTTTATTAGATTTTAATAAAGCTAATAATGTAGCTCAATGGCAATGGGTTGCTGGTTGTGGAGCGGATGCGGCTCCTTACTTCAGAATCTTCAATCCTATCCTACAGGGAGAAAAATTTGATAAAGAAGGTGCATATGTTAAAAAATGGGTTCCTGAACTAATTAAAGTTCCAAAAAAATTTATACATAAGCCCTGGGAGATGGAAATAAAATATCAGGAGGCGATTAAAACAGTTATAGGAAAAAATTATCCAAAGCCAATAGTTATTCATGAAGAAGCACGTAAAGCTGCACTTGAGGCTTTCCAAACTTTAAAAAAGAATTAAGTCTCACCTAAAAAATGATGAATGATAGATCTTTTTTGAGGATTTATTCTATGTTCAAACAAATAAATTCCTTGCCAAGTTCCAAGTAATAATTTTCCGTCTTTGATACTTAAAGATATTTGATTATTTGTTATTGATGATTTTATATGTGCAGGCATATCATCTTTACCCTCTGTGGTATGGATATACAATTTATTGTCCATGGGAACCAAATTATTAAAATAATTAATTAAATCCTTTTGAACATCTGGATCCGCATTTTCTTGTACAATTAATGATGCACTAGTATGCTGAATACTTAAATTTATCATACCATTTTTAAAATCGTTTTTTTTAATCCATTCAATAGTTAGATCAGTAAATTCATATAATTTCTGACCATTAGTATTTATTTTTAAATCATAAAATTTTTGTATCATAAATTATATTTCATGGAGGTTAATTGATATAATCTACTAACTGTACGTTTAAATGGTTCCTGTAATGATCTTGAAGAGGTAAACTTGCTTACATCTTGACTTGCAGTCACAGCTATAGGTAAATTTTTATCATATATAATATCTATTAAAGTTATAAACCTTTGCTGTTGGTTAGAATTAATATCGTTAAATTGTGGGATTTTTTCAATAATCATAAATTTTAAATTTTTTACGATTTCTAAATAATCCTCTGCTCCCAAATTTCTATTACAAAGTTCATCAAAGTTAAATCTGCAAATCTCCTCATAAAAGTTTTGTATTGTAAAATCTCTCCCCTTAATATTTAAAATCTTAGGTGAGTTTTTTTTTTCTTTTGTAATAATTCTAAAAAATTTGTTTATTTTAAAATTGGTTTCCTGATTTAACGGAAAAAAAAATCTTTGTTTTTGATTTTCTTTTGATTTTCGATAATCATCTTCAATTCTTAATTCATGATTGATAGCATTTTTTTTCATTATTTCTATAAATGGTAAAAATTGGTCTCTCTGTAATCCATCTTTATACAATTCAGATAATTCAATATTTGAGGTTAGTATGATCTTAATATTCTCCTTAAAGATTTCCTCAAATAGCTTTCCTAAAATCATAGCATCTACGATATTAGTAACTTGAAATTCATCAAAATAAATAAGTGATACTTTTGATTTTAAATCTTTGACAAAGGTGCTTACTACATTCTCTTGATTTTTGTCTTTTATAGTGTGGACAAAATTATGAAACTCTAACATAAATTCATTAAAGTGAAGTCTTTTCTTATCTTGATTAACTAAATCAAAAAAAAAATTTAAGATCATTGTTTTACCAACACCGACACCACCATGAAGATAAAAAGCTTTTTTTAAACCTTTTTTTTTAAAGATTTTAAACAAAGTAGATGTAAAGTTTTGATTAAAATAGTCTTGTAATTTTTTAATTACATTAACCTGATTATGATTAACTTCTAAATTTTCAGAAACACAATACAGTTTAAATTTTTCCTCAAGGTTTTTTGACATCAATCTTTTTTAGTCTTAAAGTCAATGCCATATTCTGACCTCGGTCCCTTTCTTAAGCCAAAAGGTCCAGATATGAATATTGTTAAAGGTCGTGTCCCTGGTTTTATATCAACTCTGTGAAGATTATTTGCTGATCTAAATCCAATATATCCAGGTGGTCTCCAAAATTTTCCTGTACTTAGTGTCTCCCAGTAACCATCTCTTAATATTATTGTTATATAAGGAAAAGTATGATTATGAACTCCTTCCCCATGGTCATCTGCTAACATTTCGTGAATTAAAATATTGAATGGAAACCATTTTGGTCTGTGCCTCATTAAAACATAATATCTATTCATCCAAGGTTTTGCTTTATGGAATTCTGGATGTGAAGGTCCCCTATCTAGGACAATT
>CACBGP010000002.1 GCA_902538745.1 uncultured Pelagibacteraceae bacterium | reverse complement strand
GCAAGAACCTTTGCAGAGATGGAAAACCAAAGACGAAGGTTTGAAAAAGAAAAAATAGATGCATTTGAGTATGGAGGTTATGCTTTTGCGAAAGAAGCTTTGAACTTAATCGATAATTTAGAAAGATCAAAAAATATTTTAGAAAATGACGAAAAACTTAAAAATACAGAGGCTTTAAAAAAAACTTTGGATCACTTTGACATAATATACAAAGATGTAATCTCTATTTTTAATAAAAACAGCATTACACCTATAGAAAGTATTAATAAAAAACTTGATCCAAATCTTCATCAAGCAATGATGGAAATAGAGGATGATAATAAAGAGCCGGGAACAATCATTCAAGAAATACAAAAAGGATTTATGTTAAAAGATCGTCTCCTAAGACCTTCTTTAGTTGGTGTTGCTAAGAAAACGACCCCAAAAGACGAAAAAACAGAAGAAAATAAACAAAATTTAAAGGATAAATAATGTTTTGCACAACTTGTAGATTTAAAATTAACACTTATATGAAACCTGGAGAATTTAATTATGAGTAAAATTATAGGAATTGACCTTGGTACAACTAATTCATGTGTTGCGATCATGGAAGGTAGCCAAGCTAAAGTTTTAGAGAATGCGGAAGGAGCAAGAACAACACCATCTGTTGTAGCTTTTACTGACGAAAGTGAAAAATTAATCGGTCAACCGGCAAAAAGACAAGCTGTAACTAACCCTGAAAATACAATATTCGCTGTTAAAAGATTAATTGGAAGAAATTTTGAAGATCCAACTGTAAAAAAGGATGTTGAGACTGCGCCATTTAAGATTATTAATTCTGATAAGGGTGATGCATGGATAGAAGCAAAAGGGCAGAAATATTCCCCATCACAGATATCTGCGTTTATTTTGCAAAAGATGAAAGAAACTGCTGAAAAATATTTAGGCCAAGCAGTTACCAAAGCTGTCATAACGGTTCCAGCTTATTTCAATGATGCGCAAAGACAAGCTACGAAAGATGCTGGTAAAATTGCAGGTTTAGAAGTTTTAAGGATCATTAATGAACCAACTGCTGCATCATTAGCTTACGGCTTAGACAAAAAACAAAATAAAAAAATTGCTGTGTATGATCTTGGTGGAGGAACATTTGATGTTTCAATACTTGAACTAGGTGACGGTGTATTTGAGGTAAAGTCTACGAACGGTGACACCTTTTTAGGTGGAGAAGATTTTGATAATACAATTGTAGAATATTTAATTAATGAATTTAAAAAAGATAATGGAATTGATCTTAAATCAGATAAACTTGCTTTACAAAGGTTAAAGGAAGCTGCTGAAAAAGCGAAAATTGAGCTTTCATCTGCAGAACAAACTGACATAAACTTACCTTTTATAACAGCAGATAAAACTGGACCGAAACATATTAACCTTAAGATGACAAGAGCAAAGCTAGAGGCTTTAGTTGAGGATTTAATCGCTAAGACAATGCCTCCATGCAAAACAGCTTTAAAAGATGCGGGTATATCTGCCAATGAAATTGACGAAGTTGTTATGGTCGGTGGTATGACTAGGATGCCTAAAGTAATTGAAGAAGTTAAAAACTTTTTTGGAAAAGATCCAAATAAAAGTGTAAATCCTGACGAAGTAGTTGCTATGGGTGCCGCTATACAAGCTGGAGTATTACAAGGAGATGTTAAAGATGTTCTTTTATTGGATGTAACGCCACTATCATTAGGTATTGAGACATTGGGTGGGGTTTCTACAAAACTGATAGATAAAAATACTACAATTCCGACCAAAAAAAGTCAGGTTTTTTCAACTGCAGAGGATAACCAGCCAGCAGTTTCTATTAGAGTTCTTCAGGGTGAAAGAGAAATGGCCACAGATAATAAATTACTTGGAAATTTTGAATTAGTTGGGATCGCTCCAGCGCCAAGAGGTGTACCTCAAATTGAGGTTACATTTGATATTGATGCCAATGGGATTGTGAACGTTTCTGCAAAAGACAAAGGTACTGGAAAAGAACAAAAGATCCAAATTCAAGCTTCAGGAGGATTAAGTGAAGCAGAAATAGAAAAAATGGTTAAAGAGGCTGAAGCAAATAAAGAGGCTGATAAAAAGAAAAGAGAATCAGTAGATGTAAGAAATCAGGCTGACACTTTAATGCACTCTACAGACAAAAATTTAAAAGAACATGGCTCAAAAATATCTGATGCTGATAAAAAAGCTATAGAAGACTCCTCAGCAGCTCTCAAAGAATCTTTGAAAAGTGAGAATACAGAAGAAATCAAGAAAAAAACTGAAGCTTTGGTTCAAGCTTCCATGAAGCTTGGAGAAGCTATCTATAAGTCGCAACAAAATGCTAAACCAGACTCTAGCAAAGACGATGGTAAAGATGATGATAAAGGAAAAAAAGACGATAATGTTGTTGATGCGGATTTTGAAGAAGTAAAAGACGAGAATAAAGAAAAAAGCGCTTAACTGACATCTATTTGTCCAAGTTAATAAATGGCTAAAAGAGATTATTATGATGTCCTGGGCGTTAATAAAAGTGCTTCACCTGAAGAATTAAAATCTGCTTACAGAAAACTTGCTGTAAAATATCATCCTGACAAAAATCCCGGGGACAAGACTGCTGAAGATAAGTTCAAGGAAGCAAGTGAGGCTTATGGCGTTTTGTCAGATAAATCAAAAAAAGAAAATTATGACAATTTTGGTCATGCTGCTTTTGAGAATGGCGGTGGAGGAAAAGGTGGCTTTAGCGGCTTTGGAGGTTTTAGTGGCGCTGACTTTTCAGATATATTCGAAGATTTCTTTGGTGATTTTGGTGGTGGAAGAAGAAGTTCAAGAAAAAGCTCAAATAATAGAGGCTCAGATTTAAGATATGATTTATCTATAACTCTTGAGGAGGCTTATACTGGTAAGAAACAAAATATTCAATTTTCATCATCTGAAAAATGTAATTCTTGTAAGGGCAGTGGGACTAAAGCAGGATACAGTCCTGATAGATGTACTTATTGCGGAGGCAATGGTCGTGTTAGAACAAACCAAGGATTTTTTACCGTTCAACAAACATGTCCTCAATGTGCAGGAAGTGGAGAGGAAATAACTAATCCATGCAATGATTGTAATGGGCAGGGAAATAAACAAACTTCAAAAAAATTGTCTGTTACAATACCTAAAGGTGTTGATGACGGTACAAGAATAAGACTTGCTGGAAAAGGTGAGGCTGGGACAAGAGGTGGAGCAACTGGAGATTTATATATATTTGTTAATGTCAAATCTCATGAACTTTTTAAAAGATCTGAAGTCAATTTATTTTTTGAATTTCCAATTTCTATTGCTGATGCTGCTCTAGGTACAACAATTGAGATACCAACAATTGATGGAAAAAAAGCTAAAATAAAAATACCAGATGGAACACAAAGTGGTAAACAATTTAGGTTAAAAGGTAAAGGAATGCCTTTCATGCGAAGAGGAGATTTTGGTGATCTTTATGTGCAAGTTAAAACAGAAGTTCCTGTTTCCTTAAATAAAGAACAAAAAGAATTATTAGAAAAATTTAGAAAAATTGAAAATGAAAGGTCAAATCCAAGTATCAAAAAATTTTTTCAAAAAGCTAAGGATTTTTGGAAGAATTAAAAAATGGGGCTCGAAGAAATTATTCCAGCAATTGCTTTAATCGCCATATTAATTTTAGTCTTACCAGAATTCATAAGCACTAATATAAAAAAAAATCTATTTTTTAAAAACCTATTTATTTGGGGTATTATTGTTATATTACTTATGATAGTTTTATATTTTATCTTCAAATGAAAAAAATTAACTTAGCTGTTACCGGATGTTTAGGAAGAATGGGCCGACAGATAATTAAATCTGTTAAGTCTGATAAAAATTTTAAATTAGTAACCGTAACAGAAAGCAAAAAAACAAATAAAAAAATCCAAGGCTTAAAAATTTCTAAAAATAATTTAGATGTATTTAAGAAAACCAATCTTATTATAGATTTTACAATTCCAAAATGTACTATGGACATATTAAAAATTGCAGTAAAGTTAAAAAAAAGAGTAGTTATAGGAACTACAGGGTTTACTAAAAAAGAAGAAAATTTAATCAAGAAATACTCAAAAGAAGTACCAATTTTAAAAGCAGGAAATATGAGCTTGGGTATCAACTTACTCATGTACTTAACAGAAATAACCTCAAAATCTTTAAATAATTCATTCTTAAGCAAAATATTTGAGGTACACCATAAACATAAAAAAGATTATCCATCTGGAACTGCTTTGATGCTTGGAAAAGGTATAGCAACCGGAAAGAATAAAAACTTATACAATTTAATTGGAAAAAAATATTTAAATAGAAAAACATTTCCCTACGGTAAAAAAATTAATTTTAACTCAATAAGAAAGGGTGAAATTATTGGTGAACATGAAGTAAAATTTTCAAGTGGAAAAGAGATAATAACACTTAATCACGAGGCTTTTGACAGAGCGTTATATTCTGAGGGCGCATTATCTGCAGGTAAATGGTTAATGACAAAAAAACCGGGTCTTTACTCAATGCGAGATCTTATGAATTTCAGATAATGACTGAAGTTCAAAGGGCGAAAATCATATTAAAGCATCTTAACAAAACTTATCCAAAAATAAAAGTTCCTCTAAAAAGTCGAAATGTTTTTACTTTATTAATCTCTGTTTTGTTGTCCGCTCAATGCACTGACGTAAATGTAAATAATGTTACAAAAAATATTTACCCAAAATATTACAAACCTCGTCATTTTTTAAAATTAGGAAGAAAAAAAATTGAAAAACTTATAAAAAAAATTGGAATTTTCAGAGTAAAGGCAAAGAGTATCTATAATCTTTGCGGCATATTAGAAAAGAACTACAATGGAAAAGTACCAAAAACATTTGAAGAATTGGAACAGTTACCTGGTGTAGGCCATAAAACTGCTAGTGTGGTTATGTCACAAGGATTCGGTCATCCCGCATTTCCAGTTGATACTCACATTCATAGATTGGCTCAAAGATGGGGACTAACTAATGGTAAAAATGTTATTCAAACTGAGAAAGATTTAAAAAGATTATTTCCAAAAAAATATTGGAACAAGCTTCACCTACAAATTATTTATTACGGTAGGGAGTATTGTAAAGCGAGAGATTGTTATGGAATAACTTGTAAAATATGTACTAGTTGTTATCCTCTCAGAAAAAAACCAATCAGAACAAAAAAACCATAAATGAAAATTTTAGGCATAGGAAATGCAATAGTTGATGTGATATGCAAAGTTGATGATGAATTTATAAAAACAAATAATCTTACAAAAGGTCTGATGAAACTTATATTTGATCAGGGTGAGTTCTCAAACTTATTATCAAATTTAAAAATTGAAAAAACAATTTCAGGTGGTTCCGTTGCAAATTCAATAGTTGGTTTGTCACAATTGGGAGATAAAGTTGGATTTATTGGTAAAATATCTGATGATGATTTTGGTATTAAATATGAAGAAGGTTTAAAAAAGGAAAACGTAAATTTTTTTTATACGAAGAAAAAAGAAATTCTTCCTACTGGAACTTGTTTAATTTTAATTACGCCCGACTCGGAAAGAACCATGTGTACTTTTTTAGGAACTGCAGGAAAAATAGGTAAAAATGATCTTGATGCTAATATCATTAAAAAAAGTGATTTGGTTTTTTTAGAAGGATATTTGTGGGATGAAGGAGATCCAAAAGAAGCATTTGAAAAAGCAATTAACTTAGCAAATAAAACTGCAATGTCTTTATCAGATAAATTCTGTGTGGATAGGCACAAACCTAATTTTTTAAATCTTGTGAAAAATAAATTAGATTTAGTTTTTGCAAATGAGCGCGAAATAATATCACTGATTGATGCAAAAAAATTTGATGAGGTTATCTCTTTTGGTAAAGAGATAAAAAAACATTTGGTAATAACTAGAGGTGAAAGAGGTGCTATTTCAATTTATAAAAACAAAATAGAAGAAATTAATGCAGAAAAAAACCTCAAAATCAAGGATCTGACAGGAGCAGGTGATTTGTTCGCTTCAGGGTATTTACATGGATTTATAAATAACTTTTCTCAAAAAGAATGTCTTATTAAAGCAACAGAAATGTCGTCTAAGGTAATTCAACAGATAGGGGCGAGATTTTAAACCTTTTTAATTCTTTTAAAACTTCCTTTCCCTTTTTTTGGTTTAACTACTCTAGGCTTAAATTTTTTAGTAAAAAGTTCTTTAGCAAATTTATTTTTTTTCTGAAATTTCGTAACCATTTTTTTTACTAACAATTAAATTTTCATCAAAAAATTTTTCTTTAATTTTTTTTCTTAATCTATGGATGTGTGTTTCAACCGTATGAGTTTCTAACTTTGATTTATATCCCCAAACTTTTTCTTGTAATTCATTTACTTTTATTGGTTTTTTACTCTGCAACAAATAAATAATCATATTTATTTCTTTTTCAGTTAACTTTAATTTTTCATTAAGTAGAAACATTTCTCTTGAATTTATGTTAATATTATATTTGCCAATAGTTATATTAGATTGTTCATTAAAATTTTTTTTCAAAAACTCGATATTAATTATTTCTAAAAGTTTTGGAAATTTTATTGGAAAATCCTTTATCATAATCGAATTTGATAATTTAAGATCCTTAAGAGATAAAATAAGATAATCTTTATAGTCTTTTAAATTAATCTTAGATATTTCTTTTTTAGTTAAATATATTACTTTAAAATTTATATTATCCTCAATTTCTGTAAATATATCAAAAAGAGACTTTGATTCATAAATAAACAAAGTTTGATTATTCATATATAAACACAATATGACAATTATTTTAAAAAACAAACATTCTCTTAAAATCGACGAATTTCAATTTAAATGTTGTGTTGGAAAAAATGGGATTAGTAAACAAAAAATTGAAGGTGATAATAAAACTCCCAAAGGTAGTTTTGAATTAGAGAAGTTATATTACAGAAGTGATAGATTAAATAAACCTTTAACAAAATTAAAGTGCGTTAAAATAAATAAAAGTATGGGTTGGTGTAATGATATTAAGGATAACACAAATTATAACAAATTAGTCAATATCAAAAAAAAAACAAAATACGAAAAACTTTATAGAAAAGATTTTAAATATGATTTGATAATTCCAATAAAATACAATTGGGAAGGAAAAAATCTCGGAAAGGGAAGTTGCATTTTTTTACACCTAACAAAAAATTATAAACCAACGGCGGGTTGCATCGCGTTATGCAAAAATGACTTTCTAATTATGTTAAAGTTAATAAATAAAAAAACAAAAATTAAAATCTGTTAGATTCTTTCACCAAAAATTGCTGAACCTATCCTTAAATATGTTGAATTATACTCAACAGCTTTTAAGTAATCTGACGACATACCCATGCTTAATTCTCTTAAACTTAAATTATTATTTAGATCACTTAACTCCTGAAAAAAAGGATTTGGATCAGAATTGTATGGTGGAATGCACATCAAGCCCACAATATCTAATTTTAGTTCCTTACAATACTGATAAAGATCGTCTAAATCATTTTTTAATATACCAGACTTCTGTTCTTCATTTCCTATGTTGACTTGTATAAATAATTTAACTTTTTTATTTTGATTTGATTGTTCATCATAAATTTTTTTTGCAAGCTTTTTACTATCTACAGAGTGAATAAAATCAAAAAGTTTTATTGCTAACTTTACTTTGTTTGTTTGAAGTTTACCTAATAAATGAAGTTTTAATTCAGGTTTTTCTGCTTTAATTTTTGACCATTTATCTAAAGCTTCTTGAACCTTGTTTTCACCATAATCATGATGACCATAATTTATTAGTGGCAAAATTTTATCTAAAGAAAATGTTTTGGATACAGCAATAATCTTAGACGTTTCTGATTTTTTTAGATTTGCCTCTTTAGATTTTACAAGTTTTTCTATATGTATTAATTTTTGGACGGAGTCATGCATAAGATAAATTATCAAAAATATTACTTTATAAGTGAATACGATACAAATCTAATAAAACAACAAGACAAAAAAACCAATATAATTTTTAGAAATTATAATAGTAAACCAGACATCACAAAATTAGAGATTTTAAGAGATATATGTAAAAAAAAAGGATGTAAATTCTTTTTATCAAATAATGTTAAGTTAGCAATTAAATTGAAATTAGATGGTGTTTATTTACCGTCATTTAATAAAAATTTTCATCATCTATCTTACAATTTTAAAAAAAAATTTTCTATTTTAGGGTCCGCACATTCACTTCGAGAATTAAATATTAAAAAACTTCAAAAAGTAAGGTTTTTTTTTATTTCATCATTATTTAAAAATAATAAGAATTATCTTGGAATTTATAAATTTAAGTTTTTTGAAAATTTTACAAAAAAAAAACTTGTTGCTTTAGGGGGCATAAACAAAAAAAATATAAAAAAATTAGGCCTATTAGATATTTATGGTTATGCTGGAATATCTTTTTTCAAAAAAAAAGGCCCCTTAAAAAAGGGGCCCTTTAATTTTTAGCTTCTAATTATATTAGAATGCAAATGTAAGAGCGAACTCATACGACTCTTTATCGTTTGTAGCAGCTGTGCTTCCACCAACGTTGTCGTTTGTGTTCATGTGACCAGCAATAGTCATACCACCCATTGTGTATGATGCTGAGAAACCTGAGTCATGTTGCTCTGATGAAGATGCACCAGCAGTTGCTGTGTTATCATCATAGTCTCTTTCACCGTAAGCGATAGTCATATTTTCGTTTACAGCATATGAAATACCCCAGCTAGTAGACTCATCGTTATCTGCAGCTACACTTGAATCAGCTTCATGTGTTTGGTAACCTAAAGTGAAACCACCAACAGCATATTTAACGAAGAATGTTTCGTTATCAATTGATGTTGAAGTAGTATCCTCTAGCTCTCCAAAACCATAACCAACTGTCAAACCTTCAACCATTTCTGGTGAAACTTGAATACCAAAGTCAGTGTACTGACCTAAGTCGTAGTTTTGGTTTGTTGCAGCAGTTGTTTCATGGTCAACTTGGTGAGCCATTTTAAACATAACACCGTTGAAAGAAGGTGAGTCATAAGTTAACAAGTTGTTACCTGATCTACCATCTATTCTAGAGTCAGCACCTGCTGTCGTATCCCATACTTCTTCGTAAGCATTTGGAGTTACGTCATCCCACTGACCTAATACTGAAGAACCACCATGTCCGTGGAACGTTACAGTACCTAGAGCGTCTGTTCCGAATGATACACTTCTGTCATCCATACCATCAGTTGATGCAGGATTGTCGTTATCAAGTTCCATTTTTGCTGAAACTGTGATACCACCTTCTGTTTCACCTGATGCAGAGAAAACTACACTGTCAAACTGGTATGGACCAGTTGGTAAGTTCTCGTCTGTTGTCGATGCGAAAGCGAATCCAGTTGATACTGAAACACTTCCTTCAGCTGCATGAACAGCTGTCATCGCTAGTGAACCAGCTAATGCTGATACACCGATTTTTGTTAATTTGTTCATATTAATTACTCCTTTAATTGTTTAATATTAAACAAGAAAGTTTTATCAAAATGTGCTTTAATTTCCTAAATTTACCATTTTTTTTACTACAAAATTACTAACTGTGATAATTTTACAACACAATTTTCGTTTATTTTAATATGTTTTTTGTGTTATTTGAGTATGTTAGAAATTATTGCCTATAAATTGCTTACTTATGAAAAATTACATGTTTTTAAAGAAATTTAGCCTATTACCCATTTTTTTAATCATTTTAATCCTATTAAATAGTTGTGGGAAAAATTTTTTTAGAGGTGCTGATGCAAGAAAAGTTGACCCCGACCCACGTAAAAGAGTTCAAAAAAATTTAGAGGAGGGAAAAGGTTTTAGGCTTAATGATGCCGTTAAAAACAGAGTCGGAAGAGGTGGAAATTTTGAATTTGCAAGTTCTAATGAATTATGGAGAGCATCATTAGATATTATAGAATTTATGCCTTTAACTTCCGCAAATTACAGTGGTGGAATAATAATCACTGACTGGTATACGAATAATACTAATCCAAATGAAACTATTAAAATTACTATTAGATTTTTAAGTAACGAAATAAGATCTGATGCGATAGACATTAATGTCTTCTATAAAAAGTGTGATGCGAAAAATAAATGTGTTGTTCAAAAAGATAACGAAAACATAGTTGCGGAATTAAGAAGAGAAATTTTAAAAAAAGCAACCATATACCAAAAACAAACTAAAGCTAAAAATAAATCCTATTATCCAGGTGTTAAGATGGGTAAAGATTAAATTTGGATTTCTTAATAGTGGACAGATATAAATAGTGGACAGATATAATTTTAAAGAAATTGAAAAAAAATGGCAGAATTATTGGGAAAGTAATAAATTTTTTAAAACTCAAAAAAATAAAGATAAAAAAAAATTTTATTGTTTAGAAATGTTCCCATATCCATCTGGCAAAATACATATGGGTCATGTAAGAAATTACACCATAGGAGATGTCTTAGCACGATATAAAACTTTAAAAGGTTTTAATGTGCTACATCCAATGGGTTGGGACTCCTTTGGCATGCCGGCAGAAAATGCAGCACGTGAAAATAATTTAGATCCTAAAGAGTGGACGAATAAAAATATAAAAACAATGAAAAACCAACTCAAAAAATTGGGTTTGTCTTTGGATTGGGATCGAGAAATATCAACGTGTGATAAGGATTATTATAAACATCAACAGATATTTTTTTTAGAATTATTAGAAAAGGGTCTTGTATACAGAAAAGAAAATTACGTTAATTGGGATCCGATCGATGAAACAGTTTTAGCAAATGAACAGGTAATTGATGGAAAAGGATGGAGATCCGGTGCAACAGTTGAGAGAAAAAAGTTAAGTCAATGGTTTTTTAGTATATCAAAATTTTCACAAGATTTATTAGATGGTTTGGGAGAGCTAAATGCGTGGCCCAATAAAGTAAAAACAATGCAAAAAAATTGGATAGGTAAATCATTTGGATGCGAAATAGAATTTGAAATAGAGGGTGATTTACCCGTTAAAAATATAAAATGTTTTACAACTAGACCCGACACTTTATTTGGTTTTTCTTTCTTAGCATTATCAGTTGATCATGAAATCTCAAATTTTTATATTAAAAATAAGGAATTTTTAAAGTTTAAAGAGGAATGTTCAAAGACTGGCACAACAGAGGAGGCTATTGCAGTTGGTGATAAAATTGGCTTTAAAACAAATCTTTTTGCTAAAAATCCTCTTAACCCAGAACAAAAGGTCCCTGTTTATTTTGCGAATTTTGTTTTAATGGATTATGGTTTTGGTGCAGTATTCGGATGTCCAGCGCATGATCAGCGAGATTTTGATTTTGCAAAAAAATATGAATTAGAAATCAATACTGTCGTTAAGCCTTATGAGGAAAACGATGATTTTAAAGTATCAAAAGAGGCATATCCTGGGCCTGGCACAATAATAAATTCAAAATTTTTAAATGGCCTTGATGCCCCAAAAAAATCTGTGACTGAAACAATAAAAATTTTAGAGGAAAAAAAATTAGGGAAAAAAAAAACAAATTTTAGATTAAAAGACTGGGGTGTATCTCGTCAAAGATATTGGGGGTGTCCTATTCCAATTATTTATGATGAAAAGGGTAAAGCAATACCAGTACCTAAAGACAAATTACCAGTTGAACTACCAGAAAATATTGATTTAAAAGTTAAGGGCAACCCCCTTAATAGTCAAAAAGATTGGAAAGAAGTTATTATAGATGGAAAAAAATTCACAAGAGAGACAGATACATTGGATACATTTGTATGTTCATCCTGGTACTATTTGAGATTTTGTTCATCAAAAGAAAAGAATTACGGATTTAATAAAGAAGACATAGATTATTGGATGCCTGTAGATCAGTATATTGGAGGGGTCGAACATGCAATTTTACATTTGTTATATTCAAGATTTTTTATGAGAGCTATTAACTTTGAAAATCAAAAATTTCACATAACTGAACCTTTTAAAAGTTTATTTACACAAGGCATGGTTTGCCATGAAACTTACAAGGACCAAGATAATAACTGGCTAAGCCCTGAAGAAATAGAAAAAGTAAATGAAAAAGTAATAAAAAAAAATGATCCTAATATAATTGTTAAAGTTGGACCTTCAGAATCAATGTCAAAATCTAAAAAAAATGTTATTGATCCTGAAGATATTATTAATACTTATGGTGCAGATTCTGTAAGACTATTTATTTTATCAGATAGCCCTCCTGAAAAAGATGTACAATGGTCAGAGCAAGGGATGGCCTCTTCTTACAGATTTATTCAAAAACTATGGATTTTAAATACTCTTGTTATGAACGAAATCAAAGAAAATCATCCAAGAGATATTGATGATGAATTTAAAAAAACGACAAACATATTTGTAAAAAATGTTACAGATAATTTATCAAAATTTACTTATAATAAAATTATTGCAAATTTTCACGAAATTCATTCTTCGGTATCAAAGTTAATTAAAAAAAAATATTCATCTAAAACTATTATACATAATTATAGAAAAATACTAATTTGTATGCTGCCAGTTATCCCACATTTTTCAAACGAGTGTCTAGAATCAATTAAAGATAAGTCGGAAATAAAATGGCCCGAAATAAATGAACAACTTTTAATAGAAGAAAATATTAATTTTGTTGTTCAGATTAATGGTAAAAAAAGAGGTTTAATAAAAGCTAATAGAGACATTTCTGAAGATGATATAATAAATTTGATCAAAAAAAATGTTGAAATTAATAAATATATTAAAAATCAAGAACTTAAAAAAAAAGTTTTTGTTCCAAATAAGTTAATAAATATCATAATATAATTTTAATGAAAAAATATATCTACATCTTTATATTTATTCCATTTTTACTGCTAGGTTGCGATTACTCCCCGATTTATTCTAAAAAAAATGATTATAATTTTAAAATTGAAAAAATTGAATTTAATGGAGATGCAGAAATTAATAATTTAATTGATAAAAAATTGAAAAAATACACCAAAAAAATAAGCGATAAGAAATTCGATATCTTTACTTCTTCATCTTACAAAAAAATTTCACAATCAAAAAATCTTTCAGGTAAAACAACAAATTATTTAATAACCATTGAAACAAATTTTAAAATTACAAAAGAGAATAAAATAAAAACTTTAATATTTAAGGAAGAATTTTTAATCAAAAATTTTAGCAATAAATTCGAAGAAAATAACTTTGAAAAAATCAAAAAGGAAAACTCAATTGATCTAATAATAAGCAAACTAATTGTACAACTTTCACAAATATAATGATTTTAAAATACTATGAATTAAATAAATTAAATTTTGATATAACAAATTTTCTTTTATTTCATGGTAAAAATGAAGGATATAAAAGTGAGGAAATTGAGAAGATCACAAAAAAATTAAGTAAAAAAATTGATAGTTATGATGAAAGACAAATAATTGATAACATTGAAGGATTTTTTGAAAATAATCTCAATAAATCACTATTTGAAGATAAAAAAATATTATTAATAAATAGATGCACGGATAAGATAATTAAGATTATAGAAGATTTAATTGAAAAAGGTGTAAATGAAACAATATTCATATTAAAGACTGAAACTTTAGAGAAAAAATCAAAATTAAGAAATTTTTTTGAAAAATCAAAAACACAATTAGTTTCTATAGCATTTTATCCTGATAATTTTGATACTCTTTTTAAAATTGCACAAAAAACTCTAAGAGAAAAAAATGTTTTGTTATCAAATGAATGCATTAATATTTTAGTAAACAAATGTGCCAGCGACAGAAAAAATCTATTAAATGAAATAGAAAAAATTGAGCTATATTCAAAAGACAAAAAAAAAATAAATAATGAGGAAGTTTTTAGATTAATTAATCTATCAGAAAACCACAGCATAAATGAATTAATAAATAGTTGTCTAGTTAAAAACCAAAAAAAATTATTTAATATCTTAAATGATAATATTTTTTCAAATGATGATTGTATTATTATTATTCGAACATTACTTAAGAAAACAAAAAATCTTTTGAACTTAGCTAATACATACAGCATCAATAAAAATATTGAAGTTACAATAAATAATGCGAAACCACCGATTTTTTGGAAAGAGAAAAATGTAATAAAAGATCAAATAACCTTGTGGTCAGTCGAGAAATTAAAAAATTTAATCGTGGAAATTAATGATGTTGAATATCAAATTAAAAAAAAATCATTTAATTCAATAAATTTTACAACAAATTTTTTACTGGAAAAATCGAATTAATTTTTTTAATAATTTTTTTTGATTATTTCAATTAGTCTATTTAATTGATTATTATCATGAAATGATATTGTAATTGAACCTTTATTTCTTTTATTAGTTTTAATTGAAACTCTAAGTCCTGTTTTATTAGATATTATTTCCTCTAAGTTTTTAATATTAGGATCATTATCTAAAATCCTTGTTTTTTTTGAATTTTTAAATAATTTTACAAATTTTTCAGACTCTCTAACAGATAATTTTTTTTCTATAATTTTACTAGCGAGAAAACTTGCATTTTCTAATCCAACAAGAATTTTGGCGTGACCAGGGCTAATTTTTCTTTCTTCTATATAATTTAAAACATCGGCTGGTAAATTAAGTAATCTTAACGAATTAGTGATATAACTTCTGCTTTTACCAATAAATTTTGAGACTTTATCTTGATCGTATGAAAATTCATCAATCAATCTTTTGTATCCTTGTGCTTCTTCTAAAGGATTTAAGTCGTGTCTTTGTACATTTTCAACTATTGCAAACTCAAGTGATTTTAAATCGTCTGCTTCAGTTACAACTACTGGAATGTCGTGTAGGCCAGCTTTTCTTGCTGCAATCCATCGTCTTTCTCCAGCAATAATCTCATATTTAGGGTTATCAGAATTTGATTTTCTTACAATGATTGGCTGAATTACACCTCGTTCTTTTATTGAGTTAGTCAAATCTTGCAAATTTTCTTCATCAAAAACTTTTCTTGGTTGAAATTTATTTGGAATGATATCACTTAACGAAAGTTTATTGGTTTTAACCTCTACTTTAGTCTCACCAATCAAAGACGATAAACCTCTACCTAAACCTTTTTTAATTTGGGAATTCATTAAGCTGCACTCCCAATTTTATCTTCTTGTGCAATAAATTCATCAGTAAAATTATAATAGGATTTACTGCCCGGACAACTTTTGTCATAAATAAGCACTGGCACACCGTGAGAAGGGGCTTCGGATAATCTTACATTTCTTGGTATAACTGTTTGATAAACTTTATCTTTAAAATAATCTCTTGCCTCTTGTTCTACTTGAGAAGATAACTTATTTCTTCTATCATACATTGTTAAAAGTATTCCTTGAATCTCTAGTGACGGATTAAGATTTACTTTTATTCTTTCAATAGTCTTCATGAGCTGTGTTAGACCTTCCAATGCAAAAAATTCTGTTTGAAGGGGAACTAAAAGAGAGTTAGATGACACTAACGCCATCACTGTCAGTAAACTCAAAGATGGAGGACAATCAATAAGAACATAATCATAAAATCCTCTAGAATTGTTTAAATAAGCGGTTAATTTACTCTTCAAAATGAAAGCTCTATCACTATCACCAGCCGTCTCAACCTCCAGACCTGACAAATCTACATTTGATGTTATCAAGTCCAGGTTTTCAAACTCTGTTTTTTTAATTACATTTGAAATTGACATTGTTCCATTTAAGATTCCATAAATTGTCTGATCAGATTGATCAGTATTAGACAATCCTAATCCAGTGGTGGCATTTCCTTGAGGATCTAAATCGATAACCAAAATTTTTTTATTCTGTTGGGTTAGGGCTGATGCCAAATTAATTACAGTTGTTGTTTTTCCAACCCCACCCTTTTGATTTATTATTGAAATTATTTTCAAAATTTTTTTTTTTTTATTTTTTTAATATTAATTATAAATGAGTCGTTATTAGTTATACTTTTTTTTTTTTCATAATCTAAATCCCAAGTTTTTAGTGTCTCGCTAAGGATTTTTTTTCCGCTTTTTCCCATAAATAAAATTATGTTATTAAATTTTTTAAAATTCTGATTTATAAGATTTAAAATTATAGGCATAGGTTTAAATGCCCTCGACATTACTGTTCCTGTTTCAATGTTTTTGACTGTAAAAATATCTTTTTGAATAATTTTTGTATTTAAGTTTAATCTTTTTGAGACATCTTTTAAAAATGCACATTTATGATGGCTTTTTTCATAAAGATTTATTCTTAGTGAATTTTTTAACTTTTTCATTACTATCGCGATTACAAGTCCTGGCATCCCTCCTCCAGTTCCTAAATCACAGGTTGAATTTTTATTTAAATCAATAAAATCAATTATTTGTGCAGAATCTAATATATGCCTTTCCCTAATTTCACTAATTTCAACAGTTTTTTTACTAATTATGTTAATTTCATTATTTTTCTCCTTAATCATTGAAATAAGGCTCTCAAAATCAAAGCAAGTTTCACGTGAAACATTTGTAATTGGGATTTTTGAGTAAAAATTTAAAATTTTATTATCCATTAAGCTATATGCTTAATAGACTTTCTTTTTACGTGTGACAACAAAATATATACGGCGGCAGGTGTAATTCCTTCAATTCTTAAAGCCTGCCCCATGGTTTTAGGCTTAATTTCCTTAAATTTAGATTTTACCTCATTAGAAAGTCCTGAAAATTGGTCATAATTAATGTTATCAGGTATCTTTAGATTTTCATCTCTCTTAAAGGCCAAAATATCTGCTTTTTGTTTTTTTAGATACCCTCTATAATGGGAATTAATTTCAATCTGTTCATCAATCTCTTCACCATAATTCTCAACTTCAGGCCAAATATTTCTAATTATACTCATATTAACCCCTTTTTGAGTTAAAATTTCATCTGCGGATCTAAAAATGCCATCTTTTGCAATTTTGATATTAAATTTACCTGCTTTCGAGGGTGAAATTTGCAGTGTAGACATCTGCAGGGATATTTTACTAAGCTTTTTAAATTTATCCTCAAATTGATCTTTTCTAAGATCTGAAATTAATCCAATTTTAATACCTTTATTTGTAAGTCTCAAATCAGCATTATCAGATCTTAAACTTAATCGGTACTCAGCACGAGACGTAAACATCCTATAGGGCTCAGCCACTCCTTTTGTTACTAAATCATCGATCATTACTCCAATGTATGCGTCAGACCTATCTAAGATAAATGGCTCCATATTTTTAAGTGAGAGAGCAGCATTTACACCAGCTATAAGACCTTGTGCTGCTGCTTCCTCATATCCAGTAGTTCCATTGATTTGGCCAGCAAGATATAAATTTTTAATTTTCTTTGTCTCTAATGTTAAAAAAAGTTCTCTAGGATCAATATAATCATATTCTATAGCATAACCAGGCCTAATAAATTTAACATTTTCTAAACCATTGATATTATTGAGTATTTCTTGTTGTACTACCTCAGGTAGAGAATTGGATATACCATTAGGGTAAATTGTATAATCATTAAGGCCCTCTGGCTCCAAAAAAATTTGATGCCTAGTCTTATCTGCGAATTTTACAACTTTATCCTCTATTGAGGGACAATATCGTGGACCAACACCTTGAATACTCCCAGAATACATCGCGCTCTTAGATAAATTCTTTTTAATAATCCTATGCACCTTTTCATTAGTGTATGTCATAGAACACGATACCTGCTTATTAAAAATTTTTTTTGTTAGAAAAGAAAAAAAGTAAGGATCATTATCGGCAAATTGTTTTTCTAAATTATCAAAATTAATTGTCCTTGAATCTAGTCGAGGAGGTGTCCCTGTCTTCAGTCTTCCAATTTTAAAATTGTATTTTTTTAACTCTTCACTTAAACCTGTACTCGGTTTTTCGTTAAACCTTCCTGCCGGAGTTCTCTGATCACCAATATGTATCAAACCATTTAAAAATGTTCCTGTTGTTAGGATTAACTTGTTACATTTAACATTGTTACCTTTTAGTGTTATAAATCCACTTATTGCATTATTTGAAAAAATAAAACTTATCACTGGATCTGAAAAAATGCTTAAATTACAATAGTTTACAAGTTTTTCTTGCATAAATTTACGGTATAATGATCTATCAGACTGTGTTCTAGGTCCTCTGACGGCTGGTCCTCTACTTCTATTTAGTAATCTAAATTGTATTCCAGACTTATCTGCTACCTCACCCATAACCCCATCAAGAGCATCAATTTCCCTAACAAGATGGCCTTTTCCTAAGCCACCAATAGCAGGGTTACAAGACATTTCTCCTATGGTATCTTTATTATGTGTAAATAGAGCAGTGCTAATTCCAAGCCGGGCTGAAGCTGCTGCAGCTTCACATCCCGCATGACCACCACCAATAACTACCACATCAAAGAATAAATCTTTTTTCATAATGTAAACTTATATTCGTTTAAATTATTTACAAGATCTGTGTTATTTTTTTTTAAAGAGATTGGTAATCAAAGAAGAAAAAAATAAGGTAAAATATAAGGATTTAGATTATTTACCAATACAAAAATCATTAAAAATACTACCTAAGATTTCTTCCACATCAACTTTTCCAACAATCATGCCTAAATGTCTGATCGCCAATCTAAGATCTTCGGCGGCCTTATCAAAATCTTTATTATCATTTTTATTTAAAAAATTTTTTAAATTCTCTACACATTGTACCAAATGTTGTCTATGTCTCTCTCTCGTAATAAGAATGTCATCTTCAGAAATAAATCTTTTTTTTAGATTATTTTTTATTTTTGAAATTAATTTATCTATATTTAAATTCTCTTTTAATGAAATTAATACGTGATCAAATTTTGAAACATCAATATCTAACTTATTTTTGACAAGATCTGACTTATTAACAACTAAAATAGCATTTCCTTTAAGCAAATCCTTCAAAAAAGGGCTTAAATCGATACTTTTGGCATCAACCACTACTAATTTTAGATCAGCATTTTCAGCCCTTTTAAGAGATAATTTTATCCCCTTTTTTTCTATTTCATCTTTTGAGACTCTTATTCCTGCCGTATCTGAAATAATAACTGGATAACCATCTATATTTAAATGAGTTTCAACAACATCTCGCGTAGTTCCTGCAATTTCAGAAACTATAGCAACTTCCCTATTTGACAAGTTATTTAATAAACTCGATTTTCCAGCATTAGTTGGCCCCACGATAGCAATCTTAAAACCCTCACGAATTATTTCTCCAATTTTTTGATCATTTAAAATTTTTTCAATTTCATTAATCACATCTAAAGAGTCATTTTTAATTTTTTCTAAATTTTCTTCAGGAAGGTCTTCGTCAGGAAAATCTATCTTTGCCTCAACGTATGACAAAAGTTTAAGTAGTTTTTCTCTAATTTCATTAAACTTATCTGACGAATTTCCTCTCATTATTTTTATAGCTTGCGATCTTTGAATTTCGGTTTCGGCAGAAATAAGATCAGCTATACTCTCAGCTTTTAACAAATTAATCTTGCCATTTTGAAAAGCTAGCTTTGTAAATTCACCAGGTTCGGCGAGTCTACAACTCTCAATTTTAGCTATCTCATTTTGAACAGCCAAAATTACAGCTTTACCCCCATGGATATGAATCTCAGCCATATCTTCACCTGTGTAGCTATGCGGCCCAGGAAACCACAATATTAGACCTTCATCGATTAATTCTAAACTATCAATATTCTGAATTTTTCGAAGTGTTGCAACTCTTGCTTTAGGAAGTTGACTTCGAGTTAAAGTTTTAATTACTTCAGATGTATTTTGACCAGAAACTCTTATTATAGCGACGCCGGATACGCCAGGACCAGTAGATAGTGCATAAATAGTCATAGATAAAATTATTTAATTATAAATCTTTTCAAGGCTAGAAAAAAAACTATCACAAAATTTTTTTCCATCAAATAAAGGTGTCTCAATTACATTTTCAAAAAGATTTTTTCTTATTGTAAGTAATTCTTTTTCATTTTGAGCTAAGGACACAGCTTTTTTTACATAATCCTCTTTATCCTCCGCAATTAGTGAAGAAAGTTTCGCATTTTTATTGATAGACTCACCACATCTAGAATTTAAATTGTAACCTTTCATAGTAACTACTGGAACACCCATCCAAATTGCTTCAAATGAGGTTGTTACACCATTATAAGGAAAAGTATCTAAAGCTATATCAATATCTTTATAAATCTCTAAATGATTAGCAAACTTCTTTTTGAATGGCAAAATTGTTACTGAGTTTAGCACACCATATTCATCAAATCTTTTTTTAAATCTTTCAGTCAAGATAGGAAATGAAGTTTTTAGCATCAATTTTGAATTTTTAACTTTTTTTAATATCATTGACCAAACTTCTATAACATCATCGTTTATTTTTCTAAAATTATTAAAAGATCCAAACGTAATAAATTTCTTTTTAGCGAATGGCATTAAATTAAATTCTCTCGCACCATCATAACCACAATGACAATTCCAAATATCTTTTAGGTAAATTATCTTTTCTGTGTAATATTTTTCCTCTTGGGGTTTAATTAAATTTTTATCGGCAATTAAATAATCCATTTCATTTAAACCAGTAGTATTGACGTACCCACACCAAGATACTTGAACAGGAGCTACACGATTTTTAAACAGAGAAAGCCTATGATCAGATGAAAGTCCGTTTAGATCAATGATTATATCAATTTTATCTTTTCTAATTCTATTAATAACTTCAGTATCTTTAAGAGTTTTGATATCTAATATCTTAGAAACTTTGTTTTCAAATTCTTTAATCGTCTTATTTTCTTGGGGGAAGCTATTATAATTATTATATATAAAAATATTGTATTTTTTTTTATCGTAAAAATTAATTACAGATTTTAAAAAATATACTATAGAGTGTTTTCCCCTAATATCGGACGATATAAATGCAATATTTAGTTTTTCGTTTTTAACATTTATGATTTGTTCTAATTCATCTTTATTATAAAGAGGAACTAAATCATTGATCTTTTTTAAATTATTGAAATATTCCTCTTGACCCCATCCATAATTGTAATTTCGCCAAAAAATCGACGATATAAAAGCATCAGTATTTGAATCTAATTCAAAAACTTTTTTGTGATGCTTGGCGACTGTTCCTGGATCAGATGTACGCGCAAGGACTTTTGAAAAATTATGCATTAAATCTGAATTTTTTTCGAAAAAAGATTTATTCTTATTGTAAAAAAAATAAATATCATCAAAAAGATTTTTTTCTAATTCATTTTCATTTTGTCTAAATTCATTATCAAAAAGGATTACAGAAGCATTAATTAAATTTTTTAAAGGATCAAGCAATTTTTCTGTGACGGTCTCCTTTAAACACGAATTCTTAAAATCTTTAATAGCAAGCCTTATAACGTCATTAGATTTTTCCGACAACATTCTTGCAACGCCACAAAGATTCAATAATCCTGGTGTTTTATCTTTTTCGCTAATTTTATTTTCAATTATTGATACAATTAAAGAATATCTTTTTTCTTTTAATAATTCTAAAAAATTGATTTTCTCCTCAATCATAATGTTCAATATATATTCTAATTTGTAACATTATTATTTTTTCAAAAGAAAAATAGATCTTTTTTATATTTGTTGATTTTTGACGTATTTAATCTTGAATTACGAAGGTTTGTTCATTGAATTAAAAAATTCAGAATTATTTTTTGTATCTTTTAGTTTTGAGCTTATGAACTCTATAGCGTCCATTGTTCCCATTGGAGCTATTATTCTTCTTAAAACATTCATTTTCTGTAAATCGTTTTTTTCGAAAAGCAGTTCTTCTCTTCTTGTTCCTGACTTAGTAATATCTATTGCTGGGTATATTCTTTTATCCGCAATCTTCCTATCCAGTACTGTTTCACTGTTACCAGTGCCTTTAAATTCCTCAAAAATTACCTCGTCCATTCTGCTCCCAGTGTCAATTAAAGCGGTAGATATAATAGTTAAAGATCCTCCCTCTTCGATATTTCTAGCGGCACCAAAAAATCTTTTTGGTCTCTGAAGTGCATTGGCATCTACACCTCCTGTTAATACTTTTCCTGAGCTTGGTATAACCGCATTATATGCTCTTCCTAATCTTGTTATTGAGTCTAATAGTATGACTACATCTTTTTTATGTTCTGTTAATCTTTTTGCTTTTTCAATAACCATCTCTGCAACCGCAACATGACGCTGCGCAGGCTCATCAAAAGTTGAGCTAATAACTTCTCCTTTAACAGTTCTTTGCATATCAGTAACTTCCTCAGGTCTTTCGTCAATTAATAGAACAATCAAATAACATTCAGGATAATTTTTAGCGATTGAATTAGCTATGCTTTGTAAAATCATTGTTTTTCCAGCTTTTGGGGGTGAAATAATTATTGATCTTTGACCTTTTCCAATAGGGCTTACCAAATCAATTAGTCTGGGCGTTAAATCTTGTTTCTTATCTGGCTTTGTAGCCTCTACTTCCATAATTAATTGTTTGTCAGGATATAGTGGGGTTAAGTTATCAAATGCAATTTTATGTCTAGATTTCTCAGGCTCCTCAAAATTAATCTTACTGACTTGAAGTAAAGCGAAATATCTTTCACCTTCTTTTGGTGCTCTCACTGGTCCTTCTACAGTATCTCCAGTCCTTAATCCAAATTTTCTGATCTGACTCGGGCTTACATAAATATCATCAGGTCCCGGAAGGTAGTTAGATTCCATTGCTCTCAAAAAACCAAAGCCATCTTGCAGTAATTGAAGAACTCCAGCCCCAGTGATTTCTTCTTTCTCTGCAACTTTTTTCAAAATCGCAAATAATATTTCTTGCTTCCTTAGTGTGCTGGCGTTTTCTATACCTAATTCTTCAGCTTGAGTTATAAGCTGTTCTGACGATTTAAGTTTGAGTTCTTGTATGTTCATGGATTAAATTATTAAGGACTTAATAACGATTAAGAATATATATGCTAATTTAAATTTTTCAACCCTAGATAGGTTTGAAAATAACAATAAAAATGATCAAAATAAGCAATAATGTGGGAATTTCATTAATAAATCGATAATATTTAGAAGAGCGTTTATTCTTATCTAGCTTAAATTGTCCTAAAACTCTTCCCAGATAAAAATGATACAAGGTTAGGGAGATCACAAAAATAAGTTTTAAAATCATCCACTTTTGGCCTAATTGCTGAAAACCTATTTCATGTATCAGTATTAAACCAAATATCCAAGAGAGCACCATTGCTGGGCTCATAATGTAAAAAAAAAGTTTTTTTTCCATAACTTTAAATATTTCTGTTACTAGTGGTTTATCGTTATTTTCTGAATGATAAACAAAAATTCTCGGAAGATATAAAAGTCCAGCCATCCAAGAAATAACTGCTATTAAATGTAAAGATTTAAAGAGCAAATAAGTATTCATAAATTAAAGACTTTTTTGAACTAACGATTTTAATAATGCTATATGGTCATCGCTATCATTTAAACACGGCACCATATCGAAATTTTCACCACCAGAATCTAAGAAAATTTCTTTGCCTTGAATTAAAATTTCCTCCAAAGTTTCAACACAATCAGAGGAGAAACCTGGGCATATTGCAAGAACATTCTTTTTACCTTCTCCAGGTAATTTTTCTAAAGTTTTGTCTGTGTAGGGCTCAAGCCATTTTTGAGGACCAAATCTTGATTGAAAAGTTGTTTTAAGTTCTATGGATTTAAACTTTTCTGAAATCAATCTAGTGGTTTTTTGGCAATAACAATGATACGGGTCTCCTTTATCAAAATATTTTTGTGGTATGCCGTGATAAGAAACCAAAATTAGATCTGGTTTCCAGTTTATTTCTTTTATTTTTTTATTCAGTGAATTTACTAAGGCATCAATATATTGAGGGTGGGATTCATAGTGTGGTATAATTTTAATGGATGGTTGCCATCTCATTTTCATAAGTGTTCTATATACCTCATCACAAACAGTAGCAGTAGTTGCTGCAGCATATTGAGGATATAATGGTAGTATAACCAAATTTTCACAACCCTTATCGTGCAAATTTTTTATCTTACTTTTAATACTTGGATTTCCATACCTCATAGCAAAATCTACGATTACATTTTTTTCAGAAATTAAATTTGATAATTTATTTGCTTGTTGCCGAGTATAGTAAAGCAACGGAGAGACATTCTCTTTTTTCATCCAAATTTCTTTATATGCCTTAGCAGTTTTAGAAGGCCTCAAATTTAATATAAAAATATTTAGTATAATTTGCCATAATACAGGATTAACTTCTATTACTCTTCTATCGGATAAAAACTCCTTTAGATATTTTCTTATATCTAGCCAGCTCGTTGAGTCAGGTGTTCCCAAATTAATTATTAAAATGCCAGTTTTACCAAAATTAATTTGAGGATGATTTATGCTATTTTCCATTTAATAATCTTTTACCGTATTCACTAAATAGTTCATCATTTCTGGGTCTGTATCAGGCAAAATTCCATGACCTAAATTAAATATATAAGGATGATCTTTAAAGATATCTAAATATTTTTTTGCCTCTTTTTTTAAATTTTCTTGGTCAGTCAACAAAATTTTTGGATCCATTCCTCCTTGAACAGGAATTTGGATATCTTTTAAAATCTCTTTAGGATCAACTTCATAATCAATACAGACAGCATCCGGCTTAACAGTTTCACAGTAATCTTTATATCTTTTTATACCTTTAGGAAAACATATGACTGGAATGTTTAAAGATTTTATATATTCAACCAAGTTTACAGTGGGTTCATAAACATAATCTGACAAATCTTTTTCATTTAATAATCCAGCCCAGCTATCAAAAATTTGAATAATTTGCGCACCGTTTTCAACTTGGCATTTGATATGTACTTTTAAAAATTTTTCAATTATCTCTAAAGTTTTGCTTATTAAATTTTTATCTTTAAAAAAATCATTCTTTAAACCCGACTTTGGTGATTTTTGATTAATCATGTATACTAAAAGAGTCCATGGAGCACCAACAAAACCTATTGTACTTTTATTTTTTGTAAGAGCATCATTATTAATTAAATTAACTAGCTTATAAACCGGATTAAGTTTCTCAACAAAATTGGTTTCATTCAATTTCGAAATACTATCTAAGTCTAAATTTCCTAATATAGGTCCGATACCTTTCTTAAACTCAACTTTTTGATTTAATCCATATGGCAGCATTAGAATATCTGAAAATATTATTGCAGCGTCTAAATCATATCTTTTTAAAGGCTGTAGTGTTATTTCTGCAGATAATTTTTCATTTAAGCATAACTTTATAAAATCGGGATTTTTACTTCTAATTTTTCTAAACTCCGGCAAATATCTTCCTGCTTGTCTCATAATCCATATAGGCTTTATTGTTGTATCGTTATTTTTTAAAACTCTATAAATAGGGGTCATATTTAAAATATATAATATAAGATTGTAGTATTATTAGGGAGTGTGAATAATGGTAACTATTTTTTATCAACATTTTATTAACTATTTATTCTTAAATTTATCATTAATTAATAGGTAACTTATGAATTACCCAACCATTTGTATATTTGTTTTTCACTAAAGAAATTATGTTGATAAAACCCATATTTTACAAGCTATTTTAAATAAAAATAAATTTGTTTAATTTTATTAAAATATTACAAAGATATTAACAAAATATACATGAGTAATACTTATCAAATATTCTTAATTTCTGACTCCACAGGAGAGACTTTAGAAAGAATCTTTTTATCTTTAAAGGCACAATTCAAAAATATTGATTATAAAGTTAATTCTTATTCTTTCACACGAACTGAGAATCAAATTTCAAAAATACTCGAAATAGCAGAGAAAGAAGAAAATTCTATTATCTTATATACAATTGTAGATAACAACTTAGCAAAAAATTTAGCTAACTTATGCAATAAAAAAAGAATACCTTGCTTTGGCGTCCTGGGTAGCTTAATACTAAATTTTTCAAAATTATTTAATCAGAAGGCATCTCACGAGCCAAGCGGTCAACACGTCTTAGACGAAGAGTACTATAATAGAATTGAAGCAATTCAATACACAATGAACCATGACGATGGAAATTTACTTAATGATATTGAAAAATCTGATATAATTTTATTAGGTGTTAGCAGAACTAGTAAAACACCAACTTCAATATATTTGGCAAACAAAGGCTACAAAACAGCAAACATACCTTTGATAAATAACAATTCTATACCAAAAAATTTAAAAAATAATCCACAAAATTTTTGTATTATTGGGTTAACGACTGAAGCTGAAAGATTGGCTGATATAAGAAAAAATCGAATAAATTCTTTAAAAAACACAAAAAGTCAAGATTATACTAATTTGGATAAAATCAAAAAGGAAGTTGAGGATGCAAAAAATACTTTTAGAAAATATAAATGGCCAACCATAGATGTAACAAGGAAATCCGTTGAGGAAACAGCTGCATCAATAATAAAAATTTACGAAATTTTTTCAAATAAAAAGAATGGATAAAGAAATTATTTTAGCATCAAAAAGCAAAGTAAGAAAAAAAATTTTAGACAAAAATAATATTGTTAATACTGTCAAACCCTCAAATGTCGATGAGGATATTATTAAGCTAAGTTTGTTAAATGAAAAAGCCAATCCAGAGATTATCTCGAAAAATCTTGCAGAAATAAAAGCAAATAAAGTAAGCATGAAGTGTCCTGATAAATTGGTATTAGGTGCAGACAGCGTTATAGATTTAGAAGGAAAAATAATATCGAAACCTAAAAATAGAGAAACTGCTTTAAAAATTTTAAAAAAACTTAATGGTAAATCTCATTATTTGATAAGTTCGGTTTGTATATCTAAAAATGGGATGATGATTTGGAACTATACTGATAAAGCTAAATTAAAAATGAAAAATTTTACTGAAGAAGAATTGAAAAAATATTTATCTAAGATTTCTGATGAGGCCCTTTATGCTTATAACGTTTACCAAATTGAAAGTGAGGGTAGATATTTATTTACAAGCATCGAAGGTGATGAAGATACAATTATGGGTTTACCAATAAAAAAAATTAAAGAATATTTAAAAACACACGGATACTAATATGAAAAAATTTTATGTCATCGGAAATCCAATTGATCACTCTTTATCTCCCAAACTTCAAAACTATTGGTTAAAAGAAAATAATATTGATGCCACATATGATAAAATTAAACTAAAGGATCCTCAAATTAAAAATTTTATTCAAGATATAAAGAAACAAAAAGTAGCTGGTTGCAATGTGACTGTGCCATTTAAAAAAATGGTTATACCTTTTTTAGATAAATTAAGCCCTGAAGCGGAACAGACCCAATCAGTAAACACAATTACTTTTTACAATGATTATCTAGTTGGACACAATACAGACATAGCTGGCTTTGATACTGCAATAAAAAAATTAAATTTTAGCATTCAGGGCAAGAAGGTTTTAATTTTAGGGGCTGGTGGTGTGGTACCCTCAATAATTTTTGCCTTAAAAAATATGCATGTTCAAGAGATAACAATTAGCAACAGAACTAGAGAGAAGGCAGAAAATTTAAAAATTTTATTTAACGATCTTAAAATTTTAGAATGGGGAAAATTAAATGATTTTGATGTATTGATAAATGCTACAAGTCTTGGTTTAAAAAATGAAACAATAAATTTAGATTTTTCAAGTTTAGGACCTGATAAATTATTTTATGATGTAATTTATAATCCTCATGAAACTAACTTTTTGAAAATTGGCAAGCAATTAGGATGCAAAACAGAAAATGGAAAAACTATGTTTGTTTACCAAGCTCTAGAAGCATTTAAATTATGGCATAATATAGAACCAAAAGTAAATTTAGATACATTTAAGCTTTTAGAGAATGATTAGAATTGGAATTTTGGGAGATATAGGATCTGGAAAAAGTTTTGTAGCTAAATCATTTGGATATCCAGTGTTTAATGCCGATAATGAGGTAGCCAAAATATATAAAAAAAACAGAGTGTGTTTTTTAAAATTAAAAAAATTATTACCAAAATATATTAAGACATTTCCAACAGATAAAACTGAATTAACGAATGCGATTTTAAGCAATAAGAATAATATAAAAAAAATTATCAAAATAGTTCATCCGCTTATAAGAAAAAAGATGAATTCATTTCTTATAAAAAATAAAAAAAAAAAAGTTGTAATCTTAGATGTGCCTCTATTGTTAGAAAATAAAATTAAAATAAAAAATATAATTTTTATTTTTGTTGATGCAAAAAAGACAGATATTTCAAAAAGACTACTTAAGAGAAAAGGATTTAATAGAAAGATTTTTAAAAAATTGAAGGAAATTCAACTCCCGCTTGATTATAAAAAAAGAAAATCTCATTATATGATAAAGAATTTTTATACCAAAAAAATTGTTAGAAAAAATGTTAAAACTATTTTAAAAAAGATTTTAAAATGAGAGAGATTATTTTAGATACTGAAACAACTGGTATATCCGTCAAGGAAGGTCATAGAATTGTTGAAATCGGTTGCATTGAACTTGATGATTTGATTCCAACTAAGAACAAATTTCACTGTTTCTTAAATCCAGAGAGAAAAGTTTCTCAAAAAGCTTTTGAGATTCATGGCTATTCTGATGAATTTTTATTTAAACAAAAAAAATTTTCAGAAATTGTGGATGAATTTTTAGAATTTATAAAAGATAAAAGATTAATTATACATAATGCGGATTTTGACTTGTCTCATTTAAATAATGAATTAAAAATTTTAGGCAGGAAAGTCATCAAAAATGATATCGTAGATACATTAATTTTAGCTAGAGATAAGTTTCCAGGCTCACCTTCGAACTTAGATGCTCTTTGTAAAAGATATAGAATTGATAACTCAAGACGGACAAAACATACAGCCTTAGTAGATTGTGACTTATTAGCAAAAGTCTATATAAATTTATTAGACCAAAAAGAACCCACATTAGATTTTAGCAATCAAGAAATAATAAGTAATCAGGAAAGTGGTAAGGAAATAAAATATTTTAAGAAAATTATAACTCCATCTAAAAAGGAATTAGAAAATCATAGTTATTTTTTAAAATCGCAAATAAAAAAAAATTTTTTCAATTAAAATTTTTTTTATATAGTTCCTCAAAATCTATTTTTTTTTCTATCTTGATTGCTGGGTAACCTGAGTTATGAAGTAAGTTAATTAATGTTTTTTCTATATCTGGAAAAATTTCTTTTTGGACATCCACTAAAATAATTTTTTCCAAAACTTTTTTATCCTTAAGATTTTCATCAACCTGAGCAACAGATGTGTATATAAATTCAAAAATTGATTTCTTCACATTTTCTTTTTTATCATGAAATTTTATTGAAGTGTTGATCTCTATTAATCTACTTTTAATTGCTTTTGAACTTATATCGATTCCCAATTGATAACGGGATATGTTATCTTTAACATACATATATGTCTCAGCATCTGGTGTCTCGCTTGACATATCTTTAATATATTTAGCTAAGATTTTATAATTTTTTGTCATCTCCTTTTTCTATATCTTCATATTCTCCATCAATAAATTTTTCATCTTTATTTTTTTTTATTTTAAATTTGGACGATATTATTTTTAAAATTAGATTTCTTGTTAAAGGAAATATTAAGAGAAAACCAATTATATCTGTCATAAAACCTGGGATAATTAATAATAAAGCGGCAAAGGTTATAGCTGCACCTGATATTATTTCATAAATAGGCATCTCATTTTTAATCAACTGCATAAAACCAGATTTCAATGTATTTAGACCCTCATATCTTGCATAGAATATTCCAAGAATAGCTGTTAAAAATATTAATATTATTGTTGTTACTGCTCCAATTTGAGACCCAATTTTTATAATTAGGTAAATTTCGATTATTGGGACAAGTATTATACTAATTAGAACTGAGTTCATTTGTCTTTAATTTAAATGTTAGTTGAAATTATTCAACATAGTAATTACATTCATCGTTATGAATTATAGTTTCGAATATATAGATATTATCCTACTAGCCATGATAGCCGGCTTTATCTTTTTGAGATTAAGAGGAATTCTGGGTAAAAGAACAGGTTTTGAAGGTAAAGTTAACCCACAATTTGATAATATTTTAAAAAAAGCCCAAGCAGAAAATACGGTTAAGATTAAAGAAAACTTTGACGAAGAAGCTCAAAAAGAATTTTTAAAAGGTGCAAAAATTGCTTATGAAACTATAATTACTGATTTTAGTGATCAAGATAATAAAATTACTAATAGCAAACCATTGTTGAGTGAAAAAATTTACTCTCAATTTAAAACTGCTTTAGTTGACAGAAGTAAAAGAGGACATTTTGCAGAAATCACATTTATTGGTATCAATTCAGCTAAAATAAAAGAACATAATAAAATTGGTTCTATTTTGAAAGTAACAGTAGATTTTGTTGCAGAGGTAATAACATGTATCAAAGATAAAGAGAAAAAAATAGTATCTGGTGATCCAGAAACAATTAAAAAAATTTATGACACTTGGGTGTTCTCACGAGATACAAAATCAAACAATCCAAACTGGCAACTCGTTGATACTTTAACGTAATTGATTACAAAAATTTCAAAGAAGGATAAAAAGGATTGGGAAGACTTTTTAACTAATAAAGATCCTGTCCCTAATAAAGATCTATCAAGTTTAAAAAAAAAAACTAAATTAACAAAAAATTTTGATTTCCATGGTTTCTCGTTAGATGAGGCAAACAAAAGAGTCAATAAATTAATCAAAGATTCTTATAAAAATGGGATTAGAAAATTAGTTATTGTCACAGGAAAAGGCATACACTCTGATAATGAAAAAAATCCTTATACCTCTAAAGATTTTGGTATTCTAAAATATTCTATGCCAGAATATATAAAAAATGATGCTGAGTTGATGAAACTAATCAATGAAATAAAAGAGGCAAATGTTGTTGATGGAGGCAGTGGAGCATTTTATATTTTTCTTAAAAAGAATTTAGTAAAATGATAATTTGGTTGGCCTCATACCCTAAGAGTGGAAATACTTGGGTCAGACTATTTTTAAATTCATTGATATTAGCACCAAATGAAACAATTAATATTAACGATATAAAGTTAGGGCAATTTCCAGTTAGGAAATATTTTAAAGACATTACAAATAATATTGATGATGTTAAAGAATTTATACAGAATTGTAATTACGCTCAATCAAAGATTAATTTAGATAATAAAATTAAATTTTTTAAAACACATAATGCTTTCTGGAAAATAGGACAAGATTACTTCACTAATGATGAAAATACTAAAGGGATTATTCATATTGTTAGAGACCCGAGAAATATAATTACATCTATTAAAAATCATTATGGGTATGAGAGTTATAAGGAAGCTTTAAACTTTATGAAGCATGAGAATAATATTATAGGAGTTAAAGGCTCCAAAAAGGAGGAAGATTTACCAACTCCAATTTCATCTTGGAAACTACATTATAATTCATGGAAAAATCCTATTAACTTAAAAAGTAAATATATTTTAATAAAATATGAAAATTTACTTGATAATCCTTTTAATGAATTTACAAAAATTACTAAATTTATAGAAAAGATTTCGGAAATGAAATTCAAAGAAAAAAATATCCTCAAATCTATTGAGGATATAAAATTCGAAAATTTACAAAAACAAGAGGAAAAAGAGGGATTTAAAGAAGGTCCAAAAAATAATAATAAGTTTTTTTATTTAGGACCTAAAAATAATTGGCAGGGTTTATTAGATAAGAATATAAAAGATGATATAGAAACTAGTTTTAAAAATGAGATGCAAGATTTAGGTTATTTATAAATTTTTTATATTATGATTGTTTGGCTAGCATCATATCCAAAAAGTGGAAATACTTGGGTTAGACTCTTCTTAAATTCATTGGTATTCACTCCAGATGCAACTGTAAATATTAATGAAATAAAGATAGGACAATTCCCAACTAGAAAATATTTTCAAAATTTTACAAATAATACTGACGATGTATCAGAAATAATAAAGAACACGAATAATGTACAATCAGAAATAAATTTAGATAATAAGATAAAGTTTTTCAAAACTCACAGTGCATTTTGGAAAATATCAAAATATAGTTTTACAGATGATAAAAATACAATTGGAACAATCCATATCGTAAGAGACCCGAGAAATGTAATTACATCTATTAAAAATCATTATAATCATGAAAGTTATGAAAAAGCTCTTAAATTTTTAAAAGATGAAAATAACACGATTGGAGTAAAAGGATCTAAAAAGGTAGAGGATTTACCAACAATAGTCTCATCTTGGAAATTTCACTATAATTCTTGGAAAAGCATTACTTCTTTCAAAAGCAAATATATTTTAATAAAGTATGAAAATTTGCTTAGTAATCCTATTGATGAATTTACAAAAATTGCAGAATTTATAAAAGAAATTGCACCAATTAAATTTGATGAAAAAAATATTTTAAAAGCTATTGAAAATACCAGTTTCGAAAATTTAAAAAAACAAGAGGAATTAAAAGGGTTTAAAGAAGCTCCAAAAAATAATAATAAATTTTTTTATCTAGGACCTAAAAATGATTGGAAAGATTTTCTGAATAAAAATATAAAAGATGAGATTGAAGTTAGTTTTAAAGATGAGATGAAAGATTTGGGTTATCTATAAAATAAATTTTGATAAATCTGTATCTTTTACAAGGTTATCCAGGTTTTTATTGATATAATTCTTATCAATAATTATTTTTTCTCCAGATCTGTCTGTCGCAGTAAAGCTAATTTCATCTAAAATTTTTTCAATAATCGTGTGTAATCTTCTTGCTCCAATATTTTCAACTGTAGCATTAACTTCTGAAGCAATGTTGGCTATTGCATCTATACCATCGTCAGAAAACTCTAGTTCAACATTTTCAGTTTTTAGGAGAGCAACATATTGTTTAATTAAACTATAATCTGGTTCTTTTAAAATTCTTTTAAAATCTTCACTTGTTAGAGCCTCTAGCTCAACTCTTATAGGTAATCGTCCTTGTAATTCAGGTAATAAATCTGATGGTTTAGCAAGTTGAAATGCACCTGAGGCAATAAATAAAATATGATCTGTTTTAATAGGACCATATTTAGTATTTACTGTAGTTCCTTCGATTAGGGGCAATAAGTCTCTTTGTACACCTTCTCTTGAGACATCACCACCAACTCTATCCGTTCTTCCGGAAATTTTGTCAATTTCATCTAAAAAGACTATCCCATTATTTTCAGTTGAAATTTTTGCAGCTTTGATAATTTTATCCTGCTCAATTAATTTATCAGATTCATCGTTTATTAAAATTTCATGAGACTCTTTTACAGTCATTTTTTTCTTTTTTTCCTTAGCGCCCATTGATTTTCCAAGCATTTCTCCAATATTAATCATGCCAACATTTGCACCAGGCATTCCAGGAATCTCAAAAGAAGTGGAATTAGACCCTGTATCGCTTACTGCAATTTCAATTTCATTGTCATCTAAATCACCATTTCTTAATCTTTGCCTAAAACTCTCTCTCGTTGCTGCGCTTGCTTTTTTCCCGACCAAAGCATCTAAAACTTTCTCTTCAGCGAGTTTTTGTGCCTTAGTTTTTACTTCTTTTCTTTTTTTAATTTTTTCCATTGAAATGGCTATTTCAACAAGATCTCTAACAATTTGTTCGACATCTCTTCCGACATAACCAACCTCTGTAAATCTTGTAGCCTCAACTTTAACAAAAGGCGCCTCAGCTAGTTTTGATAATCTTCTTGATATTTCAGTTTTTCCAACTCCAGTTGGACCAATCATTAAAATATTCTTAGGCAGAACTTCATTTTTCATTTCACCTTTAAGAGCTTGTCTTCTCCATCTATTTCTTAATGCAACTGCAACTGCTTTTTTTGCTTTATTCTGTCCAACAACAAATCTATCTAATTCAGATACAATTTCTCTTGGTGAAAGCGAACTACCTAAAAACTCTTCTTTTGAGTGTTTTTTATCTGTTGGATGCAATTGTGTAACGTTTGATTTATCCATTATATTTTTTCAATTTTAACATTATTGTTCGTGAAAACACAAATTTCTGCTGCAACCTCTATCGCTTTTTTTGCAACTTGTTCAGCACTCATTTCTGTTCCGATTAAAACTTTTCCTGCTGCTAGTGCATAATTTCCGCCTGAACCAATTCCAATCACATCTCCTTCGGGCTCTAATACATCTCCTGTACCTGAAATTATATAACTGTTTTCTTTATCACCTATTGCCATTAAAGCTTCGAGCCTTCTTAAATATTTATCTGTTCGCCAATCTTTTGCTAACTCTACTGCTGCTCTAGATAAATTTCCTGCATGTTTTTCTAATTTTGCTTCTAGTCTTTCAAACAAAGTTAAAGCATCTGCTGTAGAGCCTGCAAATCCTGCTACGACACCTCTTTTATCAATTTTTCTTACTTTTGAGGCAGTGCTTTTCACGACTGTATTTCCCATACTTACCTGTCCATCACCTGCAACTACGACTTCTTTGTTTTTTCTAACTAATACAATTGTTGTCATAGCTTATAAATGGATACTAATTTTGATACTTCAAGCCCAGAGTTAGTATTATTGCCATAATTGAATAATATATGTATACCTCTTTTTAATTATGAAGCGTAAAGGCAAAATTAGTCGAAAAACCAAAGAGACAAGTATCAGTGTTGATTTGAATATTGATGGAAAAGGTAAATATAAAATTGATACAGGCATAGGTTTCTTAAATCACATGTTAGAACAGTTATCTAAACATTCCTCTATTGACATGACAATCAAAGCCAGAGGAGATACTCATATAGATCTTCACCACACTACTGAAGATACTGGTATTGCGATAGGTGAGGCTTTAAAGAAAGCTTTAAAAAAATCTGTTGGCATTAGAAGATATGCTCATGCAATGATACCTATGGATGAAACCTTATCGCGTGTAGCTCTTGATATTTCTAATAGACCCTACTTGATTTGGAATGTTAATCTTAAAGTTGAAAAACTGGGTGAAATGGATACTGAACTTTTTAAAGAATGGTTTCAAGCATTTTCACAAGCTGCTGGAATTACTTTACACGTGGAGAATATTTATGGTGATAACAGTCACCACATAATAGAGTCTTGCTTTAAAGGTTTAGCAAGATCCTTAAGAGCTGCATTAGAGATAGATCCAAGGAATAAAAAAACTATTCCTTCTACAAAAGGTTCTTTATAAGCTTAATGAAAGTTACAATTGTTGACTATAATTCGGGCAATATTAGCTCGGTGATAAACTCATTTGAAGAAGTTGCTAAAAATAAAGTAAATATCGAGGTAACTTCAGATTTAGTTAAGATTAAATCAAGTGACAAATTAGTTTTACCAGGCCAGGGATCATTTAAAAGTTGTGTAGATGCTCTAAATAAAATTGATGGTCTAAAGGAAACTCTAAACGAATTTGTAATAAATAATAAAAAACCATTACTTGGTATTTGTGTTGGTTTACAAATGTTTGCTGATGTTGGTTATGAAGAAACCGAAACTAACGGATTAGGATGGATTTCGGGTAAAGTTTCTAAAATAGATAACCAAAATGGTAAATTTAAACTACCTCATATTGGTTGGAATCAAATCAATATTGTAAAAGAAAGTAAGATCTTTAAAGAAATAAAAAATAATTCTCATATGTATTTTGTACATAGTTATGAAATTATACCAAATGATAAGAGTGTGATTGCAGCAACTACAGATTATTGCTCAAATATAGTTTGTTCAGTTGAGAAAGAAAATATTTTTGGAACTCAGTTTCACCCAGAAAAGAGTGATAAAATAGGATTAAAAATAATTGATAATTTTATGAATTTGTAAATGAAGATATTTCCTGCAATAGACATTAAAGATAAAAAGTGTGTAAGATTAATTAAAGGAGATTTTGACAACAAAACTGAGTATGAAATGTCTCCAATTGAACAAGCAGGAAAATTTAAAGATCATGGATTTAAAAATTTACACATAGTTGATTTAGATGGTGCTTTGACTGGTGTAACAGTGAATTTAGATATTATTAAGGATATAATTGGCAAATTTAATTTAAATGTTGAGGTAGGTGGTGGTATTAGAAATATTGATAGTATTAAAGAATACATTGATACTGGTGTTGAGAAAGTAATTTTAGGAAGTGCCGCTATTAAAGACAAAAATTTTTTGAAAGAAGCATGTGTAAAATTTCCAGATAAAATTGCCATAGGTTTAGATGCAAAAGATGGTTATTTGTCAGTATCTGGTTGGAAGGAAAATTCTAATCAATTGACTTTGGATTATCTAAAAGAAATAAATGATTATGGTGTAAGCAGATTGATCTATACAGACATTAATAGAGATGGGATGAAGCAAAGCCCAAATTTTGAGGAAACATCAAAAGTTGCTGAAATAGCAAATTGTCCTGTAATTATATCTGGAGGCGTTTCATCAATAGATGACGTTAAAAAAGCTAAAACTTTGAAAAATATCGAAGGTATAATTGTCGGTAAAGCTATCTATGATGGTAATATTAAGTTGGAAGAATTGGTAAAAGAAGATGCTTAAAAACAGAATAATCCCTTGTTTAGATGTCAAGAATGGGCGTGTTGTAAAGGGGATTAACTTTGTAGATTTAAAAGATGCAGGAGATCCCGTAGAGCAAGCTAAAATTTATAGCGATGGTGGAGCAGATGAAATTTGTTTTCTAGACATAACAGCATCAAATGAAAATAGAGAAACAATTTATAATGTTGTTAAAAGAACTTCAAAAAAATGCTTTGTGCCTTTAACTGTTGGTGGAGGAGTAAGAAGTGTGGAGGATATAAATAAATTACTCAATTGTGGTGCAGATAAAGTTTCGATCAATACGGCGGCTGTTACAAATTCAAAAGTAGTGCTTGAAAGCGCAAAAAAGTTTGGCTCCCAATGTATTGTTGTAGCAATTGATGCTAAAAAAAATGGAGATAAATGGGAAGTCTTTACACATGGGGGAAGAAATAATAGTGGAATTGATGCGTTAGAGTATGCAAAAAAAATGGAGGAAAATGGTGCAGGTGAGTTATTAGTAACTTCTATGGATAGAGATGGAACACAAATAGGATATGATGTAGATTTGATGAGTAAAATTGCATCAAAAGTAAATATACCTTTAATTGCCTCAGGAGGTGTTGGTAATCTAGATCATTTGGTTGATGGTATTAAATTAGGAAATGCTAGTGCAGTTTTGGCAGCATCAATTTTTCACTATGGAAAATATTCAGTGAAAGATGCCAAGGAATATTTGGACTCAAAAGGAATTCCTGTTAGAATTTGATATGCTTAGTACTCTAGAAAACCTATTTAAACTAGCGCGTGAAAGAAAAGAAAGACCAATCGATGGGTCTTATACTAATAAACTATTATTAAATAAATCGTTAAGCAAATCAAAAGTTTTAGAGGAAATAAATGAGTTGATTGAGGCGGTAGATAAGGACACTAATAAAATCCATGAAGCTGCTGACGTATTTTATCATTTGATAATTTATCTTGAGGCACATAATATTAAGATTGAGGATGTTGAAGAAGAGTTAGAAAAAAGAAAAAAATCTAATGAGTAAAATTAAGATTATATTTTTTTTAATATTGGGTTTTGTTTTTTATAAAGGTTACGAAGCATTTACGGATTTTGAAATAGGAGTTTCTGACAGGATCGTAGAACTTGAGGAAGCAGCAGATTTTGAAAGACAAGGAGAAGTTATAGCTCTTATAATGTACTTAGGTGATCCTCCACAATTAAATGAGCATTTATTTGTGAAAGATAAGTCTAAATGTCTGGAAATGAAGCAAATTGCTGAGGAAACATCTTTTGCTTATTATGAATGCGCAGTCGTTGATGCTAATTTAAAAGGTGGTAAAATTATTAGCATTAATGAAGAAATAGAGGTTTTTTAATGGCTTATGATAACAATAATATTTTTGCAAAAATTTTAAGAGAAGAAATACCATGCAAAAAAATTTATGAGGATGATTTTGTCTTATCTTTTTATGATATTAATCCTCAAAAGAAAATTCATGCACTTGTCATACCAAAAGGAAAATATATTGATTTAGATGATTTTGCTATTAATGCCTCTAATGATGAAATTGTAGGATTGATAAAAGGTATAAATATAGTTGCAAAAAAACTTAATATTTCCGTTGATACTGGAAAAGGTTACAGAGCACTTGCTAACATAAGTGAATATGGGGGGCAAGAAGTTCCGCACTTGCATTTTCATTTATTTGGAGGTGAGAAGGTAGGTAAGATGGTTCAATGAGCTTAGAAGTTAAAAGAAATTATCTAGAAATTTACTCAATTGATGATTTGATTGATGTAAAAATTGTACCTAAAGAATTTACTATAGATCTTATTAATCCACCAAACTTTCAATTAAATAAGTTTTTTTATAAAAGTATAGGTAAAAACCATCGTTGGACCGATAGACTGTTATGGAATGATAAGCAATGGATTAACTATACAACAAATAAAAATCTTAAAACTTACATTTTAAAGAACAAAAAAGACCTTGCCGGTTATTTTGAATTAATCTTTCATCAAAGTGAGAATGAGGTTGAGATAGCCTATCTTGGCTTATTAGAGGAATATCACAATAAAAAAATTGGATCTTATTTATTATCTAATGCAATTAAAGAATCTTTTTTACAAAAACCCAAAAGAGTATGGGTGCACACTTGCTCTTTAGATCATAAAAATGCTTTAAATAATTATTTATCCAGGGGGATGAAAGTTTTTATGACCGAAACAATTCAAATTTAATTTTTGTTAATTTTCTAACTCAGAGCTTGGAAGAATAAATTTTTTTTCCTCAATTTTCTGATTAATTCTAATAGATGATAAATAAACAATATTGAGATTTTGATATAAGTCTATTGTTTGCCATCCTTTTAAATTTAAAGTTTTCTTGTCAAAAAATAAATTTATTTCATTCTCATTTTTGTAAAACTTAAAAGCTATAATTTTTTTATCTGAGTAATATTTATCTGTCTCACTAATTCTATCTAATAAAAACTTTTTATCCAATATAAGATCTAGAGGTGTTTTTTTAAGAGGATATAGATAATAACTAGAAGTAGTTTTAATCACAAACGATTTTCCGTTTGAGACTAAAATTTTTTTATTACTCAAATCATATTCACAAAAAATTTTTTTTGGGTATTGTAATATACATTTTCCTTTTTCAATTTTATCATTGATATTTTGTTCAAAATTAAAAGACATGTTCTCTATAAAATTAAGTTTTTGAATAATATTATTTTTGATAGAGGCTGAACTTTCATTTACTAAGAAAAGAAAGAATATAATAAAGTAAAATTTTTTCATTTCAAAACATCACGTTTTCCAACATGATTAGCTTTGCTTACAATCCCTTCTGCTTCCATCATATCAATAATTCTTGCGGCTCGATTGTATCCAATTTGTAATTTTCTTTGTAAAAAAGATGTTGAGGCTTTTCCCTCTGATTTAATAATTTCAACTGCATCACTGTATAATTCATCTTTATCACCCTGATTTTTTGAATTTTCTATCATTTCTTTTTCGTCTACAAAATTTAAAATTTCATCAATATAATCAGGTTCAGCTTGAGATCTTAGGTGATTATTAATTTTTTCAATCTCATTTTCAGACACATAGGGCGCATGAATTCTCACAACTTTATTTGCAGACGACATGTACAGCATATCTCCTTTACCAAGTAATTGTTCAGCACCTTGTTCTCCTAAAATTGTCCTACTATCTATTTTTGATGTTACTTGAAATGAAATACGAGTTGGAAAATTTGCTTTTATAGTTCCTGTTATAACATCAACACTTGGTCTTTGGGTTGCCATTATAATATGGATACCTGCTGCTCTAGCCATTTGGGATAATTTTTGTATATAGTTCTCTATTTCTTTTCCAGCAACTAACATTAGGTCAGACATTTCATCGACAACGACGACTATATAAGGCATTGGAAGTTTATGTTTTAAATTATATCCATCAATGTTTCTAACACCCTCTTTAGTCATCAATCTGTATCTGCTTTCCATTTCTTTTACTACCCAACCCAATACTGAGGCGGCTTTTTTTGCTTCAGTGATCACAGGACAGAGCAAATGAGGCACACCCTCATAAGTTGATAGCTCAAGCATTTTTGGATCAATTAAAATGAATTTACATTTATCAGGATGATGCCGGTAAAGTAATGAGAGAATAATTGTATTTATACAAACTGATTTTCCTGAACCCGTGGTACCTGCAATTAATAAGTGAGGCATCGATGTCAAGTCTCTCACGATTGGTTCTCCAGAAATATTTTTACCTAATGCGATTGGTAATTTTATATCTTTTTTTTTAAAATTTGGGTTACTTAGGATTTCACTCAAATAAACATTTTCTCGTTGAATATTTGGCAACTCTATACCAATAGTATTACTCCCAGGTATAGTGGATATCCTTGCAGACTCTGAACTTGTATTTCTTGCAATATCATCTGAAAGATTTACTATTTTTGAAACCTTTATTCCCGCGGCTGGCTCAAACTCATTTAAAGTAACAACAGGTCCGTGACTAACTTTTTTAATTTTCCCATTTACACCAAAATCTAAAAGTATCTTTTCAATGAAAGTTGGATCTATAGTATCATTTTTGTCCATTTTTTTTCTCTCATTATTTGAAGGAGTTTTGAGTAATTCTAAAGATGGTAATTTATAATTATTACTATCCTTTAAAAAAGTTTTCTCAGCCTTTATGAACGGCAAATCTTCTTGAATTAAATTTTTTATTTCATCTTGAGGTATATATTCTTTAATAATCTCATTTTTATTAGTATAATTTTTTTCTTTTTTATTAAATAAAGATTTAAAAAGTTTTCCAATAATCGTAAAAAACCCTTTAAAATTAAAATTAATACTTGTTAAAAATAGAATAAAGATAACTATAATTAAAATGTAAAAAGAAATTATTTCATTTAAACTAATTAATGAATTAAAAAATGTACTATTTAGATATTCTCCAATAAAGCCTCCATTTCCATTAATATAAAGATCGAATGAGTCCGTGTAAAAATAACTAAAAAAAAGTGAGCCAATACCAGAATAGATAATTATAAAAAATAAGTTTTCTAAAAATAAAAAGATTTCTTTTTTTCTAAAAATATTAATTCCAGAAAGTGTAAATGTTATAGGTATTAAAAAGGCAATAAGACCCACAGATTGAAGAAAAAGATCTGATGTATAACTGCCTTTAAAGCCTAAAAAATTTTTTATTTCTAAATTTTCAGGAAATATAAAATTAGGATCTTCTGGCGAATAAGATATCAGAGCTAAAAAAAGGAGAATACCCAATATTGTAATGATAATTCCTGAGATTTCTATTAATCTCTTAGTGATAAAAATTAATATTGAATTACCAATTTTTTTTATATCCATAGCAGATGAATCAAATATATATCTTTGTATCATCTAATTTTTATTGTTAAAATTAAAATTTATTATGAATGTATGTATTTTAGGCAATGGATTAACAAGTTTAACACTTGCAAAAAGTTTAGTTAATAAAGGTATATGTGTTGATATCATTTCCAATAAGAAGAAGGACAAAACTAACTTTAATCGAACAATAGGAATTTCAAAAATTAATTTAGATTTTTTTAATAAGGAGATTTTAGATATCAATAAATTATCATGGAATATTAATAAAATAGAAATTTATAGTGAAAATTTAAATTACGAAAGAATATTAAACTTTCAAAATAATAACCAAAAACTTTTTTCAGTAATAAGAAATCACGAGCTTATGGATCATTTATCAAAAAAATTAAAAAGAGATAAATTATGCAAATTTAAAAAGAATTTGATAAATCAGGATACTTTAAAACGAGGATATGATTTGATTATAAATTGTGAGAACTCAAATTTTATAACAAAAAAATATTTTCTTAAAAGAATTACTAAAAAGTACAACAATTTTGCTTATACAACAATAATTAAACACTCAAAAATAAATAATAATAAGGCGATTCAAATTTTTACATCAAAAGGTCCATTAGCTTTCCTACCAATTTCTAAATTTGAAACTTCAGTAGTTTATTCTGTAAAAGGAAACCAAAAAATCAATTTTAAGGATTTAATTAGATTTTATAATAAATTTTATAATATTTTGCATATTAATAATTTTTCCCAGTTTGAACTTCAAATGTCTAATTTAAGAAATTATTACCACGACAATATTTTAGCTTTTGGAGATTTGTTACATAAGATCCATCCCTTAGCTGGACAAGGTTTTAACATGACATTAAGAGATATAAAAATTTTTTCTGAAATTATACAAAAAAAAATAAATCTAGGTTTACCTTTGAATGTATCCGTAAATCATGAATTTGAAAAAAAATCAAAACATATTAATTATATCTTTTCTAATGGAATAGATTTTATTTATGAGTTTTTTAATTTTGAGAGAAAAACAAAAAGTAAAATATTAAGTAAAACAGTAAAATTTTTTGGTAATAACTCAAACCTTAATAAAAAATTTATCAAAATTGCTGATAACGGATTTTTGTTTTAGATAGGTTTAGGAATCTTGCTTAATTTGTTACTCTGAAGTAGTTTTATAAAATTATGTCAAATTTGTTTTTTTGTGGTGGAATGCCCAAATCTGGTACCACTCTTCTTCAAAGAATCTTAGATCTTCATCCGGAAATAAGTTGTAATTCAGAAGATAATCTAGAATTTTTGGCACAAAGTTTTTTAGATCTTCATAAAAAATATAATTTTATTCTTTCATTATTGGCATCTAGAACAGGTGCAGAAAAATATAAGAAGATAGATAAAGAGGTATTTCTTAAAAATTTTTTTTATCTCATAAAAGATATTGCTATTAATCGTAATGAAAAAGTTAAATTTATAGGTATAAGTGATAATAATTTTCTTCTCAAAAATTTGGTAAATTTATCAAATGTTTTTTCAAACAGTAGAACAATTTTAATTTTCAGAAACCCTATTGATATAGCTCTATCAGCATGGGATCATAATCAACGTTTATATATAAAAGAAAAGTCTGAAGAGCACTTAAATATAATGAAAATTGACGGTGAATTAGATTTAAATAAATACATTATCCATAGGTCAAAGTTGTGGAATAAAAAAGTTAAAAATCTGTTACTACAAATAAAAAAAATTCCTCATAAATTTTTGATAATTACTTATGAGGATTTATGTATGAATAAAAAAAAGATTATCAAAAAGATATTTCAACATCTTGGCTGCAGTGATGATGAAGTAATAATTTCAAAAATAATTGACGAAACCTCCTTGGAAAAAATGAGAAAAACAAGTTCAGATCCAAGTTTTTTTAATAAAGGTAGAATGAATTTTGGTGAGAAAGAGTTGGATCCATCAACAATAAAATCTGCCATTGACTTTTCTAGAGAAGGTCTTGATTTAATTAAGTTTCAATTGCCTAAGAGCAAAAATTAAAAACAAAAATTTTGAGAATTTTACAAAGTTGAATTTTTTTTATTAAAATCAAATATTGGAAGGTTGACTAAGATTAGTATTTACTGGATAGTTGTATTATTAAATTGATCAAATGTGTATGTTGTTAAAATATCTGCTATTTTAGATTTTCGTGCATCTAAATTTTCTGTCTCTAATAAAACTTGTTTTTCCTCTAAGGTGAACGGAGATGCCATAGCCAAAGCATTTATAGTTTCATTTAAACTCTGATTTTCTAAAGCCTTCCAATTTATTACAAAACCTCTTTTTTCAAAAAGATTTTTTAGATCTTTAAAAATTAATTCTAAATCTGAAAATTTTAAATTTTCCTTTTTATCTGATAAATCATCATAAAATTTATCAAAACTAATCTCACATTCTCGATATTTCTTCTTCGACATAATCTCACTTATTATATTAAATCTAATAAGACCCTTAAGCTCTATTAAATACCTACCATCATCGGTTTTTTGTAAATTTACAATTTTGCCCATACAACCAATTTTGTATAGCTCAGGAGTGTCTAAATTTTTATTTTTGATAATTTTTGGCTGGATCATTCCAATCAATTTATTAGATTGCATGCAATCATTAATCATATCTACATATCTTGGTTCAAAAATATTGAGTGGCACAGTAGTTTTAGGAAAAACTATGAAGTTACTTAACGGGAAAACAGCAATTTTTTTTGGTAAATCCTCTATTTTCATAATTTTGAATATATCATACTTAATATTGCTTGAATAAAAAAATACAGCTTAATATACTGTCTCATGTGCGGGCATAGCTCAGTGGTAGAGCGTCTCGTTGCCAACGAGAAGGTCGAGGGTTCGACCCCCTTTGCCCGCTCCATAAATAAATTTGATTATGAGCGATTTAGCAAAAAAAAAATGTGTTCCTTGTGAAGGAAATATTCCTCCTTTTAATGTAGAGGAAATTCATAAATATTTAAAACAAGTAGATGGATGGAAAGTTGTTGAGGACAAAATTGACGGATTTCATCTAATTAAAAATTTTAAATTTAATGATTTTCTACAAAGCCAAGAGTTTGTAAACAATGTTGGTAAAATTGCAGAGGAAGAGGGTCACCATCCTGATTTATGGTTTGGATGGGGTTATGCTAGAATAAAAATTTTTACCCATGCCATCAAAGGTTTAGCAGAGAGTGATTTCATTTTAGCAGCAAAGATAGATGAAATTAGCTAGTTAGTGATTAAAATGTCTTGTTTTAGAAAATACCAAAATAGTATTTGTCAGATTAGCGAATTTAATTATTTCCTTGTCATTTTTTGACCCTGATGGCTGAATTACTGCGGTAACTCCTGATTGTATCAATTTTTCTATACCATCAACAAACGGAAAAAAAGCATCTGATGCAGCACAAAGTTCTATCGTTTTTTTACTATTTTGAAATTGTTTCATTTTATTAATCGCAATTTGACAACTATCCAGCCGACTTGGTTGCCCCGACCCTATTCCAACTGTTTTGTAATTATCAGTAATTACTATTGCGTTTGACTTTACCTTTCTGCAAACATTAAATGCAAAAATAAGTTTTTTAAAAGTTTCACTGTTTGGTTTACGTTTAGATACAACTCTAAAATCTTTTTTTGATAGATCTTTATTATCTATATTTTGTATTAAAATGGAGTTATATTTACTAATAAGATTAAATTTGTTTTCACTCTTAAATTTATAAGTATCGATTATTCTCAAATTTTTTTTTTTTTTCAAAAGATTTATTGATTTTTTATCAAAACCTTTTGCCATTACGATCTCAAAATAGATTTTATTGATTTCTTTTGCTAAATTTAAATTCATTTTAAAATTACACGAAACTATTCCTCCATATGCACTAATTGGGTCGCTCTCTAATGCCTCTTTAAAAGATTCAATTTTACTTTGATTAATAGAGACACCACATGGATTGGCATGTTTAATTATAACTACTCCCTTATTGTCTGGTAATAATTTAGTGACATCAAGTGCAGAGTAAAGATCATTGTAGTTGTTATAACTTAATTCTTTACCGCTAATTTGGATTATATCTTGATGATTACTCACAGAATATATTGCTGCTCTTTGATGTGGATTTTCACCATATCTAGCCCGTTTAATTAATTTGCTAGATATTATTTTTTTTTGAGGAAAAATGTTGTCAGATCTTTCATTAAAATATTTAAATATTTTTGACTCATAATATGCAGTTTCCATGAATGCTTCCTCAGCTAATTTTTCCCTAAAATTTAAACTAGTCGATCCCTTTCTATTTTTTATTTCATTAATAAACTTTTCGTATTGATTTGGATTACAAATAACCGCAACATCATTATAATTTTTTGCTGCAGCTCTTACCATGGTTGGTCCCCCAATGTCTATATTCTCAATAATTGTATTGTGATTTTTTTTCTTTGATAAAATATCTTCGAATGGGTAAAAATTCGCAATTATAAGATCTATATTTTTATAATTATTTTTTCTTATTTCTCTTTTATGTTCTTTATTTTGTCTTTTATTTAAGATGCCCCCATAAATTTTTGGATGAAGTGTTTTTACCCTGCCATTTAAAATTTCAGGAGTGTTTATAAATTTTGAAAGTTCAATACATTTGAAACCAAGCTCGTATATTTTTTTATAAGTGCCTCCGGAGCTAATGATTTCAATTTTAAATTTTGAAAGAATATTTAGTATCGGTTTTAAGTTTTCTTTGTTTGATACAGAAATTAAAGCTCTTTTTATTTTTTTCATTATATCTTATTTAATTCCCATTTAATATTAATCTTTTTTTCTTTAGTAATTCCAGAGATAAATATGTTCTGATTTTCAATGAAAGTATTTTTATTACCGAAATATAAACCATTATCAATATCAATATTATAATGATCACAAGTAAATTTCCAACCTTCAGCATCTATTTCAACTAAAATTGATTTCTGGTCTTGAGTTTTCATAATTTTTGCAAGAGGATTTAAATGAAATCTAATGTCAAATTTAATATTTGGAATAATCTTTTTTGACTCAAGAGTTTCAATTCCGGATAGTTTACTTATTTTGGGAAAAAATTTTATTTCACGTTCATAGATCAAGTCGTATTTTTTGAGATAACCGTCATGTGAAGCTATTATTTTCCATTCATCTCCTTCAACTTTAATACTTTTTTTATTAATATTTAATCCATCTTTAATCTCAAATTCAGAGTTTGAATTTTTGATAAACTTACAGGATGAATTATCATCAATAATTAAAACATTATGAGCAGCTGAAGTTTTTGAAGCTTTATTGAATTTGATATTTTCCTTACTATAGTAGCCAGAATTTGTAAAAATTTTTTTTCCATTTGATACAAATTCAAACGAAAGAGCGCCCGCTTGATATTCTTCTGAAAATTTTTTATTAGGTGAAGGGCCAACATCCATAATTAAATTTATTCTTTTATCCCTCAAGCTTACATAGTCTGAAAATTCATGATCATTATTTTTAAATGAATATCCAAGTCTTTTTAAATAAGTATCAAATTCTTGATTGTTAGAATTGTTGTTTCCATTAAACAAAGGGTCAAATTTTAAATTTTTCCAAAAAAAAGCATAAGATTGTCCAAGATTAAAAATACTTTCATCAATAAAATTAGGTATTTCGGATTGAGATTCTTTAAACCATTCTCTGATAAGTATCAGATGTTTTAGAAAAAAAATGGATAATTTAATGTTTCTTGATTTAGGAAAACCATTATTATCAAATGTATATCTGATAATTTTTTTTAGATATTCTAAACCCTTTATTGTAAATTTTTTTTCATTTTTATAAGAAAGACCCACAAGAATAATTGCTGCGGCACCTCTTACTTTATTATTAATTTTTTTTTCTTTTTCAATTTGATTTATTAAATGAAATGTCTGTTTGTAAATTATCAAATTAAAGTCTTTTTGAAATTGATCTTCACCACTGTCGTATGTTAGAGAAGTATTAGACAACCAAGATATGATTCTCTTTGATGTTATCTCAAAATTCCAATTTTTTGAATTGTATTTAAAATTTTTTATTATCCAATTTTTAATTACTGTTTGTACAGATTTATTTGATGATTTTAAATCAAGACTGAATAGCCAATAGAAATTGTTGAGTTTTTGAAGTTGTTCTCGACTTAGATTTTTGTTTATCCAGAAGTTATCATATAAAAAATTATCGATATTAAATTTCTTTGTTCTGATCTTTACAATAGATGATAGCAAATATGGGCTAGGCTTATATTGTAATTCATTTATTGAGTTGGTTGATATTTTTTTGTCATAAAATATAGAAGTAAGATAAATCTGCTTTATAATATCAAACATATCCCAAACAAATTACTTTAGATTAATAATCAAATCGATCTTAATAAATCGATATTTCTTTTGATATCTCCATTATTATTTTTAAAGATGGTAGTTCCTGAAACTAAAATATCTACACCTGAATTAATCGCTAATTTAGAATTTTCGAAATTAATTCCACCATCAATTTCAATAACATAATTTAATTTCAAACTTTTTCGAATTTCATCTAATTTTTTGACCTTATCCAAAACTTCTGGCATAAATTTTTGTCCTCCAAAACCTGGATTTACACTCATTACTAAAATTAAATCTATTTGATCTAAAAATTCCTTTACTATTTCAATTTTGGTCTCAGGATTTAATGATATACCTACCTTTTTCTTTAATTCTTTAATTTTATTTATAGACCCTAAAAGATCATCAGTCGCTTCTGGATGAATAGTTATAATATCAGCACCTGCATTTGCGTAACTCTCTATATATTTATGGACTGGAGAGATCATTAAATGAACATCAAAGGGTAGTGAAGAATCTTTTTTTAGTACCTTGATAACAGGTGGCCCGATAGTTAAATTAGGCACAAAGTGACCATCCATTACATCAACATGTATCATATCAGCACCTGCATCTTCCAGTTTTCTGATTTCTTTTCCTAATTGACTGAAATCTGCAGATAAAATTGAAGGTGAAATTTGTATTTTTTTCATAGATTATTAAATCAACTAGTACCAAATTTTAAAATCTAATTTAATTAAAAAATTGATAAATTTGTCTTGAAATCTCACTTTCTAATGGAAATGATAGCATACCCATCACTGAGTATCCCAAAACCCAAGGCATGAAGTAAAACCTTATCATGAAAAAAAACCAGGCAACATAAAGGGGTACGATTGGTTGTATTATAAAAGATGGAGTGAGAGGTTTAAATAAGTTAATAAGAGGATTGGTAAATTTAACAAAAACTCTCATAAAAAAAAATTGAGAGTCTTCTTTTTGAAAAATATTCATTGCAACTCTTCCAATTAAAGTCCACATGATTACCCCTAAAATATAGTCAATTATATATACCAAAGGATGAAAGTTGGCTGACATTGAGAAATTTATATTGGAAAAAGGTTGAAATTAAAAGGGGCGAAATTAATCGCCCCTTAATAAAGATTATTTAGTGTTGTTTGCCAAGGATCGATTTACCAGCTGGTACACGAACCTCATCAACCATTTTCTGCGTCGCAGCGTTAGGTGCTTGCGTCATCAAGCTGACCACAACCATAGCTACTAAGCTGACAGCCGAACCAAAGATACCAAATGTTAACTGAGTAATACCTAAGAATCCACTTCCACCTGTTCTTACCCATACTAGGTAAGCAGCACCGGAAATTAATCCTAAAGCCATACCAGCTATAGCACCTTCTTTGTTAGCTCTCTTCCACCATACACCAAGTACTAGTGGGAAGAATAGTCCTGACATCGCAAAGTCAAAAGCCCAGATTACTGAACCTAAAATACCTTGGATCTCAAGAGCTGCGATTGTTGCTCCTGCAAAACCAATTACTACAAGTAATACCCTTGCAACAACTAGTCTCTTCGCAGTCTCAGCTTTTGGATCGATGATCTTATAGTAAACATCGTGTGAGATTGCGTTTGCAATTGCTAAAATCAAACCATCAGCTGTTGACATGGCAGCAGCCATACCTCCAGCAGCAACCAGACCTGAGATCACATATGGTAATCCAGCTATTTCTGGAGTTGCTAACACAACGGCTTTACCACCCATGAAAAACTCATTTAACTCAAGAGTTCCATTTCCGTTAAAGTCGCTTACAAACATTAAGTTTGCTTGGTTCCAGTTTTGATACCAATCTATCGCTTGAACTTCTGAAATTGATTTACCGATAATACCTGTTGGTAGTGACGGATCAATCAATGACAACTTAGATAGTGTCGCTAACATTGGAGCAGAAGAATAAAGTAAGAAGATAAAGAATAATGACCAACCTACTGATTTTCTAGCTGCTTTTACACTTGGAGTAGTAAAATATCTCATCATAACGTGAGGCAATGAAGCTGTTCCCATCATCATCGCTAACGCTAATGAAATAAATGCCCAAGGTGTTGCGTTCACCGCTGAGTGAGCTTTAGTTATTCCAGCCAAACCTTTTGGAACTTCTTTTAGATTTTCAGCAGTGTTTTTCACAAAACCAAACTGAGCCTCTAATTCAGCTATTCTAGAAACTTCATCAGCTAACATGAAGTGAGGGAAGAAACCCGCACCCATTTTGTTACTGATCCAGAATACTGGTAATAAGTAAGCTATGATTAGTACGATATATTGAGCTACCTGTGTCCAAGTTACTCCTCTCATACCACCAAGCATTGAACAAAGTAAGATACTTATAAGTCCAACGTATACAGCGTATTGGAATGGAATATCAAGTGCAACAGATGCAATTGTACCTGTGGCGTTAATTTGTGCAGTCACATAAGTAAATGAAGCAACAGTTAAAACTACCACTGCCATAAATCTACTTAAATTACCACCGTATCTTGTACCAATAAAATCTGGAACTGTGTAACAGCCAAATTTTCTTAGGTAAGGTGCTAATAGTGATGCGACTAATACATATCCACCAGTCCAACCTACAAGCAGTGCCATATAACCGTAACCTTTAAAGTAAATACCACCTGCCATTGCAACGAATGATGCACCAGACATCCAGTCTGCTGCAGTTGCCATTCCATTGAACACGGTTGGTACTTGTCTTCCAGCTACGTAATACGCATCAGCCTGAGCTGTACGTGATAGATAACCAATTATAGCGTAGATGGCCACTGTAAAAGCAACGAAACAAATTCCAATTGTTTTCGCAGTTACGCCCATCTGCTCGGCAATCGACATAATGATTATGAAAGCCAGGAAACCTCCTGTATATATTCCATAAACTTTAGGTAGATTGTCTATAAAATTACCTTTAATCATTAGTCATCTCCTTTTTCACTGAAGCCGAACTCTTCGTCAATTTTTTCTTGTCTATTTGCAAACCAAAAAATTAGTATTACGAATATTCCAAGAGATCCCTGACATGTGAACCAATAAGTCAATGGGTAACCGAATGGTCCCGTGACTTCGTTCATTTCTGCTCCGAAAAGGAAGATGCCAATTGAGAATACAAACCAAATTGCTAACGTCATCATTAGCAAACCCTTGGATTTTTCCCAGTGTTGTTCTTGTTTTGACATTTATACCTCTCTCTTATTAGTTATAACTGCTCAAAACCATAACCATTATCAAAGAGATTTAAAGTGTTAAAATTGTTCAAAATCCCACTATTTTTGGGATATATATAATAAAAATATCTAATTTTATGGGTAAATATAAGCTTACTTGGAGAGATCTCACATGGAGAGATTTTAAAGTTTACTTATTTGCTCTTTTTAAAGCTTTCATTCCAAAAAAAAAGATTAAGAGTCTTGATGATTTGGAGGAATTTATTCAATCGAAGTCAGCTTGGGTAACCCAAGTTACACTTTATGGATATTTGAAAACTAGAATGGGAACACGCTACGTTCTTCATTTTGAAAATGATGAATTTATGTCATCTGTTAACTTGGCAAAATGGAACATCTATTCAGTAGCTCTGCAAGATCTTACATTATATACGTTTTCTTACCTTAAGAATAATTTCAATTTTAATGATCTTGAAAAATCGAAAGAGATTTTTTTAAAAATCTTAGATGATGAAATTTCCAACAAGATGCCACTTAATATTATAGAAGATGCAAAAAATAATTTTAGTGAAAGATTGTATAATATAAATTGGGATGATTATTATAATGATCTTCCATTTAACCCAAGCGCCTTATCTTTATATAAATGGGCACCTATCGCGGAAGAATTAAAAACTTTAGATAGAAAAATTGTTTTAAATTCAGTTATCTTAAAATGGGATACCGTTAAAAAAGAATTTCAAGAAAGAATAAATTTTTAATTATTTTTTCTATTCTCAACCAAACTATTAACAACATTTGGATCTGCTAAAGTGGTAGTGTCACCTAATTGACCGTGCTCATTCGCTGCAATTTTTCTCAAAATTCTTCTCATGATTTTACCCGATCTAGTTTTAGGTAACCCTGGAGTAAATTGTATAAGATCAGGTGTTGCTAATGGGCCAATTTGTTTTCTTACCCATAGTTTTAACTCCCTTTCAAGATCACCAGTTTCAGTCTCTCCAGCATTAAGTGTAACATAACAGTAAAGTCCGTTACCTTTTATATCATGAGGATAACCAACGACAGCTGCTTCAGCAACTTTTGGATGTGCAACAAAAGCACTTTCAATTTCTGCTGTTCCAAGATTATGGCCTGATACTATGATGACATCATCTACTCTTCCGGTTATCCAATAATAACCATCTTTATCTCTTCGACATCCATCGCCTGTGAAATATTTTCCATCAAATTGAGAAAAGTAAGTGTCAATAAATCTTTGATGGTCACCATAAACTGTTCTCATTTGTCCTGGCCAAGATTGGGATATACAAAGTCTACCTTCACCTGCTCCTTTTATCTCTTTTCCATCTTTGTCCACTAAGCATGGTTTTATTCCGTAAAAAGGTTTAGTGGCAGAACCAGGTTTAAGTGGAATAGCTCCTGTTTGAGGGGCGATAAGTATTCCTCCCGTTTCTGTTTGCCACCAAGTGTCAACAATTGGACATTTTGAGTTTCCGACAGTTTTGTAGTACCACATCCATGCTTCTGGGTTAATTGGTTCCCCAACAGTCCCTAATAATTTTAAGGATTTTCTGGATGTTTTATTAACTGGATCGCTGCCCTCTCTCATTAAAGCTCTAATAGCAGTTGGTGCTGTATAAAATGTATTAACTTTATATTTGTCTACTATTTGCCACCATCTAGAGCTATCAGGATAATTAGGTATACCTTCAAACATTATAGTTGTAGCACCATTAGAAAGCGGCCCATATATAATATAACTATGTCCAGTTACCCATCCAATGTCTGCGGTACACCAATAAATATCTTTAGGTTTGTAGTTGAATATATATTGGTGAGTCATTGATGCATAGACCATATACCCACCAGTCGTATGTAAAACACCTTTCGGTTTACCAGTTGAGCCTGAAGTATAAAGTATAAACAGTGGATCTTCAGCATTCATCTCCTCAGGTTCGCAGTGAGCTGGAACATCCTTGATTAAATCGTGATACCAAACGTCTCTATCATCATCCCAAAATACGTAATTTCCAGTTCTTTTAACAACAATACACTTTTTAACATTTGGACAGTTTGTTAATGCCTCATCAGTGGTAGCCTTTAAAGGTATTTTTTTTCCTCCCCTGACACCTTCGTCCGCAGTAATTATATACTCTGACTCACAATCGTTAACCCTTCCTGAAATAGATTCAGCTGAAAACCCTCCAAATATAATAGAATGAATTGCACCAATCCTTGCACAAGCTAGCATTAAAACTGCTAACTCTGGTATCATAGTCAAATAAATTGTAACTCGATCTCCTTTTTTAATTCCAAGTTTTTTTAATCCATTTGCAGCTTTTGATACTTTTTGATGTAATTGTTTGTAAGAAATTTTTTGACTGTCTTTAGGATCATCACCAACCCAAATGATAGCAGTTTTATCTTTTTTATCTTTTAAATGTCTATCAATACAGTTTGCTGATGCATTTAAAGTTCCATCTTCAAACCATTTAATTCTAACATCATCTTTACTAAATTTAACATCTTTAATCTTCTTGTAGGGTTTTATCCAAGTAATTCTTTTTCCTTCTTTTTTCCAGAAGGCGTTATTATTTTTAATTGAGTCATTATACTTCTTTAGGTATTGGGCTTTATTTGTGAGACTACTTTTAATCCATTCAGGTTTAGTTTTTATTATTAATTCAGAAACTGATGAGTTTTCTTTTTTATTTTGTTTTTTCTTATTAGATAAAGTATTTCTTTTAACTACTTTCTTGTTTTTAAGACCTTTTTTTTTAACTTTTCTTTTAGTTCTTTTTTTAATTTTTTTTCTACTTTTTGATTTTTTTTTTTTAGGCATAAGTTAAATTTTATAGTTAAATTTTACTCATCTTATTCAAGATTTTCCAGCTTTTAGAGTCTATTGGCATAACCGAAAGTCTACTTTGTCTTATTAATGATAAATGGCTTAATTCCTTGTTTTTTTTAATAGTTTCTAATGAAACTGGTGTTTTAAGTTTTTTTATGAATTTAACTGTTACGGCTACAAAACGACCAGTTTTGTCAGTTTTATCCAAATAAGCTTCTTTAATAACCTCAACAATGCCAACAATTTCTTTTCCAATATTTGAATGGTAGAAAAAACATTGATCTCCAGTTCTCATATTCTTTAAATTTTTTGAGGCTTGATAATTTCTAACACCATCCCAAGGGGCTCCTTTTTTTCCAGCTTTTTTTTGTTGATCAATCGACCAAACATCAGGTTCAGATTTAAGCAACCAATAACTCATTATAATTGAACGCCAGCTCCTTTAAGAAATACCGCATCTTCATCTAATGGCCATCTAGGTTTTGCGGGATGGTCTAAATCACTAAATAATTTTAGTTTAAATTTTTCTAAACCAACCATGGCAATCATTGCTGCGTTATCACCGCAGAATTCTATTGGGGGAAAAATACTTTGGTAATTTTTTTCTTCACATAATTTCATTAACATCGCTCTTATTTTTTTATTTGCTGCTACACCACCAGCAACCACAAATTTTTTTTCTTTTGGGTTATTCATTTTTTCAAACTCATTAAAGGCTATAATTGTTTTCTTATACAAAATTTCTTCAATTGTTTTTTGGAAAGAAGCTGCAAGATCAAATTTATCTTGGTCATTTTCAATTGTTTTAGATATTTTAAGCACAGCAGTTTTTAATCCCGCAAAAGATAAATTACATCCACCTTTATTTATAATTGGTTTTGGCAATTTGTATTTTTCTGGATTTCCTTTTTTAGCCAAAACCTCGATTTCACGTCCACCTGGAAAGTCTATTTTTAAAAGTTTAGCAGTTTTATCAAATGCTTCTCCTAAAGCATCATCAATTGTTGTGCCTAATCGTTTATATTTGCTTAGAGCTTGAACACTTAAAAATTGAGAGTGTCCTCCTGAAATCAGTAAAAGTAAATATGGGTATTCCAGTTTAGAATTTAATTTTGGACTTAAGGCGTGTCCTTCGAGATGATTAACAGCAATAAATGGTTTGTTTGTTGTAAGTGCAAAAGTTTTCCCAAAGCTTAACCCAACTGATAGACATACAATTAAACCAGGCCCAGCCGTAGAGGCTATAGCGTCAATTTCATTAATTTTTTTTCCACTTTTATCTATAGCCTTTTTGACAATCCAATCTATTTTTTCGATATGTGATCTTGCTGCTAATTCAGGAACAACTCCTCCAAATTCTTTATGAACATTTTCTTGACTGGAAACAATGTTAGATAAAACAATTGGTATTCCTTGCTCATTTTCAGTAACTAAAGATGCTGCAGTTTCATCGCAACTCGATTCTATTCCAAGAATTAAGGGTTTTTTGCTCATTCAAATAAGTTTTAATAATTGTACAATCTCAATACAAGTAAGAAATATATTTTTATGAAAAAAAAAATAACGATTGGTTCAAGAGGAAGCAAGTTGGCTATACTTTACGCGCAAAAAGTAAAAGATAAGATTATTCAAAGCGCTAGTTTTAAAGAGGAAGAGCTTCATATAAAGCCAATATCAACAAAAGGTGATCAGATTAAAGACAAAAGATTATCAGAGGTTGGTGGCAAAGGTCTATTTTCAAGTGAAATTGAAAAACAACTTCTTAAAAAAGAAATTGATATTGCTGTCCATGCTCTTAAAGACATGCCAGTAAATGATACGAAAGGGCTTGTAACTGACACTTTCCTAGAAAGAAATGATCCACGGGAAATTCTTATAACATTTAATAAAAAAAAAATTAAAGACTTAGATGTTAATTCTATAATCGGAACTTCTTCTTATCGTAGAGAGTTTCAAATAAAAAAAAAAAGACCTGATCTTAATTGTAAAATTATAAGAGGAAATGTAGATACAAGAATCAAAAAGTTAAAAGATGGACTTTATGACGGAATACTTTTATCAAGTGCCGGAATGAAATTTTTAAAACTTGACGAATACATTACAGAAACTTTTGAAACTGAAGAAATTATACCTAGTGCTGGACAAGGTATTATTGCTATTCAGTGTAGAGAAAATGATGATGAAGTTATTTCAATTTTAAAAAAGATTAATCACGATCAAACCTACAGAAGGGCACATTCTGAGCGAAATGTTTTAAAAGTTTTAGAGGGCGACTGTGAAACTGCAGTGGGCGTTCATTCAAAAATAGAAGGTGACCAACTAACATTAGAAGCTGAGCTTTTTTCTTTAGATGGATCAGAGAGATACTATGAAAAAAAAATTGTTGAAAAATCAAAGTTTAGAGAGATTGGTGAAGAGATTGGCGAGATTCTAAAAAAAAAATCTAATAATTCTTATAAGAAATGATATGCATATTTTGTTGACTAGACCATTGGAAGATTGCTCGGCACTAGCTTTAAAGTTTAAATCGCTTGGTCATAAAATATCCCATCTTCCCTTACTTAATATTGAAAAAATTAATTATGATGAAATTAATTTTTCTGAATTTGAGGGAATAATTTTCACCAGTGCTAACGCTGTTAAGTATTTAAATTTAAAAAACATAGATAAAAAAATTAAGTGTTTTTGTGTGGGAAATGTAACAGAAAAAAAAGCTCGTGATTTAGGTTTTCAAAATACAGTTGCCGCAGAGGGAAATGTTTCAAATTTAAAAGAATTAATTTTAAGGACTTACGATACTAAAAATAAAAAACTTATTTATGTTAGTGGAGAAACGGTATCTGTTGACTTAGATCAACAGTTGGCTTTAGAGGGTTTTGTTGTAAAAAGAATTATTAATTATAGAGCAAAATATAATCAAAAATTTGATGACGAGTTTATAATCAAATTAAAAGAAAATTTACCTGACATAGTTTATGTTTATTCACAAAATAGTGCCTCAAGTTTTCTTAATTTTATAAAAATATATCAAACCGAGGGTTTATGGATGAATACAAATTTGATGTGTATTGGTGAGAAAACTTCGTCTATATTGAATGAAATTAAATGGAAAAAAATATTTCTTTTTAATCCTGGTGAAGAGGAGTTTTTGTTATATAAAATTTAGTTATGGAATTAATAAATAATTTTTCAGAAATTTTTTTATCAGTTTGGAATAAAGGGATTTTAGGTGTTGATATTTTTCAAATATTAATCGGTTTAGGAATTTTTTTAATTTTCTTAATCTTCAGAGGAATTTTAAGCAAACTAATAATAAAAAAATTAGAAATAATTTCAAAAAGAACAACTAATAAATTAGATGATACTTTTGTTAACGCTCTTGTAGGACCAGCAAGATTTTTACCAATAGTTTTAGGATTTTTTATTGCAAGTTATTATATGACTTTTTCTGCTGAAAGCAGAGACATTGTTGATACAATAAACAGAACTTTAATAACGATATTAATTTTCTGGGTAATGCATCAAATTATTGAACCCGTCTCATATGTTCTAAGTGGTCTTGATAAGCTTTTAACCAAGGAGTTAATAGGATGGATAATTAAATCATTAAAGATTTTGATTTTTATTTTAGGTTTAGCTGCTGTTTTAGAATTATGGGGTATCAAAATCGGTCCCATTATCGCGGGTTTAGGTTTATTTGGTGTGGCTGTGGCTTTAGGTGCTCAAGATTTATTTAAAAATTTAATATCAGGCATTTTAGTTCTTGTTGAAAAAAGATTTAAAATAGGAGATTGGATTTTAGTTGATGGAATAATAGAGGGCATAGTTGAAAAAATTGGTTTTAGATCTACGACTATTAGAAAATTTGATAAATCTTTAGCAATAATTCCTAATTTTCAATTTGCAGAAAATGCAGTTATTAATGTAAGTGAAACTTCAAACTGGTTGATAAGTTGGATTATCACTCTTCAATATGACACAACAGTTGATCAATTAAAAACCATAAGAGATCAAATCGAAAACCATATCAATAAAAGTGATGACTTTAAGCAAAGTATTGGTGTTGCAGTTAGAGTTGATAAATTTTCAGATAGTTCGATAGATATGTATGTTCGTTGTTTTACAAAAACTAGCAGCTGGAATGATTGGTTGTCTGTAAAAGAGCGTCTAGCAATAGAAATTAAACAAATTGTTGAAAGCAACAAAGCTTCTTTCGCATTTCCAAGTCAGTCGATTTATGTTGAAAAGAAATGATAGCTGTTTTTTATTTAGTCTTACAGATCCTAAAACTATATTCCTATGTTGTAATTGCGAATGTAATAATAAGTTGGCTAGTTGCTTTTAACATTCTAAATACTCAAAATAGATTTGTTTATTTAGTTTTAGACTTTACTTATCGATTAACTGATCCAATTTTAAATAAGATAAGACGTTTTTTGCCAAATTTAGGTGCTTTGGATATTTCTCCTATAATTTTACTTCTATTGATTTGGTTTATAGAAATGTGTATGAAGCTTTACGTTGCACCAATGATATTTTAAATAAATTATGATTTTAATTGATGGAAAAAAAGAAGCTGCATTATTAAGGCAAGAGCTTAAAAAAGAAGTCTCTGAACTTAAATCAAAATATAATAAAGTTCCTGGTCTGTCTGTAATCTTAATTGGAGATTTAACTCCAAGTCAAATTTATGTAAGAAATAAAGAAAAATCAGCAAATGAGGTTGGACTAAAGTCCGAGGTAATAAAGTATCCCGATAACGTCGAAGAAAAAGTAATTTTAGAAAAAATAAATGAATTAAATAATGATAAAAGTGTTTCTGGTATATTAGTACAATTACCTTTGCCAAAACATATAGATAAAAAGAAAGTTATTGAAGCGATTGATCACACAAAAGATGTTGATGGATTTCATCCTATAAACGTCGGCAATCTTTCTTCTGGTTATGAAAGTTCAGTACCTTGTACTCCTCTAGGATGCTACTTATTAATTAAAAAATTTGAGCCAAATTTAAATGGTAAAAAAGCTGTTGTAATAGGTAGATCAAATTTAAATGGCAAACCAATGACACAACTTCTTTTGAAAGAAAACTGCACTGTAACGATAACTCATTCAAAAACTAAAGATTTAAAAGCTGAATGTTTAGAGGCAGATATTGTTGTTGCTGCCGTCGGTATTCCTGAGTTGGTAAAAGGAGATTGGGTTAAAAAAGATGCAATTGTGATTGACGTAGGTATTAATAAAACTGAAAAGGGAATTGTTGGTGATGTTGCATTTGATGAAGTTTCAAAAAATGCAAAAGCCCTTACGCCAGTTCCCGGGGGTGTTGGTCCAATGACAATTGCGTGTTTACTTAAAAATACGATTGACTGTTTCAAAAGATCGCAAATTTAACATTTAAATCATTAAAAAATCTTTGATAAGCTAAGCTATGAGAAAGCCAAAATACCCATATAGAATTTTAATTATTATGGTTATACTTACCATACCTCCGATTGGAGCAACTCAACTTGGTTGGTATCTATACGATCAACAAACTGGATTTGATTATGGTATGATTGTTGGAACTTTTTCAGTAATATTAGCAGCATGGCTTATGTACGAAAAAAATTGGAGAGAGGAAGATGAGGACTAATTAATGGAAAAAATTATCTTTCTTGGTTTGGTAATACCAATTTTTGGATTTGTTTTATATCTTGGCGCAACTGCAATAATGAATGGATTTAGTGCCAAAAGTGCAAATAAAATAAATGAAAATTCTGATAATGAAAAAACTGATCCTCCTTTGGTTGATGAAGATAGTTTAAGTTATGAGCTTGAAAAATTGAATAAACTTTTAAAAGATGGAGTTTTAACCCAGGAAGAATTTGAGAAAGCAAAAAGAAAAATTTTAGACAACTAATTGTAACTAAGTAATTTTTTAAGTGAGTCAAACTCACCAATTTTATAAATCAAAACATCCTCTTTTTTAAAACCATACTTGTTGGCACTGGCTTTAAATCTTTTTGGTGGCTCCATTATAGGTTCTAAGGATAGAACGAAAGTTCCCCAATGCATGCCAACCACTTTCTTACTTTTAAGATTTTGAGCAATTTCTAAAGCTTCCTCTGGGTTTGTGTGATAGATAGATTTATCTTTATAAGGCATAATCGGATAAAAATTGTAAGCACCAATATTTATAAACGTTAAATCAATTGGACCATATTTTTGACCAATAGACTTATATATGTCTCCAATTCCTGTATCACAGGCAAATAAAATTTTTTTTCCATCATATTCAATTAAAAAATTTCCCCATAAAGTTTTATTGGTATCAGTTAGACTACGTTTTGACCAATGAACCGCGGGTAAAAATGTAACTTTTAATTTTTCGTTTATTTTTATTTCGTCATACCAATCCATTTCATTAACATCTTTATATCTTCTGAAGTATTTCCCAAGTTTAAGAGGCAGTAACACTTTTGCATTTTTATATGGAAACTTCCTAATCGTGTATGCATCTTGATGGTCGTAGTGGTTATGAGTTAATAAAAATAAATCTATTTTTGGTATTTCATTTAGAGTAAGCGCCGGTTCTGTATATCTTTTTGGGCCAAATATAAGTGGGCCAGCATTTTTTGAGAAAACTGGGTCAGTAATTATTGTAGTTTCACCAAGTTTAATTAAGAAAGTTGCATGACCAATCCAAGCGATATAGTCGTCATCTTGATATTTTTTAAGATCTAAAATTACTTTTTCTTTTTCAATTACATGACTTTTTGGCACCGTCATATCAAGTTTCTTTTTTTCTTGATTAAAAATTTTATATGACCATTTTATATTGGCATCTCTTTTAGGTGATCCCTCAGGATTTCTAAAAGTTCCATCTGGCAAATGATGATAGGGTTTTTCCATTGCAATACTTAAACAATTATAAAATATTATGCCAATTAAAATACATAAAAAATTAATTAATTTTTTTCCATTAACCACAAACTATCTCCTGCTAAAAAATAAATTTTACCATTTTCTGGATGTACTTGTATATCTCTTAATCTTCCAATTTTTTTTTGAAAAATAATATCTTCTTTTACATTTGATAAATCTTTAAATATCAGTTTTCTTAGAGATTGATCTTTCAATGATGTTATAAGTGCATGACCATTCCATTCACTAAATTCCTTACCTTTGTAAATTGTGATGGCACTTGTGGCAATTGAGGGTACCCAATAATGAATTGCTTTTGTGAAGCCTGGCTTCCATTTAGGTCCAATTGGGATACCAGAGTAATTAGTCCCTCCCCATCCTAAAATTTTCCAACCATAATTTTCACCTTCTTTAGCCTCACCAAACCAATCTCCACCCCTTGCTCCGTGATTACTCATATAAATTTTTCCGTCAAATGGAGATAAAGTTAAACCTTGTGGATTTCTAATACCGATTTGATATATTTCTGGAAGCCAGTTGGATTTCCCTTTAAATCTAGGATTGTCTCGTGGAATACTGCCATCTAGATTTATTCTGATAATACTTCCTGGATGTTTTGTTGGATCTTGCGCAATCATACCCTCACCTCTTTCACCAGCAGATGCAAAAAGATAGTCATCTTTAATCGCTAATCTTGATCCAAAATGATAACCAGAATTAATAGGAGGATTTGCTTGGAAAATATTTTCAAATTTTAATTCTTTTTCGGCAAATTTTGTTTTTGCAATTGAGGTGCTGGTTTTACCATTACCTCTATTTTCTGTGTAAGATACATAAATAAAATTATCTTTAAAAAGGATATCTAGTATTCCACCTTGACCATGTTCTAAAAAGTTAAGATTGTGCTTTATTTCAGAAATTTGTTTTGAAATAATGTTTACAACTTTTATTTTTCCACTTTTTTCAGTTATAATTAGCTCTTCATTATTAATAAATGATGAGCCCCAAGGACTGTTTAAATCCACAATTTTTTCTAAATTAAAATTTTTTGCAAATGAGAGGTTTGTTAAGAGTAAGAATAAAGATACCGAGAAAATAAACTTTTTCACTTTACGAGAGCTTTGATCTTCCACCATCAACTGCTATAATTTGACCTGTCACCCATGAGCTATCATCTGTAATAAGAAATTTGGCTAAAGAGGCTGAGTCTTTTCCCTCACCCAATCTCTTTAATGGATGAGCTTTTGCAATTCCATCTGCTAAGGCCTTATTTTTTAACATTGGTTCAGCGATTTTAGAGTTGGTTAAACTTGGTGCAATACAGTTTACTCTTATGTTTGGAGCAAATTCTGCAGCCAAAGAAACTGTTAAACCCTCAACAGCAGCTTTTGTAGAGGCAATTATTGCATGATTTGTAAAACCTCTTTGAGCAGCAACTGTAGAAAATAAAACGACCGAACCTTTATTTTTTTTTAAAATATCCTGATATCCCTTTATAACCTCGACTGCAGAGTATAAATTTAATTTCATACACTTATTAAAATCTTGCTCATTCACCATTCTTAAAGGTTTCAGATCAATTGAACCCACACAATAAGCAATACCTTTTACATCAGAAATATCACTTTTAACCTTATCCACAAATCCATCTTGCAAAACATCAGCTATTGTAAATGCACAACCTAATTTTTCAGAAATATTTTTAGTTTCATTTTCATTCCTACCAACTAAATGAACTGAATTCCCTGAATTTACTAATTGTTCAGCCAAACTAGAACCGATGGATCCTGTCGCACCAAAAATAAGATATTTTTCTGACATAAAAATTTTTATTAGTTATATTTAAATATGAAGTTATTTTTTATACTTGGCAATCAATTATTTCCACCAAAATACTTGGACCGCTTCAAAAAAGACCACCTATTTTTTATGGCAGAAGATTACCAATTATGCACTTATGAAAAACATCATAAAAATAAAATCCTTCTTTTCTTATCATCAATGCGTTCACATGCGGAGTCTCTTAAAAAGGATAAGTTCAAATTAGAATATTTGAGAATTGAAGATAAAGAATTTAAAGATGACTATTTAAAAAAATTAAAGAAATTAATTAATTCAAAAAAAATAAAAGAAATTTCGAGTTTTGAAATTGAGGATAAATTTTTTGAGAAAAAAATTGATCAATTCACAAAAAAAGAAAAAATTAAATGGAATATTGTGCAAACTCCTATGTTTTTAAATTCGAGAGATGAATTTAAACAATATTTATCAAAATCAAAAAAACCTTTTATGGCAACTTTTTATAAAGAAGTTAGAAAAAAATCCGGCATATTAATGGGTTCAGATGGGAATCCTATAGGAGGTAAATGGAGTTTTGATGAAGATAATAGAAATAAGTTACCAAAAAATATCTCTATTCCAAAATTCCCAAAAATTAATGAGACTAACCATACTAAAAAATTAAAACCTATTATTGAAAAACTATTCAAAGATCATCCAGGAACAACCAAAAACTTTTGGCTTGCTACAGAATTTAATGATGTGGTCAAATTATTAAATTTTTTTATTAAAGAGAAATCTAATTTATTTGGTGATTATGAGGACGCTGTTGATCAAAAAGATAATATTTTATTTCACAGTGCTTTAAGTCCTTACATTAACCTAGGATTAATAACGCCTGAATTTATTATAAAAAAAGTTTTAGATTTCCATAAGAGTAAAAAAATCAAATTAAATTCTTTAGAAGGTTATGTGCGTCAGGTCATAGGATGGAGAGAATTTATGAGAGGAATTTATCAAAGTTATTCAAACGAAATGGAAACTAGAAATTTTTTCAAACAAAATCGCAAAATGAAAAAATCATGGTATGAAGGTACAACTGGTTTACCACCACTAGATTATGCAATCAAAAATGCTTTAAATCATGGATGGTCTCATCACATTGAAAGATTAATGATTTTATCTAACATCATGAATCTTTGTGAAATAAAGCCTACCATTGTTTATAAATGGTTTATGGAAATGTTTGTAGATTCCTCAGATTGGGTAATGGTGCCTAATGTTTATGGTATGGGATTATTTAGTGATGGAGGAATATTTGCTACAAAACCATATATATGTGGCTCGAGTTACTTTATGAAAATGATGGATTTTAAAAAAGGCGATTGGTGCAACATAATGGATGGGTTGTATTGGAGATTCATTGATAGAAATAGAAAATTTTTTTTGAAAAATCCAAGGTTATCTATGATGGTTAGAATTTTCGACAAAATGAAAAGTGACAGAAAAAAATTAATCCTTCCTGCTGCAGAAAAATTTATTAAACAAAACACACTTTAGTGAAAAAAGAAAATCTTCCATCTAAAATCTGTATTGTTTGTAAGAGACCTTTCAATTGGCGAAGAAAATGGAAGCTAAATTGGGAAAGAGTTAAGTATTGCTCAAAAAGATGTTCTAGCAAAAAAATATGAACTTAGAAAAATACAAATGGAAAAGTAGAATTTTACTTGTTTCTACAACAAGTTATAAGGATAGAATTTATCTAGAGGCGAAAAAAATATATCAAGATAAAATAAAAGATTTTCATAAAAGATTTATAAAATTAATTTGTAAAATTAATAAGCAGGAAAAATCATCAATAGATTTAATTGGTTTTGATGGCAAATCTAAAAAAAAGATGAATAAACTTAATCATAAAACAATTTTTAAAATTATAGACAAAATGTCATTAAGTAAAAAATCTAAACCTATAAATTTATCGCTGTATTCAGATTATAATCCTAAAACTACTACTCATGGGCTAGGGTTCAAAAACAAAGAAAAAGCTCTTTACACAATTAGAACTATTAAAAATCGTTCAATTAAGTATCAGGTAAATGTTATTGCAACCATGCTGGGTAGAGCAAAGAACCATCCTAACAAAACTAGGGGTATGGAGGATGCTATAAAAATATTTGGTGATTGGATGAAAAAGTATAAAAGTAAAAAAAATGAAAATTAGAATAATTAATTATTTAAAGAAATTAGTAGTTTTGTTTTTTCTATTAATCCCAAATAATCTGAATGCTGATTTTTTTGAAGATATAACAAGCCAAATAGTTGAGAATCCTAAAAGACTTAGTTATGGAGTTTCCGTCACCGATGTAAATCAAGATGGAAAATTTGATTTTATAGTTACTGGATTTGGTTATCTGAATTTAGCTTTATCATATGAGAATGGAAAACTGATTAGTATTGTAAATCAAAAAAAATTTTCTGATGAATTTAGAAGAACAATTGGTGTTGCTGCATGCGATATAGATAGAGACGGTTATGAGGAAATATATTTTCTCAACACCGACACATATAGTGGAACAAAAAAATATTCAGATAGATTGATAGACTTAGAGAATGGTAATTTTATTGATTTATTTGAAATTGAGAAAAATCAAAAAGATCTCAATTTAACTGCTGGGAGGTCAGTTGTTTGTGTTGATAGAAAAGGAGATGGCAATTATGGTGTATATGTTGCTAACTACGGAGGACCCACAAGATATTACGAATATAATGACGACATAATAGTTGATAAATCTGTTCAATTGAATCTGGCGAAAGTTACAGGTGGACGTGCTGTCGTGGCTGGACACATCATTTCTGATAAAATTGATATATTTGCAGCCAATGAGAGAGGAGCAAATTTTTTATACAAAAATGAAGAGGGTAAATTTTTAGATGTCGCATACGAATATAGAGTTCAAGACGTCCTTCAAAATGGGAGAGGTACAGCTTTGTCAGATATTTATTACCGAGGAAGACTTGATATTTTAAATGGAAATTGGGGAGGATTTCACAGAGCATATGTACTTAAAAATGATTTTTTTGTGGATATAGCAAAGCCACCTTTTGATGAGCCGTCAAGAATAAGAACTGTTATTTCAGCTGATTTAGATAATGATGGTTATGATGAAATATTCTTGAATAATATTGGTGAACCCAACAAACTTTTTAGAATTTTAGAGAATGGTTTGGTAAAACAAATACCTCTCGATATTGGTTTAGAACCAGATGGATATGGAACTGGAGCAGCAGTTGCTGACATAGATAACGATGGCATATTAGAATTGTTAGTTTCCCACGGAGAAAGCAGAGATCAGCCATTGTCTTTGTATAAAGCAAAGGTAAATCCTGAACACAAATATTTAAGGATTAGACCGCTAAATAAATATGGGGCACCCGCCAGAGGAGCAACAGTAACATTGATTTCAAATTTAAGAAAACATTCAAAAACAATTGACTCTGGTTCAGGGTATCTATGCCAAATGGAACCAGTAGCTCATTATGGTATTAGAAAAAATGAAAACAATATAAAAATAGAGGTTAGATGGACAAATGGAAAAACTAAAATAATCTCGGTAAAAAATCTAAACCAAACAATTACTTTAAAACAAAAATAACTAGTTTAAGGGCTGAAGAACTCTATTTATAAAATGGATTATACCATTAGAAGTTTCAATATCAGCAGTTACAACTTCAGCTTCATTTATATAAACTATACCATTAACTTTTTTTATAGTTATTTCCTCACCATTAATTGCTTTGAGTTTAATTTCACCTGCAACTTCTGAAGAAGGAATTTTTTTTGAAAAAACGTGTCGTCCTAAAATATTTACAAGTTTATCTTTGTTTTCCTCTCTCAACAGACCATAATATGTTTGTGCACTAATTGCTGCAAATGCGTCATCTAAAGGTGCAAAAACAGTAAATGGTCCTTCACCTTTTAAATTCTCACCTAATCCTGATTTCATTAAGGTCTCGTTTAATTTTGTAAATTTACCGGTTTCATTTAATTTATCAATTACATTTCCAAATGTTATCGATGGGATAATCATCATGGTAAGTGTTAAAAATATTATATGGAATTTTTTCATTGGACTTTAATAACTTTAAATTTATAATTTGAAAGCAAATTAAGTGCGACAAATAATAAAAATTTTTTAAATTAATTAAATCTATGAATTTTTCAAAAGCTATCTTTAGATTTGTAATTATTTCTATCTTTACTTTATCTTTTTCCAATATTTCAAATTCAGTGGAAAAAAATTATTATAAAGATTTAATAACAGATTGGTCTAGAATCTTTCCTGACAGCAACAGAAATGCTGCTGGTCCAAAATTCTTCAAATATATAATTGATAAAGACATAAATTATGAAGATTTCATTGAATATAACAAACTTTATTGTGCTGTTTCTGGTTCTTTGATCGATCCCAATAGTGACCCTGATTTTTTATTTATCAGTGAGAGAGGAACTAAAAATAAAATTTGTGGTAATTACTATAAATGTTGTATTCCGTGTTCTTGTGATATTATGAAATATTCTGAAGTCGAAAGGATGAAATATAAATTTAAAGACGGCATCAAGGAGTTTTTTGTTTTTACAATTAAAAATCCCTGCAACAAAGAAGATTTTCCAAATAGGGTTAATAAAGATTATTTTTGTGTTGGAGAGAAAATAAATAACAAACAAGTTTATGATTTAAATGGCCGAATAGTAATTGGTTTATTGCATAACGGTAAAAGCTGCAGAAAAGATGAGATAGATTTTGTAAAAAGTCATCAGATAACTGGTAGATTTTGTGAATTTAGAAATAATACACCCATAGAGAATTTAGAGGCAGGCATGGGTGATATTTTTATTAAACTTGCGAGATAAAAATTATGGATAATAAGATTTTTGAATGGGCAGGAGTTATAACAGCAATATTATATTCATTATTCGTAGCTATGAATATTGGTATTGAATTTTTTGGTTTTTGTTTATTACTTTTATCTGCAATTTTAATCGGAATTTGGGCGTATAGAGGTGGTCATAGAGGAATATTATTTTTACAATTTTTTTACGCAACAGCAGGAATTATCGGAATGTTTAGGTGGTTTTAATTGAAAGTTGAAATTATTTTTGGAATATAATTTTTAAAATTAAAAAAACCTTTGTTGCAATATTGCCAAGAATACTGATCAAGTTTTCTATATAAAAAAGTTATTTTTGAGCTATTTAAATTTAAATAATCTAAATTTTCACCAACTGAGGGATATAAACCATAACAGTTTTGAATATCTTCTATTTTGCTTATATTGACTACCTCATAATCAATAGACTTGGCTTTTAACCTTTGTTCTTGGTCTTCAATTAAAAGGGATTTAAATTTTACAACTTTTTCACTCAGCTTAATAGATCTATTATTATTTTCATTTGAAATTAAATAAATTTTTTTAAATTTGTAATTTTGAAAATCAGTAATTTCAAAAGAGAGATTGTTATCAAAAATTAGTAGACTTTTATCTTCAATATTTTGAGGATTACTAAAATCTTGTTTTATTATTGAGTAAGTTTTTTCAGATACTTTTGGAGGAGCCTTTTCATTTAACTTAATATTATTGAATCTGTTAGTAGTGAATTTTTTAATGTTCCATTCGCTCGCCAAATAATGTTTTCCTTGTGTTTGAACTCCAGCAACCCATCTCCATCCAAGAGTATTGGATGCAGCATCGCCGTCATAGAGATGTTGCATAAAAAATTCTGCTCCTAATTGCCAAGGTAATTCTAGAGTAAAAATCCAAATACTAGCGAACCACATCCTAGTATGATTGTGTAAATAATTATTTTCTTTTAGTTCGATTACCCATTGATTAAAGCAATCTATCTTTGTTTTTCCTTCAATTGCATTTTTATAATTTTGATTATTTTTTAAATCTTTCTTAATCTTAGTTAATTCTGTCAAATAATCTGACCAAACATTTGGTCTTAATTCTAACCAGCCCTTCCAATAGGTGCGCCATAATACTTCTTGTATAAATTTTTCATTTTTTGAGAAAGAAAATTTGCCTAGAGATTTTTTGATGATCTCCTGTTCATTAACAATTCCGTGACTAATATATGGTGATAAACAGGAAACATTTGATCTTTTTTCTGGACCAAAATCAAAATTCCTAAGCTTTGAATATTCTGCAAGATTGTTTTCAACAAAACTTTCTAATCGATCTAAGGCCTTAGCCCTTGAGGGTTCAAAATTCATTTAAAACTATTTAGATTTTTTTTTCTTAAGACCTAATTTATCACTATGTCTTAATCTCAAGATTACAATTGCACCAGCAATTAGAACTATTGCAACTGCCTCATAAACTAATGCAGTAGGGTCCATCTCTTTACCTTGAAGAATAATAAATCGAGCAAGTGCAGTAATTGCTATTAGTAGTGGCAATGTAATACTGATTGATTGTTGGTTCCAAAAAACTCTAACCATTGCAAGAACTTCTAAATAAAGAAACATTAATAACAAGTCAGCTAATGTTACAGACATGTTTTGATACATTTTATAAATTTCAATACCAACAGCAATTACTGTACTTATTAAAATAATGCACATTAGTATAAGTTGTAAATTCTTAGCTATTTTTTCCATTATTTGTCTTTACTAAATGGCAACCATTTTTCAAATACTGATTTTGATGGACCATCATATGGAATAGTATACGAGTTAGTATTTGTTAAAACTTCTATACCCTTAGAAAAAACAAAAATAAATACTATAACAAATACAATAACCATAATTTTAAATGGATCAAAATTTTTTGTTTGAAAGACGCTGGTCGACTTTTCTTCGGCTTTATGGAACTGTTTAAATGTCATATAGACCGCAAATATGAGACCCACATGAGCCAAGTATGTTCCAGCCCAGCCAAAAGCAAAAGTTGTATATGAAAATACATACAAACTAAATACAGTCGTCCATATAAAACTTAGAACTAATAATATTTGTAATCTAACAGCTTTAGGTAATGATCTTAAATCGTTTTTACTATCATCAAATAATATATTAGCCGAGTCTTGCATCCATTTTTTTAAACTGTCCATAAAACTAAGTTATGTTTTTTTTCAGAATTGACAATGTAAAAAATTGTCAATTTTTCTTAAGTTATCTCAATTTTTTTTTATGAAAATTAATGAATTTTTCAACATTAGATTTATTGAAAGATTTATTTTCCTCAAATGAAACTTTTTTCATTGAATATGCTTTACTTTTTGTAATTCTTGATTGAATAATAATATTTCCTTTATAAAGCTTAAGTTTTACAGTTCCATTTACTTTATTTCTTTTGAGGTCGACGATTTTTTGAAGTTTAAACCTCTCTTTTGAAAACCAATATCCATTGTAAATTAATTCTGCATATCTAGACATGATAGAGTCTTTTTTATGCATTGTGTTTTTGTCTAATGTTACAGACTCTATAGCTCTATGTGCTTGAATAAGAAGTGTACCACCAGGTGTTTCATAAACTCCTCTAGATTTTATACCAAGAAATCTATTTTCAACTAAATCAACTCTTCCTATACCGTTTTTACCAGCTATTAAATTAAGTTTTGTTAAAATTTTCTCAGGATTATATTTTTTTCCATTAATACCAACTGGGTCTCCATTTTTAAAATTTATGGATATAAATGAGGGTTTATTAGGAGCTTTTTCTGCAGAAACTGTTCTTTGAAAAATAATTTCTGGAGCAGAATTTTTAGGATTTTCTAAAACTTTTCCCTCAGTAGAAGTATGAAACAAATTGTCATCAACAGAAAAAGGTGTGGAACCCATTTTATCTTTAGGTATCGGTATTTTATATTTTTTTGCATATTCAATAAGATCAGTTCTAGATTTTAATCTCCAAATTCTCCATGGTGCTATTATCTTAATCTTTGGACCAAAATAATGATATCCAAGCTCAAATCTGACTTGATCATTTCCTTTACCAGTAGCCCCATGAGATACTGCATATGCTTTATATTTTTTTGCAACTCGTATTTGATCTTTTGCTATTAAAGGTCTTGCGATAGAGGTACCCAATAAATATACACCCTCATAAATTGCGTGACCTCTGATCATCGGAAAAACATAATCTTTAACAAAAACATTTTTTAAGTTTTTTATTATAATATTTTTTACTCCAAATTTTTTTGCATTTTTGATTATCTTTTTTTTATCTATCTCTTGACCAATATTAGCTGTGTAACAGATTACTTCGGCATTGTAATTTTCTTGGAGCCATTTAAGTATTATAGAGGTATCTAGTCCTCCAGAATAAGCTAATACAATTCTCCTCTTTTGTGTCATTAATTAACTACAAGCTTTTTTCGCTGTGTTATATGCTTTGGTGAAACCTAATAATGAATAATGATCAATTGTTTGAGAACCTTTTTCGTTATAACCAGTAACCATAATTCTAGAACCTTTTTTCATCACTCTAACCATTATCTTTTCTTTTTTATTACTGGTCATCCAAGCGAAACCTTGTTGTTTGATATCAAATTTAAATTTGTTATTTCCAGATGTAGCAAGAACACTATTATTCTTATTAAATTCATATCCAGCAGTTGTGCTTATCTCATTAGTAATTTTTTCATCTGGTCTGAATGTCACAAAGAGCCTTGCATCTCTTTTGCTTGTTTTTGGAGATTGTAAAATTGGTGAGGATTGAGCAAAACAAACTTTACCCGATGTTTCTGCTAGCACTATGGTTTCCCAATCTTTATATTTTCCAATTTTTTTAAGATCTTCAGCTAGGGTTTTTGTAATTGAAAAAAAAATAAAAAATAAAGACAATAATAAAGTTTTTTTAATTATGGGCATGGGTTTGGGTATTTTTTTTGAATATTATTAATTTCATTTAGTATTTCACCTGATAGAGTTACATTTACACTTTCTATATTTGTTTTCAACTGTTCCATTGTCGTTGCTCCAATAATTACACTTGTTACAAAAGGCTGAATCTCACAAAATTTTAAAGACATTTGGGTAAAATCAACGTTAAATTTTTTTGATATTTTATAATATTCCTCAATTGCGTTTTGACCATTTTCGTTTTTATATCTTGTAAAATCTTTAAATAGTTTCATTCTTGATTTTTCAGGCAAATTATTATTCCTATATTTTCCCGTTAAGTAACCAAATGCTAGTGGTGAATAGGCTAACAATCCACTTTTCTCTCTTACTGAAATTTCTGCTAATCCAACTTCATAAGATCTATTGAGTAAATTATAAGGGTTTTGAACAGACATCATTTTAGGAAGATTTTTTAACTTAGAGATTTCAAGAAATTTTGACAAACCCCATGCTGTCTCGTTAGACAAACCTACATATCTAATTTTTCCCTGCTTAATAAAATTTTCTAGATTTTCAAGTATTTCCTCAAATGGTGTCCAGTCATTATCGTTTTCATCATGCTCGTAACCATGTTTTCCAAAAAAATTAGTATTTCTCTCAGGCCAATGAAGTTGATATAAATCTATATAGTCTGTCTTTAACCTTTTAAGGCTTTCTTCTAAAGCATCTGAAATCTTCTTTTTTCCAAAATTATTTCCACCACCCCGAATATATTTATTTGATGTATTTCCACAGACTTTTGTGGCAATTACAACTTTGTCTCTTTTATTTGTTTTTTTAAACCAGTTTCCAATTATTCTCTCTGTTTCACCATAAGTTTCTTTTCTCATGGGAATAGAATAAATTTCTGCTGTATCCCAGAAGTTTACCCCATGATCTAATGCCCAGTCCATTTGCTCGAAACCTTCTTCTTCCGTATTTTGTTCTCCCCAGGTCATTGTACCGAGACAAATTGTACTAACGTCAAGATCAGTATTACCTAATTTTTTGTAATTCATAGTGGTTTTAAAGTGTTAATATTTATTAATCTTTTAAGGTATCTTGAATAATTAGTAAAAGACTATATATCTATAGTAATTATGGAATTTGATAAAAAAGGAATCTTAGCAAGAGCAAAAGCTGCAGCGCAAGAGACAACTGCGGTTATTGATGAAGGCTTAAGAGCCTATATGCTAAAAGTTTACAATTATATGGCAACTGGTGTTCTTTTAACAGGGATTGTAGCTTTATTATCCTTTAAAATGTCCGTAGTAACTGATGCCGGTGGATCTATTGTTGCATTAACTAGTTTTGGTTCAGCAATTTATATGTCCGGATTGAAATGGGTTGTAATGTTAGCTCCATTAGCAATTGTGTTTTACATGAGCTTTGGGATAAATAAAATGAGCGCTGGAAAAGCACAAACCACTTTTTGGGTTTTTGCTGCGTTAATGGGATTATCTCTTTCATCAATATTACTAGTGTATACTGGTTTAAGTGTAACTAGAGTTTTCTTTATATCATCAGCAACTTTTGGTGCGATGAGCATTTATGGATATACAACAAAAAGAGACTTAACGAAATTGGGCTCTTTCTTGATGATGGGATTGATTGGAATCATCATTGCTTCATTGGTAAATATTTTCATGAAATCTTCTATGATGTATTTTGTTATTTCAATTTTAGGTGTGCTTATATTTGTTGGTTTAACTGCTTATGATACTCAAAAAATAAAAAATATGTATGTTGCAAGTGATACTGGTGAATTAATGGGTAAAAAGGCTGTAATGGGTGCTTTAACCTTGTATCTTGATTTCATAAATCTATTTATTATGCTCCTTAGACTTTTTGGTCAAAGAAGATAACCTTAATCTGAAAGTTTTTTCCAATTAGTATTTTTCAGCAAACTACTTAGATCGTCAGAATTTTTCAAAATTTTGCCATTTGTATCGGTAATCAAATATCTTAAATTTTTGTTTTTTGGTTTAAAATTTTTACAGATTTTATATAGAGCGTTTTCAGCAGCATTCTTAAAAACACTAAACCCAACCTGTTTACTAGAAATACTTAATCCATAATCTCTCCATGATCCTTCAGAAACCATTTTAGCATATAAATCCAGAATTATTTTAAGTTCGTTTTTTTCAAAAAAATATTTTTCATTGATGCTTTTATTGTGCGTATTATTTATGATTAATCGTAAGTTGTTATTCATTAACTTTATATTTATTAATTATACTGATTTGAAAAGCGGTGAAAATAAATGTGATAGGTAATAAGCCCCATACTTTAAAGTTAACCCAAAACTCTTCAGTTTGAGTTCTCCATACTAACTCATTTAAAAATGCCAATCCGAAGAAAAAATATATCCATCTTTTATTTAATATTTCCCAGCCTGTATCTGATAATGAAATTGAACCACCCATAATTTTTTTAAGCACGGGCTCATTTGTAAAATATCTACCAAATATTAAAGACAATCCGAATAAAATATTTATAATAGTTGGTTTAATATAAATGAAAATTGGATTATCAAAATAGATAGTTAGTCCGCCAAATAATGTAATTAGTATTCCACTGATCAAAGGAACTTTAGGAATTTTTTTCTCTAAAATCCACATAATTATTAGCGCAATAATAGTTGCAATTATAAAAGGTGGAATTGCAATCTTTAAATCTTTGTCACTATCGTAATAGTAGTAAAAAAAAATTATAAGCGGTCCAAAATCGGTAAGAAATTTAATTATGGATTTATTCACAAAAAAGATATTAACACAAATAAAATTTTAATAAAAACTTTATATTTTTTCCTATTGATTTTTATTTTTAAATACCCATAATCTTTGAATGGCAATTCAAAAAGCAAAATTTTCAATTGGTGACATTGTAAAACATAAACACTTTGAATTTAGAGGCGTCATTTATGATGTTGATTTTGAATTTAACAATTCCGAAGAATGGTATCAGTCTATTCCAAAAAATGTTAGACCAAGAAAAGACCAACCGTTTTATCATTTATTGGCTGAAAATGATGAAATTACATATGAGGCATATGTTTCAGAGCAGAATTTATTAGTTGACAACTCTAATGAGCCAATAAAGCACCCACTTATAGAGGAAATCTTTTCCGGTAAAAAAGGCTCAAGTTATTTCAAGCAATCTAACTAAAATCCATTTTTTAAACACAATTAGCTCAAAACTTAGACACACGATCCTGTTATAATGTATATAATTCGATCAAGGGTGCTAAAATTTTACCCTTCGTTATTATCTCCCTCTGCATTCTTGATCGGATAATTTTTCACATTATATTAAGCATATTAATTAGTATATATCTTTTATGTTTAAACATTTTGAACCAAACAAAATATTTTTAATCACCTCAAAAGCTCCGAGGTATGTTCTATATCTACTTGTAATAGTTTTAACTATTGGTCTTATTGAGTCTTTATTATTGTCCCCTGAGGACTATTTGCAAAGTCATTCAGTTAGAATTATGTATGTTCACGTCCCTGCAGCATGGTTGGCACTAGGTATTTTTTCCTCAATCACATTTTTATCAATAACTGGTTACATCTTTAAGTTAAAAAATTTTTTTTTGATTGCTAAAAGTTTAGCTCCGTCAGGTTTCGTCTTTAATATTATCGGTTTAGTCACAGGATCTATTTGGGGCAAACCAACTTGGGGAACATGGTGGGCTTGGGATGCTAGAATCACTTCCATGTTAATTCTCGCTCTTTTTTATTTAATGTTTTTACTGGCTTGGAGAATTTATGATAATAAAGAACAAGTTTTTAAAATTACCTCAATCATAACAATTTTAGGAATAATAAATGTTCCAATTATTAAGTATTCAGTAGATTGGTGGAACACACTTCACCAGCCGGCATCAATAAATATTTTATCAAAATCTACAATTCATTCTTCAATGTTAGTACCTTTGTTGATTATGACTGCGGCATTTGCCCTATTCTCGTTGTTAATTTTTTTAATGAAATATAATACAGAACTGATAAAAATTAAAAATAAGGGTTTAGACAGATTATGATAACTGAATTATTTTATATGAGTGGATATGGGATTTATGTTTGGAGTTCATTTGCTTTTACTTTTTTAAGTTTTATTTCTTTATATGTCGTCACTAAGAGTCAGTACATAAAAGAAAAAAATAAGTTTAAAGCTAAATTTGGGAACCTAAACGCTGAAAGAGCTGCCTCTGCTAAACTACAAAGAATTAATAGAGAGATTTTGTCCAACACTTCAACAATTTAACTTTTTAAGCCATGTATGGTCGCAAAGTTAAACTAAGATTTTTTTTCGTTTTCTTAATTATTGTTACATTAAGTTTGACAGTATTTCTTATTTTAAAATCTTTGGAAGAAAATGTTATTTATTTTAAATCTCCATCTGAGGTAAAAGTTTTATCTGAAAAGCAGCAAAAAAAGATTAGAATTGGAGGAATGGTAAAAGCTGACTCAATTTCTATTGTAAATAAAGAATTAAGTTTTGTTATCACAGACTTTAAAAGTGAAATTAACGTTGTTTATTCAGGATTAATACCTAATCTTTTTGAAGAAGGTAAAGGTGTTGTTGCAGAAGGATTTTTACAAGATGAAAATTTTTTTTCGGCAACTAAAATTTTAGCTAAACATGATGAAAATTACATGCCTCCCGAAGTTAAGGCTGCTTTAGAGGAGAAATAAAATGTCAAGTTTAATTGGATATTATTCTTTAATTTTTGGCGTTGGTATTTCAATTCTAGTTATATTTTTTTCAATTAAAAATTTTAATGACACTCAAAATCTTAATATTAAAGTAATATCATTAGTCTTCTTACAACTTTTTTTCGTGATAATAAGTTTCTCAGGTTTAATTTTATCTTTTGTAAACTCTGATTTTAGTAATGAGACCGTTTTTAATCATTCCCACACAACTAAACCTCTTTTTTATAAAATCTCTGGTACTTGGGGCAATCATGAAGGAAGTCTATTACTATGGTTGTTAGTCTTAACATTATTTATATTTGTTTTTTTGTTGAAATCAAAAAATCAGCCAAACAATTATAGAATTTTAACTTTATTATTTCAGCAGATAATAATAATAGGTTTTTTTATTTTTCTTATACAAACCTCTAATCCTTTTAATCATGTTTTTCCGATTCCAAAAGAGGGATTAGGTTTAAATCCTATATTGCAAGACCCTGCATTAGCAATTCACCCACCAATTTTATATTTAGGTTATGTTGGAACTTCTATAATTTTTTCCTCGGCACTTGCAGCAGTATGTTCAAACAATATAACAAAAATGTGGGCATCACATATAAAAAAATGGGTTTTAGTTTCTTGGATTTTTTTAACTTTAGGAATTTTACTTGGATCAATATGGGCTTATTATGAGTTAGGTTGGGGAGGTTTTTGGTTTTGGGATCCGGTTGAAAACGTATCTTTAATGCCATGGTTTGCACTAACAACTTTACTACATTGTGTACTAGTTTTAGAAAAAAAACTAATTCTTACCTCGTGGGTTATTGTTTTATCAATTGCAACTTTTACATTAAGTATGTGTGGTACTTTTCTGGTCCGATCAGGTATTTTAAATTCCGTTCATACATTTGCCAATGATCCAGAAAGAGGTTTGTATATTCTAATATTTTTATTTATTTTGATATTCTTATCTTTTTTTATTTTTTTAATTTTTCATAAAAGCGAAAACAATAACACCAAAACTTTCTATTTATTAAGCAAGGAAACATCAATTTTAGTTAATAATTGGTTTATGATGTATTTTTTATCTGTTGTTTTAATCGGAACAATTTATCCAATATTTTTAGAGGTAATTTCATCTCAAAAAATATCTGTAGGTCCACCATTTTTTAACAAATTGATACTACCTTTTTTAATTCCTTTTATGTTGGCGATGGCAATAGGCCCTAAATTAAAGTGGATTAAATCAGATGTTGAAGACAAAATTTATTTAATTTTATTTTTTATTGTTTCTTTAATTTTATCCATATTGATAATAAGAAATTTAGATATTAATTTTCTTTACAATACAGTTTTAATCACAGCAGCTTTTTATTTATTTTTTATTACTCTTAGAGATTTTTTTCATGCAAAATATAGAAACTTATCACAAATAATAGCGCATTTTAGTTTTAGCATTTTAATACTAAGTATTTTATTTAATAATATTTTTTCGTCTGAAATTATTACAAATTTAAAAATTAATGAAACTTATCAAGATCAAAATTTGAAGATTAATTTTGAAAGCATTGAGCAAGAAAATAAACAAAATTTTAAAGCTATTAGGGGAAAATTTATTGTAGAGGATAGAAGTGGATCAATTGAAGTGATGCAACCCGAATTAAGAATATATAATCAACCAAATATTGTTACTAGTGAAGCAGATATCAAAACAAATATTTTCACTGATAAATTTATGACAATGAATTATGTTCAAAATCAAGATTATTTCAATATTCGTTATCAGGTAAAACCATTTATGATTTGGATTTGGATTTCTACAATTCTATTGTGTTTCAGTGGTAGTTTAAGTTTTATTAGAAAAAAGTATGAAAACTAAAATTTTTCCTATATTTTTAATCATAACATTCTCAATAACTTTTTATGTTTTTTATAAGGGTTTACAAAATTCTAATATTTATACTCCTGAAATCAAATCAGAAATTAAAATTCCAAGTTTTGAAGCAAAAGAGTTTTTTTCAAAAGATAACGTAAATTCAGATCAAATTTTTATAGGGAGTGAATACTATTTATTAAATATTTGGGCCTCGTGGTGTATTCCCTGTGAAGAGGAACATAAGTACTTAATGGATTTAAGTAAAAAAGAAAATATTAAAATTATTGGACAAAATTACAAAGATAATTTTGCTAATGCTAAAAATTTTTTGATAAAGTTAGATAATCCATACGATTTAATTTTTTCAGATAATGAGGGCACGATAGCAATTGAATGGGGTGCATATGGAGTACCTGAGAGCTTTTTAATCAAAAATAATCAAATAATAAAAAAAATAATTGGTCCTTTGAATGAAAAATTATTTTCTGAGATAAAAGAATTGACCCAATGAATATTTTAAAGCTTTTAATTACAGTTATTTTTTTGATTAATTTTTTTTCCTCTGATTTAAAAGCTAAAAATTTAGGAACCGAAATTACAAAAAATTTAAGATGTTTAATTTGTCAAGGGCAATCAGTGTATGACTCTGACTCTGAATTTGCTAATAGTTTAAAAATTTTAGTAGAAAAAAAATTAAATGATGGTTTAAATGAGGAACAAGTATACGATTATTTGAAAAATAAATATGGAGATTGGATTTTGTATGATCCAGGATTCAATAAAAACACCTATTTTCTTTGGTTATTGCCGATATTGATGTTTGTATTTGGTGGTGCAATAATACTTAGAAAAGTTATATTAAAAAAAAAAAAATTATGAAACATCTAAGAATTTGTTATTTGGTTATATTGTCTTTTTTAATTTCTTCATCAATTTTTGCGGAAGATACTAAAGTTAATGACGATAATACAAAGTTTAATATTTATTCGGGTATGTTTGATTTTAGTGATAATGGAAAGAGATCAACTTTAATTGGTTTCCAACACCAAAATACTGATTTAAATAGAGATACTTTTCTTGGTAATCTCTCTCCAATAACAGGTTTTATGTTTACAGCTGATAGTGCGGCTTATTTATATACCGGCATACAAGCACAATATTCTTTGGGAGCATTAAATATTACACCTAGTTTTACTCCAGGTCTTTATAATCAGGGAGACGGGAAAGATCTTGGACACTTATTGGAATTTAAAAGTGAGGTTCAAATTTCATTAAATTTTTCAAAAAATAGCCAATTAGGCTTTTCATATAACCATTTATCCAATGCTAGCTTAGGTGATAAGAATCCTGGGGCAAATAGTTATATGTTTAATTTTTTTAAAACCTTTTAAAGAAACATTTATGATATTAAGTTTAAAAGACTGTCACAATTTTGGTGATTTTAGAAAACTTGCTAAGCTTAAGCTACCATCACCTATTTTTCATTATATTGACGGAGCAGCCGATGATGAGATTACCTACGCCAGAAATACTAGTGCTTTTGACGATGTTGACTTAGTACCCAATGTTTTAAGAGGTGTTGAGGATGTTGATTTATCTACGACTATTTTTGGTAAAAAATTAGATTTACCATTTTATCTGTCACCAACAGCACTACAAAGACTTTTTCATTATGACGGTGAAAGAGCAGTTGGGAAAGCTGCCAAAAAATTCAATACAATGTTTGGTGTCTCTGCTTTAGCCACTGTCAGTGTTGAGGAAATTTCCTCAATGATTGATACACCTAAAATGTTTCAATTTTATTTTCATAAAGACAGAGGTTTAAACGACTCTTGCTTGGAAAGAGCAAAAGCTGCGAAATTTGATGTTATGGCTTTAACAGTTGATACTATTACTGGAGGAAATAGAGAGAGAGACTTAAGAACAGGATTTACCTCTCCACCAAAGTTAACTTTAGCAAGTTTATTTAGTTTTGCTACTAAACCGATGTGGGGAATTAATTATCTTACAAAAGGTAAGTTTGAATTACCTCATTTACAAGATTTCGTTAAAGAAGGTACTGATGTTAACTCATCTATTGGAAATTATTTTTCAACTATGTTGGATCAATCTATGAATTGGAAAGACGCTGAAAATCTATGTTCTAAATGGGGAGGTCATTTCGCTCTTAAAGGAGTTATGAGTGTAGAAGATGCAAAAAGAGCAGTAGACATAGGATGCACAGGTATAATGGTATCAAATCATGGTGGAAGACAGTTAGATGGATCTAGAGCGCCTTTTGATCAACTTGCAGAAATTGTTGATGCAGTTGGTGATAAATTAGACGTAATTTGTGAAGGTGGAATTCATAGAGGCACACATATGCTTAAAGCATTATCATTAGGTGCCAAGGCTTGTTCAGGAGGAAGATTATATCTCTATGCTTTAGCAGCTGGAGGTCAAGCAGGTGTAGAAAGAGCTTTAGAAAAATATAAAGCTGAACTAGTGCGTGATATGAAACTTATGGGCTGTACAAAAATAAGTGATTTAAGTCGAAATAATTTAAGATTCAGAAGATAGTGAGTTTAAAAAATTGCTATAATTTTAAAGATTTTAGAAATTTAGCAAAAAAAAAATTACCATCACCAATTTTTCATTACATAGACGGAGGCTCAGATGATGAAGCTACTTTAAGAAGAAACACAGAATCATTTGATGAATGTGATTTAGTTCCGAATGTGTTGGCAAATGTTGGTAAACCTGACTTAACAACAACTTTATTTGGAAGGAAAATAGATATGCCAATTTTTCTTTCTCCAGCCGCAATGCAAAGACTTTATCACGTTGATGGTGACAAGGCATCAGCAAGAGCAGCAGAAAAATTTGGAACTTTTTACAGCATGTCTTCGATGAGTAATAACTCTATTGAGGAGATCGCCAATATTTCTGGTGGTCCAAAATTATTTCAACTTTATGTTCATAAAGATAAATCAATCACAGATGATTTGATTGATAGGTCAAGAAGATCAGGATTTGATGCAATGTGCTTGACTGTAGACACATTGGTAGCTGGAAACAGAGAAAAAGATCACAGAACAGGATTTACAACACCTCCAAAACTTACATTAAAAAGCTTAATGAGTTTTGCAATGAGACCCAATTGGGTTTTTAATTATTTGACTGGAAAAAAATTTGAACTCTCAAATGTTAAAAAAAAAACAGACAAAGGAACGAACATTGCAAAATCAGTTATTGAATATATTAATGAGCAGTATGATCCACTGATGGGATGGAAAGATGCAGAATATTGTGCAAAAAAATGGAATGGACCATTTGCTCTAAAAGGAGTTATGTCAGTTGAGGACGCAAAAAAGGCTGTTGATATTGGTTGTACTGCTATTATGATCTCAAACCATGGAGGTCGACAGCTAGATGGCTCTAGATCACCTTTTGATCAAGTGAAAGCAATTTCAGATGCAGTTGGCGATAAACTTGAGATTATTCTAGATGGAGGTATTAGAAGAGGCACGCATGTTTTAAAAGCATTAGCAGCTGGCGCAAAAGCATGTAGTTTTGGTAAAATGTTTTTGTTCTCTTTGGCCGCAGGGGGTCAGCAAGGTGTTGAACATTTACTTAAAAATATGCACGATGAGATTTATAGAAATATGGTTTTGATGGGTTGTAAAAGTTTAAAAGAGTTGAATAGTTCAAAATTAATCTATAGAAAATAGAGGGGTAATTATGAAATTAGCGAAAAGTTTAGATAGATTAGGTACAGAGTCTGCATTTACTGTTCTCGCAGAGGCAAAAAAATTAGAGGCACAAGGAAAGCCAATGATTCATTTAGGTTTAGGACAGCCAGATTTTAAAACTCCTAAACACGTTGTTGAAGCTGCTAAAAAAGCACTAGACGATGGACATCATGGATATGTTATGTCAAATGGTATCCCAGAGTGTCGTCAAGCTGTTACAAGGTGGATCAAAAAACGTTACAATGTTGATATTAATTTTGAAAGAATTCTAATTATGCCTGGTGGAAAACCTACTATGAGTTATGCCATTCAATGTTTTGGTGAACCAGGAGCAGAGATTATACATCCAACACCTGCTTTTCCAATTTATGAGTCAATGATAAACTATACTGGTTCAACTTCTGTCCCATATGACTTAACAGAAAATAAAGATTTAAAATTTGATCCAGATAAAATATTATCTATGATAACAGATAAAACCCGACTGTTAATTCTAATAAATCCAAATAATCCAACTGGAAGCTTTGTTGAAAAAAAAGACGTAGATGTTTTAGCAGATGGTCTGAAAAAGCACCCTCATGTTACAATACTTAGCGATGAAATTTATAGTAGACAAATTTTTGATGGAAAAGAAATGCCGACATTTTTTAATTATCCAGAGTTAAGGGAAAGATTAATTGTATTAGAGGGATGGAGTAAAGCTTATTCCATGACTGGGTGGAGACTTGGTTGGAGCTTTTGGCCAGAACATTTAGTCGAACATGTTAATAAATTATTAATTAATAGCGTTTCATGTGTTAATGCTGCTGCTCAATTTGCTGGTATTGCTGCTTTAGATGGACCAGACGACTCAATTGATGCAATGATGGAAAAGTTTACTCAAAGAAGAGATTTAATTTATAAAGGTTTAAATGATTTACCAGGTGTAGAATGTAGTTTACCTGGAGGGGCTTTTTATGCATTTCCTAAGGTAATTGGTACTGGTATGAATGGCGCAGAGTTTGCAAGGAAGGCTATGCATGAAGCAGGAGTTGCAATAGTTCCTGGATCAGCTTTTGGTGAAACTTGCCAAAATTATGTTAGATTTAGTTTTGCAGCATCAAGGGATAATATTTCTCAAGCTCTTGAAAATATAAAGAAAATGCTGACTAAATAAGCTGTATTTTTGCTAAAATTTTTATTAATATTTATCAATGAACGATCAAGTACAAGCTGAGTTAAAAAAGATTTTTAATGGTAGGTTTTCAACATCAGTATCGACTAGAGCAAACTATGCAAGGGGTGAAGATACGTATGATCCTATTCTATCAAAAGCAGTTGTATTTCCTGAAACTAATGAGGAAGTTTCTAAGATATTAAGCCTTTGCAACACACATAAAATCCCAGTTGTTCCTTTTGGGACAGGAACCTCTTTAGAGGGAAACGTTGTGGGTCATGACAAGGGAATCACAATTAGTCTTGAAAAAATGAATAAAATTCTGAGTGTCAACGTTGAGGATTTTGATTGTAGAGTTCAAGCTTGTGTAACTAAAGAACAGCTAAATGATTATTTAAGGGAGGATGGAGTTTTCTTTCCAATCGATCCAGGAGCAAATGCAGCTATAGGCGGTATGGCGTCGACCTCAGCTTCGGGAACCATGGCAGTAAAATATGGCACAATGAAAACTGTAATAACTGGTTTGACTGTAATTTTGCCTAATGGGGATATTATTAACACAGGTAGCAGAACTAAAAAAACCTCAGCGGGTTACAACTTGACAAATTTATTTATTGGTTCAGAGGGAACTTTGGGGATTATAACAGAAATTCAATTGAGATTATCCCCAATACCAGAGAGTATCATGTCAGCTGTATGTCACTTTCCAACTTTAGAAAGCGCAGTTCAGACTGCCCAACAGGTTATTCAATATGGTGTGCCTATTGCTAGGATTGAAATGCTCAATAAAGATCAAATGGAAATTAGTATTAACTACTCAAAATTAAAAGATATTGAAGCAGTCCCAACTTTATTTTTTGAGTTTCACGGAACAGAGGGGTCAAATAAGGAGAATATAAAAATTGTTGAGGAAATCTCAAAGGATAATAATGGAAGTTCTTTTAAATGGGCAAAAGATTTAGAGGAAAGAAATAAACTTTGGAAAGCTAGGTGGGATGTTTATTACTCTGTTAAAGCATTAATCAACAATGGGAGAGTTTATTCTACAGATGTTTGTTTACCTATTTCCAAAATCACTGAGTGTGTAAATTTTGCTGAGGCGCAAACAAAAAAGCTTGGTTTGAGAGCTCCAATGGTAGGTCATTTAGGCGATGGAAATTTTCATGTAATTTTACCTTATGATCCAAAAGAAGAGGGAACCTACAACAAAATAAGAGATTTTAGTGATCTTTTAATTGAAAAAACTTTGGAACTTAATGGTACAATTACAGGTGAACACGGAGTTGGATTACACAAAAAAGCTTATCTATTGAAAGAACATGGTGACTGCATTCCATTAATGAAATCTATAAAAAGAACTATTGATCAAAATAACATTATGAATCCTGGTAAGATATTTGATCTTAACTAGTTAAATTTGAATATTTTATGAAAAAAATTCTAATTACAAGAAAGTTGATTAAAGAAAGCGAGGACAAAGCTTTTAAAACTTTTAAACCAATATTTAACACTAATGATGAACTGTACTCACAAACAAAAGTTATAGAAATGAGTAATGGGTGTGATGGAATTTTATCATCACTCACCGACAAAATGGATAAACAGACTATTGATAAACTACCTGATACTATCAAGATAATATCAAATTTTGCTGTTGGATTTGGAAACATTGACTTAGAGGCTGCAAAGAATAGAGGTATTGCTGTTACAAATACTCCTGAGGTATTATCTGATGCAACTGCAGAGATAGGAATACTTTTAATTCTTGGTGCATGCAGAAGAGCTGCAGAGGGCATACAGTCAGCACAAGAAGGTGGATGGAAATGGTCAGCAGATTATTTAATTGGTAAGCAATTAACGGGAACAAGATTAGGAGTTTTAGGAATGGGAAGAATAGGTCAAAAAATTGCTAAAATTGCTAGATCATTAGGAATGATAATTCATTATCACAACAGATCAAAACTTAGTGAGGAAAAAGAGCAAGGCGCTGTTTATCATAAAGATATAAAAAGTCTTTTTTCTGTCTCCGATGTTTTATCTATTTGTTGTCCTGCAACAAAAGAAACTGAGAATATGATTAATAAGGAAACTGTAGAGTATTTTCCAAAAGGTGCAGTAATAACTAATGTAGCTAGAGGAGACATTGTTGATGATGAGGCTTTAATAGATGCTTTAAATAGAAGAAAAATTTATGCAGTTGGTCTTGATGTTTATAAAAATGAGCCAAATTTAAATCCAGGGTATAGTAAAATTAAATCAGCATTTATTTTACCTCACCTTGGTAGCGCAACGAAGGACACAAGAATTGCAATGGCTAATTTAGCTATAGATAATATCGATGAGTTTTTTAAAAGTGGAAATTGTAAAAATAAAGTCAATTAATTCTACCTTGGATTGAATAAAATTCAACTTCTGCGACATCTACGCTACTTTTTAGAAAGACTCCAATCTCAAACTATGCTTAAATTCGTCAGTTAATTAACTGTAATAGGAGAAATAATGACTAAAGAAAATAAATCATTGAAGGTGAAAACATCTTCAAGACGTAAGTTCTTTAAGACTGCTGCGAAGACAGGTGCTTTAGCTGCAGCCGCTGTTGCAATGCCATACGTAAAGGCAAATGCAGCAACTACATTAAAGATGCAAGCTGCATGGCCTAGTGGAGCAAATATCTTTTTTGAAATGGCTGGAGACTATTGTAACATGGTGAAAGAAATGTCTGGAGGATCTCTTCAGATTGATCTTCAACCAGTTGGAGCAGTTGTAAAGACTTCAGAAATCGGACAAGCGGTTAGTTCCGGTGTAGTAGATATGGGTCACTGGGTGACTGCATATTGGTATGGTAAAAATCCTGCTGCATCATTATTTGGAACTGGTCCTTCATACGGAATGTCATCTCAAGAAGTAATGGGATGGATGGAGTATGGTGGAGGAAGAAAACTATATGACGAAACACTTGCAAAAGTTGGTTTCGATTATATTGGTTTTTTCCATATGCCTATGCCTGCACAGCCTTTTGGTTGGTTCAAAAAGAACGTAACTAAAGTATCTGATGTTAAAGGTATGAAGTACAGAACTGTTGGTTTAGCGACTAACGTTTTAACTGCAATGGGAATGGTAGTTAGACAATTACCAGGTGGTGAAATCCAGCCAGCAATGAAAACTGGTTTGATAGAAGCTGCTGAGTTTAACAACCCGACTTCAGACTCTCAATTTGGTATGCAAGATGTTTCTAAGCATTATCACTTAGGAAGCTTCCACCAATCTCAAGAGATGTTTGAAATTCCAGTTAACAAAAAAACATACAATAGTTTATCACCTGCACATCAAGCAATATTGAAAAATGCTGCTTACGCTGCAAACAGTGATAACTACTTTAAAGCTTTAGTAAGATACTCAGCTGACTTAGCTAAGTTAATGAATGAGCATAAAGTAAATGTGTATCAAACTTCAGATGAGATTTTAGCTCAACAATTAAAAGGTTGGGATAAAGTTATCGGCGATTTCAATAAGAAAGATCCTTTCTTTAAGAAAGTCGTAGATTCTCAAAAATCATATGCGAAGAGAGTAATGAAATACTTGCTGATGAATCAGCCAAATTACAAACTTGCATACGAAAATGAGTTTGGTCCAATAGGAAAAGTTAAACTGTAATTAACTTTTAATAAAATTTAAAAGGGGGCTTAGGCCCCCTTTTTTGTTTGATTAATCCAATACAATTCAATAAAAGTTTATATCTATGATGAGGTCTTACATAAAATTTGCTGATAGATTAAGCGTCTCAATGGGTAAAGCTTTCTCATGGTGCATCGTGATTTTAATGGGAGGAACTTGTTATGAAGTTTTCATGGCGTACGCTTTAAATGCACCGACTTTATGGAATTTTGATTTTAGCCTTCAAATGTATGGTGCAATTTTTATGATGGCAGGTGCATACACTTTATGCACTGAGGCGCATGTTCGGGGAGACGTTATTTACAGATTATTTCCTCAAAGAACACAAGCTTGGATAGATGTGGTATTATATTTTATTTTCTTTTTCCCTGGTGTTATTGCATTGGCATTTTATGGTTATGAATACGCAGCGCTTGCATGGAAAATTAAAGAAACAAGTTGGAACAGCCCAGCTCAAATTCAAATTTACATGGCGAAATCTTTGATACCTTTGTCTGGAACTTTATTAACTCTACAGGGAATAAGTGAGGTTTTTAGGTGTATCATATGTATAAAAACTGGTAGTTGGCCAGAAAGAGGAACTGAGCGTGATGCTGAAGAAACTGAAAAAGTATTAATGAGAACTTCACAAGAAGGAAATAAAGAAGATGTTATTTAGTCTAACAAATCCTGAAGTGGCAATTATGATGATGGGCATATTTCTATTTGCCGTACTATTAGGTTTTCCGATTGCCTTTACTTTAATGGCGATGGGACTAGGTTTTGGATATTATGCTTACTTTGATCCAACAAAGATGGAACATCTTTTTGATAATAGGATATTCCAACTTTTTGTACAAAATACCTATACCGTGATGGATAATAATGTTCTTACAGCGGTTCCGCTTTTTTTATTTATGGGATATTTGGTTGAAAGAGCAGGTATCGTAGCAAAATTATTTTTTGCAATTAGATTAGCATCTCATAAGCTCCCCGCATCAATGGCAGTTGCAGCACTGATAACTTGTGCCTTATTTTCTACGGCTACAGGCATTATTGGTGCAGTTGTTACTTTAATGGGATTATTAGCATGGCCAGCTATGATAAAAGCCGGTTATGACAAAAAATTTGCATCTGGAATAATTTGTTCAGGTGGGTGTTTAGGAATTTTAATTCCACCAAGTATTATGCTGATCGTTTACTCCGTTATCGCTCAACTATCACCATTAAGATTATTTGCCGCCGCTATTTTTCCAGGACTTATGTTGGCGGGACTCTACATTGCTTACGCAGTGTTTAGAGCTTGGTTAAATCCATCGATAGCACCAAAACCTGCGGCAGAGGAAATACCTCCTACAGCAGTAATTATGAAAGAAGTTCTTGTTTCTTTTTTACCTCTGTTCTCTTTGATAATTTTAGTTCTAGGTACAATTTTAGCTGGAATTGCAACACCCGCTGAAGCTGCAGCAGTAGGAGCATTTGGTTCATTAGTGCTCTCATATTTCTACAAAACTCTTAAATGGAAAAATTTCAAAGAGTCTGTTTTTCTAACAGCTAAAACAACAGCAATGATTATGTGGTTATTCATAGGATCGTGGACATTTGCATCTGTATTTTCTTATCTTGGTGGTCACGAAGTATTTGAACATTTTTTTAAATCTCTAAATTTACAGCCTTGGCAATTTTTAGTAATTACACAATTGATTATATTTTTATTAGGTTGGCCATTAGAGTGGACAGAAATATTAATTATTTTTGTGCCGATATTTTTACCATTAGTTGAATTTTTTGGAGTTAACCCATATTTCTTTGCAATGTTAATTGCTTTAAATTTGCAAACCTCATTTTTAACACCCCCAATGGCAATGTCTGCTTACTACTTAAAGGGAGTTCAATCAAAGAATGTAGAATTAATGCAGATCTTTGGAGGAATAATGCCATTTTTAGGTATTGTGATTTTAGCGATGGTTTTAATGTATTTATTTCCAGGTATAGCACTTTGGTTACCAGAGACATTATTTGCAAATTAATTTTTAAATGACAGATATATTTTCTTTAAGTCTCGAAGAACTTGCAGTGAAGATTAAAGACGCTCAACTCACTTCAGTTGATGTTTGTGAAAAGTATATTGAAAGAATAAACAAATTTGAGAAAGATATAAAGGCATGGGCTCATTTCGATAAAAAAGTTTTGTTGGAAAAAGCTTCTGAGGCTGATGATCATAGAAGATCTGGAAAACCAACTGGTCCACTTCACGGTGTACCCATTGCGGTTAAAGATATCATTGGCACAGTTGATATGCCAACAGAATGTGGAACAGTTATAAGAAAAGGTAAATCATATTCACAAAATGCAGAAATAATCGATTTGCTTCATGCATCCGGAGCAATTGTAATGGGTAAAACAGCAACCTCAGAACTTGCTTATTTAGGACCTCCGGCAACCACAAATCCACACGATAAAACAAGAACACCAGGTGGTTCTTCAAGTGGATCTGCCGCATCTGTGGCTTCTTTTATGGCACCTGCATCAATTGGATCTCAAACTGGTGGATCCATTATTAGACCAGCATCTTATTGTGGAGTAGTGGGATATAAGCCTAGTTACGGACTAATATCTAGAAATGGTGTATTGAGAACATCTTATAGTCTGGATCATATAGGAATTTTTGGACGAAAAGTTGAAGATGTAGCTATGTTGGCAAAAGTTTTAATAAAGAAAGATAAATTTGATCCAGCAACCATACATTACTCGACAGAAAATATTTTATCTGAAACAAAAAAAGGACCACTGTTTGATCCAAAATTTATTTTTTATAAAACCGAACATTGGAAATTAATAGATAAAAAGTCTAGAGAGTCATTTGAATACTTCATTAAATCATTTAAAAAAAATATCGAGATCTTTGATACTCCTTCTTATTTTAAGGATATACACAAATACCATCAAATTATTCATGAGACTGATTTAGCTAATAATTTTTCAGTTTATTTTAAAAAATTTAAAAAAAAATTGTCTAAGTATATGCAAGATGCAATCACAAGAGGAAATAAATATTCGGCAAAAGAATATGCAGAGGCAATTGATTTTATAAAAAGAAGTTATGAGTCTTACCAAGAAGTTTTTGAGGATTATCATGGAGTATTGTCGCCAGCTAGTCCAGGTGTTGCGCCCACAGGTTTAAAAAGTACAGGAACAGCGGAATTTAATAAAGTTTGGTCTTATCTTGGGACGCCATGTATTTCGTTACCTTTACTTGAGGGAGAAAATAATTTACCATTAGGTCTTCAATTAATTGGCAATAAATATGATGATCATAGATTTTTAGGAGTTGCTAATTGGTTAGAGAAAGAATGTCAGGAATAAAATGAATAAAATTACTACAATCATAGGATTATCTTTTGCAGTTTTCTTTTTAATTGGTTTAGCAACAACTCTAACGAGATCAATGATGATAGGCTTTTTGGATGTTATTCCAGTTTATCTTTTAATGGGTGCAGCTATCATCATGATGATATACGAAGCCTTCTTTGATAAAGATTAGTATCAATTAAATTGAAAAATATTAAGACAGATATATTCTCATTCTCATTATTATTTATACAACCAATCTTTATGGCTAGTAACCTAGTTGTAGCTAGGGGTGGTGTTGAATTTGTTCCACCTATTTCACTTGCATTTTGGCGTTGGACAGTTGTTTTTTTAATTTTGTTACCATTCACTTATGTAACTTTAAAAAATAATTTTCATATAATTAAAAAGGAATATAAAAAATTATTTTTTTTAGGGTCAATGGGATGTGGTGTATGTGGCGCCTTCCCTTTTTTAGCTGGGGAGACAACAACTGTTATCAATATGGGAATAATTTACACATCCTCTCCTGTTTTTATTATTCTAATCTCATATTTTTTTTTTCATGAGAAAATAAATGCAACAAAGATAATTGGCTTAATTACTTGCTTGATCGGAGTACTTATCATCATTATTAAAGGTAATTTTGACTTATTGATTAATCTAAAATTTACAATTGGTGATTTGTGGATGTTGGGTGCTGCAATTGGATGGGCCTTATATTCAATTTATTTATTTTATTGGAAATCTAAATTAAAAATTTTTGATAGATTTACTATGATTTCTTTTTTTGGTGCGTTGAGTTTGTTACCTTTTTACGTTGGTGAGGAATTATTTTATAAAGAGACTATTTTTGTGACAGAATTCTATTTATGGGTAATTTTTGCAGCTATATCACCAGGGATTATTGCTTTTACTCTTTATACTATAGCTCAGAAAAAATTAGGCGCATCATTGACTGGCTTTACACTTTATGTTTTTACAGTTTATGGAGCAATTTATGGATACTTTTTATTTGACGAAAAATTTGAAAATTTTCATATTATGGGAACCATTTTAGTTTTCTTTGGCGTATATTTAGCTAAGAAAAATAATGTTAAAAAAGTTTAGGAATAATTTGTTATCATTTTTACAACTAATAATTTTAGTTTACCTTTTTCTTTTGGCATTTCTTTATTTTTATCAAAGAAATTTAATGTACCATCCTGATGAGAATAATTATTTTAATGATAAACTTTCGGTTAACATTGAAGAGGTTGAAATATCAACACAAGATGGATTAGGTTTGTTAGGTTGGTATCATGAAAAAGATATAAGAAAAAATAAAACAATTTTATTTTTTCATGGGAATGCTGGATCTTTAGAAAATAGAATTCATAAATTGAATCATTTTAGAGACATGAGTGTTAATTTTTTAATAGTTGCCTGGAGAGGTTTTAGTGGCAATGAGGGTAAACCATCAGAAATTGGATTATATGAGGATGGTGAAAGTGCAATTAGATGGTTGATGAAAAAAGGCGTGGATGAAAAAAATTTAGTAATTTATGGAGAGTCATTAGGAACAGGCGTTGCAACGCATTTGTCGCAAAATAGAAATTTTGCAGGTATAATTTTAGAAACTCCATTTACGTCAATGATTGACGCAGCTAAAAAATTTTACCCATATATACCCGTTGGTCTTTTACTTAAGGATAAATTTGAGAATAAAAATAAAATTAGAAATATTAAGTCTCCAATTTTAATAATGCACGGTGAAAAAGATCAAATAGTCCCTTTTGAGATGGGTCAAAAGATGTTCGAAATAGCTAATGAGCCTAAATATTCTTATTTTACCAAATATGACAATCATATGATGGAGTATGATGAAAATCTTATAAAAACATTAAATTCATTTTTAATTAATTTAAATTAGGCCATATTCTAAACAAATAGTGCTCAAGATTTAATTTTACGCTTAAAAAGTGAAAATTTTTTTTTTAATTACAATTTTATTATTAACTTTAAAAAGTTTTGCACTCTCAAAAGATAATTTATTTTATCCTGATGATTTATTTCATATAGATCATATGGACTCACACAATAAAAAATTTGCACTATTTTTCAAGACACGAAAGAAATCTATTTTGGCCAGAGGTGAAGAAAGCAATTATATAAATGATTACCCAAAAGATCTTTATATCTATAATTATTCAACAAAGTCCTCTTCACCATTGATCTCTTATGATTGGTTTCCCTCTCAAGCCAAGTTTCATTTAGCGGAATATGACTTTCCCGTATTTCCAGATGATTTTGCTTATTACCTTTTAAAAGACGATAAAACACTAGTAATGATCAGTGCAGTTAAAAGTTTAAATGCTAATTTTAAATACGATATTTTTAATAAGAAACTTGAACTTTACCCTACTACAGGAAAATTTGATTTTATTATTTCTTCTTTCTCTAAAGATTGTGGGCATTACAAATTTAAGGATAATTATAAGTGTAGTATTTATAAACCTTTAATTTCGAGTAATTTAATTAACTAACTTGCGTAAAAGCCTCAGCAAATTTTTCTGCATTGAATAATTCTAAATCATCTTCTTTTTCACCTAAGCCTAAAGCAATAATAGGCATTTGATATTTTTTTGCTATTGCTAGCAGAATACCACCTTTGGCAGTTCCATCTAATTTGGTCATTATTAGACCAGTTAAAGGAATAATTTTGTTAAATTCTTCCACTTGATTAATCACATTCTGTCCTGATGTTGCATCTAAAACTAAAATAATATTATGAGGAGCATCTTGGTCAATTTTTTTTGTTACATTGGCTATCTTTTTATATTCTTCCATTAAATTTTTTTTATTTTGTAGTCTTCCAGCAGTATCAATTAAAACTTGGTGATAATTATTTTTGATTGCTTCCTCAACTGCTTTGTATGCCACGGATGCTGGATCAGAACCTTGAGATGATTTAGTTAATTTAACATCAATTTTATCTGCCCAATTTTCTAATTGTTCAATAGCAGCTGCCCTAAAAGTATCAGAAGCAGCAAACATAACTTTGTTACCATTAGTTTTTAATATTTTACCTATTTTACCAATAGTTGTTGTTTTACCAACACCATTTACTCCTGAGATTAAAGTTGCATTGAGTTTATCTTTTTTTTCAAAAAAAGAATTATTTTCTAAAGGCTTCATTAAATTAACAATGTACTCTTTTAAAATAAGATTTATCTCAGTTGATAGATCTTTGTTGGGATCAATCTTTTTACTCGAAATGATTTCTTTAATTTCAGATGCAGCCTCGACACCAACATCAGATTCAATTAAAAACTCTTCGATTTTATCTAAATTTTTATCGTCTATCTCTTTTTTTATTATTATTTCTTTTAATCCAGATGTCAGTGCAGAAGCACTTTTTTTAAAACCTATTTTAAATTTGTCAAAAATTCCCATTATAGTTTGATCTCAATTTCTTTTATTTCTGAAACGGGTCCTTTCATGTGGATTGAATTTCTATCATCTATAAGAATTGATAACTTACCTGTTTGAAATTCTATGTCTGTTTTATTTTCATTAAGATTGTTTAATTTACCGGCAAATGCAGTTGCGCATGCAGCTGTTCCACATGCTTTGGTTAGCCCAGCCCCTCTCTCCCATACTTTCACTTTAATTAAATTTTTATTAATTATTTTAGCAATTGTAACATTACATTTTTCTGGAAAAATTTTATGATTTTCAATTTTGGGTCCAATTTTTTCAATATTAAAATTTTCAATTTCGTTTACGAAAAAAACAATATGTGGATTTCCAACATTAACAGCAGTACCACCAAAATGTTCTTTATTATTTAAATCAGTGATCCCAATATTCAAATTTTTAGTATCTAATTTTTCCGATAAAGGAATTTCGTTCCATTGTAATTTAGCTTTACCAATTTCAGTTGTAACAACATTTTTATCTAAAATTTTTGACTCTAAGTTTCCATTTAAAGTAGATAAGATGATCTTTTCAGCTTTTGTCTCTTCAGAGATTAATCTTGCAACACATCTAGTGCCATTTCCACATGCACCAGACTCCCCTCCATCAGAATTAAAAAATTTTAAATTGGCATCACTTGATTTGCTGGTCTCAATAAATATTAATTGATCACAACCAATAAAATTTCTATCACAAATCTTTATAATCTGATCTTTAGTTAAATCGGTAATTTTTTGTCTATTATCAATGATGACAAAATCATTACCTAATCCATCCATTTTAAAAGCTCTTATCTCCATATATAGTTATTTAACTTATTTATTGACTTTTTGAACCTCTATTATAGTTTGTGGCAGTTTCCGCAAAAACGTTAAATTTGCGGTGTCTTTGGAAACAAAGAGATCGACACTAGTCAGCGAGGGTTCGCCCACTAGTGCGATTACTGCTGTGTGAAATAAATATGTTTGAAAATTTGACAAATAAATTTGAGGAAGTCTTTTCCTCTCTAAAAAAAGCACCTTCGCTTGATGAGCGTCAAGTTGATGAAGGTCTTAGATCCATTAGGCAAGCTTTATTAGAAGCTGACGTATCACTTGATGTTGCAAAAGAGTTTATTGAGAAAGTTAAACCTAAAGCTTTAGGACAAGAAATCATCAGATCTACATCTCCTGGCGATATGGTTGTTAAGATTGTTTACGACGAATTAGTATCTTTATTAGGTGAAAAAAATAATGATGTAAATCTTAATGTCGTACCACCAGTGCCTATGATGTTAGTTGGTCTACAAGGTTCTGGTAAAACAACAACTACAGCTAAACTTGCAAAATATTTGGAAAATAACAAAAAAAAGAAGGTTATGATGGTGAGTTTAGATATTTATAGGCCAGCTGCTCAAGAGCAATTAAAATCTTTAGGTGAACAAAATAATATTTTAACTTTGCCAATAATTGAGGGGCAACAACCAGCTGATATTTGTCAAAGAGCAATTAGTGCTGCAAATCTAAATGGTGCTGATGTCATTTTATTTGATACAGCAGGTAGAACACAAATAGACTTGCAAATGATGAGTGAAATTAAACAAATCGAGAATATAATTAAACCTGCTGAAACCTTTTTAGTTGCTGACTCTTTGACTGGTCAAGTAGCAGCATCCGTAGCAAAAGAATTTAAAGATACTGTAAATCTCTCTGGTATAATTTTAACCAGAGCTGATGGTGATGCAAGAGGTGGAGCTGCAGTTAGTATGAAATTTATCTCACAAGTACCAATTAAATTTTTGGGTATAGGAGAAAAAATTAATAATCTTGAGGTTTTTCATCCAGATAGAATTGCTAATAGAATTTTAGGGATGGGAGATATTGTTTCTCTAGTAGAAAAAGCAGCGCAAGATCTTGGAGAAGAAAATATTAAAAAGGCAGAAGAGAATTTAAAAAAGGGACAATTTTCTATGGAAGATTATTTAGCACAACTAAGACAAATGAAAAAAATGGGTGGAATAGAAGGCATCATGTCTTTTATGCCTGGTGTTTCAAAAGTTAAATCACAAATGGATGCGGCTGGAGTTGATGAGAGTATTATTACAAAGAATGAAGCTATAATATTGTCTATGACAAAAAAAGAGAGAGAGAACCCAAAGATAATTGATGGTTCTAGAAAAAAAAGAATTGCTAATGGTTCTGGCACAGATCCAGCCACTATCAATAAGTTGTTAAAACAATTTAAACTGATGTCTGAAATGATGAAAAAGATGTCAAAGGGTAATCTGAAAGGTATAACTGACAAAGGGATACCTCCAGAATTATTTAATCAATTAAAATAAAAGAAGGAGAGTGAATGTTAAAGTTAAGATTATCAAGAGGCGGAACTAAGAAAAGACCCGTTTATAAAGTAGTTGTTGCAGACAGTCGTTTTGCAAGAGATGGTAGATTTATAGAGAAAGTGGGATTTTTTAATCCACTATTACCAAAGGAAAAAAAGGAAAGAATTGGATTAGAGGCAGAGCGAATAAAGTATTGGCTGGGTCAAGGTGCACAACCAACAACTAGAGTAGCAAGGATTTTAGGTGAAAATGAATTAATGCCTATGCCGGCGAATGGACATAATCCT
>CACBGP010000001.1 GCA_902538745.1 uncultured Pelagibacteraceae bacterium | reverse complement strand
TATTTTTTGCTTTAGCTTTTTTCTTCTTACCTTTTTTCTTACCTTCGTCTAATTTAGCTTTTTTCTTTTGCTTTTTAGCTTTAGCTTTAGCTTTCTGAGCTTTTTTCTTTTCTGCTCTTTCAGCTTTAATTGCTACTTTTTTCTCTTTATCTTTTTGAATGTTTTCTTTAATTATTGTTTTAATTTCCTCTTTTTCAAAACCTAGTGCTTTTAATTCTTTTTTAAGATTTTTTCTTAATTGTTTTCTCTCAGCTTTAGTTTCATTTGGTGAAAGTTTCGCAACTCTCAAAGCTTTCATCTTTTTGTTAAATTTCTTTAATTGATTTTTAGTAATTTTTTTTGCTTGACCCGGCGCTTTTCCTTTGGTCATCGAAGTCATACTATATGGGTTATCTAATAAAGTTTGACCAAGATTATTTCCAACTAAAACCGCTCCTGGTCTCATACCTAAAGTGTTATTTTTTCCTGGACCAATTAATAAAGTATCTGTTTTTCCTTTTGAAACTATAGTTTGAAATTCTGTTCCTCTTGAACCTAAAGTTCCCTCAGGAACTTCGACTGTAAGGCTGTCAGGATTTTTTTTACTTATTAATCCTGAAATAACTTTTAAACTTCCTTGTTTTACGCTCGCAACAATTTTTCCATCATTTGTTTCTGGATCAAAAATAAATGTATCCATCACAACTTCAGAGTCTTCACCAACTGTAAAAGTAGACTGATCTAATAATAAAATTTGCGTACCTGAACCTGGTGCAGCATAAATTGTTTCATTTAAATAAATTTTATCGCCAGCCTTTAACTCTCTTGTTTCAGTTTTTACCGTTCCAGATATAGCTCCAACTATTCCAACAAGTTGCTTTTCAATGCTAAGCTTCTCAGCAGAATTCACTTGAGAAGAAAGAATTAAAAATAGCCCAATGGCTGCACTAAAAATTTTTTTCATCACCATGAAACTAGCAAATTTAGACGAAAATAGGAATAATTAATGTTCATTATGGGTTAAAAAAAACTCAATAAAACTAAGGTTAATCTAACCAAAAATTTAAATATTTATAAGAAAAATTAATTTAACCTAAAAGATTTTGAAAAACTTAAAGAAAAGGAATCTGCGATATAATCATAATTAATAATATTCGCTTCAGAAAAAAGTTTTTCATAAGATAAATTTATAAAAAGGCTTCTGTTAGGATCTATCCCTGGAAAAATGTCACCAATAGCCTTTGTTAAAATAATATCAAATGTGTTTGTGAAGTCTGATCTTATTGTATTATTAACGGACGTGTCTGCTTTCTTATAATCATTAAAACTCATACTATTACTTACTGCAATATAAGCCCAAGGAAATGCAAAATTAATTCCAAAACCTACATCATAGTTTTCATAATCATTTCCATCATCAACTCTTGAGTCGGTATCACTGTAACCTAAACTAATATTAGTTGTAATCAGTTGATTTACTATAAAGTCGTGGCCTAAATTTATACTATGACCACTTGAGTTTGTTTCATTGGCAGTAGTATCAGATATATTGTTATTTCCTTTCGAGTTTGAGTATGAAAATCCGTAACTAAAAGAATTTCTCTCACCGACAGAAAAGAAACCTCCTAAACCATACATCTTAGAAAAACTATCAGCATCATGTTGGTAATCTGATTTGCTTAAAATAAGATACGGACTAACACTTTGTCCTAAAAAAACTGTATCTAAACCAAGAGTAAAACCATAACTTTGATAATCATCATCAGCTTCAAGATATTGTTCTGATGTAGTTTGGGATAAATTAATAAGTAAAGAAGACTCTTCACCAACAGGTCTAGATGCAGATAATCCCATACTGCCACTTAAAGTTCTGTCAAATTTTGGAGAATTAAAAGCTTCACGTGATCCAGATGAATCTTTAAATCTCGTACTTGAAACACTATTAACATTATCAGAAGCAATCACCCCAGTTGAAATATCAGCCGCAAAAGTCCAAAGACCTGGTTCTCGATCTTTTAATTCTTCCTCAATTTCTTGTAATGTTTCTAAATCTTCAGATGAAAGATCTCTTCTTAATTTCATTTCCTCAATAATGGTTGATGCTTTTTCAGGTGAGTCAACTTGTACTAAAACTGATAACAAATATAATTTGATTTCAGTATTATCAGGATAAAGCATGTTTAATCTTTCAAGTGTAGAAATTGTCTGCTTGAAATTTCCCATTTTACCTTGTTGCTGGGCATACTTTAAATTTAAATCTAAATCATTTGGTTTTTGTAAAATCTGCATGTACGTAATATTTTTTTCTGAAGAGACAGCAAGGGTTGTCATCAGCAATAATATTGAGATGAAAACAAATATTAATCTGTTAGTGTTTAAATTCATAAAAGTGAAAGATATTAAGTCTATTTATTTTTTCAATTAATATTTTTTTGTGAATTAATACTATTTTCCAATACTTATTACTGTTAAATCATCAGACAGTTTTTGATTTTTGCTCGTGTTTACGACCATTTTAGTTATATCATTTAATTGTTGAGTGGTGTCTTTGTTGTAATTAGTCTCAATAATATTTATTGATCCGTCAATACCTATTTCTTGTCCCTTATCATTTAAGCTTTCAGATAATCCATCGGTAAATGCATAAAATCTTGAACCATTTAGTTTCATCTTATTGATATTATAAATACTTTTGTCTTTCTGTTTGATAACACCTAGGGGAGGTGCTGAACTTAGAAACTGCTGATATTTCCCATTATCATCTCTAACAATTGCAGGCTGATGACCTGCGTTTACCCATCTAATTTCATCTGTAATTAAATTGTATTCACCAATTATTGAAGTTACAAACATTCCACCGGTTTTAGTATTATTTAAATCATTATTCATATGCAAAACCATTTCATCTGGATCTACTTTTGATTGGGATAACACTTCAAACAAGGTAGACGCTTTAGCCATAACCATTCCAGCATGAATACCTTTGCCAGCAACATCAGCAATTATAAAATAAATACTATCATTGTGAGGATAGAAACTAAAGAAATCACCTGAGACCTCTCTAGCTGATAAGTTTATTCCGTGCACAGGATAATTTTTTAAATTTCTTTTTGGTAAAAAGTTTTCTTGAACTTTTACCGCTAATTTAACCTCTTTAGAAATTCTTTCACGCCACTTGTTTTTTTCCTCTTCTGTTGTTTCAAGCTTGCTCATTAACTTATTATAATAAAGACCAATCACACCACCAGCGGTGAACGGATCTTGAGGCCCTCTTACTTTAAGATCTCCTGACTCTGATTGTTTGTTTAAAATTGAAATTAAATCATGCTCAATTGAAACTGCATTATGCTCTGCAATATTTAATCCTAATTCCTCTTGGACGGTACTTACTCTTAATGGATAAAATTTGTTTACAAAACTCAAAATTATAAATGATGATATGAATGTAAATGATCCAATTGCCAAAATTCCTATTAATTGAATTTTAATTTGTGAAAATCTATCAAGACCAGTATCTAAAATATTTAAATCGCTAAAAAACCCAACAGCCAAAGTTCCCCAAATACCAGCAGCTAAATGAACCGGAACAGCACCAACAACATCGTCAATTTCAAATTTGTTTAAAAGTTCATTTACAAAAATTGCAATAATCGAACCGATGATGCCAACAAAAATTGCAGTGACAGACGTCATCGAATTACATCCTGCAGTAATTGCAACTAAACCTGCTAACGGACCTAAAATAATATAAAAAGGATCGGGTTTTTTATGTTTAAAATATGAAATACCTAATCCAGTTAATAAACCAAAAGCAGCAGCTAAAAATGTATTGATTAAAATTAAAGGCACTACTTCATCCATTGCACCGTTGCTTCCACCATTAAAACCAAACCAACCAAACCACAAAATAAGTGTACCTAAAACAGCAAGTGGAAAACTAGATCCAGTGAATTTTCCTTTATTAGCATTAGAGTATTTACCAATTCTTGGCCCCAAAATAATCACTGCTGCTAACGCAATCCATCCACCTACAGAATGTACAATAGTACTTCCAGCAAAATCAACAAAGCCTAGATCAGACAACCAACCTGTAGTTCTCACTGAGCCAGTAACAACTAATAACTGATCGACCGTATCATATTTTGAAAGATAACTTGAGGACCACGCCCAATGACCAACTATGGGGTAAATTATTCCTGTAGCTAAAACAGTCATAATCAAATAACCATTAAATTTCATTCTTTCAGCAACAGCACCTGAAATAATTGTTGCAGCAGTTGCAACAAACATTGCTTGAAATACAAAGTAAGTCATATATTCCGCTTTGTTAGTTTTGAAAAAAAATAAATCAGTGCCAAAAAAACCGTAATAAGAAGTACCAAACATGATACCAAAACCAAATATCCAGAAAATAACTACAGATACTCCAAAATCTGCAGCATTTTTAAGGGCAACATTAATGCTATTTTTATGCCGTGATAAGCCAGTTTCCATACACATAAAACCTGCTTGCATTATGAAAACTAGAATTGCGCAATCTATCACCCATAAAGTGTCGATGTTACTTGATAGTACATCAATTACTTCTTGTGGCATCATTGATTTGTATTATCTATAAATACTCATGGGATCGTAAATGCAATCTGATTGATCGATAGTCTCAAAAAAAATTTCATTTAATTCAGATGAATGAAAAGTCTGACAAAATTTTTCCTCTGGAACTTCTGCTTGTAAACTTTTCTTTGCCTCGTTCACAGCCAGTGAACTTGCTAAAGATGTGGAGGCTTGGGAAATAGTTCCACCAGTTGCTAATGTAATGCTCGGATTCATCATAGCAGAATATTGGGTACAATTAGTTAAGACAGGGAAAACTATTAAAATTAAAATTAATTTTTTCATATCAAATACTTTAAATATAAACCTTATGTATAATTAAAGCTTTCATATATCCATTTTGGGTTAATTTACAATTTCATAATTGTAGCTATTAACATGCAGAGTCATCAATACTACCACTTTCATCAATATCTAACTGGCAATCACCAAGGCCTACAGCTCTCACTGTATAAGAAGTTGTACCTGGGGAAAAAGAACAAAAAAGAAAACCATTTTGAAGCTTTATGTAACTTGGTTTTCCAAATAGATCAGTTCCTATAGTCTCGGTTGTGCCTTTAGATGGTGTACACTCCGTTTCTGCAGTTGGTGGTACACAGTAACCATCTGTGGTAGAATAATAAGTTCCACAACTAGCATAATGATCTGTTTGAGCTAAACCTATCTGCATTAAGACATTTTCTGCAGCTTTTTTTTTCGTACCGCCGATGTAACCGTTATAAGCGACAGTTCCAACGGCAGATAAGATACCTATTATAGCAATGACTACTAGAAGTTCTATTAAAGTAAATGCAGAACTCCTAGTAGACATTTTAAACTCAATTCAAAAAAAATTAATCAATCGATATTGTGTTAGTCAATTGATTGTCGGTCACTGTACATTCATTTCCTGTTTTACCGTCTGTGAAACAAGTAAGGACAGTTATTAAGTTATCACTAGTTGCATCAATACTAACAAAACCTGCGCCTGCAGCTGTACTTGATCTTACAGCAGCACTAGAAGTTGAGTACGGATTTTTATCTTCTAAAGGAGTATCATCTCCTACCAAATGAGTAACTATCTCACCTGCAGTAACGAAAGTTATTGCACCTGTTCCAGCATCTTCGGTTGAACATTCTATTCCACCTGTACCACCTTTTTTCATGATAGTATCTGAATTATCTATAGTGCATTTAGAATATTCAGCTGCAACATACTTAATTAAATTTGCATGAATTGTTTTAGCTGCATTTTTTTTAGCAGCACCAGTGTATCCGTTGTATGCAACAACACCTACGGCAGCTAAAATACCTATGATTGCAACAACAACCAATAATTCAATTAGTGTAAAACCTTTATTATTTTTCATTTTAGTTCCTCTTTTTAATTAATACTTAATTCTTATTAATAATTTATGATATGTAAATACTTTATAAACATTATATTATCTAACAAAAATAAATGTTTTTTGTCCATAATGGGTAAAAAATATACATTTTAAGATCTATTTATGTTATCAGTCTTTATATAATTATGACTTATAAAGTAACAGAAGAAGGAAATGTCAGCACTGTCTTTTTAAATGGAGAGATAGATATGGACGTTACCGAAAAAGCCAAAGAGGTGATTTTACCTATAGTAGAGTCAGGAAAAGAAGTTCATTTAAACTTGAAAGATGTTTCCTACATGGATTCTTCAGGAATTTCTGTTTTAATTGAAAGTCATCAAAAAGCTTTGGAGCATAATACCAAGGTTATTGTCAAAGAGGTAAGTAAATCTGTTTTAAAAGTGATAATGATGGCAAAACTTGAACAGATTTTAAACTTGGAATAATGAATATAGAAGAGTCTAAAGATTTTCTTGTAAGTACGGCTAGTTTAAAAGAAGTAAGAACTTTCTCTAGAGAAGTATTTGAAAAAATTAATTTACCACAAGATCAAAAAGATGAACTTGTATTAGCAATTGCTGAGGCAGCACAAAATATCGTTAAGCATGCCTATAAAGATATTGCAGAAACATCAGATAGAATGGAAATTAAAATCTCACTTAAAAATAGTGATTTAGAGATCGGTTTTTTTGATAAAGGCAAAGCAGTAATACCAGAAAATATTCAACATAGAAAATTAGATGATATTAAACCAGGTGGTCTTGGGACTTTTTTTATAAAGCAAATTATGGATGCAGCAGTTTTTAAAAAAGACCAAAAAGAATGGGTAAACCATTTGGTACTTACTAAAAAAATTTAACCTATTAACGCTCCAACGTTAAAGATTGGTGAATACATCGCAATCATTAATCCACCGATCATAACTCCCATAAAAACAATCATTATCGGTTCAATCAAACTTGACATATTATCGACAGCTCCATCGAATTCTTCTTCATAATACATTGCAACAGAACCAAACATTTCATCTAACTGCCCCGTTTGCTCACCCACAGAAATTAATTGACTAAAAGTTGGGGGAAAGAGTGGTTCTTTTAAAAATAATTTTGTCAAAGTATCTCCAGAAAAAACTCCTTTTTTAACATTTTCTAAAGCCTCTGATACAACCACATTGCTGCTAACTGATTTTGCAATCTCTATACTTTCCAATAAATTTACTCCGGCTGCACTCAAGTTTCCCATTATTAAGGAAATTCTTGCAAGCAATGATTTTAATATTAAATCACCAAAGACTGGAAGTTTTAAAACTTGTTTGTGCCATCTATACTTAATCTTTTCATTTTTAGCTGTTAAATATTTAAATGCTACAAAAAAGGAAATTAAACTTATTAATAAAACCATTCCTCCAGTTCCTCTTAAAAAATCACTCATTGACATGATAACTGCTGTTGGTTTTGGTAAATCTAAACCCATTCCATCATACATCTTTGCAAAAACAGGAACAACTTTGATTAACATGAATGCACTAACAGTTATTGCTACAGAAAACATTATAGCAGGATACATGAGTGCAGATTTTATTTTCTTTTTTATCTTTTCTTTTTTTTCAAGAGCGTCTACAATTTTCATTAAGAATACATCCAACTTACCACTGGCTTCTCCAGCTTTTATCAAATTACAATAAACGTTATCAAAATATTGAGGATATTTTTCAAAACATTTAGAAAGTGTTACCCCGCCCTCTAGGCTTTTCCTTATATCTTCGATTACTTCTTTAATAGCTGGACTCTCCAACTGATCTCTCAACATGGCTAAAACCTCTAATATTGGTAAGCCCGCTTTAACCATTGTTGCAAATTGCTTAGAAAAAATTAAGACATCTTCCACTTTGACTTTTGGTTTACGAAAAGAAAAGCCTTTACCTTTTGCTTTAGCTTTGGTTTCTACTTTTTTCTTTTTTGATCTTATTAAATTAGTAATAATAATTTTTTGCTCTTTAAGCTTATGAGATGCTTCCTCTTGATTGATAGCCTCAATATCGCCCTCAACGTATTTACCGTCTGCAATGCCTTTGTAAGTAAATGCTTCCATGACTCTTTAAACTATATAATAATTATGAGGTTGTTAAAACCCGCTCATATTCCCTAAAATTAAGCTCACCATTAGCAATTAGTCTTCTTCCCATATCTTGCATGGTTTGAAAGCCCTCTTTAACTGCAATTTCCCTTAACTCAGGTGTTGTTGCTTTTCTAAGTATTGCCTCTTTAACTGGTTTTGAGACAACCAAAATTTCGTATAGACCTTGTCTTCCTTTATAACCAGTGTCTTTACATTTAGGACAACCTTTGCCTTTGAGAGCTTTTACTCTTGAAGCCAATTCTGCTGTAAAGCCTAGGTCTTGCAAAACTTTTGGATTAACATCGTCATCTGGAACTCTACAATCTTTGCAGGTCCTTCTTGCTAGTCTTTGTGCTAAAACCAATTGGCAAGCAGCACTTATTAAATAATCAGGAGTGCCCATGTTTTGTAATCTAGTTATAGTGCTTGGAGCGTCATTCGTGTGCAAAGTACTAAATACTAAGTGACCAGTGAGTGCAGCCTTCAGTCCGATATCAACTGTTTCTTTATCTCTCATCTCCCCGACAAGTATTATTTCCGGGTCTTGTCTTAAAAAAGATCTCAAAGCAGCAGCAAAACTTAATCCAATGTCATCTTTTATCTGAACTTGTCCTACACCATCTAATTCATATTCAACAGGATCCTCGGCTGTTAGAATATTTAAGTGAGGCTTACTCACCTCTTTTAAAATACTATAAAGAGTTGTTGATTTACCAGATCCTGTTGGTCCAGTTACAAGTATTAAACCTTGAGTTCCATGAATTGCTTTTCTTAAATTCTGTAAATCAACATCTTCAAAGTTTAATTGCTCTAAAGTTATGTCACCAGCATCTTTATTTAAAACCCGCATTACTATTCTCTCATTATTAGCGGTTGGTAAAATCGATAATCGTAAATCAACAACTTTACCATCTATCTTAAAATTTATTGCTCCATCTTGAGGTAATCTTCTTTCAGCAATATCTAATTTACCCATTATTTTAAATCTTGTAACAACCGCTCCATAATTATCATGAAGAAATTTTTTATATTGTTCCTGCTCTTGGAGCATTCCGTCTAATCTGTATCTAACTCTTGAGCTAAATCTGTACGGTTCGATATGAATATCACTGACACCTGATTTAATAGCCTCTGCCACAACTGCTGTACTAAATTTTATTACTTCCGACTCGTTTTCGATTGCTTCTATATCTTCTTCGGGAGCTTTTTCTAAAACTTCACCCGCCTCACCTAAATCAGAGTCAAAGGTTTTTGTTTTCTCTTTATTCTCTTGTCTAATTGTTGCAGTTGTAACGTCTCCACTTTCTGATTGAAGTTTTTCAATAAACTCTGAAATTTGAGAAACTTTTGCAGCGTGTAGCTCTATATTTTTTTTTGTAATTGCTTTCAAATTTCTCATAAGACCAAGCTTTGAACTATCTGAAATCGCAATGTGAAGTGTTTTACCCTCAACTTTAAAGGGCGCTACAAAATTTACGTTTATGTAATTTGAAGGTAGCACACTTTTAATTTCATCGCTTATTTGAATTTTAGAAAGATCTACAATTTCAAGACTTTGTTCTTTTACTAAAACATCTAAAATTTTATTTTCATCAGTGAGCTTAAGTTCAAATACTGCATCTAACTGAGATTTATTTCCCTCAGTGCTAATCTTTTTAATGTTAATTAAATCTTTTCCAGAAATAATATCGTTATCAATTAACACATTGATCAAATTAATTTCACTTTCTCTGCTAATTTTAAGCATCTATAAAATCCTTGGTGCGATAAACACTAATAATTCATCCATGTTATCAGTGTTTGATTTACCTTTAAATAAATTTCCAACAACTGGAACGTCTCCTACCCCAGGAGTTTGTTGTTTGCTGTTAGTTAAAGCATTTTTTTTAATACCACCTATAACTACAATATCGCCATCAGCTATTAATAATTTTGTGCTAATTTCCATTTTATTGATCGCAGGATCTCCTGGATTAGATCTATTAGGCGTATCATTATTAACTTGGATATCCAAAAGAACGTTTCCATCACCAATAATACTTGGTGTAACAGTCATTTTTAATGCTGCTTCCTTAAAGGAGGTATCTGAACCCTCTGCTGAACTAGAAGCGTAAGGTATTTCTTCACCTTGTGTGATAGTTGCGACCTGGTTATCTAAAGTAAATATTTTTGGATTAGATATAGTTTTTCCCATCCCCTGAGACTCAAGTGCAGTTATTTCGGTCTTCAAAACTGCAGATCCTGTCTTCTTTAATATTCCAATACCACTTGTCTTACCAGCTGCTCCAAAATTTGTTATGGAGTCAGTAGTAGAACCTATAACAGCAGTAGCTGCACCTATATCTGCATCTCCTGATGATCCTGCTTGAACACCACCTATTATCTCACCCTGTCTTCTATAGTATCCACCAAGAGCAGTACCTAATGCTCTTTCAAAATCTGAATTTGCCTCAACAATAAAAGCTTCAATTAAGACTTGTCTTGTTCTAACATCAATTTCTTTAATTATTTTATCGACTACGTCTAAATCTTTTTCTTTTCCTCTTGCAATAATCGATCTTGTAGTTTTTTCCTCAGTAATTTGAACTAAAGAAATTCCTCCATCTGCTGCTTTAAATAACTCATCTAAAGTAGCTTTGGCCTCAGCAGGGCTTATATAATAAAGTCTGAATATTTCTGAAATTAATGGCTCTACAGAGTCCTCTAATTCAACTTTTTTCCTTACAGCTGAAGCTCTCGCTGATTTTGTAGATTCTTGTTGAGTTAAATTTGATGGAGAGTGAACTCTTATTAAATTACTTTGAACATCAAAATCAGCTGCATAATTTTTTAAATCTAAAAGCGCATTAAAAGCTTTGTCCCATGGAATATCAATCAGTTGAGCTGTGACTGAGCCGGCAACTTCATCACCAATGAGGATATTTATCTCACCAGCTTTTGCCATCAATTCTATTGCTGTTCTATAATCTAGATTTTTAAAATTAAATGAAATATTTTGCTTTAATAATTTATATTCTTCACCAATTAACAAATAGTTTCTTGCTTTTTGTGAAGAAATTTGTTTTCTTTTGCCAAGTTTAATTACGTCAGCTTCAGCTGGTTTTGGCCCCATCTTTGCAGTTTTATCAACTTCTATTTTACCTTTTTTCTTTATGTCTTCTTTTATTAAAGGAGTGTTGTGTTTAAATTTTTTTGTTCCAAATTTACCGTCAGTAGCACAACCACTTAAAAGCAAAGCTGAAAAAAAGCTAAATAAAATAAAAAATTTGATATTTTTAAAATTCATTTGCCTCTTTTATTTGATTTTTAAAATTCATAATTATGTACTGGTTATCGTCAGCTTTTTCAAAAACTGCTCTTTTTATACTAACGTCAACAAGTTTCACACCACTTAAGACTTCTTCAAATAATTCCACTGTCATAAATTCACCATTGTCATCAACTAAAGTAATGAAACTATTATCTTGAGCGGAAAATGAACCAACAAGTTTATAAGATCTTAATTTTACTGCACTGGATGTAGGTGTTACTTCTGTAACTATATCACTAGACGTTGATGCATCTCCAGCAAATGGATCATTTAAAGGTAACGGTTCTTCTTTTACAACAATTTGGTCTGTTTCTTTTTTAATGTTCTCTTGTTGTGCTGCTTGCTTCTCTTTTACTTGTTTATTAATTTCTTTTGCCTTTTCAACAATGTTTTGGTCGTGACTATCTGACATTACTTTCTGTGAGAAAGTGATAACCATTATAACCAAAAATATGAGCCTAAAAAAATTCATCTGGTAAACCCACTATTGTTAATACACCAGTTACAGCTACCGTACTGGTTGTATCCCCTTTTATCACTTTAATTGTTTCTTTGTCAAAATTTAACATTTTTTGAGACATGGCCACTTGTCTCTTAAACTTAATATATCCAAGAAAATTGCCCTTTATTTGAAAATTTACAGGTATTCTGTAATAAGCAATATTTTTTTTAACACCAGTATCAACTTTCTTCCTACTTTTTCTCTTTTTCTTCTTTTTCTTCTTTTCTGTAGAAGCAATAGCTGATGCCTTTGTTATGGCCTTTGGTTTGCCCTTTTCAATCTTTGAAATGACTAAGTTGTTAATCCCTGCGAATTGACTTAGTGAATCGTAAAGACCCTCAACCTCGGCTTTGCTATGGAATAAAGTAGAATATTGTTCATATCGAGGAGTAAGTTTTTTTATTTTAGCTTTACTAGATTTAATGTCTTGATTCATCTTTATTATTTCAGCTTGTTTTTTCTGCATGTTATCAAGCTGAGCTTTTTTCTTTTCAACGATAGGGCTTAAAACAGCGTAATAAATTATTAAGAATATAATAATTGATAAAAATCCAATACCAAATTTAATTAGAATCTTTTTATCTATCGATTTAATTTTAGCTTTTATACTTTCTAAATCGATGTTCTTTAAATCTAAATTAATATTTTTTAAATCCATACATTATCCCTTAACATCCACAAAAACTGTAAAATCTTTTTTAATATCTGCAGAGTCTCCAGCCTTACCTTTGAAATTCATTTTTCCGAGTGATGCTTGCACAACTAACTCCTGCGTTCCTAAATTATTAATTAACTTCAAAATGTCTTGATCGGTAGCAGCCTGCCCTCTGATAATTACTTTATTTTTGCCATCGTAATCAACTGATGAAAATTTTATTCTTTTAGGAACACTCATAGCAACTTGAGCTAAAACTCTATAACTCTTCTGTTTATTTGATTTTAAACTTTTACTTAATTTTAAAGTATTTGTAATTATAGCTAACTCTTTTTTAATTTTCTTTTGTTCAGATGTTTTAGCTTTATGAGTTTCTAGGACAGTATTGTAATTAATTAGTTTTTTATTGTAAGATTGGATGTTCCAGAAAGATAAACCAAAGAGAATTACATATATTGCTGCTACTGAAGCAGCTATACCTTTGAAAGCAAAACTTGAAAAAGCTTTCATCTTTTTTTCTTTAATCATGCCTTTTCTGTCAGGAAGTAAGTTTATATTTTTAACGGCAGTAACAAATTTATAATAACCAAACACATCCAATTTTCTAAAAGCAAGACCTACAACTGATGATAAGTATGATCTGTTAATTAAATCTACTTTTTCTTTATTTTGCTGAGGGATTAACAATCCATCAATTGGATCAAATAAGTTAAAACCAACATTTAGTAGACCCTTTCTAAAACTTGACAAAAAATCCTCAACATTTTTTAAATCTGAGACTACTTTTATGTTTCTTATTCTTCTCTCATATTTGGTTTCAAAATCTTGAACCGCTTGTTTTACCTGAGTTAAAAATCTTCTTACTAATGCTTCTTTTTCTTCAACATCTTGTGACTCTAATAATATTTTTCTATCTTGGCCTCTTAAAAAAATATCAGTAATTATTGGGTTATTATCATATAAAATCATTAAATAATTCTCATCTAAACCAAATTCTAAAACCGCAGTAAGATTTACATCATCTGTTTTATTTGAGATTTGATTTATTTGATCGACAGCAGATTTTAATGCAAAGCATTTTACATCAATTATAACTGGGTTGAGATTACTTTGCTTGATTATAGAGGTATAATTATTTATATCAGCCAGCTTTGAAGCAACAAATAAAATATCCATTGTATTAGCTTTTTCATTCCTATTAATAACTTGATGGAAAATTGAATAGTCATCTAAGTTATCAGTTAACTGAACTAAATTTTCCCAAAGTGAATTAGTTTCAATAGCTTTTTGCAATTCCTCTTCTTTCATCAATGGTGCTGTTACAACTCTTATAATCGCGCTTGTGACAGGTATGGCAATTGCAGCATTTAAAGTTGTAATTTTAGATTTTTGTAATGCAATTGTAAGTTCTGCTCCTAATTTTTCTCCATTATCTAAAACATTTGCATCATCTGGTAAGTCAACTTGGTGAGCATAAAATTTATCTAATACCCATTGATTTGATTTATTAGTTGATACTTGAGCTAATCTTATTTCTTTGTTTGTAATTTCAACTCCAACAATTTCCTCCCCTTTAACTGCTGACTTTCCAATTTTAGATTTAAAAAAACTAGTAACTTTTTTCGAAAGTTCATTAGTTTTGAGTGATGGTTTTGAAACTGAACTTTTTTCTAAGAAGCTTGGCTTTTTAAATTTAATATTTTTTATATTATCTAAAAAAGCAAATTTTGATTTTTTATTTTCTTGTTCGTCCTCTGGTGATTGATTTAAAATAGGAGCGTCAATTTTAGGTTCGGTTAACGTAGTTGTTTGACTCGTTTGTTCTTTATTAACAATTTGAGTTGAAGTTTCTGGTTGAACAGATGTTTCTTCAGTTTTAACAGGTTGCTCTTGAATTTCTTTTTCTTTTTCTTTTCCCGCAACAACGTCATCAAACCATTTTTCTAAAATTGGTATTGCTTCCTCCAAATTAGGAGTTCCTGATGATGAAATTTTTTGTTTTCCATCATGATAAAGTCTTCCAACCCAATTTTTTGATTTTAATTCACCTTTGTATTTGTCTTGTCGGATGTAAATATGTAACCTTCCGTCTTTCTTATGGATTACCTCATGCGAGGATCCATTATTTTCATCTTTTTTTTCACTTGAAGGCTCGGATGTTTGTTGTTGGGTGGTTTCTTGATCGTTGTTTTGACTTAATTCTAAACTTTTTTCATCATTTTGATTATCTAAAATTTTATTTTCCTCTTTTTTATCACTAGATGTATCTAAATTTTGTGTTTGATCATTATTTTCGTTATTATTTTGATTTGATTCAGGGATAGAATCATTTTTTTGATTATCTACACCTTCAGGTTGATTATTTTCATCAACTTTAGATTGATTCTCAGATTCAGACTGAGACTTATCTTCATCAATAATTTTTTTTTCGTCGTCTTGATCGTTCATAAACAAGTTATAATTTTTTCTCTAACACAATTTAACGAATCTCTAACACAAAATTATTATTTAGTCTAACACAAAATTATAAAATATATGTTCAAAATGGGCTTAATGTTAAAAAAGTAAGTAAAATAGGCATTTTTTACAAATTAAAATATTTATTTAAGTTTTTTTTTTTATTTAAATTTTTAATAAACTCTAACACAAATAATAGATTTTAAATTGTGTTAGAGTATTAAATTTTAATTTTTTTTAAAAAAGTCAATAAAATCAACAAAAATTAAAATCATGCTAAATTTAAACTTTTTTGTGTTAGAGTTTTAAATTTATGTGTTAGAGTTAAATGTTTTATTAATACTACACTCAAAAATTGTAAATTTAATATTCAATTTATTAAAAAACTATCTATTCAATTACAAATTGAGCCTTTTTTTAAAAAAAAATATAGTTTTTTTCTCTTTTTGAGCGAAAATTGGATAATAATTAAATTTCTTACATGATTTATTAAAAAAATTTCTTTAAAACACATTTTTTTATTTTAATTAGGCTCTCCTCTTGTATCTGTAGTTAACTCTTGATAAATCAAAACTGTAATTGCGTTAAAATTATTAATAATTCTGTTAAAATTCTAAATAGTATCAACGTTATTACAATTTAATTCTCTAAAGTAATAAACTTTTGCTATTGGAAGCGTTTGGAATATATCTTCTGAAATAATATTAAGCTAATTTGTTTTTTTTTCAATTGTAAAATTATATCTACAAACATTTGACGTCGCCCAAAACAAAAGAGCAGAAATAATTATTGCAAACAAGACTATTGTCTTACTTATCGCAAACATAAAAAAAAAATTATGCTCCGTCTACAACTACAATAGTCAGATCGTCTTTTTGAATACGACCAGACTTAATTATATCCTCAACAATTTTATTTAATCTTTCGTGATTAGGTGTTTGTTGATACTTTGTAATATAGTTTTTGAATCCATCAGACTCTAACATATTACCTTCAGGATCTTTCATTTCTGTTATACCATCAGTGAATACGTACATCGAACTTTCAAAAAATTTTATTTTTGTCTCTTTGTATTTAATCTTCGACATAATTCCTAAAGGTGGACCTGCTTCAGTATAGTTTGTAAATTTTCCGTCTTTAGAATGAATTAGTGGTGGTTCATGTCCTGCGTTAGCAAGTAGTAATTCTTTTTTATTACTGTCATAAATACCTATAAGCATTGTTACAAACATTCCACGTGCAGCTGTTTCACAAATTTCAGAATTAAGTAAGTTTAATAAATCAGCAGCAGAAAAAATTGTTTTACTTAAACATCTATAAAGACTCGAAGCCTTTGACATTAAAAGGGAAGATTTAATTCCTTTACCAGATACATCTGCAACACCAAAACCAAATTTACCATCACCTAGATCAGAAAAATTATAAAAATCTCCTGATACAACTTTTGCTGGGATGTTTATTCCTGCTATAGGAAAGTTTTCTTTTTTGTTTTGCGACAACAAAGTTTTTTGTATCTCGCCAACAATTTCAATTTCTTTTTGCATTCTATTCTTATCGACTAAATCTTTTGCCATCTTAGCATTGTTTATTGCTAATGCAGCCGGACCAGACAAAGTTTCTAAAAGTTTTCTATCATTCTCTTCAAAAAGTTTATTATTAGTTTTTTTGTTTAAGCAATGAATAACGCCAATACATTCATCCGATACAATTAAAGGGGAACATAGAACTGAATAAGTTGTAAAATTTGTTTTATTATCTAAATCAAAATAAAATTCTGCAATTTCTCTAATATCTTTTCTAACGTCACCAACTCTAATACATTTTTTCATGACTGCAGCTTTTCCCATAACTCCTTGAGTAATTGGGATTTCGAAATCCTCAAGATATGCTTGATGTTTGGAAGCAATACATTGGAACGATTGATTTTTTTTATCTATTAAAAAAATATTTGCTGCTTGTGCATTAATTCTTTTTATAATTAATTCTAATGAGTTATTAAGTGTTTCTTTTAAATCAAGAGACATTGCAAACTCTTGATTCATTTTAGTTACCAGCTCTAAATCTTTACTGCTAGTGTCATCTATTTTGATCGTTTCCTTTTTTTTTACACCAAAAAACATGTTATTTATAAATTGATATTCGTTAATTTTTTGATAATTTTGAAATTGATGGAAATCATTATTCATGCGCCTAATTTCTATTTGCACCTAACTGATGCAATTATGTTAGTACAATACTGCATTAATGGGCTCATAGAATTTTCCTCTCAAATTAAACTCTAAACTGTGTTCTATATTATAGCATTTATCCTTGGAAGTATATGGGGGAGTTTCGCAAACGTTTGTATACACAGGCTTCCAAATGATGAAAGTATAGCAATTAAGAGATCTTATTGTCCAAAATGCAGTACAAGGATCAAATGGTTTGATAACATTCCTCTATTGTCTTTCTTTATACTTGGTGGAAAGTGTAGAAGTTGCAAAGTTAAAATAGATATAAGATATTTTATAGTAGAATTAATCAGTGTCTTAAGTTTTTTACTAGTTTACCATATTTATGGTTTAACCATCACAACTCTGTTGTTAGCTTTGTTAAGTATTTTTTTTATAATCATATTTTTTATAGATTTAAATCATTTTATAATCCCCGACAGCCTTACTTTTCCATTAATGATAATTGGTTTTGCAAAATCATTTGCTCCAAATTTAGACTCAAATCTCTTTCCTATTTATCTTAACTCACTTATTGGAGGAATTATGGGTTACTTAGTCATTTGGTTAATCATTCTTTCTTATAAAAAATTTAAGAATAAAGAAGGTATGGGACTGGGGGATGCTAAGTTACTCTCTGCAATTGGTTTCTGGTTCGGCTGGATATGTATCCCCTTTATAATTTTTATATCTTCTGTTGTAGCACTTCTAATTGTAACACCATCTCTAATTAAAAAATCAAAAACAATGTCCTCACAAATTCCATTTGGTCCGTACATTATAATCGGGTGTGTGATTTATATTTCTTTTTTTGATAAATTTAAAATATTTTTATTCTAATAATTTTCTCGCCAATTTCCTCTGAACACTGAGATTGCTCCGTCATTAGAAAGTAAAGATATAAGTGTATCTTCTTGGTCTTCACTATCTGTTGTAATGTTTGCAAAAAGTTTATCTGCAAACACCTCTAACTTCGAAAGAACACCAGGTTGTAGATAATAACAACCTGTCTTTTCATCAAAGCCAGCATTTGCATCCATCTGTCTGCTTGCTCGTCCAATTTCTTCTGAGGTATTAATTCCACATTCATCATCAGCGGCACAGACATAAGCGTTTCCGACATTACACTTTCCGCCCTCTGGTGGTTGATAAACAGGATAATAAACCGTGCCCTTAAACACAGTGGGTGATGCAGTAGCTTTGTGATATAAATTTTGTGTTAAATTTGGAGCTCCTGTATCAGTAACTAAAGACTCGTCTTGTCTTTTGTCAAATGGCTTATCTAATTTAAAAACCCAGGCGTCCTTAGATATCGCAGGACAATCCCCCTGATCATTTGTTTCGTCAGCAGTATTTACACAATTTGAACTTAAACTATATCCGTCTTCTGCATCAATCTTTCTTGCATTCATAGCCTCTGTTAAAGACCCGACGCCTCCAGAATTTACCATTCTAAAATTTGGAAAATCAAAATCTCTTATTCCATATAAGATGTTATCCATTCCTCTTGATCTCCGCGCGATGTCATTAAAGTCCCCAGTGGCTCCAAACAAATATAAGTTTTTAGTATCCATTCCAAAAGCAGCGTCCATTCCAAAAAAACTAACTCTGCCGTTTTCCTCGTTTGTATTTAGAGAAAATAAAGTAGTATGATCATATAATTCTATTGGCGCCGGATTAGAGCCTTTAGAAGTCAGTTCATTAGTTAAGTTAATTTTTGAAATTTTCCCCTCATAATCGTTTACATAAACCATTGCTCCCCGCCATTTCGCACCTCTAAAAGTATCTGGAGTAATTACCACTGGGTCGCCCAATACTGAATTAGGAAGATCGTTTAATGTACCTCCATAAGCACTTTCAAATGAGTTATCGATATCGACTAAATCGATTAACCCATTCCCTCCGCTAGCTATTTTCCCAGGGTATTGGCCTCCACTTTGCTCACTCATGGACTCTAAATCTATTACATATACAGCTGAACCAACACCGCCAACTCTACCAAATCCAGCGGGCATTACTGCAACATATCTATCACTATCTATAGACTCTTCTCTTTCAACTGGAAGTCTGAATATTCTTGGCGTTGCCCAAGTTTCACCCATCTTACTATAATCATATACTGGGTTTTCAGTTCCTATATTAGGAATTTTAACAGTAAAGAAAGTTGTCTCATCATCGGATGCTAGAGAACCGTCATCTTCACTCAGATTAATTACTAGTTCCTCTCTAAATGTAATTGTTGCTAATGATGCTTCTTGTACAATCGTATCTACGGTTAATGATGTAACAGTTCCATCTATAACTTTTTGAACAGGTAAAGTTGATGGATCATCAATAAATTCTTGCGGCATAATATATGGAAATCTCCAAACTCTGCCTTTGTAACAAGCGGCTGTACCACCCGAGTAAAAATTACTGTCGGTCACACAATCTCTAATCTTATCCCTTTCAGTATAATCATTACCAGTGCTATCATTAGCTAGGTCAGCATTTCTAGCTACTTCAATATTAAATTTAGCGTTTTTGGCTTCCTCTGAGTCATTAATATTCAAGCTTCCACCTGTATAATCTAATGCTGGAGCTGGTGAGTCTTCACTGTTAATTATTTCACCATCACTTAAAGCTATCATAACTTTACTTCGAACAAAATCATTGTAAACAGAGAATACATGAATTGGTTCTGATGGCTCTGTCACATCTAAAATAGAATATCCTGCACCACCTCTTCCGTAAGGAATCATTAATATAGTACGCCAAGATTTTGTTGCCTCTGGCTGCCCATTAGGTTTCACAGCTTTAATAAACATGTCATGTACAACTGGTGAACCATCAACTGCAAATATTGCATTCGTACCGCCTTTTCCATTACCAATTGCTTGATCTAGGTTATCATTTACCATCTCCGGTAACTTTCCAGCAATGAACGGTGGAACAAAACCCCAAAGCTCCTCTCCAGTTTTAGCATCAAACGCGTGCAACATTCCATCATTAGCTCCTACATAAAGAACTCTTTGCCTTTGGCTTAAACTAGAAGCAAAACTAGCATAACCATTTTTTTGTCTGTAGTATGCTTCTTGATTTGTGGCTGTGTAGTTCGTGTTTGCGCCTGGAGGTCCAACCTCAACAATCTGAGAATGATATATGTCCCCAAGAATATTTTCTCTCTTATCTCCTTTTCCAGAACATCTGTCGTTACCTGTGCGGTAAAGAAAGTAATCCGCACCTCTGACGAAATTAATCAAACCTTTTATATCATCATCATTTCCATCTGGTCCTGGACAAGTAGAACCCGTTTTATGATAATCGGTAACAGTGTTTCCTAAAATTTGAAATAACTTATTAATTTCAGAACTGTTTCCTTCAACCCAGTTGTTCCAGTCACTTTCTATGTAACTTTTACCCTGCAGAGGGGTCCAAATTTTTCTAGTAGATATATCCCTGTCTGCTAATTTTTTAGCTGCATCCCAATTATTTGCAGGGTCCTCATGAATAACAAAACCGTCTGGTGTAACGCCCTTTCTCATTAGATGTCCTATCCACTGTTGTCCTTGTGCTAATGAAAATTGTCCCTGAAACAAATCTCCACCTTCTTGCACGGTAGCAGTTATGGCTGGAGCAGAAAATGAGAGCCTACTAGCAATGATTCTCTCTATCTCGCTTTTTAATTTTGTAACTAACTCTTTTGGATTTTCTGCAATAATTCTTTGTCTACATTCTGGATCTGTTTGAGCAGATGTACCAAAATTAGGATCATCACAACTACCAGCTTTTGCTGCTTCTTGAAATTGCTCGTCTCCTCTATCTTTTATTCCTCCACCATAGGCTATAAAAATTGTCTTAACTCCTTTTGCATTTCCAAACCGATCCTTGTTTACCCCCGCTGCTGCACTATCAATTCTTAAATCTCTAATTTGTCTCAAAGCCCGGTCGTGGTGTTGCCACATACCATCACCTATTACAATAACGTAGTTAAGTTGACACTCAGGACCGTCTTTAGTTATTCCAATATTTGGGTCTAACATATACTCGTAGGCAAGTTGAGAAAAAGCAGTACCATCTGTTCCAAATCTTGTTTTCATTCTATCAACAGCTTCAACTATTCGACTAGATGTATTTGGTCCAATTCCTACAGGTATACAAGAATTGTCATCACATTGGACAGATTTACCCGAAGGATGTTGGGCAGCGTTAGACCACCCCCGGTAATAATCACAAAAATCATTACATCTTTGAAATTTTTTTGCCTTGGGACACATGTTATGACAAGAATATTCTGTAAACGGTAACCATTTTCCCTTAGCTCCTCTTCCGTTTGCTCTTGTTCCAGCGTTCCAATATCCATAACCAAAATACGCTCCACTAGTTAATGAACTGTCGTTAACAACTGCTTTAATTGCTCTTTTGGCTCCTTCAGCTCTACTTACTATTTTAGTTCCCAATTCGTCAACCCAAGTCATAGACCCTCCGCTTATATCGAATTCTTGAATTGAATTTTTCGCATTACCAACCCAAACTCTGTCATTCGACACATGAAGACCCATAGGTATATTAAAGAGAACATTTGATGCTGTGGACGCTGTTGGACCGAACCCCCCAACAGTTGCTGTAGTGGTTATGTTCGATGAGTTAATTGATAATTTTTGCAGTGTATGGCTGGTGTTACTTGTTGCATAGATAATACTTTCATCTTGTGGATCAATACTCATTTTCGCAACTAGATTGTAAACATTGCCATTAACATTTCTCTGAAAACGTGTAGGCGCTTCAAGATTTGGACAAAAGTTTACGCCATCAGATGAAATTGAAATTTTATAAATTTCTCCGCTAACAACGTAGTAAAGATTGTTTCCACTATCCATAGAAATTGAACTTGTAGATCTTAAGTGGGTTCTGAATGTTGAATTGAGACTATTAACAGGACAAAGCAATTGGTTACCAGTCGAGAGATTTCTTGAAAAAACAAATTCTTCTTGACTATATCTAAAACAAACCCATCTCTTTCTTTTTTTCTTTCCTACCCTTCTTTCATCAAGGCAAACTTCTTGATGACCCGTTACAATTAAATGGTCTTGGCTATCAATAGTTTTAATATCCAAACCTAGTGGATACAATTTATCAAATCTTCCAGTAGACATTTTCCCAAGTTCAGCACTACTAATAACCTCTACGCAATTGCCAGACGCATCTATAGCTACAACAGACTCATAATCATACGAGATTGAATAAATAACTTCTTTACCTGCTGGTGAAACTCCAATTACATCTGATGACTTATCCATTTCACGAACAGTTCTTACTCTGCTATCTTGTCTGCCAGTCTCTAATTCACACGAGGGCATACTGTTTGATCCTTGGAATAGCCTATCTCCCTTGCCATCACCGTCAGGATCAACAAATGTTGGATCAAAATCCTCTGTGTCGTAATCAAATTTTACAATTGCGCCTCTGGCTTGCCCAACCATTACATCACCATCATTAAGCAAAATTAAATCATTTGGATTATAAATTGCTGCACCACCAAAAGGGTTTCCGTTCATACTAGCTGATGTATCAAGAAGAATTAATATATTTGCTTTAACATCGCCTGTACCTGAACCCGGTGGTAATGATTTTGAAAGGGCATTTTGATTAAACGCCATAACTAATGCAAATAGATACAAAAATAATCTTTTTATTGAGTCCATTTTAAACATTACCAATACTGCCTATATTCATTAGTTGTAATTATTAATTCTTCCTCGACCAAAACATCCAATCTTAAAGTTTTACTATAATAATATTTCTTATTATCCTTCTCCCAACTAATATGTCCAAGCCATTTTGGATCAAAAACTTCTTTGGCTTCTTCTCCATAATTTTCTTGAATATAATAAAAGAGAAAAGATTTTTTATCATTTATCTTAGATATATTATTATTAAGAATTAACTCATAACCAATAACAGTTTCTCCACCTAGAGAGTGAATTCTAATTTCAGTTTCCTCCGGATGATGGTCTGGACACCAATTTTTAAAATTCGTTGTTGCAAACCAATAATTTGTTTTTTCAGCATTTGGATTCATATCTATTAATTCAATATTCTTATCTATATCAGGCTCACCTAACATCTCAGTGACACTTGAAAAACTCTCTCCAATTTCAAATTCTAGATCACATTCTTCAGAATAAACAGGATTAAATTTTAGAAAAGTTAGTAAAAATAAAGTTATTAAAAATATATTTTTTCTCATGATTTTATGTCGGCATTACCACAATACTTTCTAAAGGTATTAAAATTTCAACCTCTCCATTGTGGTATTCTCCTCTGCCTCCTGGCCCATAAAGAATCCCACAGGAATATATTTTATATGCTGTTCCTTGTGAGTCAACATTACTGACGTCTGTTGCAACACTAGATCCATCATTTCTATATGCAGCTGCCCCCACATTTACGATAAAATATTCATAAGCAAATCTTTTTAAGAAATTAAATTCTGCACGAATAAATTTTTCTTTTTCTTCAAAATCCCTAGGATTATCGCCTCTCTCATTAACTACTTCATCATCAGTGTTAAAACTTGTACTGTCAGGATCTAAACATTCCGCATTTGTTCCTGTGCATAGAAGTGGTCCAACGATATCCAAAAAACTTTTTTCAACTGGAAGTTGGCCTTTTCCAATAATTGATACGTTATCATCTTCATCTGTATCTATGTTTTTAAAACTCATTAAGCATTGTGAGCTATCTCTAGCAACTTTTGTATCATTTTGAGCTGGCCCTCGTATAAATGTATGTCTAAAGAAACCATTTTCTGATTTGCTTGTGTACTCAGTTTTTGTATCCTGCCATATCTCATTTTTAATATTCCAGACTGCTAATGGACCAGGTTCTGCAGGAGGATCTCCGAGGACATCATTATCACTGGGCATGCTATTCATCCAAGGTCCAAGATATTTATCCAAGATCCATTTCTCTCCCTCTAAAAGACCAGCTTCAGCAACATAAAAAGTTTGCTGGTACTGATCGCTACTATTATTACTTTGGTGATCCCCTGATGAAATAACTATTAATGAACCGCCCATCAAAGACATTACTATTAAAAGTACAATTGATAAAACTAATGCAAATCCTTTTTCTTTATTATTATTCATTAATTAGTCATTCCTATTCCACCCAAGTTTCTTGTATGCACTGTTAAAAAAATTGGATCTCTTTTGAAAGCAGCATCTTCGCCAGTAAATTCTGCAGCTTCTCTTCCTAGTGATAAAATTTGTCTTTTTGTTCCCTGCCTGAGATTTTTAAAAAATCCAGATTTTGAAGCTGATCTAAATGTTAAAGTAATATCAACCGATCGAATATTATAAATATTTTCAGGATCTTTTGGATCTGCATCCACTGCTCTACCAAATTTATCCATAGCAACAAATGACATGTCGGATAAATATTCTCTTACTAACTGACCTGAGTAACAATCATTTTCTGGAGGACAATCATTGACAACCCATTCTCCTCCTTCTGGATCATCTATAGCCTGTTTCCAATATTTCTTTGATCTAAAAACTCCATAAAATTTGTCATTATCTTTTTGCATAGCATGGGCAAAATAAGAAATCTTATATCTTGTATAAAATTGTTCTCCAGCATCAATATCAGCGTTTGCATCAAAGTCTCCATAAACAATATGGATTTGATCACAGCAAACATCATTTATTGGTTCATCAATCAAAGTATATCCAGGAACAACAGGGTCTTGATCAGACAATCTAGTTGCATCCCCAAGTCTATTTCTATAAATAACAACTGGTTCATGGCCTTTTTTTTCATCAGAAGCACCAGGGACAAATCGTAGATAGTCAATTCTTGGAATTCTCTTTGCTTCAGTTCTTGCTTCATTCTCAGCATTGTAACCATAGTAATATTTAAAACCGGCCATCCTTACGTCTCTCATTATCATGGAAACTATATCTCTTCCTGACTTACTAATACCAGCAACATCCGATACCCTTGAATAAGTTTGGTTTATTACTGAATAAGTGGTGTACATTGCACCGATTATTATTGCGGATATGACGATACCTATAAGCATCTCTATCAAACTAACTCCTGCGTTTTGATGAGTTCTTATCATTCTTCAGCTCCTCTAGCTTGATATTTAGGCTCATAGTCTGCTTGGAAATATAAAAATCTTCTTTTTTTTCCATCATTTAAATTGAATTGAATTCTTCCTACATACATTCGATCATCAAATATATTATTATTAGTATATGTACATTTATTTGAGGACCAACGACACATATCAAACATCTTAATTGACTTTGTATCTTTTTCGGTTTTACATTTAATTAATTGATCTTGATTTAAAATTGCCTGCCATTTCAGTATTTGGTTTGAAGCAGCACTTTTTCCTCCCCAAACTGATGCCTCATCTTTTTTATAAAGAGGCAACTTATCTTCTGTCGAGCATCTATCAGTATTTATGATAGTATTTATATTATTAAGCTTAGTGTCTGATCCACAAGCATTAGTATCCTCAGTTTCATCAAAATCCAAATTCGTATAAAATTGTACAAATTTTGCACACGCTTTTCGATCTAACTCTGATGGCATAAATGCTTTACCATCCTCAAAAATCAATGCTTGTTCATCATCTTCACTTACCCCCACATAAGTATCTTTATAACCGAGCACTCCTTCTGCAATCATTCCAACTAAATGTCCAGCTTTTGATCTCTCTCCTGAAACATCAATAGAATTTACTGCATAGCCAACCATTTGAAAAATTCCTATGAAACCAATACCAACTATTACGCTTGCAACAATTGCCTCTAATATACTCATTCCTTTTTCTTTATTATTCTTCATTCTATTGAGTAACCCAATCTCCTTTTACTTCAGCCCATTTTTCAAGTTTTATATTTCCAAATCTTGACCAAATAATGCGATAATCACATTGAGGACCTCTTCGTATATCCATTTCGTCCCTAGGATTTAAATGCCTATCACAAAGACCTCCTGTACCAAATAGTTCTAAAAAATTTACTCCCGCTAAACCATTAGTAGTACTATACCATCTTCCGTCTTTAGAAAAACATACTCCTTCCTCAGCGTCAGCGGGTAAAATTGTTTCAAGGTTATCTAAAACTACACTAGACACCTCAGGCCTATCAGATATGGTGCCATCATGATCCCAGTCAGCTATATCTGCAGAGCATCTTTCAGATGCATTTCTAAAAGCTCCTGAAGTAATTTTGTCACCTAATGTATCAGCTGTTATTCCTCTTGATGTAATTGTAATAGAAGTACCAGCATCATCTGAAACCTCATTAATTATGTAAACTTGAACAAAAGCATATAGTCCTCTTTGTACTTGTGAATTTATTTTATCAAACACATTAAATGCTTTAAGGACATCTGATTGCACTGCTCTAGCTTTATTCCAATCTGATATTCGTGGATAAGAAATAGCTGCCAGAACGCCTACAATACATAGCACAACTATAACTTCTAAAGTTGTAAAGCCTTTATTGTTCTCTACCAGCCGATGCATCAATTTTACCCGCTTTGACAAGTTCCTCTAATGATTTTGTCATTGTAATCATTCCTTCCTTAACGGCGGTCTGCATGATGCTTGGTATTTGGTGGATTTTAGATTCTCGTATTAAGTTTTGAATTGGTGCAGTACATTTCATTACTTCAAAGGCACCACAACGACCTTGCCCGTCTTTTGTTTTTAGAAGTCTTTGGGTTACAACCATTTTTAAAGATGTAGAAATTTGAGCTCTAATCTGCGCTTGTTGTTCTGGGGGAAATACGTCTATGATTCTGTTTATGGTACTTGGGGCACCACTTGTGTGCAAAGTTCCAAAAACAAGGTGACCCGTCTCAGCTGCAGTTAAAGCAAGTGAAACTGTTTCAAGATCTCTCATCTCACCTACTAATATAACATCTGGATCTTCTCTCAATGCGGCTTTTAATGCGCTAGCAAAAGATTGAGTTTGTTTTCCAACCTCTCTGTGAGAAACAATACTCTTTATATCTTTATGAATAAATTCAACTGGATCTTCAACCGTTATAATATTTGAAGTTCTTGTCTTGTTAATTTCATTAACTATTGCTGCAAGGGTTGTTGACTTACCCGAACCTGTTGGACCTGTCACTAAAACTAAACCTTTATGCATATCGATGATATCATAAAGAACAGGCGGTAGGTCAAATTGATCCATCGTCGGAATTACACTCTCAACTCTTCTCAATACTGCAGCAGGACCATGAATAGTTTTGTAAAAGTTTGCTCTAAATCTTAGTCCACTTAAAGTTACTGAGGAATCTAATTCATGAGTATCCTTAAATCTATTCATTTCAATTTCATTACAGTTTGTTGATAATAAATCTTGAAGATCCTGGGCTTTAACTACAACCTCTTGAATTTTATGAATTTCACCAGTTTGACGATAAGCTAAAGGCCAACCACTTCTAATATGAAAGTCGGAAATTTTTTTATTATTTTTTGCAAGTTCTTCTAATTTTTCAAACATAACAAATATTTATATATAATTATTAGAAAAAACAATATTAACTTAGCTCAGTTTGAGCAAAATAGTTCATTATTAATTAAAAATATAATATAAAACCCAAGCTATTAATGAATATTCAAAAAATGTTTTTGTAGTAGTAAGTTGTTTTTCACTAAATTTTGACTTTAAATATTTACCTAAAAATTTAAATCCAAGATGAACTAAAATAATAGAGAAAATAATACCTGCCAAAATGTACTCAACAGAAAAATTTTTATACCCAAAATAAATTGCCACAATTAGGGTTAACCAAGAAACCTTGGAGATAAACAATTTAAAGATTAGACCTGCTTTTTTACTAAAAATAGATTGTGTTTTAATTAAAGAGTAAGACCAGATCAAACCTACCAAAAAACTTAAATATTTTATAATCATCTGTAATTAAATAAATTAATAAATTCAACTATCAATATATAATTACGATTTATCAATCTTTTTGACCCAAAATGGTAACTTTAACAAATATTACCTAGGACTCTTTTTTTATTTTATTTTAGAATTATTAAAAAAAAATATGAGTACAGAGAACCTTAAAAGCAACCAATTTCACGATGCAGTTAGAAGCTCGGATATCAGTGAATATATTGAAAATAGTTTAGATAATTTTTCTAATAAAAATAATAATGAAGGTTACTGGAGACTTTATAGTAAAGATAATCCTAATGAAAATGGTGATCAGGTAAAAGCTGTTTCTGGTATATGTTTTACTTTTGTAACATTATTTGTTTTGGGAACTTATTCTTGTCTGTTTTAAGTTATTAAATTTTTTAAAATTACATATTATTCAACTTTCCAATCAGTTTTGAATGTTACATAATTTACTTGAATACATCTTCTCTCTTTAACTATTTTTTTCTTTTCCATTCCGTGCCAAGTATTTGGGCCACTTGAAAACAAATAACCATAATTATGCTTATATGGCACTGTCTTAACTTTCTCTAATTTATTATTGTAAAAATCGGTACCTAAATCTTCAGACTCATTTTCCTTATTTACAAAAATTAGTCCTGACATTAGTTTTTCTTTTATATCGCAGTGAGGTTTCAACCAGAAACCTTCACGATCACAGATAACCTCTACTCTTACATAAGAATTGGAAAGATCTTTGTTAATCATTTTTGAAATTGACTCATAGGTTTCTTTGGATTGTAATTCATTTATAAATCTAACTAAGTTTGGAAATTGTGCTGAGTTTTCTTTTGTAACAAAGCATCTAAATTTTATTGCTTTACCACCAGATGCAATTCCCTCTCTAAATTCTGCAGCTCCACCATCGATTGCTCTTGTGCCATCGTAAGATAGGTTATGTTTGCTTACATCTGGTATATCCGCTGTAATTATTTCCTGAATTGCATTTTCACTTAAAGCATTATTATATTCCCAATGATCAAATGGGAAATCATACTTTTTGGATTGATTTAATATAGAATTAAGAAATGTCATAGTCTTTTAATTTGCTCTTTATATATCCTGATATTCTATCTGTTTCATTAAGTTTTTCATATTTCCAGACTTCTAAATTGTCACCTAAATCTTTAATGATATTGAGTTTCTTAAACATTTCAAAAAATTTTTTAAATCTATAGTTATTTTTTATATATGGCATATGCGCTACATAAATCGGTTTACCAGTGATTGCTGCCTCCGATATCATAGAGGTTGAGTCACATGTAACGACAATATGATCTGCTAGTCCCAAAGAAGATAAATAAGCTTTTTTATCAATTTCACTAACAATAATTTGATGGTCATCAAAATAATTTTTTGCTTTATCAATCACATTTTTTGGAGTTCGCATTGAGGGTATAAATATTAATTGATAGTTGTTATTAATGAAATTTTGTTTAATTTTTGAAAATATTTCTTCTACTACTTTTGGTTTATAGTCATAATATTTATTAGGCCCTCCTACAACTAAAGTGACAATTTTTTCTTTCTTAATCTTTGGTTTTAAATATGAAGTATTTTCATCCAACTCATTTTCTCTCAGGTAATGAATTGCTCCCTTAGTCGAAATTACATTTTTTCCTATTAATCCATCATGCTCTGGAGCCACAACAAAATCAAAGTTAGTTAAAGAAACTTTGGGATCTTGAATGTGAATGTTAATAATTTTTTCTTTAAATTTTTTTTTTAAGTAAATTGATGGTATTACACTTTTTCTTCCGCAAGAAATAACAATATTAAAATCATGCAGAATATTATTTTTAAATACAAAACTTTTGATTGGTGTTATTTTTGGTGGAATAAGCTTCCAAAAATTATCAAGTTCAATTTTTTCGTGTATAAAATCAAGATCTAAAGCTTTTGCAAGTCCTTCAACCTGACTAATCATACCGTGCATTCCCTCGGTCAATAATAAACCTTTTAATTTAGTCATTAATCACTATATAGCTTTCATATGAGTCAAAATCCAACTAAACACACAAAAGTGTTAATAATTGGATCTGGTCCTGCCGGATATACAGCCGCTGTTTACGCTGCAAGAGCAATGCTCAATCCAATTTTAGTGTATGGGTCAGAGCCGGGTGGTCAACTTACTACAACAACTGATGTAGAAAATTATCCAGGATTTGCTGATGTAATTCAAGGGCCTTGGCTGATGGATCAAATGAAAGAGCAAGCTAAAGCTGTTGGAACTGAGATGATAGAGGATCACATTAGTTCAGTAAATTTAAAGACTTCTCCTTTTGAAGCTATGGGTGATACTGGACAGAAATACACTGCTGACAGCATTATTATTTCAACAGGTGCTCAAGCAAGATGGCTAAATTTAAAATCTGAGCAAGACTTTAGGGGATTTGGTGTTTCAGCGTGCGCTACGTGTGATGGGTTTTTCTTTAAAGATAAAGAAGTTGCTGTTGTAGGTGGTGGTAATGCAGCAGTTGAAGAAGCGATGTTTCTTACAAAATTTGCGTCAAAAGTAAAATTAATCCACAGAAGAGATAGTTTGAGGGCAGAAAAAATGCTTCAAAAAAAATTAATGGAAAATAAAAAAATTGAAATTATTTGGGACTCAGTTGTAGAAGACGTTGTGGGAGATAAAGACCCTAAAAATGTTAAGGGAATTAAAATTAAAAATGTTAAAACAAATAAAATCGAAGAACTTAAATTAGACGGAGTTTTTATTGCTATAGGTCATGATCCAGCTACTCAACTTTTTAAAGATCAATTGCAAATGGATAAAGAGGGTTATTTAATTACAAAACCAGACTCAACAGAAACAAATATTCCTGGTGTTTATGCAGCTGGTGACGTTAAAGACAAAACATTTAGACAAGCAGTAACTGCAGCAGGAATGGGTTGTATGGCGGCTTTAGAAGCGGAAAAATTCTTATCACACTAACGTGAAAAATAATCTTCATGTATTTTTAGGTGCAACTGTAGCTGATGCTGCTGCAAGACCTTTGCATTGGGTTTATAATCAAAAAAAGCTAAATTCTTATATAAGAGGAAAAAAAGACTTTTCTTTTCTAAAAAAAAATAAAAGTCCTTTTTATAATATCAAAACAGGTAAAGTTTCTGGATATAATGAAATTGGTCAGGTCATGTTCAAAACTCTGCTTGAGGGACATGATGATATCAACCAACGTTTTAAAAAAAATATTCTTAAAAATTTCGGCCCTGGAAGTATTTATTGGCGGAATCTGGGGCTTAGATCAAAGTATAAAAAAGTTAAAGACTGGCGTGGCATAGTTAAAGGACCCTGGATACACCAAAATGTAATTGAAACTGTAAAAAATATAAAATTAAAAAAAAAATCTACTGGTGGAATTAAAGTGAACGAGTCAGATGGTTTTTGTGCCAGCCTTCCATATTTTCTTTATGGTTATGATTTTAAAAGTTTAGAAAAAATAATTACTACTGTAACGATTTCAAAAATCAGTCACAAATATGCATTAGCAAAATTTCACATTATAGATCTTGCTCTTAAAGGTGTGAAAAATCCAATAAATGAATTTGTCAAAAAATTTAAGAAAAGTCACAATTTTAAGATAATTATAAATGACATAATTAAAATTAAAAAATTAAAATCAAAATCTCACTCATTCGTTGTAAAAAAACTGGGAATGGCATGTAGCTACCCAGGTACATTTAATAGCTCCATTCATGCAATACTAAGTTCAACAAATTATCAAAGAGCTATTTTAAAAACAATTAAGGCTGGTGGATGTAATTGCTCTAGAGCAAATTTTATTGGCGCATATTTTGCAGCATTAAAAGGATTAAACGCTATTCCAAAATCTTGGATCAAAAAAACTCTTCCAGCAAAAAAAATCTTAAATCAAAGATGAAGCTATCTAGTTATACTTTCACAAAAAGATTTTATTCTAGTCATAGCTTTTTTTAAGTTTTGCATCGAAGTTGCATAAGAAATTCTAAAATATCCATCTAATCCAAAAGCAGATCCTTGAACAACTGCTACGTTTTCTTTTTCAAGTAACTTTTGAACAAAGTTACTATCAGTTTTTAATCTTGTCTTTTTATTCAGTAAACCTTTACAACTTGGAAATACATAAAATGCTCCATTAGGTGTTAAACAATTGACTCCTTTGATGCTATTTAAACTTTTTACAACAAAATCTCGTCTTGCTTTGAAAGCGTTAGCTCTGGTTTTTATAAAGCCTTGTTTTCCATTTAAAGCCTCGACTGCTGCTGCTTGACTTATTGAAGAAGGATTTGATGTAGATTGTGATTGAATTTTACCAATAGCTTTAATGATATCTTTTGGGCCAGCTGCATAACCTATTCTCCAGCCTGTCATCGCATATGATTTACTGACACCATTCATGGTAAGTGTTCTATCTTTTAGTTTTGAAATTTGCGCTATTGTAAAAAAATTAAAATTATCATATCGAACGTGCTCGTAAATATCATCACTTAAGATATGTATTTTTTTATTCTTAATTAAAACCTTCGCTAAATCTTGGATTTCTTTTTTTGAATAGCCTGCACCTGTTGGATTTGAAGGTGAATTAATAATGACCCATTTAGTTTTTTTTGAAATAGCTTTTTTTAATTTTTTTGCCGTAAGCTTAAAACCTTCTTGTTCAGTGCATTTTACAATTTTAGGTTTACCTCCAGCTAACAAAACCATATCAGGATAAGAAACCCAAAAAGGAGCTGGAATAATTACTTCATCTCCTTTGTTTAAGGTTGCCATAAAGGCATTGTAAAGAACCTGTTTACCCCCTGTGCCAACAGTTATTTGATCAACGGAGTAGTTTAATTTATTTTCTCTTTTAAATTTTGCAACAATAGCTTTTTTTAAAGCTGGTGTTCCATCTACAGCGGTATACTTTGTGTCTCCTTTTTTAATTGCTTTAATTGCAGCACTTTTAATATTGTCAGGAGTATCAAAATCTGGTTCTCCAGCTCCTAAACCGATAACATCTTTTCCTGCAGCTCTCAGTTCTCTAGCTTTTTGAGTTACTGCAATAGTTGGGGATGGCTTAATTCTTTTTAGACTGTCTGATATTATGCTCATTGAAATATAAATTAATTCTACTACGTTCTTTAATATATGGAAAATACATATCAAGATTTAATTACAGATATTCAGAGTAAAAATCCAAAAATCGGTGGAAAACTAGAGGGTGGTAAAAAGTTTAAAATTAAATCTGACTTCAAGCCAGCAGGTGATCAACCTGAAGCTATTAAAAGATTAGTTAAGGGGGCTAATAAAGAGGAATTTAATCAAGTTTTACTTGGAGTAACTGGTTCGGGAAAAACTTTTACAATGGCAAAAGTAATAGAGGCAACAAATAGACCAGCTTTGATTTTGGCTCCAAATAAAACTCTGGCAGCTCAGCTTTATGGTGAGATGAAAACTTTTTTTCCCGATAATGCTGTTGAGTATTTTGTCTCGTATTACGATTATTACACTCCAGAGGCATATGTTCCAAGATCAGATACTTATATCGAGAAAGAAGCATCTATAAACGAGCAAATAGATAGAATGAGACATTCAGCTACAAGATCTCTACTTGAAAGAGACGATGTGCTAATTGTTGCAAGTGTGTCTTGTATCTATGGACTAGGTTCGGTTGAGGCCTATAGTAAAATGACATTAACTCTTCAAAAAAATTATGACTATAACAGAGAACAAATAATCAAATCCTTAGTCGCTTTACAATACAAGCGTAATGATCAAAATTTTTATAGAGGAACATTCAGAGCAAGAGGAGAATATTTGGAAATATTTCCGTCTCATTTGGAGGATAGAGCTTGGAGACTTAGTTTATTTGGAGAAAAGCTTGAACAAATAGAAGAGTTTGATCCATTGACTGGAGATAAAGTAAGAGATCTTAGCTTGGTAAAAGTATACGCAAATAGCCATTACATTACACCCAAACCTACAATCGAACAGGCAGTTATTAACATAAAAAAAGAATTAGAAATAACACTCAAAAAACATAAAGCTGAAAACAAATTATTGGAGGCGCAAAGGTTAGAGGAGAGGACTAAATTTGATTTAGAAATGATAGAAGCAACGGGATCTTGTGCAGGAATTGAAAATTATTCTAGATTCTTATCTGGAAGAAAACCTGGTGAGCCCCCTCCAACATTATTTGAATATTTTCCTGATAACACACTAATTTTTGTTGATGAGTGCCATGTCACTGTTCCTCAACTAAATGGTATGTATAAAGGAGACAGGTCAAGAAAAAGTACTTTAGCGGAGTACGGTTTTAGACTTCCGTCTTGCATGGACAACAGACCATTAAAATTTGAAGAATGGGATTTAATGAGAACACAAACTATTTTTGTTTCAGCAACGCCAGGTCCATGGGAATTAGATCAAACAAAAGGTAAATTTATCGATCAAGTTATAAGACCAACAGGATTAATTGATCCCCCAGTAGAGGTGAGACCTGCAAAAAACCAAGTTGATGACTTAATGCATGAATGCAAAAAAGTTGTTGAAAAAAATCATAGAGTTTTAGTAACCACTCTTACTAAAAAAATGGCTGAAGATTTGACTGAGTATCTGCATGAGAATGGAGTGAAGGTTAGATACCTCCACTCAGACATAGATACATTAGAGAGAATTGAAATAATGAGAGATTTAAGGATGGGTGTCTTTGATGTTTTGGTTGGAATCAACTTATTAAGAGAAGGTTTGGATATACCAGAATGTGCATTAGTTGGAATTTTAGATGCAGATAAAGAGGGTTTTTTAAGATCTGAAACTTCTTTAATTCAAACTATAGGAAGAGCAGCAAGAAATGTTGATGGTAAAGTGATCTTATACGCAGATAAAGAGACTAAAAGTATAAAAAAAGCAATCCAAGAAACAGACAGGAGAAGATCTATTCAGCTTGCATATAATAAAAAACACAAAATTGATGCTAAGACAGTGAAAAAAGAAATTAGTGATATTTTAGAAAGTGTATATGAAAAAGATTATGTAAAAATCAGCGAAGGATCTAATGTTGGTGGAAACTTAAAAAAACATCTAAAAGCTTTAGATAAAAAGATGAAAGAATCTGCCTCTAATCTTGAGTTTGAAGAAGCTGCCAAAATAAGAGATGAAATAAGAAAATTGCAAAGCACTGAACTTGAAATAACTTTAAACCCTAAAATTAGACAGTATGATGTAAAAAATAAAATTTATCCAAAAGGTAGATCTACACTAGGTATGCCTGGAACTAGAGTTACCAAAAAAAAAGATAAAAAGTGGAAGCACGGAAGATAATAATCACTGGTGGGGCAACTAGAATTGGCGCTGCAATAGCTGAGGAATTATCTGGCCCCAATATAGAAATAATTATCCATTACAATAAATCAAAATCCAAGGCAGAGAAGTTAAGGAGGAAATTGCAAAAATATGGAACAATTGTAAATTTAATTAAAGGTAACTTAAGCAAAGAAAAGGATATTTTAAAAATTATTAAATTTTCAAAATCCAAAATGAAATTTTTTGACTGCTTAATTAATAATGCCTCAATATTTGAGAATGACAAATTAGAAAATTTTAACTCAAAAAGTTGGGAGAAGCATCTTTCAACAAATCTCAAAGCCCCTGCTCTTTTATCGAAAGAGTTTTCAAAGAATACTAGGGGCAAAAATAACAACATCATAAATATTATTGACCAAAGAGTTTTTAAGCTAACTCCATTTTTCTTCTCTTATACGTTAAGTAAAAGTGGACTTTATACATTAACAAAAACTAGCGCTATGAGCCTTGCACCAAAAATACGTGTAAATGGGATAGCTCCTGGTCCTACAATGAAGAATAAAAGACAATCAGATAAACATTTTAAAAAACAATATTTAGCAACGCCATTAAAACAACAGGTGGATGTTGAGGAAATATGTAAAGCTGTAAAGTTTTTTATTGAAAATAGTTCTATTACAGGTCAAGTTTTGGCAATTGATAGTGGTCAAAATTTGAATTGGCAAACTCCCGATGTTATAGGTAGCAAAGAATGAGATTTTTAATTTTTACTGTCTCGCTATTCCTCGCAACAACTGTTTATGCTAATGATCATAATATAAACAAAAGTGGATTTTTATCGAAAAAATTATCAGTATCAGCTTTGTCAAAAATAGATAACCCTAAAGAAAAAATTATTTTAATTTACAACCATGGTCAAAATACTTTTGATGGTTCAAGCAACTCTTGTACCGATCATGGGCAAATTAGAAATCAAGGTTCACTTGTTGGCGAGAGAATAAATGGAAAAGAAATTATGGTTTATAATCTTTGTACTCATAAAATAAAAGGTGATATGCCATTAAAATGGTGGATATCAAAAGATAAACCATATGTAGGAAAAACAAAAATAGACAAAAGGGTTGAGGCTAATTTGCAATTGGTAAAACAACTAAATTCTTTAGGTGTTCCAAAAAATCAAATTTTTGTTACTGGACATTCTTGCGGAGGTCTTACAACTTTACTTTTTTTTTCGAGACATCCAGATGAAGCGGCTGGTGGAATAGCATATATGCAAGCATGTTTTGGTAAGCTTACAAAACAATATAAAGTTAAAAAACTTGGAGCTGAAAAAGCTTTAGAAAAATTCAAAAAAAAAAGACCCGGACCATATAAAGTTAGAGAAAAATTTAATTATGAAATTAAAAATTTGAAAGTACCGCTACTAGCCTTCACCCATCCAAAAGATAATTATGAGGGATTACTATCAGACTGGCTGGAAGATATACCTGGCATGAAAAGAATAGTTATCTCAGATGATTTTAAAATTAACGGGAAAAAATGTAAAAAGAAGGGAAAAAATCAAACAGAGCCTATTAAAAAAGGGCATAATATGGACCAAGGTACTTGTTTCCAGTATTATAATTCAGAAATAAAAAATTATATCAAATCAAGAATTTAGCTTATGACAAAAAATAATTTTAAAGTTGTTAAGATTAATAAAACAAAATCTCTTTTTAATTACGAGAAAAAAATTTTAATCAACGAACTAATTCTAGATTTAAAACTTGGTTATTATGATTTTGAGAAAGTTAAAGCACAAAAAGTAAAATTTAGCTTAGAAATAGATTATGAGGACAAAAAACCAACCAATGATAAGGATATTAAATCAATTGTAAACTATGGCACAGTGGTAAAATTAATAAAGAACTTAGTAAAAAAAAAACATTATAATTTTTTAGAGACATTAGCTGAGGCTGTATTTGATGAACTATTTAAAGACCAAAGAATAGGTAAAATAACTTTAAAAATTGAAAAACTGGAAATTGTAAAAAATTGCTCATCTGTTGGAATTCAAATTTCAAAAAAAAGAAGTCATGATAAGCTCTGAAATTGGAAAAGAAGTTATTAAAAAAGAACTTTCATTAATTCCAAAACTACCTGGCGTTTACCGAATGTTGAATGAAAAAGAAGAAATTCTTTATGTTGGAAAAGCTAAAAATTTACCCAATAGATTAAAAAGTTATATCTCCGAAAAAAATCACATTATTCGAACAGAAAGAATGTTGTCCCAAACAAGGAAACTTGAGGTCACAACAACATCTAACGAAAGTGAAGCTCTACTTTTAGAAGCAAATTTAATTAAAAAATATAAACCTAAATTCAACATACTTTTAAGAGATGATAAGTCTTTTCCATTCATATTTATTGGCAATAAAGATAAATGGCCTCAAATTAAAAGACATAGGGGAAAGAAAACTAAAGAGGGATTTTATTTTGGCCCTTTTGCCTCCGCTGGTTCTGCAAATTGGACCATTAAAATGATACAAAAAATTTTTCATTTGAGAGTTTGTGATGATACTGTTTTTAAAAATAGAGAGAGACCTTGTATTTTATATCAAATCAAAAGATGTTCTGCTCCATGTGTTGATTATATAAAAAAAGAAGATTATCAACAAACAGTAAAGGACGCGATTGAGTTTGTTTCTGGTAAGTCGAGAAGAATTCAAAAAAATTTATCAGATCAAATGGAGAAGGCTAGTGAGGATTTAGATTTTGAAAAAGCAGTAATACTTAGAGATAGAATAAAGTCTTTAAATATAATTCAATCATCTCAAAGAATAAATGAAGCCAATCTTGTCGAGGCAGATGTAATTGCTGGTTATAAGGAGTCTGGTAAAACTTGCATTCAAGTATTTTTTTACAGGTCAAAACAAAATTGGGGGAATCAGTCTTTTTTTCCAAAACATGATCCTGATGAAAAATTAAGTAACATTTTAAATTCTTTCATTTCTCAATTTTATGAAAATAAAAGTGTTCCTTCCTCAATAATTTTATCTGAGGAAATAAAAGAAAAAACTTTAATTGAAAAAACTTTGTCCCAAAAGGAAAATAAACAGATAGTTATTTCTGTAGCAAAAAAAGGAGCAAAATTAAAAGTTATTAACCAAGCTATTAAAAACGCAAAAGATAGTCTTAATAGAAAACTATATGAGAGCCAAAATAATCGAGATTTATTCGACTCGGTAGCGAATAAATTTAATTTAGAAACAAATATCAATCTCATAGAGGTTTACGATAATAGTCATATTCAAGGAACAAATAGTGTTGGTGCTTTAATTGCTTATGGTGATGAAGGATTTATCAAAAAAAGATATAGAAAATTTAATATAAAAATAAAAAAAAATGAGCAAGATGACTATGGAATGATGAAAGAAGTTTTATCAAGAAGGTTCAAAAGAGCTGTCCAAGAAAAAGATAATTACCTAACTTTTCCTGACTTAGTTTTAATAGATGGCGGAAAAGGCCAATATTCAGTTGCAAGAGAAAGTTTAAATGAGTTAGGGCTACATGATATTCCTATAATTGCAATAGCCAAGGGGAAATTAAGAAATAGTGGAAATGAGACATTTTTTCATAATGGTAAAGAATATAAATTTGAAAAAAATGATCCTACCCTTTTTTTTCTCCAAAGAATCAGAGATGAATCTCACAGATTTGCAATAAGTGCCCATAGAGCTAAACGAAAAAAGGGTTTAAGTAAGTCCCTTTTGGATCAAATAGATGGTATTGGAATGATAAGAAAAAGAGCATTGCTTAATCATTTTGGTTCTGCAAGAGCAGTTGAATCTGCAAGTCTTGATGAAATTAAATCTGTTGATGGTGTAGAAGAAAAAGTTGCTAAAAAGATATATAACTTTTTTCATGAATAAAAATAAAAATGCTTAAGAAAATACCTAATATATTGACTATTGGAAGAATTTTGATTGTTCCATTTTTTGTTTTAGCATTTTATCTCCCTGGTTTTTATGGAGACTTTACTGCATTAATTCTTTTTTTAGTCGCATCATTTACTGATTTTTTAGATGGTATGTTAGCTAGATTACTCGGAGAAGAGTCTAAGCTGGGTGAGTTATTGGATCCAATCGCTGACAAGATAATTGTCGCTGCAGCTCTTATTCTTTTAGTAATGGACGGTACAATTAGAAATTATGAAGTTATTGCTGCTATAATTATTCTGACGCGTGAAATATTAGTTTCTGGTCTAAGAGAATTTTTAGCTAAAGGTAAAATTAAACTTCCTGTTTCAAATCTAGCTAAATTGAAAACTGTCTTACAGATGGTTTCGATTGCTCTTTTACTGTCAGGAGATACTGGAAATAAAATTATAAATTTTCAGGATTATAACGCTCAAACAATAGGAATTATTTTACTATGGCTCTCTGCAGCTTTAACTCTTTTTACCGGATACGAATATATGAGAAAAGGAATTGATCACGCTATTTCAGAAGATAGTAGGGATTAAGCTGCTTTTTTCTTTTTTACTAAAGTTTGATAGCTCTCATTAAGATTGATTATCATATCACAAACCTTATATTGGTTTTCAACAATACAAGATACTGGAGTTACCTCCGCAGCTGTCCCAGTTAAGAAACATCCAACAAAATTTGGAAGTTCACTTGGATTTATTTTTCTTTCGTTAACTTTTATATTTTTAGATTTTGCAATCTCGATCACAGTTCTTCTTGTAATACCATCTAAAAATGAATCTGGTATTGGAGTATGCAGCTCTCCATTTTTATCTTTGAAAAAAATATTTGCGCCTGTAGCCTCTGCAACATTTCCCTCATAATCTAACATCAATGAGTCTGTGTACCCCTGTTTTTCTGCCTCATGCTTTGAAAGAGTACAGATCATATAAAGTCCTGAGGCTTTAGTATCCCAGGGAATAGTATCTGGTGCAGGTCTTCGCCACTTAGATATATTTAATTTTATACCCTCTACTTTAAGTTTTGGATCAAAATAAGATCCCCACTCCCAAGTTGCTATCGCTACATGAATTTTTGTTTGTTGAGCAGATATAGCCATCATCTCACTTCCCCGCCAAGCGACTGGTCTAACATATCCATTTTCAACTTTTTGGGTTGCGATTATTTTTTTACTAGCTGAATTAATTTCCACCTCTGTATATGGAATTTCAAATCCCATTCTTTTAGCTGAATAAAATAATCTTGAAGTATGCTCCTCTAGTTTAAAGATCGAACCATCATAAACACGCTCTCCCTCAAAAACACAACTCGCATAATGTAAACCATGACTTAAAACGTGCAATTTAACGTCTGACCAATCAACTAAATCGCCATTGTACCATATTTTTCCAGATCTTTTATCGTAAGGTATCATGTATGAAATATTTATTTACTAAAAAATATCTTTGTATCTATAATATGTCAATATAACTTACCTATAATGAAAGAACTTTTATATCTAAAAGATGACCAATTGAAAGATTTGATTGAGAAAATATTTATTGGCTATAGAGAAACCTTTTCAGACTCAAAGAAAATTTTGGATAAATACTCAATTGGTTTAGCTCACCAAAAAGTTATACATTTACTATCAATGTATGAGGGTATTTCAATTTCTAAATTACTCGCAAAACTAAAAGTAACAAAACAGAGTTTAAATAGGGTATTAAAAGATTTAATAAAACTTGAGATTATTGTTTTTAAAAAAGACGAGATAGATACAAGAATTAAACATGTTTATTTAAATGAAAAAGGTAAAAAAATTTTTGAGGAAATATTTTTGCTACAAAAAAAAAGAATTTATAAAGCCCTTTTAGACTCAAGTTCTGAAGAAGTAATTAATTTCGATAAAGTCTTAAAAAAAATCATTAATGGATAATTTTATTGCACATATATTGGTCGTGGATGACGATGATGGAATAAGATCTTTAGTAAAAAAGTATCTAAATGAAAATAATTTTTTAATTTCTACTGCAGAAAATGCTGAAGATGCTAAAAAAAAAATAGAATTAATAAAGTTTGATTTAATAATATTAGATATAATGATGCCAGGTAAAAGTGGATTAGAATTTATTCAAGAAAATAAAAAAAAGTTAGAGACTCCAATTATTTTATTGACTGCCAAAGGTGAACCAAGTGAAAGAATTGAGGGTTTAGAAATAGGAGCTGATGATTATTTGCCTAAACCTTTTGAACCTAAAGAATTAATTTTAAGAATTAAAAATATCCTAAATAAAACAAAAAAAATTAGTCAAAAAAGAGTAATTGAATTTGATAAAATAAAAATTGATCTCAATAAACTTGTAATTTTAAAGAATGATAAAGAATTTAAGATTAATAATACTGAAAAAATTATTTTAGAAAAAATGATTAATAATCCAGGTAAGACTTTTTCCAGAGAAAATATTGGGACAATAATTAATTTAGATAAAGAAAGATCTATAGACGTAATTATTACTAGATTGAGAAAAAAAATTGAAGATGATCCAAAAAATCCCAAATTTTTACAAACAATGAGAGGAGCTGGGTATGTTTTATGGATTAAATAAAATTATCAAAAATATTCTTCCAAAAAGTTTGTTTTATAGAGCACTACTTATTGTGGCAGTTCCAGTTCTAGTGTTACAGCTTGTTGTAACAATTGTTTTTTTTGACAGCTTATGGATCAAAACAACTAAAGGTATGACCAGAGCGTTAGTAAACGAAATGAGTACACTTCTTGAATTTTATAAAAATGAAAGCTACGATAAAGATGAAATAAATAATCTTTTTTCTATTTACCAAGATTTAAATTTTGAATTCGTAAAAGATGAAAAGTTTGATTTTGTGTATACCGATAGATGGTTTAGTCCAATAGATCGAACTTTAAGACGTGAGCTGAAATCTAGATTTAAATTAGATAATTTTTGGTTTGATACAACCAACTATAAAGAGTTAATCGATATTAGAATTAAATATGAGGATGGTTATATCAAATTTCTTGTACCAAGAGACAGGGTAACAAGTTCATCAGCAAGAATATTTGCACTTTGGATAACTGTTCCGGCGTTGATTATGGTTTTGATATCTTTAATTTTTTTGAAAAATCAAACAAGACCCATAACTAACCTTGCTAGAGCTGCAGAAAAATTTGGTAAAGGTGAAGAAATTGAGGAATTCAAACCATCTGGTGCTTCGGAGATAAGACGAGCAGGTTACGAATTCGATAAAATGAGAAAAAGAATAATAAGACATCTAAATCAAAGATCTGAAATGTTATCAGGAATTAGTCATGATTTAAGAACTCCCCTTACTAGAATGAAATTACAAATAACTTTTATAAAAGATAAAGAACTTTCAAAAAAATTAACAGAAGATGTTGATGAAATGGAAAAAATGCTCAATGAGTATCTTCAATTTACAAGCTCATCTTTTGCAGAAAAAGATGAAATGTTCAATTTAACAGATCTGATCAATGAAATTATAGAAAAATATGATAATGATAATATTTCATTAGAACTTTTGCCAAGAGTTTATTTTAACGGAAGAAAAAATTTAATTACACGTTGTATCAATAACCTTCTGAATAATGCAATAAAATACGCAAAAAAAGTCAATGTAGAATTAAACAAAAATAACAATAATCTTTTCATTAAAATTGAGGATGATGGCCCGGGTATTCCAAAGACAGAGTATGATAATGTGTTTAAACCATTTTATAAAATTAATAAAGGAAGAGCGGACTCAAAATCTAGTGTAGGATTAGGATTATCAATTGCGTCAGATATAATAAAATCTCACGGAGGTAATATTAAGTTAGATAAATCTAAGATGAATGGTTTAAGTGTTAAAGTTTTTTTACCCGTTTAGATTTAAGATTTTTCTTTAATTTAGTCTTTTCAATTTTTTTTTCTAAAATTTCAACTCTTTTAGACAGAATTTCAAACTCATCTTTACTAGTTAATTTAAGTTTAAAAACCAATTCGTCTCTTTTGGATTTTAAAATTGAAAGTATTTCAGACGTAATATCTTTTGAAGAAACTATACCTTGCTCAATTAACTTGGCAAATCTATCGATTACAAATTTTGAGTTTTTCATATATTTATATAATAACTTATTATAGTTTAAATTATAATTATTATTTAAAATGTTTATTAATAATTTTGACCCAGTCGCTATTCAAATTTTTTCACTCGAAATAAGGTGGTATTCTCTAGCTTATATTGTTGGTATTTTACTAGGGTGGTTTTTAAGTAAAAAATTTTTTATTTCTGATACAAAAGTAAATGAAAAATTTGACGATTACTTAACTTATCTAATTTTAGGTTTAATTATTGGTGGTAGATTGGGATATGTAATATTTTATAATCTTGAGTTTTATATTAACAATTTACTGGATGTTTTTAAGATTTGGCAAGGTGGTATGTCATTTCATGGAGGAGTTGTAGGGATCATAATTGCAAGTTATTTTTTTTCAAAAAAAAATTCACAAAGTTCATTTAGTTATTTAGATATTGTATCCCTTGCAGCACCTATAGGTATTTTTTTTGGTAGAATAGCAAATTTTATTAATTCAGAACTTTATGGTGTCGAAACTAATGTTGCTTGGGCAGTCCAATTTATACAAATAGATAACTTGTATCGACATCCCACTCAGTTATATGAAGCATTTTTTGAAGGTATAGTACTATTTTCAATTCTAATATATTTTAAAAATAAGAGTTACTCAAAAAAACCTGGTTTTATCTCTGGTATATTTTTAGTTTTTTACTCAATTTTTAGATTTACAATTGAATTTTTAAGAGTTCCTGATGAACAACTGGGTTATTTATTATTTAATCTAACTATGGGACAACTTATAAGTATCTTTTTTTTAATAATTGGAGGTTATTTATCAATTTCTAAATATGAAAATAGACAAAATAGTTAGCCTACCCTTAGACAAGTTTATCAGTTTCTCGATGTATAATAAAAAGTCTGGGTACTACATAAAAAAAAACCCATTTGGCAAAAAAGGAGATTTTATCACAGCTCCTAATGTATCAAGATTATTTTCTGAAATGATTGCTATTTGGGTTGTAAGTTTTTGGAAAAGTATAGGGTCACCAAAAGAATTTAATTTAATTGAACTTGGTGCAGGAAACGCTGCAATGATGAAAATTCTCATAGAAAGTTTTAAAAAATTCCCATCGTTTTACAAATCCTGTAGGTTGGTAATTCATGAAATAAGCCCTACTTTGAAAAAGATACAAAAAAAAGAATTATCAAATTCAAATATAAATTGGATAAATGATTTAAAAAAAATTAAAAAAATTCCTAGTATATTTGTTGCAAATGAGTTTTTTGATGCACTTGCAATTAAACAATTTCAAAAAAAAAGAAGTCTATGGTTTGAAAAATTTGTTAGTTTAAGCAAAGAAAAGGTTTTTTTCTTAGAAAAAAAGATAAATATGAAAAATTATGAAAAAAAGATTAATTTTAGAATATCTAAAAATCAAAAATTCATAGAATATTCAGAGCTTGGTATTAATTACCTGAAACAAATTTCAAAGATAATCAAAGTGAGATCTGGGGGAATCTTAATCATAGATTATGGGTACACTGAGGATAAAATGAAAAACACTTTACAAGCATTATATAAACACAAATATTCAAATGTTTTAGCTAAAATTGGAAGTTCTGACATCACGCATAATATTAATTTCCGATTATTTGAAAAAATAATCAAAAAAATTGGTGGATTAAATCACAGTTTAACGACACAAAAAGAATTTCTTACAAAAATGGGTATTTATGAAAGAGCTGAGATGATTGCAAAAAATCAAAACTTTCTAAAAAAAGCAGATATTTATTACAGATTGAAAAGGCTAACAGATGAAAAACAGATGGGAAAATTGTTTAAAGTTATGTTAATAAAAAATCAAAATAACAATTTTAATTTAGGATTTTGATCTGATTACTTCTCAAAAATTATTAAAAAACAAAAATATAAGACATGGTTTTTTTAATAAGAATGGAGGTAAATCTAAAGGAATATATAAAAGCCTTAATTGTGGCACTGGTTCTCTTGATAAAAAAAATAACATTTTAAAAAATTTAAAAATTATCAAAAATAAAATAGGAAAAAAAACAAAAAATATCTATTTAGTCCATCAAGTGCATAGTAATAAATTGGTTTTTCTTAATGAAAATTCTAAATTAAAAAAAAGAATTAAAGCTGATGCAATTATTACCAACCAAAGAAAACTTCCGATAGCGGTTTTGACTGCTGATTGCGTGCCAGTGTTATTATATGACTATGAAAAAAAGATTATCGCTGCCATACATGCTGGTTGGAAGGGTGCGTATAAAGGCATAATCAAAAACGTAATTAAATTTATGCTTAAAAAAGGCTGTAATCCAAAAAATATCATTGGAGCAATTGGACCATCAATTACTCAAAAAAACTATGAAGTAAAAGCCGACTTTAAAAAAAAATTTATTAAAAAACACAAAAAAAACAAAATTTTCTTTAAAAATAAAAAAAATCTAATTTATTTCGACCTACCAAATTATGTCAAAAGTCAACTTAAATCACAAAAAATCTATAGAATCGATATGATTAAAATTGATACGTTTGATAAAAAAAATAATTTTTTTAGTGCAAGAAGATCATTAAAATTAAATCTTAATGATTATGGTAGAAATATTTCAATAATTATGATTAATTGAGCTTTTCATGAAGTTATTAACTGGAAATAGTAATAAAATCCTAAGTAAAAATATCGCTAAATATTTAAAATCTAAACTTGTCAATTCCAGTATAAGAAAGTTCGCAGATGGTGAAATTTACATCGAAATAAATGAAAACATAAGAGGAAATAGTATTTTTATAATTCAATCAATCTCTTCACCAGCTAATGATAATTTAATGGAATTACTGTTATGTATTGATGCTTTAAAAAGATCATCAGCAAAAAATATAACTGCTGTAATTCCTTATTTTGGTTATGCAAGACAAGATAGAAAAGTTGTACCAAGAACATCTATATCAGCAAAGCTTGTTTCAAATTTAATTACTCAAGCTGGAGCAGACAGAGTCGTAACAGTTGATCTACATGCTGGTCAGATTCAAGGTTTTTTTGATATCCCAGTAGATAATCTTTTTGCAACTCCAATATTTGCACGACACGTTAAAAAAAAGATTAAAAGTAAAAATATAATCTGTGTTGCACCAGATGTTGGTGGTACAGAAAGAGCTAGAGCGCTTGGAAAAATTTTGAATGTTGGGCTTGCAATAGTTGATAAAAGAAGACCTAAGCCAGGCCAATCTCAAGTAATGAATATAATTGGTGATGTTAAAGGTAAAACTTGTATTCTTGTCGATGACATAATTGACTCTGGTGGAACGATAGTTAATGCAGCTAAAGCTCTAAAAAATAGAGGTGCTAGAGATGTTTTTGTTTATATTACGCATGGAGTATTGAGTGGAGACGCGGTAAAAAAAATTAAAAAATCTGTGATCAAAAATTTGGTAATAACTGATACAATTGACAATGTTGAGAAAACAAAAAATGTAAAAAATATAGAAGTTTTACCAATTTCAGGCCTTATGGGTGAGGCGATTAAAAGAATTTCTAATTCAACTTCAGTTTCGGATTTATTTAAATAATTACCTTGATTATTTATCAGCATGAGTTAAAACCCTGTGTTTTATGAATTCATTAGAAGCTAACATCAGAGATAATAAAACTAAGGGCGAATTAAATGCTATTAGAAAAAATGGAGAAGTGCCTGCAATTGTTTATGGTGGTAAAGACGAAAATCAAAAAGTTTCTATCTCAAAAAAAAAGCTTAAATACCTAATCGAAAAAGAAAATTTTTTATCTAATATCATAACATTAAATGTTGATGGTAAAAATCTTAATGTTTTACCAAGAGAAGTAAAATATCATATCTTAAGTGATGAGCCTACTCATGTTGATTTTTTGAGAATTTTACCTGGTGTTAAAATTAAAATTGAAGTTCCAGTTAATTTTATCAATCATGAAAAATCTCCAGGACTCAAAAGAGGTGGGGTATTAAATATTGTTAGAAGAAAAATTGAATTAAAGTGTCCTAGTGAAAAAATTCCTGATAATATTACAATTGATTTAGACGGAATAGATATTGGTGAAAGTTTTAAAATTTCATCTGTAAAATTAGATAGTGAGGTAACTCCTACCATTCAAGGAAGAGATTTTGTAATTGCAACTCTAGCGGCGCCAACTGTAATGAAAGAACCAGAAAAACCAGCTGAGGCTGAAACAGCAGAAGGTGAACCAGGAGCAGAAGGAGCAGAGGTAGCAGCTGATGGTGAAAAGACACCAGCTGAAGGTGAAAAAAAAGATGCTGATGATAAAAAGGCTCCTGACAAAAAACCTTCAGAAGAAAAAAAATAATCTATTTAAATTGGATATAACTTCTCAATAATTTATGCTTTTATTTGTAGGTTTAGGTAATCCAACTCCAGATAGCGAAAACAACCGTCACAATGTTGGTTTTAAAATTATAGACAACATTAATAAAAAATTTAGTCTTTCTAAACAAAAGCCAAAATTTAAAGGTCTTCTCACGACTGGGAATATTAACAATAAGAAAATTTACGCAATTAAACCCCTAACATTTATGAACAATTCAGGCATTTGCATAAGAGAATTAATTGAATATTTTAAAATTGATGCTGGAGACGTGATTGTTTTTCATGATGATCTTGATGTTGAATTAGGAAAGATTAAAGTTAAATTTGGTGGGTCAAGTGCTGGTCATAATGGGATTGCCTCAATCGATAAATTCATTGGCAAAGATTACTCAAGAGTTAGGATAGGTATTGGAAAACCTAAGAACAGCATTGAGGTTGCGGATTATGTTTTGCAAAATTTTGATGAAGATGAAACAGTTGGAATTGAAAAAATTTCAAATAGCATTACTGAGTCAATTTCTATTTTGGTAGAAAAAAAATTAGATCTATTCTCAAGTACTGTTAATAATAAATAATGAGCTTGAAATGTGGGATTGTTGGTTTACCAAATGTTGGTAAATCTACATTATTCAATGCTTTAACAAATTCAAATAAAGCACAAGCTGCAAATTTTCCGTTTTGTACGATTGATCCTAATGTCGGTATTGTCGCTGTACCTGATAATAGGCTTGATAGTTTAGCAAAAATTTCCAAATCTAAAAAAGTTATTAATACAACTATCTCATTTGTTGATATTGCAGGATTAGTCAAAGGTGCTTCAAAGGGTGAGGGTCTTGGAAATAAATTTCTTTCTCACATAAGAGAAGTTGATGCAATCATTCATATGATAAGATGCTTTGACTCTAGTGACATACAAAATGTTAATTTAACTGTAGATCCAGTAAGAGATCTAGAAATAATTGAAACAGAAATGATGCTTGCTGACCTTGAGTCGATACAAAAAAGGCTAGAAAAAAACAATAAAAAAAATGTCGATGAATCAATAATTAAAATTCTTGAGTATGCTTTAGATTGTATCAACAATGATAAGGATATATCAATATTAAAAAACCAATTTAACGAAAAGCTATTAAATCAAAGTGGATTATTATCTCTAAAACCTAAAATATTTGTGTGTAATGTTGATGAAAAAAGTGTCAAGAGCGGTAACAATTACTCAAAAACCTTTGTAAATAAATTCAGTCAAGATAGCACATTGATTATATCTGCTGATATTGAAAATCAAATTAATGAATTAGATATTGATGAAAAGAAAAACTATATGGAAATGATTGGATTAAAAAGCACAGGGTTAAGTTTATTAATACAAAAAGCTTATAATGTTTTAGGATTAGAAACTTACTTCACGTCTGGTCCAGAAGAAACTAGAGCATGGACTATTCAAATAAATAGTACTGCGCCTGAGGCAGCGGGTAAAATTCATTCAGATTTTGAAAAAGGATTCATTAGAGCTGAAACAGTTTCATATGATGATTTTGTCAGTAATGGGGGTTGGGTGAATTCAAAAACTAATGGTAAAATGAGATTAGAGGGTAAAGATTATATAGTTCAAGATGGAGATATTCTAAACTTTCGTTTCAATACGTGACCAAATTCTTTTCATACTAAAATAGACTAAAATTGTAAGAATAATTAAGTATACGATTGCTTTAAATCCCATTTTGTGTCTAGACTCTAAATGAGGTTCAGCTGCCCACATCAAAAAAGTAGTGACATCTTTTGACATCTGTTCAACAGTTGCTTTTGTACCATCTGAATACTCAATTAACCCATCAGATAATTGGTTGGCCATTTTTATTTTATTGCCATACATATATTTATTGTAGTAAACACCATCATCTAAAGTAACCCCTGCTGGTGGATCCTCATACCCTTGCAATAATGAGTAAATATAATCTACACCACCTCCTCTTGCTTTCACTAGCACGGACATATCAGGTGGATAAGCCCCTCCATTAGCAGCTTGGGCTGCTTTTACATTTTCGTAAGGCATCACGAATTTGTCTGACAATTTTCCAGGTCTTGTGAACATCTCTCCATCAGAGTTAGGACCATCTGTTACCTCAAAAGAGGCTGCGATTGCTTTTGCCTCAGCCTCAGTAAATTCGGGGCCCCCTTCTTGGGCTAAATTTCTATAACTTAAGTATTTCATAGAATGACAAGAGGAACATACTTCAGTATAAACATGGTAACCTCTCTGTAAAGCTGAGCGGTCAAACTTACCGAATAAACCTTTAAAACTCCAATCAGTAGTCAAGTACTCTACCTTTTCTGCAGCATATACCTGGGGCAAAAAAGGAATTAAAAAGAAGAAAATGTAAAAAAATAATTTTAAGAATTTTTTCACTTTAACTTTTCTAACCTACTATCATCTCTAGCGACTGCTAAATTTGAAGAGCCACCTAAAACTGGTTCTGTAATGCTTAACGGAACTGGTAATGTTCTCTCTTTAAAGCCTAAAATAGGTAAAATAACTAAAAAATGTAAAAAATAGTACGCAGTCGCTACTCTGGCAATAAGCAAATATAAACCTTCAGCAGGCATTGCTCCTACGTATCCTAAAATTAAAACATCAGCTACAAGGATCCAATAAAATTGTCTGTATAAAGGTCTAAATACTGCTGATCTTATTTTTGAGGTATCCAACCAAGGTAAGGCTGCTAAAATAAAAATAGCTGATAGCATTGCTATTACACCCATTAATTTATCAGGTACTGATCTCAAAATTGCGTAAAATGGTAAAAGGTACCATTCGGGAACAATGTGAGCTGGAGTAACAAGCGGGTTTGCTTCTATATAATTATCTGCATGACCTAAAATATTTGGTGTATAAAAAACAAAAAAAGCAAAAACAATCATGAACATTAATAAAGCAAAAGCATCTTTTATTACTATGTAAGGATGAAAAGGGACAGTATCTTTAGAAGGTTTTTTAACGTCTATACCAATGGGATTATTGTTACCTGGAACATGTAATGCCCATATATGAAGAACAACTAAACCTAAAATTAAAAAAGGAATTAAATAATGTAGAGTAAAGAATCTCGTTAATGTTGGGTTGTCAACAGAATACCCTCCCCACAACCATGTTACAATACCTTCACCAACTAATGGGATCGCACTAAACAAATTTGTAATAACAGTCGCACCCCAAAAACTCATTTGTCCCCAAGGGAGTACATAACCCATAAAAGCTGCCGCCATCATTAATAAATAAATAATAATACCTATAATCCAGATTATTTCTCTTGGAGCTTTATAAGATCCGTAGAACAAGGATCTAAATATATGTATGTAGACAGCTAGAAAAAACATTGATGCTCCATTTGCATGTATGTATCTTATTAACCATCCATAATTCACATCACGCATTATATGTTCCACGCTATCAAATGCCATATCAGCATGAGCAATATAGTGCATGGCAAGAACTAAACCTGTAACTATTTGTGTAACTAAACAAAAAGTTAAAATACCACCAAATGTCCACCAATAATTTAAATTCTTAGGTGTTGGATAATCGGTTAAATGGTTTGCTAAAGTTAATAATGGTAATCTATCATTGAACCATTTTCCAAAATTTGACTTGGGTGTATATTCGTGATCACTCATAGTTTTTATCCGATCTTAATAGTATTAGCATTAACAAATTCATATTTAGGAATTTCCATGTTTGTAGGTGCTGGTCCTTTTCTAATTCTTCCAGAAATATCATAATGAGATCCATGGCACGGGCAGAACCAACCGTTGTAATCACCTTTTTGGTCTAAGGGTACGCAACCTAAATGCGTACATACTCCAAGCATGACAAGCCACTCTGGATTTTTAGCTCTATCCTCATCTTTTTCTGGATGTTTTAAATCATCTAATTTCACAGCTCTTGCTTCATCAATTTCTTCTGGGGTTCTTCTTCTTATGAAAACAGGTTTACCTCTCCACAAAACTGTTATTGTTTTTCCTGGATTCATTGAGCTCACATCTACTTCTGTACTAGCTAGAGCCTTCACTGAAGCGTCTGGGTTCATTTGATCTATCATCGGCCAAACTGTTGCCCCTACTCCTACAGCTCCGACTGCAGCTGTAGCTGTGAATAAAAAATCTCTTCTTTCAGTTTTTTTTTCAGACATTGTTAAATTTAATTAAATATACTCAAAATAGATTTTTTCTACTTAAATATATGTTTCATATAATATAAAATACTCAATTTACTACTGAAAGAATGACACATAATAGTTCAATATTTTCGGGTCCCAAAATTGCTTTATTTGAACCTGATATACCCCAAAATACAGCAGCTATAATAAGAACTTGTGCATGTCTTGGGGCAGAATTAGAAATTATAGAGCCATGTGGCTTCTTGTTAAATGATAAGAGGTTTAAAAGGGTTGTAATGGATTATATGGACAATAAAAAGATTAAGTTTTATCAAAGCTTCGATAGATTTTATAAGGATAAAAAGAATCATAGGATTGTATTGATGACCACCAAGGCTTCTATTTCATATACTAAATTTAAGTTTGAAAAGAATGATACTATTTTATTCGGGAAGGAAAGTGCTGGGGTACCAGAAAAAGTGCACGGATTAATTGAAAACAAATTAAAGATACCTATGAAAAATAATAAAAGGTCACTTAATATTTCCTCATCTGTTGCTATTATTTTAGCTGAGAGCCTAAAGCAAACAAATTTAATTTAATATGGATTTAGAAATTAGAAAAGATTTAACAAGCAATTGGTTTAAAACTTTACAAGACTCAATATGTCATAGCATAAGTGAGCTAGAAAAAAATAAAATTAAATTTAAATCAACAACATGGAGAAGAAATCAAAATAAAGATGAAGGTGGTGGTGAATATAGAATACTTAAAGATGGAAAAATATTTGATAAAGTAGGCGTAAATTTTTCAAAAGTTTATGGAAAATTTCCAAAACATTTTCAAAAACAAATTCCAGGTGCAAAGAAAAATCCGAATTTTTGGGCATCAGGTATTTCTGTAGTAATGCATATGAAAAACCCCCTAATTCCAGCGATGCATTTTAATACTAGATATATTTGCACATCTCATGATTGGTTTGGTGGAGGTATGGATGTCACTCCATCCAGAAAAGATGAAAATGAGAGAAAGGAATTTCACAAAATATTAAAAAAAATGTGTAATCGTCATAACAAAAAATATTATCCAAAATATAAAAAATGGTGTGACGAATATTTTTATTTACCCCACCGAAAAGAAGCAAGAGGGATTGGGGGGATTTTTTTTGACTACAAAAAAAATAATTTTGAAAAAGATTTTAAATTTGTCAGGGAAGTCGGTACCACATTTGAATTAATATTTAAAAAAATTATCAAAAAAAAGTTAAAAAAAAAATGGACTTTAAAAGATAAGGAAATGCAGTATATAAAAAGAGGTAGGTATACAGAATTTAATTTGCTTTATGATAGAGGAACAAAATTTGGATTGCAAACAGGTGGAAATGTTGAGGGTATTTTAATGTCGTTACCGCCTATTGCAAAATGGAAATAAAATGGATAAAGAGCCAATCACTTTAAATGGTTTAAATAAACTTAAAGAGGAATTAATTTTTTTAAAAGAGAAAAAACGTCCTAAAATTGTTGCTGCAATTGCTGAAGCACGCTCACATGGAGATTTAAAAGAAAATGCTGAGTATCATGCTGCTAAAGAGGAACAATCCCATAATGAAGGAAGAATTACTGAAATTAATGACATAATTGCGAGAGCAAACATTATTGATGTTACAAAATTGAACAATGATGGCAAAGTTATTTTTGGATCAACAGTTTTTTTGGAAAATTTAGATACAGCTGAAAAAATAAATTACAAGATTGTTGGAAAGGATGAAGCAGATCTCAAAAATAAATTAATTTACTATCAATCACCAATAGGAAAAGGTCTTATTGGAAAAAATAAAAATGATCTAGTCGAAATTAGTACTCCTGCCGGTAAAAAAAACTTTGAAATTAAAGATGTTAAATATATTTAATTATTAATTATATTTTCAATCTGTTGTTCTGATATTTGAAAATTATTTTCGATCCATTTACTCTCAATAAGTTTTAGTTTTTCCCCTAACATTTTTCCCTCTGGAATATCATATTTTGACATTAAGAAATCTGCTTTAAATGGCATTGTCGGTACCGATTTTATTTCAAATTTGCTAATTAATGCCAATATATTGTTATCTAATTTGTTAGTTTTAAATATCCTATAATTCAAAATATCCAAGACTGTCTCTTTGCCTGAATGATAAAGTATCAAATTTAAATTTTTTTCAGTAAAAGTTTTTGAAGTTATTTTTTTTTTATAAAAATCACTTATATTTCTAATCCTTTTTTGATCCTTTTTAGATAGGTTAAATTTATAAATGAAATACTCCACATTATCAGTTTCATCGATAATTAATAATGAAATGATAAAGATAAAATCAACTTTGGAGAGCATATCCTTTAGATTAGTATTTAGTTTAGAAAAAATATTAAAGTATTTTAGTTGAGGAAAAACTGAGATTAAAATTTCTAAAATTATTTTATCTTTTGACAAACTTTCTAACAGATTTGGTTTGAGAATCTTTCCTAGTTCATCTATCAGTCTTTCTTTAGAAAGATTTGCGATGCCAATGAGATTTGTTTTTAAAACTTTAACAATTTTAGGATCATGTGGTTGTTTAGAATAATTTAGAAAAAATCGTAAATATCTTAATATTCTCAAGTAATCCTCTTTTATTCTTTTTTCTGGTTTACCAATAAAATTAATTTTACCCTTTTTAATATCCTCATAACCGTTGTACGGATCAAATAAATTACCTTCTTTATCGGAATAAATAGAATTAATGGTAAAATCTCTTCGTGAGGCATCAGTTTTCCAATCATTAGAAAATTTAACTTTTGCATGACGACCATCAGTCAAAATATCTTCTCTTAAACTCGTAATTTCAAATTTACTATCCTCTATTATTGCTGTTATTGTTCCATGATTTATTCCACTCTCATAGAATTCAACGTTGCTTTTTTTGAGCGCAGAACAAACCTCTGTTGGATCTATATTTGTTGCTAAATCAATATCATCAAAAAGTTCGTTATTTATAACTTTTCTTATACAACCACCAACATATCTAAGTTCACTTGTAGTTGAATAAGAGTTTATGGCATTAAATATTTTAGACACTGGAGTTTTTTTTGATATGTCTTTTATTCTATTACTTATGGGATCTAGATTATTTTGTCTGAAAAAAAATTTGTCTATTAAACTTTTCATATTTGGCTGGGGCGCTAGGATTCGAACCTAGGATGCAGGTACCAAAAACCCGTGCCTTACCGCTTGGCTACGCCCCAATATAAAATTGATATAACACAAAAAAATAAAATTTATATAGTTTTTGAACTTATACACCAATATTTTGTATAATCTTTATTAAATTGTCTAAGTGCTTTGTCGCATTTTTTTTTAGAATTATAATAGGCAATAAAAGCTGATCCAGAGCCAGTCATTCTTACAAACTCAGGATTATACAAATTTGTTAAGTAAATTTTAATTTTTTTTAAAATTGGGTGTTTAACCAAGACAATTTTTTCCAGAGAATTACTCATTTTTTTTAAAAAATTAAGATTAAACATTTTTTTTCTTGGAGAATTAAATTTGGCAGTCTCATAATTCCTTACATCTGCATAAATAGCTTTTGTCGAGCAGCCAAAATTAGGTTTAACAACTAATGTATATAATTTTTTACAATTTTTGAATTTTTTAGTCTGGTTTTTAGAAGTTAATACTTGATAATCATTTGTTAATCCTAAAATAACATCTGATCCTAAATATCTAGCTATTGAAAGAATTTTTTCTTTATCTAAAGAGAATATTTTTTCCTTGATAAAATAATTAAGAATACTAGCAGCATTCATTGAACCCCCTCCTAACCCAGACTGTTGTGGTACATGCTTGACTATCTCGATATGAAATTTTGCTCGAAGTAATTTTTTTTTATCAAGTATTCTTAATAATTTAGTGACACTATTGTTTGAGTTGATATTTTTTGAAAATTTTCCTCTAAATTTTACAATATGATTTTTTTTATTAATCCTTTTTATCAGTATAAGATCATATATATTTATGAAAGCGACCAGGCTTTCTATTTTATGTAGCTTTGACGATTTACCTAAAACATTTAGTGCTAGATTAATTTTAGCATATGACTTGATCTTCTTAAATTGCATTAATTAAGATTTTTTTATGCCTCTTATTAATTTAAGATTAATCTTATCTTTCATATCTTTCTCTGCTTTTTTCATTTTAAGTACATTTTTCCAAAAATATCTTGCTTGTATTTTTTGGTCTAATTTCCATAAGATATCACCATAGTGATCATTTACTATTGGATCTTCGGGCATCAACTCTACAGCCCTTCGCAAAAATTTTTCAGCTTTAGAATAATCCTCTATTAAATAATAAGCCCAACCAATTGAATCAATTATATATGGATCATTACTTTCTAACTCATAGGCTATTTTAAGCATATCTAATGCCTCATCTATTTTATAATCTCTCTCAAGCCATGAATATGCTAAATAATTTAAAACATAGGCATCATTTGGATCTATACTTAAAGACATTAACAAATCTTTATCTGATTTTTCATATTCACCAATTCTCTCATAGCTTCCACCCCTTCTGTAAAGTACATCAGCCTTAATTATTTTATTATCGGCTAGATCTTCAATTAATTTTGAATAATACTTTATTGCATTCTCATAATCTTTAGAACTTTTATAAAAGTTAGCTACATCAAAAATCATCTTGTGATTATGTTTTTTAATTTTATTGAATTCAGATGTTATAAAGGCAACTGATTTTTTTTTGTTATTATTTTCCTCGGCTATAATTTGTGCCTCTTTTTTAATACGAAACCAATAATAAATTTTGTCCTCTTTATCAAATCCTTTTAAAATTTTTTTGGCTTTAAGAAAGTCTTCATTAAAGTAATAATTCTCAGCTACTAAAGATAAATTATATATAAACTTTGGATTTAAATAATTTGAGAGGTATAAGTAAAAATTAGATTTTTCAAAATCATCTTGGGATGAATAAAGATTAGAAACCAAAAATAAAAATTCACTAATTACATGATTGTGATTTTTGCATGAAAATATGTTCACAAATTTTTCATATTTTCTATCCTCCACCCAGTTTTTAGATTGGGATATTAATAATTTAGAATTAATATAATCATATTCTAATAAAATATTACTAATATTAGAAAATCTCTCTTTTTCAATTAAATAACTGACATAAAAAAACACGTATCTTGAGTAATCAGAATCACTTTCATTAATTACTTTCAAGAAATAGTTTTCAGTATTTCTATCATCTAAATAGCATTTTTGAAAAGCGTCTGAAATTTTCGATAAATTTCCGTAACTTGTTCTGTTTTCAAAGTATTTTTTTTCTTTAAAAACATAAATGTATTCTTTTAAAATATTAAGAATTGCTAACTTTAATTTTTCTTCACTAAAAAAATCTGCTACTCTATTAAGCTGTTCGTAAGCATCATCAAAATTATCACGTTTTAAACTATCGATAATTAATAGCAAATATGCATCAAAAAATTTTGTATTTTCATTTTCTTTATTTAACCTAATAAAATTGATCGCTTGAGAAACTTTATTTTCTAATACTAAACTTGTTACATATCTTTTTAGATATGGATCATGCTGATTAATCAATATTTTTGATGAATTATAAAAATTTAATGCATCAGAATTTTTTTTATTTTCGAAAGCAACTATCCCAGAAAAATAATTCGATAAATTTTTTGGATTGAAATTATTGAAACTATTGCTTTTAGAATATAGATGATTCTGATAGAATAGTATGAATATTGTTACCGTTAAAACTTTTTTTAAACACATTAGCTTATTCTATGTCTAAAAAACCCCTAAATCAAAACACTAAATTTACACAAGATTTCATTAAAACATTTGAGACAGATTTTATTTTCAATAATGAGCCACAAAATAGATATAAAGATTTAGAAAGTAATCTGATTAACTCAAACTCGCAAAAAAAACAAAAACTATCTGATCTTAAAAATCTAATAAATACAATTGAGAATTGTAATCTAAAAAGAGCTTCAAAAAATCTTTTATTTGGTAGTGGAAATATCAACAGTGCAATAATGTTAATTGGCGATGCACCTGGTAAAGAAGAAGATGAGTCTGGGTTACTTTTTCAAGGTGATGTAGGAAAACTTTTAGAAAAGATGCTCTTAGCTATCAATGTATCAATGGATAATATTTATTTAACTTATTCAATAAATTATAAGACAACTGATGAAAGAAAACCTAATACTAGTGACATAAAAAGATATTCTAAATTTTTGAGAGAACATATTTCAATAATTAATCCACAAATTTTAATTCTAATGGGTGGAACTGCTATGGAGGCTGTCACTGGGTTAAAGAGTAGAATTTCAGATGAAAGAGGGAAATGGAAAGAAATGATTATAGGAAGTAAAACAGTCCCCTTAATGATTAGTTACAGTCCATCATATTTAATTAGATTCCCAGAGTATAAGAAATATTCTTGGGAAGATTTAAAAAAGATTAAGCAAAAAATTCAAGATCTAAATGTAAATTTTTAATGAAATTAATTGCTGGAGTTGACGAGGTTGGACGTGGAAGTTTAGTGGGACCTGTATATGCAGCGGCTGTAATTTTAAATCACTCGATAAACAAAAAACTATTAAAAGACTCTAAGAAGTTGTCAAAAAAAAGGAGAGAAATTTTAGCTCAGTATATCAAAAAAAATTCTACATGGGCCATAGCAAAAGCATCGATCAGTGAGATCGAAAAAAAAAATATCTTACAGGCTAGTTTGATGGCAATGAAAAGAGCAATCCTTAAATTGAAAAAAAAACCTTCAATGATTTTAATTGATGGAAATAAATTACCAAAAATAGAAAACTACAAACTTAAATCTGTAATAAAGGGAGATCAAAAAATACCGTCAATTTCCGCTGCATCAATTATTGCAAAGGTAGCTCGTGATAATTTTATTTCAAAGTTAGGTATTAGATATAAAAGTTACTCATGGGGTCAAAATTATGGGTATAGTACCAAAAAACATTTAAGAGCTATCAAAAAGTTTGGAGCCACAGTTCACCACAGAAAGACTTTTTCACCTTTAAGTAAATTAAATACCTCAAAGTAATAAACACTAGATATAGATATTTCTAAAATTAAATACACAAATTGAGTCTTCGTTATTCAATCATAGGTTGACCCAAGAAAATTTTTCGAGTCTAATTTATTTTTACAAATGAACTCGATTTTCAAAAATAAATTAATTAATAGTGATAGCCTGAAGGAATTAAAGAAAATTCCAGATGAGACTTTTGATTTAATTTTTGCAGATCCGCCCTATAACTTACAATTAAAAAATGAACTTACAAGACCTGATAGAACAAAAGTTAATGCAGTAAATGATAAATGGGATCAATTTAAAAATTTTAAAAAGTATGATGACTTTACTTATTTGTGGTTGACTGAGTCCAAAAGGATTTTGAAAAAGAATGGAGCTATTTGGGTAATTGGTAGTTATCACAATATCTTCCGAGTTGGTACGGTAATACAAAATTTAGGTTTTTGGATTTTAAATGATGTCATTTGGAATAAAAAAAATCCTATGCCAAATTTTAGAGGGACACGTTTTACAAATGCTCATGAAACTTTAATTTGGGCTTCAAAATCTGAAAAATCAAAATATACTTTTAACTATCAATCTTTAAAATGTTTAAATGATGATCTTCAAATGAGGTCTAATTGGGAATTACCAATTTGTAATGGTTCTGAAAGATTAAAAAAGAACGGTAAAAAAGTGCATTCTACACAGAAACCTGAGGCTCTACTTCACAGAATTTTGCTAGCAACTTCAAACAAAGATGATTTAATTTTAGATCCTTTTTTAGGGTCAGGAACAACAGCATCTGTTGCAAAAAAATTAGGAAGAAATTATTACGGAATTGAAAAAGAAAAAACTTATTTTAAAGCTGCTGAGAAAAGATTAAGGGAAACTAAACCTATAGAAGATGACTATTTAGATACTTTACAGAACGGTAGATCTAAACCAAGAATACCATTTGGCTCTTTAGTTGAATTAGGAATAATTAAACCAGGCACCACTATTTTCGATAATAAAAAGAAAATCAGTGCAAAAATTATGGCTGATGGCAGTATCAAACATGCTCAAGCTGAAGGCTCAATTCATAAGGTAGCAGCTACAATCTTAGGTGCTGAAAGCTGTAATGGATGGACCTATTGGCATTATAACTTGAATGGAAATGCAGTTCCTATCGATCATTTAAGACAAAGGTTGATTTCTAATAGTTAGTTTCTATATATTTTCCCAAGATAGCCCTCTAAAAACATTTTATTTTTTACCAATCTTTTCAAAAAAATATTTCTTAATAATGTTGTTAAAGGATTAGATAAATGAAAAGCAAATTGATTAAATTTTGAGCGATTATTTACAATCTTTATTTTATCAACTCTATTTCTAAAAAAATTACTCTCAGTATTATTCTCTATATTCTCAAATAATTCATATGCGCCCTCTATTGATTGCGATGCACCTTGGGCAAATGATGGTGAAAAAGCAAAAAAAGCATCTCCTATTAAGTGAATATTATTATTATTAACCTCAAAAAAATCATGACTTACAAATACTGGGTATATCTTTAAATCATTAATACTGTCCAAGAATTTCTTATTTAAGTACGGAACTTTTTCTAAAATCTTTCTGGTAAAATTATCATTTTGAAACAACGAAAAGTCTTTTTGCTCATCCCTTGAAAGTTTGAATTTCATTACAGCTATAAAGTTTAAATCACCATTGGGAGATACCGGATAAATAACATAATGAAAATTTGAGCCTAAAAACAATGAGATATTTTTTTCATCAGCCATGTTTGAAGAACTGGGTATAATCCCTCTAATAGCTAACGTGTCATTAAATTTTGGTTCAATTTGTTTTTTGGATAACAGATTTTTACTTTTTGAAAAGACTCCATCTGAAATAATTAGATAATCAAATTCATAAATTTCATTATTTTCAAAAGAGATTTTAATGATTTGATCTTGTTGTTCTATCTTTGAAACAGTGTGGTCAAATTTTATTTCTTTTTCTAAATCCTTTTTTAAAAAATTAATAAGTGATGATCTTTTAAGAGTGGTATATTTACAATTCTCAGTATTAAAATCTGATATATTTAATTCACATATCTTATTAGAATTCTTAACTGAGTAAAAATTAATTTTATCTGGATTAAATTTTTCACCGTTTTCTAATTTATCAAACTGAATTTTATTTAATAGTTTGATGCTGTTAACAGATAATTGAATACCGTAACCTTCTTTTAAATTGATAAAGCTATTTCTCTCAAAAATATCTACTTGATACTTTTTGTTTCTCTTAAATAAATTGGCAATAAATAGCCCTGAAATTCCAGCACCAATTATAGCTACTTTTTTCATTAATTTTTTTCTAAATATTTAACAACTTTCTTAGTGAATGTTGGAAGCATATAATTATCTAATTTTCTTCTATCAAACCAATAAGATGAAGGAAATCTTTTTGCATTTTTGAGATATTGAATTTTTATGTTCATATTCATATTTGACATTTTAAAATTAAGATTTTCATTAAAATTCTTTGGGTTAGACAGCTCTTCCATTGGAAAAATTGCTAAATTTTTAAGAAAACTAAATTTTGTGTTTTTAATTAATAAATATTTTCGATTTTTTTTATAAACTTTAAGAATAAAATATTTTTCTATATTCTTTTTTGAAATTTTAGTTAAATCAAAATCTTTCTTATTAAAAGACTTACAATTTTTTGAGATTGGACACCCAGCACATTCAGGATTTTTAGGTTTGCAAATAATTGCTCCCAATTCCATTAAAGCTTGTGCATAATCGCTTGCTCTTGATGAAATTCCAAAAATAGATTTTTTTTCTATTAGATTGCCTTTTTGAATTTCTTTATCTTTTTTTAAATAAAGATATCTTTTTAAAACCCTCTCAATGTTTCCATCTAAAGGAATACAGGATTTATTAAAGGCAATAGCTAAGATTGCATTAGCAGTGTAGTTGCCAATACCAGGTAAAGATATTAAATCCTCATAATTATTTGGAATTTTTCCATGATATTTACTAATTATAATTTTAGCAGTTTTTTGTAAATTTCTTACTCTTGAATAATATCCAAGACCTTCCCATAATTTTATTAATTCATTTTCTTTAATTTTAGCGAGGTGCGCAAGAGTGGGTAATTCTTTTATAAATCTATTAAAAAAAGGAATAACAGTCACAACTTGTGTTTGTTGTAACATAAACTCACTTACCAATGTATAATAATGCTTTTTATATAAAGGTGTTTTTTTCCGCCATGGTAAATTTCTTTTATTTAAATCATACCATTTAAGAATTTTTTTTGTTATGATCTTTTCTGTCATATGTATTTCAAAAATAATACTAAGCAGAGATTAAGATCCATTCAAGGCTTAAGATCTTTTAAAGACAGCTTACCAACAAATATAAAAAAAGTTATTAACAAAAGAGGCCATATTTTTTCTGAAATACTTAATAATTGGAAATATTTGGTAGGAGAAAGTCTCTTTGAAGTTTGTTTCCCAAAATCACTTAAAAATTCAAATAAATTTGGAGTTAGCACATTGCTAATTATCGTAAAGAGAGGTCATGAGATAGATTTAGAATATTCAAAGAAAGAAATCATGGATAGAGTAAATAATTTTTTTGGAAATACGGTAATTGAAAGAATTAAATTTAATACCTTTGAGGAGGAACGAAAGCAGGTAATCAATAACAAAATAGAGAAAAAAGCTGTGACAAGAAAAACATTCCATAAAAAAATTGAGAGTGTTAGAAACGAAAAAATCAAAAAGTCGTTAATTGAACTAACGAAGGTATTCAGAGAAAAATGAAAAAAGCTATATTATTAATTTTGATTATTTTTGGATTTTCTCTCAAGGTAAATGCTGAAAATAATCGAATTGTTTCTGGACAAAACGATGCCAAAATAACAATTATTGCTTACGAGTCTTTGACTTGTAGTTTTTGTGCAGATTTTCATAACAATATTTACCCATTACTTAAAAAAGAATTTATTGATACTGGTTTGGTAAAAATAGAATTTAGGCACTTTCCCTTAGATATTATTGCTCTTAATGCATCAAAAATTTCACAGTGCAAACGAGATCAAAGTTTAGAAGTTATGATGAGTTTATATTCTGATCAGCAGGCTTGGATTAAAGGTAAAACAATAGAGGAGGCTAATGAAAACTTAAAAAAATTTGTTGAAAACAAAAATTTTAACTTAGATTTTGAAAGGTGCATAAGCGATAAAAAGATTGAAGATTTTGTTTTAAATGATCGAATCGAAGGCACTAAAAAATTTAAGGTAAATTCCACTCCTACGATTATAATTAATGATAAAAAGTTCGAGAAAACTCTTAATTATAAAAATTTAAAAAAATATCTAGAAAAGCTGGTATAAACTAATTAATGGAGTTTAAAAAAATCCAATTAAATGGGTTTAAGTCTTTTGCTGATAAAACCAATTTCTTAATCGAAGATGGTTTAACTGGTATAGTTGGGCCTAACGGTTGTGGAAAATCAAATATTGTCGAGTCCATTAGATGGGTTATGGGCGAAACATCTGCAAAAAGTTTACGTGGATCAGGAATGGAGGATGTAATTTTTTCTGGTACTTCAAATAAACCATCTAAAAATATCGCTGAGGTTTCTATAACAGTTAAAAATGATACGGGCGAGGGACCTATTCAATATCGAGAAGTTAATGAGGTCAATGTTAGAAGAAAAATTGAAAAAGATAAAGGATCCAAATTTTACATCAATGATAAAGAGGTAAGAGCAAGGGATTCTCAAATGTTTTTTGCTGATTTATCCACTGGAGCTCATTCTCCATCGATGATTAGTCAAGGTAGAATTGGAGCCCTAGTGACGGCTAAACCTACTGATAGAAGAGCAATTCTCGAAGAGGCAGCCGGTATTTCTGGTCTACATGTAAGACGACATGAGGCTGAATTAAGATTGGGTGCAGCTGAAAATAATCTTAAGAGAGCAGATGAATTAAGAAAACAGCAAGAAAGACAATTGGCAAATCTTCAAAAACAAGCGGAGGAGGCTTCAAAATATAAAAACATAACAGATGAAATAAAAAAAATTGAAGCTGGTCTTTACTATCTGAAATTAATAGAAATTGATAAAGAAATAACGATAGAAAATGAGATAAACAAAGAAGCCGAAGGTGAGGTTAGTGGATTCAATGAGAGAATCACAGAACTTGAAACGTTAGTCAAACTAGAAACGGAAAAAGTTACTCCATTAAGAGAAAAAAATATTGAAAATCTGTCTAAAATCCAAAGATTAAATCTAGAACTTCAGAGTTTGGATAAAGAAAATACTAGGACACAAGAAGAGATTGAGAATATTAAAAAGTCATTAAAAACACTTGATGAAGATGTTTCAAGAGAAAATGGAATTATTATAGATGCTAATTCTAATGAGAAAAGACTCAAAGAGGAAAAAAGTGACCTAATAGAAGTTGATTCAAAATATTTTGAAACAGAAAAAAAATCAAATGAGGATCTTGATAATTCAAAAAATAATTTAATTAATGAAATAGGTAAAATTAAAACTTTAATAAGTTCAAATCAAAGTGATAGTGCATTAGATAGTTTGAATGATCTTGAAAAAATTATTGATAAATATGCTGATAGCTATAGTAAAAATCAAAATATCAAAAAAGAATCTATTAAAAGAAATGAGAGGATCAAAATAATTGAAAAAGAAATTGAAAGCTGGAAAAATTTACTTTCGAATTCTGAAAAGATGGTAAATGAATTAACTGGTAGAAAGAATAATCTAGCCAATCAATTGGAAATACTTGATAACCAACCAAAAATACAAGCTGAAAAAAAGGGACAAATTTCAGAGAATTTAAGAAATTCAGAAGAAGAAAAAGAAGAAAATGAAAAAATTATAAATGATACTGATGAAAAAATTGCCTCTCTCAGAACGAAACTGAATGAAATACAAGAACAATCTATTCAAATAAGAGAAAGAAAAGCAAGTTCTGGTGCAACTGTCGAAGGATTAAGAAAAAGAAAAAATGATCTAATTGATCGAATCACCTCTGAGCTTAATTTGACTGAGGAAAATATCTTAGAAAATTCAAATTTAAATGGTGTTGAAGAATTACCTGACGCTGTCAATCAAGAAGATTTATTAGATAAAAAAAAACAGGAGAGAGAGAAATTAGGGTCCGTTAATTTAAAAGCAGATGAAGAAACTAATAAATACGAAACTGAAATTAAAAAAATGGAGTCTGACCGGGCAGATTTAGTAACAGCAATTGTAAAATTAAAAGACAGTATTAATGAACTCAACCAAAAAGGTAGAGAGAGGCTGGTTGAAGCCTTTGAAAAAGTTAATAGAAAATTTAATGAAGTTTATACAAAACTATTTAATGGTGGTAATGCAAAACTTGAACTCGTTGACTCAGAGGACCCTCTAGAAGCAGGTTTAGAAATGTTGGTTAGTCCACCAGGAAAAAGACTTCAATCAATAACTCTATTATCGGGTGGAGAACAAGCTTTAACTGCACTATCACTTATCTTTGCAGTTTTTTTAACTAATCCTTCTCCTATTTGTGTACTAGATGAAGTAGATGCTCCTTTAGATGACGCCAATGTCACAAGATTTTGTAATTTATTAGATGAGCTTACAAAAATAACAAATACAAAGTTTATCATCGTTACTCACCATGCATTGACAATGTCAAAAATGAATAGATTATACGGTGTAACCATGCCTGAAAAAGGAATAAGTCAGCTGGTAGCAGTTGATTTACAAAAAGCAGAGAGTATGGTTGCTTGATTAAAATAATCAGATGTCTAAAAATCAGTTCAAAACTCGCTTAGAAATTGCAAAAAAAAAGCTCTCAAAGAAAGATAATGGAAATAAAAACCAAAGTTCATCGCCTATTGGCTCAGCTTTTAAGCTAAGTACAGAATTAGTATCTGCAGTTGCCGTAGGGACAATTATTGGGTTTATTTTAGACAATACCTTTGGTACTAAACCATGGTTAATTTTAATTTTTTTTTTTGTAGGTGTAATCGCAGGTATTACGAATGTGATTAGATCTGCCAAAAATATGCAAAAATAGATATAAGACTTATGGCAGCAAATCCAATGACTCAATTCGAAGTTTACAGAATTGGGCCAGAAATAAAAATCGGAACATTTGACATCTCATTCACAAATGCAAGTTTGTTTATGGTAGTGAGTTCTCTTGCGATTCTCGTGATCTTCAATTTAGGAGCTAAAAAAAATTCTTTGTTACCTAATAAGATTCAACTTTTAGCAGAATTAAGCTACACATTTGTATCTAAAATGATCAGTGATACAGCAGGATCTAAAGCAAAACCTTATTTTGCATTTATATTTTCATTATTTATGTTTGTTCTCTTTTGCAACATGTTCGGTATGATACCTTATACCTTCACAGTCACTAGTCATATAATAGTAACATTTGTTTTGGCTGCATTCATATTCATTGGTGTAACAATTATTGGTTTTATAAAACATGGATTTGGTTATTTAAAACTTTTTGTACCAAGCGGAGTTCCTATTGTTTTATTGCCTTTGATAGTTGTTATAGAGATAATCTCATATCTAAGTAGACCTATTAGTTTATCGGTAAGACTTTTTGCTAACATGATGGCAGGTCATACAATGATGAAAGTTTTCGGGGGCTTTGTTATAAGCCTTGGGATAGTTGGAGGATGGCTTCCTTTAACATTTTCTGTTGCATTAACTGGTTTGGAGATCTTAGTTGCTTTTCTTCAAGCTTATGTTTTTGCAATTTTAACATGCATTTATTTAAATGATGCATTAAATTTACACCATTAACTAACAAAGGAGGATATAATGGAATTAGAAGCAGCAAAAATGATCGGGGCAGGTTTAGCAGCAATCGCTTTAGCTGGTGCTGGTGTCGGAATTGGGATAATTTTTGGGAATTATCTTTCAGGGGCAATGAGAAACCCTTCTGCAGCACAAAAACAATTTCCTAATTTGCTTTTAGGATTTGCTCTCGCAGAAGCAACTGGGTTGTTTGGTTTGGTGGTTGCATTAATCATTCTATTTGCGTTTTAAATTTGATGGTTAAAAAATATTTTTTTCAGTTAATATTTTTATACCTCTTTTTTTCAAAAGAGGTTTTTGCAGCTGAAAGTGGTGGTATGCCTCAATTAGATCCTGAATTTTGGGTTTCTCAAATTTTTTGGCTTACATTAGTTTTTGGTACTTTGTATATTGTTTTATCTAAGCTTATACTACCAAAAATTAGTGCAAACTTAGAATTAAGGAAATCACAAATACAAGAAAACATTGAGGCTGCAGATAAGCAGAGGAAAGATAGTGAATTAAAGCTTAAAGAATACGATGATATAATCTTAAAAAGTAAACTAGAGTCAAAAAATCTTTTTAATGAGACCAGAGAAAAAACACTTAAAAATATTAATATTAAAAAGGATAGTTTAGAAAAACAAATTGACGAGGAAATCAAAAAAGCTGAAACTGAGATTGAACAGCTTAGGAAAAGTGCTCCTGAAAAAATAAATAAGATCGCAATTGAAACATCCTCAGAGATACTTAAAAATTTGATAGGCACTGAAATTAACAACAGTAGTATTTCAGCTATAGTTGATGATTTATACAGGAAAAATGGAGGCAAATACTATGGTAATTGATTCAACATTCTGGGTGGCAGTTTCATTTTTTATTTTTTTTGGTGGGTTAGTTTATTTAAAAGTGCCACAAAAAATAAATGAAATATTGAATAAACTCATTACTGACATAAAAAATGAAATTGATGAGAGTGAAAAACTTCGAAAAGAAGCGAAAGATTTATTAAACAATGCTCAGAGTAAACTTGATACTGCACAATCTGTAAGAAATGAAATTTTGGAACAGGCTAAAAAAGATAGCGATAGATTAATAATAGATCTTAATGATAAATTTCATAAGTCTTCAGAAATTAAAAAAGCATCTGCTGAAAACAAAATAGTTCAAATGAAAGAGGCAGCGATTAAAGAAATAAAGGATGCATCGGTAAAAATCGCAGTAGATTCTGTTAAAAAAATTATTACCACATCCGTTGATAAGTCTAAATTAGATAACTTGTTTCAAAAAAATTTAGAAGAGACTAAAGAAGAATTAAAAAAAATTAATTCATAATTTTCTTACAATTTTTAAAAAAAACTATAGATTATTAAGATGAATTCTATTGTGGTAGGCTCGGGATTTGGCGGTATTGCTGCAGCTCTAAGATTAAAAGCTAAGGGTCATCAAGTAACATTAATCGAAAAACATCCTGATCTTGGCGGTAGAGCAAGAGTTTTTAAAAAAAATGGTTTTACTTACGATGGTGGACCTACCGTTATTACTGCACCATATTTAATTGATGAATTATTCAAATTATTTAAAAAAGACTCAAAAAATTACATAGAACTTTCTCCTCTTAAAATTTGGTATCAATTTATTTTTGAAGATAACTCAAAATTTAATTACTCAGGTAATGAAACTGAAATGAAGAATCAAATTGCAGAAATTAGTAAAGATGATGTTGAAGGCTATGAAAAATTAGTAAGTTTTACAAAAAAAATTTTTGACAAGGGTTTTTTGGAACTTGCAGATGTTCCTTTTGATAAACCTTTTTTTATGATGCAGCAACTCCCTTCACTTCTAAAACTTAAAAGTTATAAATCAGTTTATTCATTAGTTTCATCTTTTATAAAAAATGAAAAACTAAGAAGAATGTTGAGCATGCATCCTCTTTTAGTTGGGGGAAATCCTTTCACAACTACTTCTATTTATGGACTAATCTTATATTTAGAAAAAAAATGGGGAATTCATTACTCTATCGGTGGAACAGGCAACATTATCAAAGGTCTTGAAAAACTTATGAATGAAGTTGGTATTAAAATTATTAAGGGCCATGAAGTAAAAAAAATTATTTCAAGTGCAAATAAAATAACTGGAGTTAAGCTCGATGACGATAGTGATATTTTGGCTGATAATGTTATTTGTAATGCTGATCCACCCGCAGTTTACGAAAAGATGCTTAATGGAAACTCAAAAAATTCAATGATGTTCAAATGGAAAAGGGGGAGGATGGAATACTCTATGGGATTATTTGTTTATTATTTTGGAACAAAAAAAACTTACCTAAACGTAGAACATCATACAATAAAATTTGGAAATAAATATAAAGAACACCTCGATGACATATTTGAGAATAAAAAATTAAATGATGATATAAGTTATTATCTTCATAGGCCCTCTGCTACAGACAAAACTATGGCTCCTGCTGGACAAGATTGTTTTTATGTTTTAGTTCCAGTTCCAAATAATCAGTCTAAAATTAATTGGTCTATTCAAGGAGAAAGAATGAAAAATTTGGTAATTGAAAAAATGGAAAAGGATCTTATGCCAAACTTAAGAGAAAATATTGTCGAAGATTTTTATTTGACGCCAGACTATTTTGAGAAAGATCTAAACACAAAGTATGGATCTGGCTTTTCAATTCAACCAAAATTTACACAATCTGCTTATTTTAGATTTCATAATAAATCAGAAATATACGATGGACTTTATTTTGTTGGAGCTGGAACACATCCGGGGGCTGGTGTACCAGGCGTACTATCGTCAGCTAAAGTGTTAGATAAAATTTTATAATGTCTGATAAGAGTTATTTGTCTATTTATGCTAAGTCATTTAGCTGGGCCGGTTTTTTTTTACCAAAGGAAACACTAAAAAAATGTTCTGTATTATACGATTTCTGTAGAGTCGCAGACAATATTGCGGATGATGAAGACAAAATAGAGTTCAAAGAAAAAAAATTTACTGAGTTTGAAAATGACTTTAATCAAAAAAAATTTAACAACCCTATTATAAAGAACATGTGGGGTATAATGGAGGAATTCAACATATCCATAAAAATAGTTCAAGATTTATTGGCTGGTATTAGGTCAGATATCAAAGATAAAGTTGAAATAAATTCAAAAAAAGATTTATTAGTTTATTCATATAGAGTTGCAGGGACTGTTGGCTTAATGATGGCAAAAATTTTAAATGTAACAAAAAAAAATTCTCTTAAGTCAGCTATTGATTTGGGAATAGCAATGCAATTAACAAATATATCTAGAGATGTCTTAGAAGATTCAAAAAATAATAGATTTTATATTGAGGAAAATTTTGAAAAAATCTCTTCAACGGTTAATCTTGCGAATCGTTTTTATGAAGATTCTTTCTACGCAATAAAAAGTATACCAATAAGTTTCCGTTTTTCTATATTGGTTGCTAGAAGAGTATATAGAAAAATAGGATATAAAATTTTAAAAAAAAAAAACTTGGAGAACTACCAAAGATCAGGGAAGATTTATGTCTCAAATATTGAAAAAGTATTGGAGACTTTTCTGTCAATTTTTGACTTAATTAGTCTATATTTAATCAATAAAAACGAAGAACAAATTCAACATAATCACATTTTGATAAATGAGGAGATAAATTTAAATGAAAGAATTTGATTATGTGATTATCGGTGGTGGTTGTGCAGGATTATCTCTTGCTTATGAGTTAGAAATTCATGAAAAATTAAAAGATAAAACTTTAGCAATTATTGAACCTAGGAAGGAATATAAACGAGATAAGACTTGGTCTTTTTGGAAAGTAACACCTCATAACTTTGAAGATTGTGTAAAAAAAAATTGGGAAAATTTTTCAGTCAATGTTCCAGGTAAAACAAATTATTTAGAATGTAAAAATTTTTCATATCAAAGCGTTGATAGTGGTTTATTTTATGAAAAAATTAAGAACAAACTTAAAAAAAATGAAAATATTTTCTTTTTTAAAAATATAGAAGAGATTAACAAACAAAATTCTTTAGTTTTTAATAGTGTGCCAAATATAAAAAAAAACCATCTAAATCTTTGGCAACATTTTTGTGGTGTAGAAATTAAAACAGACAATGATATTTTTGACGAAAAAATTTTTAACCTCATGGATTTTGATTGTGAACAAAGACAAAGCGTGCATTTTTTTTATACATTACCATACACAAGAAATACAGCTTTAGTAGAAACAACTTGGTTATCAAAAATGAATGACAATTCACAAAAAGATTATGAAAATCAAATTAATAATTATATAAAAAAAAATTTGAAAATCAAAAATTATGAAATTACCTATAAAGAACAAGGAGCAATACCTCTGTTCTTTCCATTAAATAAAAATGAAAAAAATAAGATTAATATTGGAACAGCCGGTGGAATGACAAGATTAAGTACTGGATATACTTTTTTAAATATACAAGAGCACAGTAAATATATTAGAGAAAATATTGATAATATTTCAAATGTTAAAAAATTTGAAATAGATAAAAAATATCAATTTTTGGATGAAATTTTTCTACGTGTTCTTAAAAAAAATCCTGAAAAGATGCCTGATGTATTTTTTAGGATGTTTAAGACTTCACCAAAGACTGTTATAAAATTTTTATCAAATAAAAGTAATTTTTTAGATGATTTAAGTATAATTTTTAAAATGCCAAAATTGATATTTATTAAAGCTTTATTTGACTGATTGATAATGACTATACAGATTAAGAAAATTAACTTTAAACATTCTTTTATTTTTTTTTTATTTTGTAATATCATTTCTCTACCTTTTATAAAAACTTATAATCTAAATATTTCTCCATTAGTTTGTTTAGTATTAATTCTAATAATTGGTGTATCACATGGCTCTTTAGATCATATAAAAGGAAAAAAACTTCTTAAAATTTTTCAAATAAATAATATTGTCACTTTTTATATATCTTATTTTCTACTTGCATTAACAGTAATAATTCTTTGGATACTTTTACCTACAGTAATACTTCTTACTTTTTTAATTGTCGCTTCGTTTCATTTTGGTAAAGAAGATACACAATTTCTAATTGCTGATAATTCTTATTTAAATCAATTTTTATTTTTTCTAAAGGGTTCTTTAGTAATAATTGCACCACTGTATTTTAATTTTAATGAGACAGTTGCTATATTCAAATTACTATTAATTAATAATGAGTCATTTTATCAAAGTTTAAATATTATTGAAAATAATAATTTTTTGATAATTGGGATTGCGTTAAGTACATTTTCTAGTATTTATTTATTTTTCCAAAAATTTGAATTAAAAAAATTTACAATCTTTTTTGATTATTTCTCAATTATAATAATAAATATCTATTTCTCTCCATTGGTAGCCTTCACAATTTATTTTTGTTTTTTACATTCTATAAGACATAGTATTTCATTAATGACTGAACTTGATCAAGAAAGTTTAAGGAATGGACTTTTTGTTTTCATTAAAAAAGCTATCCCGTTAACTATACTAACTAGTGTTTTTTGTTTAGTGGGTCTTTATTTTTTAAATATTAATTACAATTTTGACAGTGCAATTTTAAAATTAATATTTATAGGTTTGGCGTCCTTAACTTTTCCGCATATATTGCTCGAATATTTAATTGAAAAAAATGAAAAATAAAGAAATCAAAATTTTACTATCTGCACCAAGAGGATTTTGTGCAGGTGTAGAGAGAGCAATTGAAATTGTCGAAAAAGCCATAAAAAAATATGGTGTCCCAGTTTACGTTCGACACGAAATTGTTCACAATAAATTTGTTGTTGATGATTTAAAAAAGAAAGGGGCTATATTTGTTGAAGAGCTTGAAGAAATCAAAGATAAAACTAGGCCTGTAATTTTTTCTGCGCACGGGGTTCCAAAAAAAGTTCCGTCTGATGCTGAAAGTTACAAAATGACATATGTAGATGCTACTTGTCCACTAGTGTCGAAAGTCCACCGTGAAGCTGAGAATCTTCATAAATCAGGTTATCACTTAATTTTGATTGGACACCAGAATCATCCTGAAGTTGTGGGAACAATGGGACAATTACCAGAAGGTTCGATAGATCTTATTCAAGATGAAGATGAAGCAAAAAAATATGAATTTAAAGAAAAAAAAAAATTAGCTTATGTAACTCAAACAACTTTGTCAGTAGATGATACAAGAAGTATAATTAGTATTTTAAAAGATAGATTTCCTGGTATTAGAGAGCCGCATAAAGAAGATATATGTTATGCAACGACAAATAGACAGATGGCTGTAAAAAATATTGCAAAAAATTGCGATGTGTTTTTTGTAATTGGAAGTAGAAATTCCTCAAATTCAGTGAGACTTGTTGAGGTTGCAAAAAATTCAGGTTGTAATAATGCTCATCTTATTCACTCACAAAGTGAAATACCTTATGATTTAATTGAAAAATCTAAAACTGTAGGGGTTTCTTCCGGGGCCTCTGCACCAGAAATTCTTGTAGAAAATTTCATAGAAAATTTAAAAAAAAAATTTACAGTGTCCATAGACGAGGTTGAAATAATTAAAGAAAACGTTGTTTTCAAAGTACCTAAAAAATTAAATTAAATGGCTGTCTATACCAAGATTAATAGGAGTAATTTAAAGTCTATAAACAGAAAATTTAATTTTGAAAATTTTCAAAGTTTTAAAGGAATAAAACAAGGTATTGAAAATACAAATTATTTACTTAGATCAAAAAATAAAAAATTTATTCTTACAATTTTTGAAAAAAGAGTTTTGAAAAAAGAAATACCTTTTTTTATGAAATTAATGGATCAATTAAGTAATTTAAATTTTAATTGCCCTAAACCTCTTAAAAATTATCGAGGAGATTATTTAATTAAAGTTAAGAATAAAACAGCCTGTGTTGTATCTTTTCTTGATGGAAAAGACAAAAAAAAACTTAATTTTAAGAATTGTTTTGATATTGGAAAAACAGTTGCGCAGATGCACTTATCTACAAAAAAGCTAAAGCTCTATAGGAAAAACTCGATGGGTATTAAAAATCTTAATCCTTTATTAAATAGTATTAAATTTAAGTCTAAAAAATTTATTAATTTAGAAAAGTTTTTAAAAGATAATCTTCAAGATATTAAAGATAAATGGCCAAAAAAATTACCTCATGGTATTATTCATGGAGACCTCTTTATAGATAATATTTTTTTTAAAGGTAATAAACTATCTGGAATAATTGATTTTTATTTTGCAGCCAATGATTATTTTATGTATGAGATTGCTATTTGTATAAATGCTTTATGTTTTGATAAAAATAAAACAAAATTTAAAATTAATAAAAGAAAAATCAAAAATTTAATAAAAGGTTACGAAAGTATAAAAAAAATTTCTGAAAAAGAGAAAAAATCACTAAATACTCTATGTCGTGGTGCTGCAATGAGATACTTTTTAACTAGACTTTATGACTATACAAATACTCCTAAAACAGCATTAATAAGGATCAAAGATCCTAGAGAATATTATCAAAAATTATTAATACACAATGATTTAAAAACTTATAAAGATTACTTAAATTAATGATTAAGATATACACTGACGGTTCATGTATTGAAAATCCAGGTAAAGGTGGTTGGGCAGCTATAATATTAAATAATGGAAACAAAATAGAAATAAAAGGAAATAAAGAAAATGCTACAAACAACCAGATGGAATTATTAGCGCCTATACAGGCCCTTAAAAAAATTCCAAAAGGTAGTAAAGTTCAAATTTTCACAGACTCTAAATACGTTAAATCTGGCATAACAGAATGGATTCATAACTGGAAAAAAAATGGATGGAAAACAGCAAGTAAACAAGATGTAAAGAATAAAGAACTTTGGTTAGAGTTAGATCTATTAAATAATGAATTTGAAATTAATTGGAATTGGGTAAAAGCACATTCAACTGATGAGTTAAATAATGAGGTAGATTTACTTGCGAGGTCAGCCGCTAATAATTAAAGCGCTCGCTTGGAAAGAGCACTGCTTATAGCAAATTATTTAATAAGTTTTCTGCTGAAGTTAAACCACATTCTTTAGTTTCTTTTTCAACATGGATATTTTCAACTGTAAAATTTTCAATGACCATTAAATAACGATTTGATCTAATTCCCATTCCTTTCGCATTTCGATCAACTTCAGCACCAATTGCTTTTGTAAATAACAAATATGGATCAGATAACATTTTAATTTTATCTCCAGTATTATTAATCTCTCCCCAGCCATTCATCACATAAGGATCATTTACTGATAAACAAAATATGTTTTGTATTCCTTTTGCTTTGATTTTGTCTGCGTTTGCTACAAAACCTGGTAAGTGAAGTTTGGAGCAAGTTGATGTAAATGCCCCAGGTAAACCAAACAAAACAGCTTTACCATTGCCAATAGTTTCTCTTAATTTACTTTTTTGAGGCTCTCCATCAACAAGTTGAAAAATCTCTGTATCTGGCAGTTGATCTTTTATTTTAAGTTTCATATCGAATTAATTACATATTTTTTAACTTTTTCAATATCATTTAAAAGAAGTTCAAATTTTTCTTTTCTGTCATTAACATATTTAAGACTATCTGGTAAATTTTCAGTTTTTGAAATTGCATCCTCTATTGCCTTTGGAAATTTACATGGGTGTGCAGTTGATAATACAACACAATTTTTTTCCAATCCTAATTTTCGTACAGCACCAATCCCTACTGCAGTGTGCGGATCCACTACCATCTGATGTTCATCATTGATAGTTTTTATCATTTCAACAGTTTCGTTTTCATCAAGCATTTCAGATATAAAATTCTTTTTAATTTTATCTAAATCAATTTTATCAATTTTATAAGTATTATTTTTAATTTCAGCCATTACATCTTTTGTAACTTCTGAGTTACAATCTTTGACATCGTATAAAAGCCTTTCGAAGTTACTTGCTATTTGTATATCCATACTTGGAGTATTTGTTTCCTCAACTTTTTTTTGACTATAATCACCACCAGATATTGCTCTGTGCAGTATGTCATTTTTATTTGTAGCTACGATTAGTTTATCAATTGGAAGACCTAGTTTTTTTGCTAAATAGCCAGCATAAATATCACCAAAGTTTCCTGTTGGAACAGAAAAGGACAAAGGTTGACCATTTCCAAGTCTAAAGTAAGCGTAAAAATAATACACCGATTGAGCGATAATTCTTGCCCAATTAATTGAATTTACACCCGACATATTAATTGCTTTAGAAAATTTTTCGTCATTAAACATTGCTTTTACTAAATTTTGACAATCGTCAAAATTACCCTCTACCGCAATGTTAAATACATTACTCTCTTCATGTATTGTCATTAGTCTTCTTTGCACTGGCGAAATTTTATTGTTGGGGTGTAATACAAAAACATTTAAATTATTTTTTCCCTTTAAAGCGTCAATGGCAGCAGCCCCCGTATCACCTGAAGTTGCAACAATTATATTAATTTTTTTTTGATCACGGCCTAAATGATATTGATAAAAATTACCTATTAGTTGCATTGCGATATCTTTAAAAGCAAGTGTGGGTCCATGAAACAATTCTAATACTTTTAAATCTCCTAGATCTGATATTTTAACAACATCGTCAGATCTGAAATTTGAATATGATTTTGAAATCAAAGAGATTAGATCATCTTTAGACATAAAATCTCCTATAAATGGATAAATTATTTCAGCTGCTAAATCATTGTAACTAAGGTTTTTTAGATTATTTAATTCTTCCTCTTTAAAAGGTTTGATTGACTTAGGAACAAATAGACCCCCATCATCTGCCAAACCTTTGAGGAAAACATCTTTAAAAGTATAGTTTTTTTGATTATTTCTTGTACTAATATAATTCATTTAATAATTCTTTTTTCTAAAATATAGATATAGCAAAAGAATTGAAATCGCTAATGAAAACCATGTCATTGCGTACTTTTTGTGATTATTAGAAATATTAGCAGTAATTTTTTTCGGTCTAGGAAATTGATAATTTCCATCAAGATAAATTATATATTTAGAAAAATTCTTACCTGTAAATGTAAATATATCTGCCCTATCTAAACTAAACCAATAATTTTTATTTACATCATTATCAGGTTTAAAAATATTTTTTCTACCCTGAATTCTCAAAGTCCCTATTATGTTGTCTTGATCAAATATATTTATTTCTGGAGTATCTTTTTTTTCAAAAGGTATCCAGCCCCGATTGATTAAAAAATTTTCCTCACCAATAAAAATTGGATTTATTACCTCAAAACCAGGGGTGCCTGAATCATTTAGGTTGTAAAGATAAATTTGTTTTTCGAAATTTATTATTCCAGATGTTTTAATTCTTAAAAAATTTTCTTTATTAAATTGAGTTAATTCAACTGGGGGTTTTTTGAGTGAGTTTTCAATTTCTAAAATAAGATTATTTTTCCAATTTAAACGGATTATTTGCCAAACACCTAAAGCAATAAAAACTAGAATAAAGAAAATTATAAAAACAGAAAATAAAAACTTATACTTCAATGATATAAATCTAACTTCCCCAGATATATATTGCTGCAAACAAAAATAACCATACAACATCAACAAAATGCCAATACCATGCAGCAGCTTCGAAACCAAAGTGATGATCTTTGTTAAAGTGACCTAATTTGCCTCTCCAAAGACATACTGCTAAGAAAATTGTTCCAACAATAACATGAAAACCATGAAACCCTGTGGCCATATAAAATACCGAACCATATATATGATCAGAAAAGCTAAATGTTGCGTGATGGTATTCATAAGCTTGCAGAGCAGTAAAACATACTCCAAGAATAACAGTTGCAACTAATCCTTGAATAAAACCTTTTCTATCATCTTCTAAAAGTGCGTGATGGGACCAGGTTACAGTCGTCCCTGACAAAAGTAATACTAAAGTATTGATTAATGGAATATCCCACGGATCGAAAGTTTTAATATCTTTTGGTGGCCATACATTTCCTACAAATTCATTAGGAAAAAGACTGATGTCGAAGTATGCCCAAAACCAGGCAACAAAAAACATAACCTCAGAGGCAATAAATAATGTCATACCATAACGATGATGAATTTGTACAACGGGTGTATGATGACCTTGATGCTCTGCTTCTATAACAACATCTCTAAACCACATGTACGCACCATAAATTAAAAGAGCAAAACCCAAGTACATTCCCCATGAAACATCAGAGTGCATATAGTAAACTGTACCTAAAGCTAAGACCAAACAGGAAAATGAAACGTAAATTGGCCAAGGGCTTGGATCAACTAAATGATAATCGTGTTTTTTTTCACCTGACATATATTAATTATGATTGTTTATAGTAATCTGTCGAGAAAAAAGTATACGACATTGTTACATCCTCAAGATTTTTAACAGTTGCATCATTAACCATCTCAGGATCTAAATAAAAAGTCATCACATACGTAGCTTTTTCTCCAGCTTTCAACTCTTGCTTTTCAAAACAAAAACAGCCTAATTTGCTATAGTATTTTCCAAAACTTGATGGTGAAACATTAAAACTCGCTACACCAGCCGTTGGCTCATTACTATAATTTGTTACTTCAAACTCAATTTTATTAACTTGACCAACTTTTACATCCATCACATTAGACTTAGCCTTAAAATCCCAAGGCAAATTGTTCACATTTGTGTCAAATCTCACACTAACAACTTTATCTAAAACAATCTTTGGAGCTTTATTTGCAACCTGAGTAGTTCCCCCAAAACCTGTCACTTTACAAAAAATTTCATACAAGGGCACTGAAGCATATGAAAGACCCAACATTAAAACAAATATTCCAGCAAGAACTAGTGGTGTTAATTTTTTTTTCTCAATCATATAGCCCTGTCAAATACTCCTGTGTTATATAAAGTAAAAAAGAAAAGAAAAATCATAAAAGCAATAATTGCTAATGCAGTAATAATGTTTTTTCTTTTTGTTTTTTTATCGGGTGTTATCATACAATTTTATCTATCAAAAATAGGACGAAAATCAAAAATAAATAAAGTATTGAATATCCAAATATAGTTTTAGCTATTTTGGGATTAAACCTATCTTTTTTGAAATTAAATAGCTGATAACATAAATAATTATAGTAAAAAGTAAGCATCAATGATGGTATTAAAAATGCTAAACCAACAAAATCTATTAAAAATGGGAAAATTATTACAGGCACCATTAACAAAGAGTAAATGAATATATTCAATTTAGTTGACTCAACTCCATTAGTTAATGGAAGCATCGGTAACTTAGCTTTTTTATAATCATCAGATTTATACAAACTCAAAGCCCAAAAGTGTGAAGGAGTCCAAAAAAAAATTATAAGAAAAAAGGTAAGGGGTTCTAACGAAAGCGAACCTGTAGAAATAGTCCATCCTATAACTGGTGGAAATGCACCTGCAGCCCCACCAATAACAATATTTTGGGGCGTTCTTCTCTTAAGCCAGATTGTATAAACAAATACATAGAACAATATTGTTAAAAGTAATATTGCAGCTGAAATCCTATTTGTAAAATAATCTAAGGCTACTACCGAAACAATTGATAGGGTAATGCCAAATATTAAAGCTTGATTCTTATTTACTTTTCCAGTCGGAATTGGCCTTAAACAAGTCCTTGTCATTAGAGCATCGAGATCAGACTCATACCACATATTTAATGCACCCGCTGCACCTGCACCTAATGAAACTAACAAAATACCAATTACAGCCTCTTTAGTTGAAACAAGATTTGGTGCTGTTAATAGACCCACAGCACAAGTAAAAATAACTAGAGACATTACTCTTGGCTTCATTAGTTTAAATAGCTCTGAAAAATTAAGTAAATCCTCTTGGCTTAAACCTCTTTTTTTTAGCCTAATATTGCTCATCAAATTTTTATAATCTTACTACCCGTGTGATTTTTGTGTATCTTGATCATCCTCAAACTTTGGAAGTTCATCAAAAGTATGAAAGTTAGGTGGTGATGGCACAGTCCACTCTAAAGTTGTAGCTCCTTCTCCCCAAGGATTTTTTGCTGCTGCTTTCTTTTTTGCAAATGCATAAATAAGGTTGATAAAAAAAACAACTAGTCCTGCTACTGCTACATAAGATCCTATAGATGATATATAGTTCCATCCTGCAAATGCATCTGGATAATCTGCATACCTTCTAGGCATGCCCGCCAAACCTAGGAAATGTTGTGGAAAGAATATTAAGTTTACCCCAACAAAAGTTAACCAAAAATGTAATTGTCCCAACCACTCAGAATATTCATAACCAGTCATTTTTGAGAACCAATAATAAAACCCTGCAAATATTGCAAAAACAGCACCTAGAGAAAGCACATAGTGAAAATGAGCAACTACATAATATGTATCATGCATTGCTGTATCTACTCCTGCATTAGCTAACACTACTCCTGTCACGCCACCAACTGTAAACATAAATATAAATCCTAGTGCCCAAACCATTGGTGTTTTAAAAGATATAGATCCACCCCACATTGTAGCAATCCATGAAAAAATTTTTATTCCAGTTGGAACAGCAATAATCATTGTTGCTGCTAAAAAGTAAGCTTTAGTATCGGTACTTAGTCCAACTGTATACATATGGTGCGCCCAAACAACAAATCCAACGATTCCAATAGCTACCATTGCGTAAGCCATACCTAGATATCCAAAGACAGGCTTTCTTGAAAATGTTGATACAATGTGGCTTATCATTCCGAAACCTGGAAGAATTAATATATAAACCTCTGGATGACCAAAAAACCAAAATAAGTGTTGGAACAATACTGGATCACCTCCAGTTTGAGCTTCAAAAAAAGCTGTTCCAAAATTTCTATCTGTCAACAACATTGTAATTGCTCCAGCTAAAACTGGTAAAGATAAAAGTAATAAAAATGCCGTAACTAAAATTGACCAAGCAAACAAAGGCATCTTGTGCAATGTCATACCTGGTGTTCTCATGTTTAAAATTGTAGTTATAAAATTAACAGCACCCAAAATTGATGAAGCTCCTGCCAAATGTAAACTTAATATTGCTAAGTCCATTGCTGGACCTGGTTGACCTGCTTTTGATGATAATGGAGGATAAATAGTCCATCCACCACCGACACCTGTTTGTCCTGGGGGGCCATCTACAAAAATTGATAAAATTAATAATGTTAAAGACACGGGTAACAACCAGAAAGAAATGTTATTCATTCTTGGAAATGCCATATCGGGTGCACCAATCATTATTGGAACAAACCAATTACCAAAACCACCAATCATAGCAGGCATTACCATAAAGAAAATCATGATTAATCCGTGACCAGTCACTAGAACATTATATAAGTGGTAGTTTCCGCCTAAAATACCATCTCCTGGATGCATCAGTTCCATTCTCATTAAAACTGAAAATGCAGTTCCAATAACTCCTGCAACAATTGCGAAAATTAAATACATTGTTCCTATATCTTTATGATTAGTAGAATAAGCCCAACGCTTCCAACCAGTTGGTGTATGATGATCGTCGTGTGAAGATGTTTGTGTGTACATATTTATTTACTCGCTAATTTAAGTTTATCATTTTTAATTTCTTCTTTTGCAAATTTTACTCGTGCCTCTGATAACCACTCTTGATACTCCTCTTCACTAACAACTTTTACAGCTATTGGCATAAAGGCGTGTTTAATACCACAAAGTTCAGAGCATTGTCCATAATAAGTGCCAACTTTTTCTGCTTTAAACCAAGTTTCATTAATTCTACCGGGCACCGCATCTCTTTTAACTCCGAAAGACGGTAGGGCCCATGCGTGAAGAACATCATTAGCAGTGATTAGTACTTTTACTACTTTTCCAACCGGAACAACAACTTCATTATCCACGGCAAGCAATCTAGGTTGATCTGGTTTTAAATCATTTTCTTCTATCATGTAAGAATCAAATAATAAATTTTCATCTGGGTATTCGTAACCCCAGTACCATTGATATCCAATTGCTTTAATTGTTAAATCTGCTTTAGGAATTGAGTCTTGTTTATACAAAATCTTAAATGATGGGACTGCCATTACAATTAAAATCAAACAAGGTATTAATGTCCACAGCACTTCAACAGTAACATTATGTGTTCTTTTTGAAGGATTGGGATTTGCTGAGGCTCTAAATCTTACACATGCATAAAGCATTAAAAATAAAACAAAAACACTAATCGCAATGATAATTGGTAATAATAAATTATTATGAAAAGACACAATATCTCTCATAGATTCTGAGGCAGCTTTTTGGAAACCAAATTGCCAATCAGTTGGTTGATTTGCAAAAGCTACTGTTGTTATAAAAAAGCTTGTAAATATAAATAAAGTTTTTTTCATATTAAATAGCTATATAAAGCTCTTTTTTAAAAATTACACTTTAGTTTTCGCGACAATTTATCAATTAATTGCATAATTTACGATTGAAATTGCTGATATCACAGCTGTTTCAGACCTTAAAATATTTTCATTAATTTTAACTGTTTGAACTCCCTTAAAAGTAAGAATCTTTTCTCTTTCTAACTCTGAAAAATCTCCCTCCGGACCAACGATTATACAAGTTGGTTTGCTTGTTAATTTAGATTTATCAATTTTTTTATTGGTCGAATTTAAATCTGTAAATATCAAATTTACTAAATTCGAATTTAAAAAACTTTCGAGGTTTTGAGTTTGTTCAATTGATGGAATGTTAATACGATTTGATTGTTCGCTTGCTTCTATTGCAATCTTTTTTAATCTCTCAATATTTATACTTCTAACAATTGTTCTATCAAAAATTATAGGTAAAAATTTTGTTACCCCCAATTCAGTTGCTTTTTGAATCATAAAATTTTGATAATTAGATTTAATTGGAGAGAATGCTAACCACAAATCTTTCATATTTTCTTTTTGTCGTAATTGCTTGATTATTTCAAATTCAACTAAGCCTTTTGAAATTTTCAAAATCTTTGCTTCCCACTCACCTTTATTATTGAACAAAGAAAAAAGCTCGTTTTCTTTTACTCTCATAACTTTGTTTAAATAATGAGATTGAGATTTATCCAACATATTAGTCATACCAGTCGTTATTGAATTTGAAAAAAATAATCTAATATTGCTCATATATGGTAGGTTAATTTATGAAAAATATTAAAGCAATAATTTTTGATGCTTATGGGACATTGTTTGATGTGAATTCCGCTGCTGAAAAATGTAAAGATAAGATAGGAGACAAATGGGAAAAATTTTCAAATTACTGGAGAACAACTCAATTAGAATACACTTGGCTTAGAAGTTTGATGGGAAGACATAAAGATTTTTGGGAAATCACTGAAGATAGTTTGGAAAAATCCATGGAAAATTTTAAGATAAGTCATTCAATGAAAGATGAATTATTAGATCTTTACAAATCTCTATCTACTTTTGAGGAAGTGCCAGAAACTTTAAAAATTTTGAAAGAAAAAAATTACAAGTTAGCTATCTTATCAAATGGAACACCACATCTATTAAATAAATTAGTGAGAAGCAACAAACTAGAGAATTTATTTGATGATTTATTTTCTATTGAGGAGGTTGGGATTTATAAACCAGATTCAAAAGTTTACGGAATGCCAACTAAAAAATATAATATTAAAGTAAATGAAGTCGCCTTTTTAAGTGCAAATACCTGGGACGTTTCTGGTGGTGGAAATTACGGTTTCAATGCTATTTGGGTAAACAGAAATAAAAATATTTTTGACAAGCTTGATTTTAAACCAAAGCATGTAATTAAAAATCTGAAAGAACTATTAAATATAATTTAATAATATAAATTTCATGATTGTAATTAAGAATATTTATAATAATAATGAATTATATTTATGAACAATTTTGATAAAAAAATTGATAATTATCTACAAAATTTTGAAGCATTAGCTTCACTTTCGCTTAGATTTATTCTTGGTATAGCTTTCATAATTTATGGATCTGGAAAATTTCCTCTTCCTCCAGAAGGTCTTGTAGAATATTATGATTTACACCCAATCTTGGCATCTGCTGTAGCCTTATCAGAATTATTATCAGGAATTATTATTATAATATCAGCTTTTATAAAAAATCCTTTAGGGAATATATTAACAAGACTAGCTGGACTTAATATAGTTTTATTAATGTCCAGTATTCTCGTAGTGGCACATTCTGATTGGTTTATAACTACAAAATTATTTTCTAGTGTGCAAATATTTCTACTGGTAAGTGGATTATTCTTTATTATAAAAGGTAACAATAAATAAAAAATTATGAGTTCAATTGAAATTCAGAAAATTATAAAACCAATTAATGCGTCTGATGGTGCAGGAGTGAAACTCAAAAGAAGCATCGGCGTGGAACCTAATTATTTTGATCCATTCTTAATGTTAGATGAATTTGGCTCTGAAAACAGTGAAGACTATATTGCTGGTTTTCCTCCACATCCTCATAGAGGTATCGAAACAGTAACATACATGCTTGCGGGTGACTTTGAACATAAAGATAGTACAGGTGGTGAAGGAAAAATGTCGGCAGGAGATGTTCAATGGATGAAAACAGGAAGCGGGATAATTCACTCGGAAATGCCTGCAATGAAAGAAGGTAAATTACATGGTTTTCAATTATGGATTAATATGCCAGCAAAACTGAAAATGAGTAAACCTGAATATATTTATATAGATTCTGATAAAATGAAAATTCATAAAGATATAGACAAAAAAATCAAGGTCATAGCCGGTAAATTCGAAAAAGCAGAAGGTCCTGTAAAAGGCCATAATGTTGAACCTATTTATTTTGATGTTGAACTAAACAAAGGTAAAAAATTTGATTTTAAAATTCCATCTACTCACAATTCATTTATATATTTAATAAACGGTGAAATAGAAATTGGTGAAAAAAAACATACTAAAGTAAAAGACAGTACTCTAGTATTGTTATCTCGAGGTGAAAATTTAAATGTATCTGCAAAAATTGATGCTAAATTTTTAGTCATTTCAGGAAAACCTATTAATGAAGAAATAGCACGAGGTGGACCATTTGTAATGAATACTAAATCAGAGATCTTACAAGCTGTTCAAGATTATCATAGTGGTAATTTTGTAAAATAATTAATGAAATCAATCAAAATAGAAAAATTTGGCGGACCTGAAGTTTTAACATTCAAAGATACAGAAATTGGAAAACCAGGACCAAAAGAAGTCTTGATTAAAAATTTATCTATCGGTTTAAATTATATAGATGTTTATCATAGAACTGGACTTTATCCTATTCCATTACCAAGTGGTATAGGTCTTGAGTCTTGTGGAATAATTGAAGAAGTCGGGTCAGACATAAAATTTTTTAAAATTGGGGATAGGGTAACTCATGCATCAATGCCTATCGGTGCTTATTCAGAAAGGCAAATAATGCCTGAAGAAAAATTAGTTATAGTTCCAGATGGAGTTTCTGATGAAGTAGCCTCATGCATAACATTAAAAGGAATTACTGCAGAGTATTTGATACATAGAGCATATCCTTTAAAAAAGGGTGATAAAATTTTATATCATGCTGCAGCAGGAGGTCTTGGTCAAATTTTATGCCAATGGGCAAATTCATTAGGTGCAGAGGTGATTGGAACTGTAGGTTCAAAAAGTAAAGAAGAAATTGCAAAAAGAAATGGCTGCCACCATGTAATAAATTACTCAGAAAAAGATTTCGTATCTGAAGTAGAGAAAATTGTTGGCAAAAACGGTATCGATGTAGTCTATGATGGCGTTGGTATTAAAACTTTCAAAGGTTCAATCGAAACACTAAAGATAAGAGGTATGATGGTAGCCTTTGGAAATGCGTCGGGGTACGTTGATACAATCGATGTTAAAAAAGATATTAATGCCAAAGGATTATTTTTTACAAGACCTTCAATAGCTCATTACACAGTTAAAAGAGAAGAACTTGTTGAGTCTGCAGAAAAAGTATTTGATGCTTTACTAACAAATAAATTTAAAGTTAAAGTTTCAAAAAAGTATTCTCTACAAGATGCTGCACAAGCTCATAAGGATTTAGAAGCAAGATTATTGATGGGTCCTGCAGTTATAATTCCCTAGTCTACGTTTACATCCATATCAGACATATGAAGTTTTAAAGCATTCGTAGATATATGTATTTCTCTAATAAAAAATATTATTGATATTATCATTGAAAGACAACATGAACCAAAAATAATCCTTGCCAGTAGAAGCTCATCCATATATAGCGCAAAAACAGTTAACATATTGAATAAAAATCCGAACGCTGCAAACAAAATTGTCCATCTTAGAAGTGTTATTCTATTGCTCAAATTGAGAAATTGTTTTTTCCATTCAGGCGGAATATGTTTTTCATAAACATGCTCATCATGTAATTTTCTGACTAAATTACTTAAAGTGTGAAATCTATTACTATAAACTCCCATCAATAAAGGAATGGCTGGGAACATTAGTGCTGTTACAGTGTAATCTATGTTCATACGAATCAATTTGATTATCAATCTTGCGCCTGTTATTTACAAGTAAAAATTTATGAACCAATTAAATATTTTTATCGAAATAACTAGACTAAAAAAACCTATTGGTTACATGTTGTTATTTTGGCCTTGTGCATGGGGTCTAACTCTGGCTTATGATTTTAAAAATAAGTTGGATGATTATTTTTTTTACTTAACTCTATTTTTTTTAGGATCCATATTAATGAGATCAGCTGGATGCATTGTTAATGATATACTTGATAAAGAATTTGACAAAAAAGTTGAGAGAACAAAAGATAGACCTTTAGCTTCAGGAAAAGTATCTTGGAAATTAGCCTCAATTTATGCACTAGTATTATGTTTAATTGCTTTTATTGTTTTACTTAATTTTAATTTATTCACAATCATTTTAGCCTTAGGCTCAATGCCTTTGGCATTTACTTATCCTTTAATGAAAAGATACACATATTGGCCACAACTATTTTTAGGCATTACTTTCAACTATGGCCTAGTGCTTGGCTGGACATCTTATGCTGAACAGATTAGTTTAATACCTTTATTATTTTATTTTGGAGCCATATTTTGGACACTCGGATACGACACAATATATGGGTATCAGGATATCAAAGATGATGAAATAATAGGATTAAAATCGACTTCAATTAAATTTAAAAAAAATTCAAAGTTATTTTTATTCCTATGTTATTTACTATTCATTCTTAGCTTTATCTTGGGAGGTTATATTTTGAAATTTAATCTTATGTATTTCTTATTATTAATTTTTCCAATAATTCACTTATTTGGCTATCAAATTAGATCATTTAAACCAGATAGTGCAGAAAAATGTCTCAGAATATTTAAAAGTAATAATTATTTTGGTCTGATTATTTTATCAACTATCCTGGTAGGAAAACTATTTTAATGAAAAATACAGAAATTTACAAAAGACTTTATAAGGATTACTCAAGAAAATACCTTGATAAAATTCTTTTATCTGGCTTTTTTTCTATTTTGGTTGCTGGTAGTACTTCAGCAATAGCTTGGCTGTTAGATCCTGCTATTAAAAAATTGTTTATAGAAAAGGATCAATCTCTAATTCTTCTAATTCCCTTTATGATAATCATTGCTTTTTCCTTAAAAGGACTTTCTTTATATTTTGCAAAATCTACAATGATTGGGGTTGGTGAGGAGGTTAAAAAAAAATTGCAGTACGATATGACAGAATCTCTTATTAAAGCTGATACTCAAATCATAGATAAAAAACACTCTGGAAGTTTTATTTCTAACCTTACCTACGATGTTACACATATAACAAATTTACTTAGCCATGCTTTATTAACATTATTTAAAGACTCGCTTACACTAATTGGTTTGTTGTTTGTTATGTTCACTCAAAATTGGAAATTGGCTTTGATATCAATTGTTATGATACCCTTAGCTGGTTTTTCTGCAAAAACTTTAGGAAAAAGACTTGGTAAAGTAACTACTCAGGCTCAAGAAAAATCAGGTTTTCTAACTACATATTTAGTTGAATTATTTAAAAACCATAAATTGATTAAAATTTTTCAAAAAGAAAGTTATGAAAATTTAAGAGCTGATCGTTACTTAGAGCAACTAAAAGATAAGAATAAAAAAATACAAGTGGTTTTTGTGCGAATGTCTCCAATAATGGAAACTCTCACTGGAATAATGATAGCAGTTTTAATTTTTTATTCAGGTAAGTTAATGATGCAAAATGAACTCGATATAAATAATTTTTTTTCATTTTTAGCTGCGATGATGCTGGCATATCAACCAGTTAGGTCTTTATCGACACTTAATATGATTTTGAATCAAGGTTTATCTGCTGCTTCAAGAATTTTACCAATCATTGATAATGAAAATAAAATTAAAGATGGGAAAGAGGCTAAAGTTCTAAATCTAAAAGAGGCAAAAATTAACTTTAAAAATGTAAACTTTTCTTATGATGTTGATGAACAAAGTAAAGTACTTAAAGAAATTAACTTAGAGTTTAATGGTGGTAAAATGACTTCTTTGGTAGGGCATAGTGGTTCTGGAAAATCTACAATTTTAAATTTAATTCCCAGATTCTACGATATTAATTCTGGTGATATCACCATTGATAATCAATCTATATACGAAACAAAAATTGAGTCCTTAAGAAATAATATATCTTTAGTTAGTCAAGAAACAACATTATTTGACGACACAATTAAAAACAATATCAAATACGCTAATGTAGATGCATCAGATGAGGAAATCTATAAAGCTGCTAAGCTTTCTTATTGTGATGAATTTATAGAATTGCTTCCAAAAAAATATGACACTTTAATTGGTGAAAATGGAGTTAGATTATCAGGGGGAGAAAAGCAAAGAATTTCAATTGCCAGAGCAATGATGAAAAAAAGTTCGATTATTCTCCTAGACGAAGCAACATCAGCTCTTGACAGCGAGACAGAGTCAAAAATTCAAGATGCATTATCTATTTTGACTAAAAATAAAACTACCATTGTTATTGCTCACCGATTATCAACAATATTGAACTCAAGCAATATTTACGTAATTGATTCAGGGAATATGGTTGCAAGTGGTAGCCATGAGGAATTGTTGAAAAATTCTGACCTTTATAAAAACTTTTATGAAAAACAAATACAAAAATAAATATGTTTTTAATTTATCAATTATTAATAACTTTAATAATTTTATTTTCACCAATAATAATCTTAATAAGAATCTTTAAAGGCAAGGAGGATATATTAAGGTTTAGAGAAAAATTTTGTATTTTTTCGAAAAAAAGATGCTCTGGAAAATTATTGTGGATTCATGGATCGAGTGTAGGTGAACTAATGAGTGTTTTACCCATTCTTAATAAATATGATAAAGATGATTCTTTTGACCAAATTCTCGTGACATCAAGTACATTAAGTTCATCAAAAATTCTTCAAAAATATAAATTTAAAAAAGTAGTCCATCAATTTTTTCCAATAGATCATATTTTTTTTTCTAATTTTTTTCTTAATTATTGGAGACCAAATTCATCAATTTTTTTAGAGTCTGAAATTTGGCCAAGTATTTATAGATCACTTAAAAAAAGGAGTATTCCTTTAATTCTTCTAAATGCAAGAATAACAAAAAAAACTTTTGAAAGATGGATGAAATTAAAAAGATTTTCATTAAAAATTTTTAATCAGATAAATTTTGCTTATCCCCAAAACAAAGAAACGATAAGTTATCTTAAAAAATTAGGAGTGAAAAACATTAATTATATTGGAAATTTAAAATTTTTTGAGGATAAAAAAACTGTCAATAAAAAATTTGATAATGAAATTAAAAATAAATTTAAAAAATACAAAATATGTATTGCTGCAAGCACCCACGCAGACGAGGAGATATTTGCAGCACGAACTCATATTTTATTAAAAAAGAAATATAAAAACTTAATTACAATAATCATCCCAAGACATGTTCATCGGGTTGATGAAATCAACCATGAATTAAGAAAACTTAATTTGAAAACCTCCTATCACAGTGCAAAATTAAGAAATTTAAAAGATACAGATATTTATATTGTTGATACTTTTGGTGAATCTAAAAGATTTTATAAAATAGCGACTACAGTATTTTTGGGAGGATCTATAACTAATAAAGGTGGTCAAAACCCAATAGAACCAGCACGTTATGGTGCAAAAATACTTCACGGCCCGAATATTAGTAATTTTAGAGAGGTATATGCATTCCTTAAATCCTTAAGCATATCCAAAGAAATAAGAAGTCCTTTACAATTTTCTAACGAAGTAATTTTTAGAAAAAAGATGGAAAAGGTAAAAAAAATACAAAAATTGGGTAATGTTATATTTAAAAATACATTAAATAAACTGAGTAAATCAATAAATTATGAAAATTAATAAACCCAAATTTTGGGATAATAAAAACTCGAAAATTTTACCTTATCTTCTTTCACCTTTGTCACTGATTTTAATTGGCGTAAATTTACTAAAAAAAACTATTGCAAAAAAAGAAAAAATAAAAAAAATTAAAACAATATGTGTTGGCAACATTTATGTGGGTGGCACAGGTAAAACATCTTTGAGTTTGAAAATACACGAAATGCTTAATCAAAAAAGTATCGAGTCATGTTTTATAAAAAAAGATTATTCTAACCAAATAGATGAACAAAAAATATTGGAAAATAAGGGAAAACTATTTAAATCAAAAAGAAGACTAAACTCTTTGATGGATGCTGTTGATCAAGGATATAAAGTTGCAATTTTTGATGATGGTTTACAAGATTACTCTATAGACTATGATATAATTTTTGTTTGTTTCAATGATGTTAATTGGATTGGAAATGGTTTCACGATACCTTCAGGACCTTTGAGAGAAAACTTTAAAAACATAAAATATTATAAAAATATTTTCATAAATGGTAATATGGAAAATTTAGAAAATATTAAAAACCAAATTTTTAAAGTAAATCCTAAAGCAAAGATTTTTGTTACAACTTACGCACCTATTAATTTGAATGATTTTATTAAAAAAGACAATTACTTAGTGTTTTCTGGAATTGGAAATCATCAATCTTTCATATCTATGTTAAAAAAAAATAATATAAATATTTTAAAAGAAATTGAATATCCAGATCATTATACTTATTCAGATAAAGATATAAACAACATCATTAAAGAAGCTGAAAATATCAATTGCAAAATAATTACAACTGAAAAAGATTATTATAGGTTAGATGATAAGTACACTAATAAAATTAAATTTGTTAAATCAGTGCTTCAGATTCAAAACGAAAGTGAATTCTTAGATATAATTCTTAATTGATATGAGAAATATAAAATATTTTTTACAATTCATTCTTGTAATTATATTTTTCTTTATATTCAAAATTTTAGGGATTAAATTAGCATCTAACTTAAGTGGTAAAATTTTTCAAATAATTGGACCAATCTTTAGATCAAAGAAATTAATTTATTCTAATATTAAAAAGGCGTTCCCAAATATTAATCAAAATGAATTAAAAGAAATTTATATTTCCATGTGGAATAATTATGGAAGAGTGTTTGCAGAATATATATTTATTAAAAAATTTAGACACGATCAATTAAATAATAACATCATTGTAAATGGTGGGGAAATTCTTGAAAATATCAAACGTAATAAACAGAGAGTAGTATTTATCTCGGGTCATTTTAGTAATTTTGAATTGATGGCAATGCAAATAGAAAAAATGGGTATCCAAGTTGCTGCAATATATAGACCATTAAATAATATTTTTTTAAATAAAATAATGGAGAAAATAAGAAGAGATCATATTTGTAAATTTCAAATTAAAAAAGGAATTGGAGGAACTAAAGAACTTGTTAAATTAATAAAAAATGGGTTTTCGACTGCACTAATGATCGATCAAAGAGTTTCTGAAGGAATACACTCAAATTTTTTTAATGAAAAAGCCTCCACGACAACCATTCCTGCTCAATTAGTAAAAAAATACAGAATACCAGTTGTGCCAATTTTTATTGAGAGATTTGATGGCATTAAGTTTAGAATGACTGTTAATAAGCCCATTAATTTTGAGGAAAGTAAATCAATTGAAGAGATTACAAACGAGCTAAACAAATTACTTGAAAATATGATATTAAAAAAACCAAATCATTGGATTTGGTCTCATAATCGGTGGAAATAAATTATTTTTTTTCTATTTTTTCTCTTTTTTTATTTGCTTCAACATATGAATAATAAGGCTCTTGTAAATCAACATTCCAATAATTTAAATTTTCTAGACTTATAGATTTACCAGAAACTGCACAGATAACATGATCGCCCGGTTCGATAACTTGAAAATTATTTGGTAAATATTTTATTTTTGCTAATTTTTTACTCATTTTTAGTTTATATACTTATACATGATCGTAGGTGTAATAGGAAGTGGTGGCAGAGAACACGCAATATGTGAACTGCTCAAGCGTTCAAAGAAAGTAAATAAAATCTATTGTTTCCCTGGAAACGCTGGAACTTCCAAAATAGCGGACAATGTTAATATAGACACAAATAATTTTGAAATCTTTAAAGACTATATCTTAAAAAATAAAATTGAATTAGTGGTGGTGGGACCTGAAAAACCACTAGTAGATGGTTTAGTAGATTACTTGCAAAAATTTAAAATTAAAGTTTTTGGTCCAAATAAATTAGCATCTCAGCTTGAGGGTTCCAAGATTTTTACAAAAAAGATTTGCGAAGAATATAATATTCCTTCAGCAAAATTTGGAGTATTCCATAACATTGATGATGCCAACAATTTTTTAAAGAAGTCTAGTCATCCTATAGTTATCAAAGCTGATAATTTGGCCTCAGGAAAAGGAGTTTACATTTGTGATAGTGTTGAAGAGTCTTCTAAAGCAGTTAAAGAAGTTTTTGAAGGGAAATTTGGTAAAACGAATAAAGTTTTAATTGAAGAATTCTTAAAAGGTGAGGAAATGAGTTTTTTTATAATAAGTGATGGAATTTCAATTCAAAACTTTGGAACAGCTCAAGATCATAAAAGAGTTTTGGAGGGTGATAAAGGGAAAAATACAGGTGGCATGGGTGCATACTCTCCCTCTAGATTGATAGGAGAACAATTAGAAAAAAAAATATTAAATAAAATTATAAACCCAACCTTAAGAGCATTAAAGGATCTTGGGGCAGAATATAGAGGTTTCTTATATGCAGGACTAATGATCATCGATAATGAACCCTACCTTATAGAATATAATGTAAGAATGGGAGATCCAGAGTGTCAAACAATTCTTCCGAAATTAAATACAGATTTATTTGAGATATTTTTAGCTTGTTGCAATCAAAATTTGAAAGAAATAAAAATAAATTGGAATAATAAAAAAAGTTTGTGTGTTGTATTATGCTCAAAAGGTTATCCAGAAAAATACGAAAAAAATGTTGAAATAAAAAATCTGAATAAAATTGAACTAAATTCACAAGATTTCTTATTCCATGCAGGAACTATTGAAAAAGGAGGAAAGTTTTTCTCCGTTGGAGGAAGAGTGTTAAATTTTATTTCATTATCAGATGAATTCTTAAAAGCTAGGGAAAATATAAATAAATATTTAAAAAAATTAAATTGGACTGGTGGTTTTTATCGTAAGGATATTGGTTATAAAGTAATAAATAAATGAGGATTATAACTGGAAATTTTAAAGGCAGAAAACTATTAACTCCCAACGATATTAAAACTAGACCCCTTAAAGATCTGACAAAAGAATCAATATTCAATATTCTTAAACATTCCAACAAGTTTAAAGTTGAAATTAAGAATTCAGTGATTTTGGATTTGTTCGCAGGCGTTGGATCGTTTGGAATTGAATGTTTATCGAATGAAGCAAAATACGTCACTTTTGTCGAAAATTATAATGGTGTTCTGCCTATACTAAAGAAAAACTTATCAAATCTTAAATTAGATAAAAAATATGAGGTAATAGAGCAAAATATTTTTACCGGGCTAAAATTAACAAAAATTAATTATGATATCATATTTTTAGATCCACCATATAAGGATAAGAATATATCAGAATTAATTGACAAGATTTTTAAAATAAACTTACTAAACAAAAATGGAATAATAATTACTCACCGAAGCAAGAACATAAAAGAGGAATATTCAAAAAATTTTCGTATTTTAGAGGAAAAAACCTATGGTATTTCAAAGATTTTGTTCGCCAATTTAAGCTAAAATTTTTTTAGTCTCTTTTTTAATTAATTCCACAGCTGGTTGATCATATGGATTTACTTTAATAGCGTTACCTAATAAAATTGTTTCTAATATAAAAAAATTAAATAGTTCACCAAGAGTTTTTTCATCTCTCTTTAATATTTCAAAACTTCTAAAAGGTATTCCCTTTCTTCTAAAAACATTCTCGGTAGCTCTTTTTTGAGCATATGTCATATCTAATAATCTTTTATTTCTAAGAAATTTTTTTGAGCTTAGAATATCTTTGTTTACAATTTTTTGTGAATCTTTCTCATGAACGAAAAAAAATGTAAAAAAATTATTTGTAAAGCCATCCAAATAAAGTTGCATTACACTATGATTATCTTTTGGCATATTGGAAACGATAGGCATTAAACCTTTTTTTTTTTTACCTAAACTTTCCGCTATTAGTTGCTGATACCAAAAAAATAAGTTTTCAGATTTTTTGTCATAATTTATTATAACTGAATTATGTTTTTTCTTTTTTAGAAAAAAAATAGTTGAACTAACGTTAGAAATTAAAGCGTTTAAATATTTTTTGTTTTTAACTAAACTATTTAATTGTCTAAATTTTTTTGAGTCTAATCCCATTAACTCTGCAGGTAACATTCCTGTTTCAGATAGAACTGAATATCTTCCACCAATAAAATTATTGTGATGTATCACTTCAGCTTTTAAACTTTGAGCTAATTTATAAAGATAGTTATTTTTATTTTCTGTTATAATTAAATTTTTATCTTGTTTATTTATTATGAGATTGGTGTTAACTATAGTTTCTAAAGTTTCTCCTGATTTAGACACAACTAAATTTAAACAATTTTTATTTTTTTTATTTTTATTGCTCACATCTAAATCATTTATAAAAGAAAAATTTTTTTTTATTTTTTTCCTTAAAAAATCATATATAGCCTCAGTACCCAAAGAGGATCCTCCCATACCTATCACTCGAAAGTTTTTAAAATTTTTATATTTATTCAACTTTTTAATATCAAAACTGTTTTTGTAATTGGCACTTAAGGATTGAATAACGTGATTTTTTTTCTTGAGAATAAGATTTAAATCTTTAGATACTTGTTTAAATTTTTTTTTTATCAGAAAATTTTTGAAAATTATGCCATTAGTAATCATCAATTTTGTTTAATTTTTTCTATAATTGAATTTTCAAAATTCTTATCTTGTACTCCAGAACTTTCTGAAGAATTGTTATTTGATATCAATTTTTCAATATTATTTTCAGGCTCATTTTCTTCAATATTTTCAGATATTTTGGGTAATGGTAGCTCATTAAAATCTGGTGGCATAACTAAGGGAGATTTTTTTTCTACTAAAAATTCATCTGTACTTTTTTTCTTTTGAGATGTGAATCCTTCTTTGACAGTCTGACAGCTTTGAAAAGTAAAGAATACTATTACCAAAAACAATATTGATCTAATTTTTTTCATTTAAAGACTCTTCCTTGTTAGAGATAATTTCTAAAATAATCATAGATAAAACACCTAAACAAATAAATATATCTGAAACATTAAAAATAAACCAATGAAAATTTTCTACATGAAAATCTATGAAATCTGGCACAGCCTCAAAAATAATTCGATCATAAAAATTGCCTAAAGCCCCACCTAATATCATTAAAAGAGAATATTTTTTTAATCCTTCACTTCTATTAAGCATTACAAAAATAATCAATATTACTATTCCTATGAGAAAACTCAAAATATGATAAAAAAATTTATCACTAAAAGAAAATAAACCAAAAGCTATGCCTTCATTCCATATTAAACTTATATTTAGAAATTTTGAATTATATAAATCAGAACCATAATTTTTCTCGTGAAAACTGATCACATAAATTTTTGAAAATCTATCAACACAAAAGATACTAAGGATTATTAAAAAGTTTATCAGAAAATTTTTATTTATGTTATTTGACATTTAGGATGCCTCTCACATGGATCTTTTCTTATTTTCCAACAAACAGAACATTTGTTTCCAGACGCTTTTTTTGTCTCAACTAAAATGTCTAATTGATTATCAAAATTAACATTAGCTTTGGAAACTATACATAATTCTGATAAATCAATACTTCCAACTATATCCTTATATTTTTGATTAAGTTGAATATTAAGATCTGCCTCTAGACTTGAACCAATTTCTTTACTAGCTCTTTGTTCTTCAATGCTTATGTTGCATATATCTCTTATTTTCATTAATTGAGACCATTTCTCTGCCAGTTTATCATTTTTGAATTTTTCTGGAAATTTTAAAAATTTTTCTAAATGAATGCTTTTACTGTTCTTTGATATTAGCTGATAAATTTCTTCAGTGGTGAAAGATAAAATAGGAGCGAACCATCTAAGCAAAGATTTCAGCAGAATATTTAAAACAGTAACACATGACTTTCTTTTCTCAGAATTAATTGGATCACAATATAAAGTATCCTTTCTAATATCAAAATAAAATGCTGATAAGTCTACGGTGCAAAAACTTAACAGTTCTTTATAAAGATTATGAAAATCATATTTATTAAAACAAGTTTCAAATTTTTGATTCAATATATATATCTTATTTAACAGAAACCTTTCTAGTTCTGGCAAGCTTTCGATATTAATTTCATCAAAATTAACATCCTCAAATTTATCATTTATATTTCCTAGTAAATATCTGAATGTATTTCTTATTTTACGATAAGACTCCGAATGCTGATCTAATATTGAATAATCAATTCTTAAGTCTTCTGCATAATTTGATGCTGCCACCCAAATCCTTAAAATATCGGCACCATACTTTTTTAAAATATCCTCTGGTGCAATTACATTTCCTAGAGATTTTGACATTTTAAGACCCTTTCCATCTACAACAAACCCATGTGATAGTATAGACTCAAAAGGTGCTCTGCCTCTTGTTCCACACGACTCTAATAAAGAAGAATGAAACCAACCTCTATGCTGATCCGAACCTTCCAAATACATTGATGCAGGCCACTTTAGATCTTTTCTTTTCTCTAGAACAAAAGAATGAGTTGATCCACTATCAAACCAAACTTCAACGATGTCGCTGAGCTTTTCGAAATCTTCTGCTTTATATTTATTGCTTAAAAATTTTTGAGGATCATCTTCAAACCAACAATCCGAACCCTCTTTCTCATAAATTTTTGCAATATTTTCAAATACTTCATCATCTATCAAAATTTCATTAGATTTTTTATTTACGAAAATTGGAAGAGGTACACCCCAAACTCTCTGTCTTGACACACACCAATCTGGTCTTGTCTCAATCATTGATTTTAATCTTTCTTTGCCTTTACTTGGATAAAAAGTTGTATCATCAATTGCTTTTAAAGCTTTACTTCTTAGTTTATGACTTTCCATAGAAATAAACCATTGTGGTGTTGCTCTATGAACTAAAGGTGCTTTTGACCTCCAAGAATGAGGGTAGGAATGGACCAATTTACCATTTGAAAGAAGTTTATTTTGTTCTTTTAATTTTTCAATAACAATTGGATTGGCCTTGAAAATATGTAGACCTTCAAACAAAGAAACATTTTTTGTATATTTTCCATCATCATCGACTGTCTCAATGGCTTTTATTCCGTTATTTAAACAAAGATTAAAATCATCAGGTCCATGACTTGGTGCACAATGAACAATTCCTGTTCCTTGCTCAGTGGTAACGAAACGGGCCTCTAACATAGGAATATCGTAGTCATAACCCAAATTAACAAATGGATGCTTGCAGATAGTATCCTTTAAATCTTTACCTTTAAATTTTTTTAGACTTTTAAATTCTTTTAACTCACAATTTTTTAAAACCGAGTCTAGTAATGCTTCTGCAACAATGATCTTTTTATTTTTAAAATTTCCCTCATCACTAATTTGAATTACCAAATAATCTAAGCTTTCGTTGTAAGCTAGAGCCTTATTAGCTGGTATGGTCCAAGGAGTAGTTGTCCATATTACAATATCACAATCATTAAGCTCTTTAATTTTGGATGATTTTACCGGAAAGCAAGCATAAATTGTATCAGATTTATGATCTTGATATTCAACTTCAGCATCAGCTAAGGCTGTTTTTTCCACTGTTGACCATAAGACTGGTTTAAATCCCCTATAAAGACTTCCCTCTTTTAAAAATTTACCTAACTCTCTTACAATTTGTGCCTCTGCGTCATAACTCATTGTTGAATAATAATTTTCCCAATCGCCAACAACACCCAGTCTTTTAAACTGGTCTTTATGAACCTCTATCCACTTTTCTGCAAATGATCGACATTCTTTTCTGAATTCAACAATTGGAACATCATTTTTATTTTTTTTATTTTTTTTGTATTGCTCTTCAATTTTCCACTCAATAGGTAAACCATGACAATCCCAACCTGGCACATAAACAGAGTCTTTACCGTCCATTTGATGAAATTTCACAATAATATCCTTTAATATTTTATTCAAAGCAGTCCCCATATGAATATTTCCATTTGCATATGGAGGACCATCGTGAAGAACAAATTTTTCCTCTCCTTTTCTTGAGTTTCTTAATTCTTTATAAAGGTCAATTTTTTTCCAAAGTTCCAATATTTCTGGCTCTCTTATCGGTAAATTTGCCTTCATTGAAAAAGCTGTTTTAGGTAAATTTATTTGACTTTTACTCATTTCATTTTTTTTGCAATTAAAAGATCGATATTAATTTGTTTCTTTAATTGTTCTACATTTTTGAATTTTTTTTCTTCTCTTATAAATTTTAAGAATTCAACTCTTAAATACTTATTATATAAATTTCCAGAAAAATTAAATAAATGTACCTCTAATAGTATTTTCTTTCCATTAAATGTGGGTCGATATCCTAAATTTGCTATACCGGTAATATAATTTGATTCATTCATTTTTCTAGCTTTAACACCATAAACACCGGGTTTAGCCAAAACGTAATCATTGATATCAATGTTAGCTGTTGGAAAACCAATCTTTTTTCCTAGCTGTTTACCTTTTTGAACCTTTCCATCAATGGACCAGTTTCTTTTTAAAAGTTTGTTCACATCCTTAAGCTTTCCATTTTGCAAATATTTTCTTATCAGAGAAGATGAAATAATTTTTTTTTTAACTATTAAAGGTTGAGGTTTAATTATCTTATATTTGTATAACTTTTCATACTTTATCAATTGTTTTACATCTCCCTCTCTTTTATTCCCAAACTTAAAATTATTACTTACAAAAATAAATTTTGGATTAATTCTTTTTCCTAGAGTTTCTTTTATAAATGAAATTGATTTTGTTTTTGAAAATTTATTATTAAATTTTTTAATTATGACAAAATCAACATTAAGCTTACTTAAATTTTCAATTTTCTGATTTAAATTAGATATTCTGAAATTTTTTAATTGTGGATTAAAAAACATCTTTGGCATTGGCTCAAAAGTTAAAACACCAATCTTCGATGAATATCTTTTTTTATACTTTTTTGCGAGCTTAAATAATTTTTGATGCCCCAAGTGAAGTCCATCAAAATTACCAATTAAGATAATCGAGTTTTTATATTTTTTAGAAATATTAAAACTATTATATAATTTCATCTTCACCATTTTAATTCAGATTGAATATAATTACAGATTGTTTCGTAGGATCTTGCTGTCTCCTCAATTCCTTTATTTTCAATTTCTTTTTTATGTATACCATTCGAAATGATTAGAGAGTCGTAATTGAGAAGGTTTGCACCTTTTATATCTGTATTTAAATTATCACCGACTGAAAGAGTTTTTTTACCTTTATTATCAATGGATAAATTATAAACTTCAGGGTAAGGTTTACCAAAGTATACAACTTTACCCCCCATTTTTTCAAAAACCATAGCAACTGAACCTGCGCAAAGTTCTCTCTTGTTTCCTCTGTCCACAATTAAGTCTGGATTAGTGCAAATCATTTCTTTATCTAAATTTTTCTCAAATAATTCTTTATAATAATTTAAATCTTTATCAAATTTTTCAAACAATCCAGTGCATAAGATATATTCTCCTTCATCAATGTTGCCCGACTTCATTTTAACAAAGTCATTAAACAAATCAAAATCACGTGGAGGCCCAACATGAAAAAAATTTTTCTCAGATAAATTTTTTTTAAGATAATTTAATGATGCTTGGCCAGATGTAAAAACATGATCTCTAATTTCTTTTTCCATGCCCATTTTTTCTAAAAAGGATTTAACTACATCATTAGGTCTTGGAGCATTAGTAAGCAGAATGTATTCTTTGCCTTTTTTTGTGATTTCTTTTAAAACGTTAATTGCCTCTTTGTGAAGGTTTATTCCATTATGAATAACACCCCATAAATCGATATAAAAAAGCTGATAATTATCAACGATGGAGCAGAAACCATCTTTGTCTAAATTTTTAGTCATCAAAATAATCTATAACCCAAAAAATCCACAATTTCCTACCTTTTTTAATAAACTAAATATCAAGTATATCTTGAAATAGTATTACCAATCTCTATATGAACTCCATATTTATATAGGAGAATATATGAAATTTAGACCGTTACATGACAGAGTTTTAATAGAAGTTTTAGATAGCAGCGAAAAGACTGCTGGAGGAATAATCATACCAGATACTGCACAAGAGAAGCCCCAAGAGGGAAAAGTTGTTGCTGTTGGTGGTGGTGCAAAAACTGAAGATGGAAAAAAAATTCCAATGGATGTTAAAGTTGGAGACAAAGTTTTATTTGGCAAATGGTCAGGAACTGAAGTCAAAATTGATGGTAAGGAATACAGCATAATGAAAGAATCAGACATTATGGGTATTTCAAGTAAATAACATAAGATAAAGGAGAAAGTATAATGGCAAAAGTTGTTAAATTTGACGCTGAAGCAAGATCAGCAATGATAAGAGGAGTAAATATCTTAGCTGATACTGTTAAGGTAACGTTGGGTCCTAAGGGCAGAAACGTTGTGATGGACAAATCTTATGGTGCTCCAAGAATTACCAAAGATGGTGTTTCAGTTGCAAAAGAAATCGACCTTGAAGATAAGTTTGAAAATATGGGTGCTCAAATGGTTAAGGAAGTTGCTAGCAAGACAAATGATGAAGCTGGTGATGGAACTACAACTGCAACTATTTTAGCTCAAGCGATTGTTAAAGAAGGTGTAAAATATGTTACAGCTGGAATGAACCCAATGGATGTAAAAAGAGGTATTGATGCAGCAGTAGATGTTGTAAAACAAAACTTGGTTTCTTCAGCCAAAAAAGTAAAAGATAGTGATGAAATTGCTCAAGTAGGAACTATTTCCGCAAATGGTGATAAAGAGATCGGAAGTATGATTTCAAAAGCAATGCAAAAAGTCGGTAATGAAGGTGTCATTACAGTTGAGGAAAATAAAGGAATTGAAACAGAACTTGATGTCGTTGAGGGTATGCAGTTTGATAGAGGATATTTATCACCATACTTTATTACGAACAGTGACAAGATGACGACAGAGTTAGACAATCCTTTTATTCTTTTACATGAAAAAAAATTAACAAATCTACAACCAATGGTTCCACTTTTAGAGGCAGTAGTACAGGCTGGTAGACCATTAATGATTATATCTGAGGATGTTGAAGGTGAAGCTTTAGCAACGTTAGTTGTAAACAAGTTAAGAGGTGGTTTAAAAGTAGTAGCTGTAAAAGCTCCAGGTTTTGGTGACAGAAGAAAAGCTATGCTTGAAGATATTGCAATCTTAACTGGTGGAAGTGTAATTTCTGAAGATTTAGGAATTAAACTTGAAAACGTTAAATTAGATGATCTTGGATCATGTAAAAAGGTTAAAGTTGATAAAGACAATAGTACTATCGTAAATGGTAGTGGTAAAAAATCTGATATCGAAGCTAGATGTTCTTCAATCAAACAACAAATTGATGAAACGACTTCTGATTACGATAAAGAAAAACTTCAAGAAAGATTAGCTAAACTAGCTGGTGGTGTTGCTGTAATTAAAGTTGGTGGTGCTACAGAAGTTGAGGTTAAAGAAAGAAAAGATAGAGTTGAAGATGCACTTAATGCAACAAGAGCTGCAGTTGAAGAGGGTATTGTAACAGGTGGTGGATGTGCTTTGTTATATGCTGCTCAAGATCTTGAAAAAGTTAAAGCTAAAGGTGAAGATCAAAAAGCTGGTGTTGATTTAGTTCGAAGAGCTTTAGAGGCTCCAATAAGACAGATTACAAAAAACGCTGGGGTAGATGGTTCAGTTGTAGTCGGTAAATTGTTAGAACAGAATAAAAAAACTCACGGCTATGATGCACAAAATGAAGAATATTGTGACATGTTTGCTAAGGGTATTATTGATCCAGTCAAAGTTGTTAGAACTGCACTTCAAGATGCAGCATCAATTTCTGGATTATTAGTAACAACAGAAGCAATGATAGCTGACAAGCCAGAAGAAAAAGATGCGGCTCCTGCTGGTATGCCTGGTGGAATGGGCGGCATGGGTGGCATGGGAGGAATGGGCGGCATGGGTATGTAACCCAATAACTCCTAATCAAAATTCTAAAAGGGCAGTTTTTACTGCCCTTTTTTTTGCTTAAAAAAATTTGTAATATAGAATTATTATTATGTCGAAAAGATACAGTGGAAAATCGTTTAAAGACTCTAGTGTCAAAAAAAAACCTAAATTAAGTTTTAAAGAAAAAAGAAAAATTAAACGCGAAAAGCAAAAAAAATAAAAATTAAAAAAAAATCCTTAATTTATCTAAGCCTAGTGTAGTTTTTTTTGAGTTTTCAAAAGTGTTTAAATATGTATAAGAACCCAGATTTATGAATAATACGATAAGAAACATCACCATAATTGCTCATGTTGATCATGGCAAAACAACCCTAATTGATAACTTAATGAAACAAAGTGGCTCATTTAGAGAAAATGAGATTGTTGATGAAAGGCTGATGGACTCTGGAGAATTAGAAAAAGAAAGAGGAATTACAATATTAGCTAAACCTGCCTCGATTAATTGGAAAGATTCTAGAATAAATATAATTGATACCCCCGGCCACAGAGATTTTGCTGCTGAAGTTGAAAGAGTACTTAGTATGGCTGATGGAGCATTATTACTAATAGACTCTGCTGAAGGTGTGATGCCTCAAACAAAATTCGTTTTAGCAAAAGCTTTAAAACAAGGTTTAAAGCCGATTGTGGTTATAAATAAATTAGATAAATCAGATCAAAGAGCTAATGAGGTTCTAGATGAAACATTCGACTTATTTGTAAGTTTAGATGCTAATGAAGACCAACTAGATTTCCCAGTTTTATATGCCAGTGGAAGATCTGGATGGGCTGATCATGAAGTTGATGGTCCAAGAGAGAATCTTAATCCACTTTTAGATAAAATCGTTGACCATGTTAAACCAGCTGAATTAGACAAATCAAAACCTTTCGCTATGCTTTCTACACTTCTTTATGCTGATAGTTTCTTAGGAAGAAGTTTAGTAGGTCGAATTTCACAAGGAACAGCAAAAGCTAATCAAGCAATTAAGGCAATCAACTTAAAAGGAGATAAAGTTGATGAAGGAAGATTAACTAAAATTTTTAGATACGAAGGTACCAAAAAAGTTCCAATTGAGGTTGGTGAAGCTGGAGATATTGTAGTTGTTGCAGGTTTAGAAAAAGCTAATGTTGCAGATACTATTTGTGATCTTGAAGTTAACGAACCAATAGAAGCTACTCCTATTGATCCTCCAACTATGTCAATTACAATAACAGTAAATACATCTCCTTTGGCTGGTACAGAAGGTAAAAAATTAACAAGCACACAAATTAGAGATCGATTGGTTCAAGAGGCACAAAATAATGTTGGAATTACATTCACTGAAAATGAGGGAAATGATTCTTTTGTAGTAAGTGGTCGTGGTGAATTAATGTTGGAAATTTTACTTACTCAAATGAGAAGAGAAGGTTTTGAAATGACTGTGAGCCCTCCAAAAGTACTCTATAAAAAAGATGAAAATGGTAACAAGCTTGAGCCAATAGAGGAAATTACTATGGATCTTGATGAGGAGCATTCATCAAAAATAATTGATTCAATGAATAGAAGAAAAGGTAAATTAATAGAATTAAAAGACACTGGTAAAAATAAAAAGAGACTTGTATTTCATGCACCAACAAGAGGTTTAATGGGATATACAAGTAGATTTTTAACGCTTACAAAAGGAAATGGTGTTATTAATAGAATTTTTCATGAATATGGTCCATTTGAAGGGGAAATGGAGGGCAGAAGAAATGGTGCTTTAATTTCTATGGAACAAGGAAAGGCAGTTGCTTTTGCAATCTTTAATTTACAGGCTAGAGGAGAAATGTTTGTAACTCATAACGATCCTGTTTATCCAGGAATGATTGTAGGTCTATCACCTAAGCCGGGAGATATGATTATTAATGTCATGAAGGGAAAAAAATTAACTAATATGAGAACGCAAGGTACTGATGAAAATGTTGTCTTAACTCCTGTTAGAAAAATGTCGATTGCTGAACAATTAAGTATGTTAAATACAGATGAAGCTTTAGAGATTACTCCAGAGTCTTGTAGATTAAGAAAAGCTATTCTTGATCCTCATGAAAGAAAAAGAAGTGAAAAATCGGGCGCTGCTGCCTAATCAAAAATTTTATCAACTAAAAACAAACCTAGTGCAACGCACGGACCAATACCAAAAGCGAATAAAAGAGTTCCGACACCTACTGTTCCACCCAAATACCAGCCAATACTTACAACTGAAATTTCTAAAAAAGCTCTAACGGCTGCCACTGGTAAATTGGTTACTTTTTGCAAACCAATCATTAATCCATCTCTTGGTCCTGCGCCTAGGTTAGAAACTAAATAAATGCCCCCACCTATTCCAACCATTATTACAGAAATTACTGCTAAGATTAATTGATTAAAATAATCAGATGGAGTTGGTACAAACTTTATACAAAGATCAATCATAAAGGCTATTATTAAGGCATTAAATATTGTGCCCATTCCTGGTTTTTGGCTGAGAGGTATCCACAAAATTAAGACTGCAATACTTATTAAAAGAGTAATTGTTCCAATACTTAAATTAACATTTAAAGAAATACCTTGAGCTAAAACACTCCATGGAGAAGCACCCGTAAAAGAAACAATTAATAAACCTTCGCCAAGACCAAATAAAGTCAGACCAAAACATAAAAAAAAGAAAGTGGAAAATTTTGGTTTAAAATTATATGGCCTATCAGAACTCCAATTAACTTTAGGTATTTTCTTTATTTTTAGAAACATTTTAATAAATTATTTCTATTATAGATAAAGTCCACTAATGTAATTGCTAAATGAGAAAATTTATAGCCATTTTGTTTATTGTAGTTTTTCCAGTTATTTCTATGGCACATATGGGTCACTACAATAAATATAACAAAATTGAAATGGAGATTTTTAGAAATGGTGAACTAATTGGATACAATTATTATTTTTTTGAGAGAAATGGTGAAGAAACTATAATTACAAATCAATTTAAATTTTCTGTTGATTTATTAGGGACTCCAATTTTTCAAGTTGAGTCCTATGGTGAAGAAAAATATATAAAAAATCATTTGATATCATATGATTCTAGAACTCTTCAAAATGAAAAAGAAAAATTTGTAAATTTAAAATTAAATAAAGATAGTAAAAAATTTGATATTAAAGGCTCCTCATTCAATGGGGAGGCGACCCTTAACAACGTTATTGGAAATTGGTGGAATCATAAAATTTTACAAGCAGAATCTCAAATAAGTCCAATATCAGGGAGTATTAAAGAACAGGTTGTTACTTTTGTAGGTAAAGAAAAAATAGAGCTTTATGGAAAGATTTATGATGCTGATCATTTTACACTTAAATCTAAAGATATGAATATTCCAAAAGATAAACGATTAGACTTTGACATTTGGTATGATCAAAAAAATTTAAGAATTCTAAAAGTGTCTTACTCAAGAATGGGAAATTGGGAATACAGATTGAAAAGCTTTGAATAATTTATTTTGAAATTTTTTTATATAAGTCCTGTGCACTTATCCATCCCGACTCCAGTCTTGGTCCGACAAACCAATCAGCACAAACACCTATTTTTTTCTTTGGATCCCAAAAACTTTTAATTTTGAAAGGTTTTGAATTCGAAGAGTATTTCCAGCCATGATTAAGAGAGAAATTGATTTTTGTTTTTTTAATATTTGAAAGTTGAAAGAACTTGTCGATCATAATTTTTGAATTCTTTTTCTTATTATTTTTATTTTGATTAATATTTTTATTTGCCCACTTGAATGTACTTTGTAGAGTCCATAAATCATATTTTGATTTAAATCTTTTTTTTGAATTTTCATTACCAGCCCAGCCAAGAATTGAGTCTTCGAAAAGGTAGCTGCTATTAGATTTTTTGTTTTTTTTTATAGCAATCATGGTAGTTATATTTGCATCCATTTTTATTGATTTTTTTACAAAAGAATTATTTATGAATTTTTTAGAAAGTTTTTTTAATTGTGGAAATGGACAGGTCAAAATAATACTTTTAAAAGATCTCAATTTTCCATCAGCAAATGATAAGTGCCAAAGTTTGTTTTTATAATGAATTTTTTTTAATTCACTTTGATAGTTGCACTTAATTTTTTTTAATAAATACTTGCTAATATCATTGTTTCCATTTTTACCTATAATTTTAAGATGTTTTTTATCTTCTTTTTTTTTGGAGTTAAGAAAAATGTGTTTACCACCCCAAACCTTTAAAATTTTTTTTTTAATTAAATGTTTAGTAAACTTTTTAAATCCTGGGGTTTTTGGTGAAAAGTATTGAGTGCCATGATCAAAGCCTATATTACCTCTTATTCTTTTGAAAGATGCACGACCTCCTGGACCTCTCGCTTTATCAAATAGGATTACTGTATTTTTTTTATTAAGAAGATTAGCAATTGTAGCTCCAGAAATACCTGACCCGATTACGCAGAATTCACTCATTTACCAGCAACAACCATTCCCTCAATCATCATGGTTGGTGAATTGGTTGCATATTTAAACTCTAAATCATTTGCCAGAGTAATATGCTGAAACATGTCTTTAAAATTGCCTGCAATGGTAATTTCGTTTATAGGATACTTAAACTTTCCGTTTTCCACTAAAAACCCTGTCGCACCAACAGAATAATCACCGGTTACTATATTACTTCCGTGACCTATAGTTTCTGTAATATAGAGACTTTTTGATTTTGAATTCAACAAATCTTTAAAACTTATATTTCCATTTTCAAAATAGAGATTACTTGTCCCTCCGAATCTTCCATTTGATTTTAGGTTAAGTTTTTTTCCATTGTAAGTATCAATCAAATAATGTTTTAAGACTCCTTGTTCAACTAATTTAAGGGTATCAGTTTTAACCCCCTCTTTATCAAAATTTCTTGAACCCAAACCTTTAATTATGTCTGGTTTATCTAAGACATTAATTGAGTCGGAAAATATTTTTTGGTTAACTTTATCTTTTAAAAAAGAGGTTCCTCTTGATATCGCTGATGATGAAATCGCACTTGCAAAAGTGCTTAATATTCCCTTGGCTATTCGTTTATCAAAAATTATAGCAATTTTTTCGCTGCCTATTTTTTTAGGGCTTAATTTTCTAATGGTTTGATCGGCAGCTTGTTTGCCTAACTCTCCTGCATCGTCCAAGTCTTTAAAAAAACATTTGCTAGAATACTCATAATCTCTCTCCATGCTTTTTTCATCTTTTGCGACTATAACGCTCGAAGCTGTAAATGAGGATGTTTTGTAACCAGCACAAAAACCTTCAGTATTAGCTAAAATAAAATTTGATTTATTTTGAGTAAAACTAGACTCAGTATTAACAATTTTTTTATCATTAGAGGCAGCGAGTTCTAATTTTTTCAAATAATCTATTTTTTGATCATTTTCTATATGCGTATCATCATAGAGAGACAAATCTTTAACTTCTTTAGCTAACAAATCTTTATCTGGTAATGAATTAAATTCATCTTCAGGAGTATTTTTTGTTGCCTCAACACATTTTTCAATCAAAATGTTTAGGTTATCATCAAGTAAATTAGACGAAGATATTGATGATTTTTTTTTTCCAATGTAAGTGGTAATGCTTATTCCAAGATCATCTGACCTATTAGACTCATCTAGTTTTTTATTTCTAAAATTAACAGTTTCAGATACAGAGTTGTTAACAATCACACTAGACTCAGTTGCGCCTAATTTCTTGGCTAAACCTAGACAATAAGATGCCTTTTTTTCTAAAAATTCTTGATCTTTGACCATTTAAAGTTTTGTGCCGCCAACAGTCATCTTATTAATTAGAATAGATGGTTGAGCAACACCAACGGGAACACCTTGGCCAGCTTTTCCACATGTTCCAATTCCCGGATCCATCATCATATCATTACCTACCATAGAAACTTCTTTTAAACTCGAAGGACCATCTCCGATAAGAGTAGCACCTTTTATTGGAGATCCAATTTTGCCATTAACAATCTCATAAGCTTCGGTGCAATTAAATACAAATTTCCCAGAGGTAATGTCAACTTGTCCTCCACCAAAACTTACTGCAAATATACCTTTGTCTACAGCTTTAATCATCTCATCTTGGGTCTGATTACCACTTAACATCATTGTGTTTCTCATTCTTGGAAGGACGATATGTCTATAATTTTCTCTTCTTCCACTACCGGTAGATCTCGTTTTCATCAAACGTGCATTCAGACGATCTTGCATAAAGTTTTTTAAAATTCCATTCTCAATTAAAACTGTTTTTTCTGTTGGTGTCCCTTCATCATCAATAGTAAGACTGCCTCTCCTATTGTCGATGGTACCATCATCAACTATCGTAACTCCTTCACTAGCAACTTTTTGGCCCATTAAATTATGAAAAGCAGAAGTTTTCTTTCTATTAAAATCCCCCTCTAAACCATGACCAACAGCCTCATGAATTAATATTGCTGGCCAACCAGGTCCTAGTACAACTTTCATTTCACCAGCTGGTGCAGGTTTACTCTCTAAATTTACTGAAGCTATTCTCAAAGCCTCATCACAAACACTTTTCCAATTTTCATCTTTTAAATAAAAATCGTAGGATTGTCTTCCTCCAACACCATACACACCTGACTCTTTCCTTCCATTTTTCTCAAGCATGACTGATACATTGAATCTTATTAAAGGACGGACATCAGTTAAAGACTCTCCGCCAGATCTAATTATTTCAACTGATTTTTGTTCACCTAAAAAATTGGCTGTGACCTGTTTAATGTTATTATCTTTAGAGCGTAAGTAGTTATTTACTTCATTAAGTATTTTAATCTTTTCATTAAGGGATTTTTGTTCAATAGGATTTATATTATCATAATACTTTTTATTAGATTTAGGAATTTCATGATTATAAGTGCCTTTAACAGATTTTAACGTTGATTTTAAATTTTCTGAAGATTGCCTTAATGAATTTTTTGATATTTCATTAGAGTGAGAATATGCAACTATTTCATCAGAGATAGCTCTAAATCCAAAACCTAAATCAGAATTATAACTCGAGTTTTTAATTTTATTATCATCTAATAATAATGTCTCTGATTTTGTATTTTCTAGATATAGTTCTCCATCATCACACTTACTAAGTGTATCTGATACAATGTTTTCTGCTTCTGATCTAGATATGTCAGATTTTTCAAAAAAATTATTCATAGAAAGCATTATTTAGAAGTTTTATCTACTATTTTCAATATGAGTATTTTACGCATATACATTATTTGAATAAATAGTAATAAATCTACTTATATGAAAGTTTATTTTAATAATTCATGCAAAATCTGCAAAGCTGAAATTGATTTATATAAAAAAGAGAAGATTCAAGAAATCGATTGGATTGATATTACGGGTAATGAGATAGCTGAAAAAGAGACCTCTAAAAGTAATAAAGAACTTTTGCGAAGGCTACATGTTAAAGAAGATGAAAAAATTTTAAAAGGAGCTGAAGCTTTTCTAGCTGTGTGGAAAAAAATTCCCAAATATAATTTTTTATACAAGTTTTTTAAACTACCAATAATTTTTACGTTATTTTCTTTTTTTTATGAAATAGTTGCATTCTTCTTATATCTAAAAAATAAAAAACAATTAAAAAACTAACTAAAAAAAAACAGTAAAATTTCACTCAACAAAGACATAGAAGTTATAAACATAATGAGAACTATTGAATACATTAATAAAATAATCTTATTTTTTTTTCTTCTTAACCTTACAAAATCTTTATCATCTAAATCGGAGATATCTCTTTCACCTAAAACAGGGTAATCATAAGTAAATCGCCAAGTACTGTCGCCAAGTCTCGGATCTAATTTGTTGTAATAGATAATCCATGCCAATACATACTTTAAAATTAAAAAAAGCATTATCATAATGATTGATCCAAAAAACATATAAAAGTTCTACATTGTTATTTAGAAAAAATTAATCGTTATTTTGTGATCTTTTGCTAGCAATTAATTGTGTCAAAGCGTCCACCATTGTGTCTGAGGCTTTAAAAATATCAATATTTTTAAATTCATATGAATGATTTTTTTCAGGATTTGTTTTATCTTCTATTACTATTCCTTCATCGGGTGAATTATTTTTAATATAAATTAATAATAACCAATCTTCATCTTCAGCTTCATCCCATTTTATAAAAATCTCACCAGTTTCAAATCTTCTGTCTATACACCGCAAAATCGACATATCTCTTGTAATGTGTCTTTTGTTTAATTGAAATACAAGACTGCTTGCACTTCTGTAAAAACTTTCCAATGCAAACTCAACTTTTTGTCTTGCTAAAGTATATTCTTTTTCCTTAATTAATAATGTTTCTCTGTCTTCGTTACCTTGTAATTTAACCCCAAGGGCTTCTACTCTCTCCTTAATCTTCTGGTCTCTGATAACTCGGTATTTTTCCTTAAGTTTATCAATCCTTTGTTGTAACCCTTGATAATCCTCTCTCTTCTCTTTAAGCGCTATTTTCTCAAGTTTTTCTAATTCTTTTACTTCTCTTATTCTAAACTTTTCAATTTGACGCTCTAGTTGAAGTTGCTTTAAAAATTGTTTTTGTTTTTCGGCTTGTTCTCTTCTTAAAATTGCTTGTTCTTTTCTTAAAAATAATTTTATATCTTTATTTCTTTGCTTTTCTAACCTTGCTTCCTCCTTTAAGGCCTTCTCTTTTAGTCGAGTTTTTTCAAGCACCTCTTCTTGTTTTGCTTTTTGTAGCTCAATTTTCTCAATTCTCTCTTTTTCAATTTGTTCTATCTTAATTCTTCTTTTTTCCTCTTTTTTAATTACTTTGTAATTTGAAATTGTTTCGGAAATTTTATCAAAAAAACTTTGGATGTATCTTTCAGGGTTTAAATTAATTTTAAAATCAAAGTTTGATTTAATCGATAATTGGAATTTTACAATTTTTGAAATTAAACTTTGATTTTTAGTTTTAGGTATATAGTTTTTATTTTTTTTAAGATTTATATTTTTTCTCTTTTTTTTCTTTTTTTTGTTTTTCCTCTTTTTCCTTGAAATAATTATCTTTTTCCTAACTTTTTTGATATTTTTCAGTTTAGTTTTTTTTCTTTTTACTCTCTTTTTTCTCTTTGATTTTTTGTTTTTTTTTTTCATTTTAAAGGAGGTAAGATCCTATCAATAATTTATTGATAAATATAGTCCCTAGTGACTGGAGTAGATCCATAATTTTTTGTAAGTTGAAATTGATATACAACTTGATCACCCCACTTGAAAGCCATCTCACACCCCGCAAGATAAAACTCCCACATTCGAAAAAATTTCTCATCAAACATTTTAATAATTTTTTCTCTATTTCTTATGCAATTTTCTTTCCAGTGTCTTAAAGTGTGTGAATAATGTAATCTCAAAACTTCAATATCTGTAACAACTAGACCTGCTTGCTCTATGGGTGTTGTGACCTCACTTAAACTTGGTGTATAACCACCTGGAAAAATATACTTGGTTATCCATGGATGAGGATCCCTGGGTGGATTTACTGATCCTATGGTATGTATTAATGAAACACCATTGTCATTTAATAAATTTTGAATTTGTCTAAAAAATTTTTTATAAAATTTACGTCCCACGTGTTCAAACATTCCAACACTTACAATTCTATCAAATTTTTCCTTAAGCTCTCTATAGTCAATCAATCTAAACTTCACCTGATTTTCTAAATTTTGTTCAGCTGCTTTTCTTTTGCAGTAATGAAGTTGGTTTTCTGATAAAGTAATCCCTGTTACTTCACATTTTGAATTCTTTGCAATATCAATTGCTAACGACCCCCACCCACAACCAATATCTAAAACTTTTTGGTCTGGCTTTAAATTCAATTTTTTTATTATATGTTGAATCTTATTATTTTGTGCTGTTTCAAGACTATCGTTTTCATTACGAAAGTAACCACATGAATATTGTCTTTTAGGATCTAAAAATAGATCATATAAGTCGTCAGATATGTCATAATGATGGGAAACATTCATTTTAGATTTTTTAATAAAATTAAAATTTGTTAAATATCTATACGAGCCTCTAATTCTATTCATAATATAACTAAATAAATTAACTTCTCCTCTTCCAATATTCTTCAAAGCAAGATCTAAAAAATCTGTGATAGTGCCGTTCTCAATAATTATTTCACCATTAGTATAAGCCTCACCAAAATACAGATCTGGATGAAGTAATAATTTATAATGAAGTTTTTTATTTAAGATTCTTAATTTAATAGGATCATTACCTGGTTTTCCTATGATATAGTCTCTATAATTTGCATCAGTAAGAATAAAACCACCATCTTTAAAAACATTGTTTAGAAATCTAGCAAGTTGCATGTTAGGCCGCCAGTAAAGATTTAATTTTAAAATTTAAATTTTTAAGATTTTCAAATAATTCTTTCTCATTCTCTTTGGTTAAAAGAGTTAGTGGAGGTAATACATTTTTAAATATGTCATTTTCTTTTGCACAATATGAATGCAAGCCAGAAATAAGATTATATTTATCAAAAGCAGACCTAACATTAATCAATTTTTCATTCTCAGTTTGAGTTTTTTTTGAAATGAAGTCATCATAAACTTTCCTGGATAACTCTGCAGTAACATTACATGTAGCTGTGATTATTCCTGAACAACCTATTTCTAAACCTTCAACAAGCTTGGTTTCTGATCCAGGAAGAATTGAAAAATCTTTTAATCTTAAATTTCTATAAATATTGTAAGAACTATCTTTTATACCAATTATTTGTTCAGGAAATTTTTTGACTAGCTCTTGCACACATTCTAAACTAAATTTATAACCACATAACTTTTCAAAATTATAAAGTATAATCCTTGAATTCGGAGCCGCCTCTACAATTTTTGAGTAAAAAGTAATTACTTCTTTATCACTATATTTATAATATGCAGGTGGCATAATTAAGAAATTTTCAAAATTTAAAGATAATGCTATTTTAATATAGTTTATTGTTTCACTTAAAGAATTAAGCCCATTGCCTATTATAAACTTATTTTTGTATTTACTTTTTGATAAATTATTTAAAAGCTTAATTTTTTCTGAGATCGAGATCAATTGTGCTTGTCCAGTGCTCCCAAATATTGCAACACCATGACATCCTTTGTCTATAATGTTTTCAGCATGTAGAATTGTTTTTTCTATATTGAGGCTTAAATCTTTATTAAAGATTGACATTCCTGCAGCATATATTCCATTTATTTTAGACATATATTTTTACTTGTAAGTATAATAGAAAAATTACATTTATGAAAACAGGAATTTTTTTAAGCTATAAGGGTTTGGGAGCTAATTTGTTACATCTTAGTTACTGTCATCAGATTGCAAAAAAATTTGGTAAAGTTGAACTGATCACATTATGTCCAAATCTAAATAGAGTTTTGATAGACGACCCCTTAATAAAAAGTGTAAATTATTTAGATAAATTTCATAGAAACTTTTTTGATATAATAAACTTATCAGTCTTTATAAAGAAATTTAATTTTGAAAATATTTTTATTTTTTATCCAAGTATAAGACATTATCTAGCTTGTAAAATTGCTGGTATAAAAAATATTTATCATTATCCTTTATTTAAAAAAAAAAATTTACATCTGGTAAATGCTGCCAAAACTTTTACGGAACAATCTTTAAATATTAAAAATTGCCCAACCGAAACTCAAATTTCTCTAAATAGTGAAAAAATTAAAAAATATAATCTTGGTAAACAAAAGAAAATTGTACTTGGAATAGGCTCTTCTGGTCCGACAACTAGATGGGGATATAATAATTTTGCATCTTTAATAAATAAATTTAACGATATTGGAGATTATCGTTTTTACTTAGTTTGTGGAAAAAATGAGGAAGAGGGCGCAATTAAAATTATAAACCAAATAAAAAAAGATAATTGTGAGTCTTTAAGCTCTAAAGATGTATCAGAAATCATATATTATATTTATTTAAGTGATATTTTTATTGGAAATGACTCATTCGGCCACCATGTTTCAAGTCAAATGAATAAACCTAGTTTCGTAATTTTATTGGATACACCAAAAGCTTATTCTGATTACAGTAAAAATCAATTTAGGATTATCCCACCTGGTGCTGACATAAATAAAATCACTCATGGATCAAGCTTTGATCCAGACTCAATAACAGTTGAAATGATAATTAATAAAGTTAAGAACTTTATATAATTTCCTTTAACAAAATGTCTCTAGCTTCATTAACTAAAGTAGATAATCTTGCGGTTTCTGGTGAAATATCTGGATGAATTTTTTTTTGAATTTTTGTGTAAGCTTTGTTTATGTCCTCTTTGGTAACCTTCTTTTTTTGATCTAAATTTAAAATTTTAAAAGCTTCACTTACAGACATAGTAGACATATTATTGTTTTGAGATTGATTAAATGAAAATCTACCTGATCTTCTTAATGTTTGAATTAATCTAAAAAGAGAGATTAGTTGGAAAATTGATAAACCCTTTAACTTTAATAAAGCAAGACTAGCGAGTGTGAGTGGCAAAGTTAGCAGAAATCTGCCTCCAATTGCAAACAGAATTGCTAAAAAAATTAATCCGATTATTATCAGCAGTCTTAAACCTTTTGAAAGTTTTTTTGATGAGATATTACTGATGTATTTCAAAAGGAAATAAAAAATGACTAATATTACTACTGTATAAATAATTATATTCATATAACTGTTTTCATTATGAAAATACCACAACTAAAAAAAAAACCAGAAAGAAAATCTTGTCACAATGTTGCATGGGAAGATAATTATAGTTGGATTCATCAAGAAAATATCCTCGAGGTTTTAAAAGACGGATCAAAATTACTTCCTGAAGTAAGAAAATATCTAGAGGAAGAAAATAGTTACACAGATCATATTTTGAAGGATAATAAAGAAATTGAAAAAAAATTATTTCATGAAATTAAAGGTCGAATAAAATTAGATGACGTTTCACTTCCATTCAAAGACATTAGATACGAGTATTGGACTAAAACTACAACTGAAGGAAATTATTCTATAAAACTTAGAAAAAAAATTGGTTCTGATGAGATTGAAGAAATTTGGAATGGAGACAAGGAAAAAGAAAAATTAAAAACAGAATACTTTGGAATTGGAGATTTAGAGGTAAGTTATAATGATAAATATTTAGGATACTCATTAGATTTAAAAGGATCAGAATATTATACTATTTATTTAAGAGATATTTTGTCTGGGAAAGAAATAACAGAAAGAATAGAGGAAACTAGTGGCAGTATAACTTTTAGTTTAGATGACAAATATATATTTTATTCAAAACTTGATGAATTTCACAGACCTAGAAAAATTTATAGGCATAAAATTGGAACATCTATAAAAAACGATGAATTAATTTTTGAGGAAAAAAGTGAAGCATTTACAGTTGGAATAAGTTTAAGTTCAGACGAAAAATATTTCTTTATTACAACCTCAGATCACAACACTTCAGAACAATATTACTTTAAAGTTAATGAACATAAACCTGAGCCAAAATTAATAAAAAAAAGAAAAAGAGGTATAATCTATTCAATTTCATCTTGGAATAATTATTTTTATTGTCATACAAACGAAGATGCTGAAGATTTCAAAATAGAGAGATGTAGTGATTTATCTAAACAAAATTGGGAAGTTTATATAAATGCTAAAGATGAAGTTCTTATAGGCGGCTTAATATTTTTAAATGATTGGATTATAAGAAGTGAAAAGTCAAATGCTCTTGGGAAATTATACTTAAGAGATATAAAAACAAATTTAGAGGAGGAGTTAATATTTTCAGATGAAGAAGTAATTGTCCCTGGTATCTCATTGACACAAAGAGATAAAAATACTGATCAAGTTTATTTGTCATATTCATCTCCAAAGACGCCCGGAAAAACTTATCTTTATAATTTAAAGACGAAAGAAAAAAAATTAGTAAAGGAACAGGAAATTCCATCAGGTCATAGCGCTGATGATTATATTGTTGAAAGATTAGAATGCTCTTCTCACGATGGTAGATTGATACCTATTACAATAACTAGACACAAAAAAACTAAAATTGATGGGTCAGCAAATTTACTACTATATGGTTATGGATCCTATGGTAATTCAATGTCTCCTGATTTTTCATCAACTAGACTCAGTCTAATTAACAGAGATATCATTTGGGTTACTGCTCATATAAGGGGCGGAATGGAAAGAGGAATGAAATGGTGGAAAGAAGGTAAACTTCTTAATAAAAAAAATACTTTTAAAGACTTCATTTCTGTAGCAAAAAACTTAATTGAAAGAAATTATACATCAAAAGGTAAAATAATAGGCATGGGTGGTTCGGCTGGAGGCTTATTAATGGGCGCAGTCGCAAATGAAGCACCTGAATTATTTCTTGGCATAGTGATGGCAGTACCTTTTGTAGATTCATTAACTACAAACTTAGACCACTCACTTCCATTAACAGTTGGAGAATTTGATGAGTTTGGAAATGCTAAAGATAACAAAGATCATTTCGAATATATTTATTCTTATGCTCCATACAATAATATTAAAAAAATGGATTATCCTCATATTTTAATCACAACAAGCCTTAGCGATAATAGAGTTTTGTTTGACGAACCTGCAAAATTTACAGCAAAACTTAGAGATTATAAAACTGATAACAATCTTCTTTTACTTAAGACAGAAATGAATGCGGGTCACGGTGGAAAATCTGGTCGAGATGGTGCTATAGAAGAAATTGCTTTTGATTATGGATTTATTTTAAAAATTTCAAATAAAATCTAAAAAAATACTTGAAAAAAAAAATATAATTCCCATATAATTTCTGTAAGTCGCCTTATGGGGCTTGCATAAATAAACTTGCTTAAAAAAAGGAGGATATATGACAAGTAAGGATCTATCTATATTTAACTCACTAAGACCTTTCTCAATTGGTTTTGACGATATGTTTGACCAATTCGAAAACATGTTGGGTAATGGAAATTTGACTATGCAGTCGAATTATCCACCATACAACATTAGAAAAACTGGGAAAGACAACTATTCAATAGAAGTTGCTCTTGCTGGTTTTAGTAAGAAAGATGTTGAGGTTGAGTTCGAAGATAATTTGTTAACAGTCAGGACAAAACAAGTTAACAAATCTGATGAAAAAAATGAAGATGGTAAAATAATTCACAAAGGTATTTCGCAAAGACAATTTGCAAGATCATTCACTATTGCAGACGATGTAAAAGTGAATAGCGCCGAGTTAAAAGATGGTCTTTTAACAGTAGCTTGTGAGAGAATTTTACCAGATCATAAGAAAAAAAGACTTATCGAAATTAGATAAGCTTGCCCTTACTTGCGAGGTGTATTACTCGCAAGTAAACCTTAAAAACATCCATTAGATACAAAGCCTATTACAATATTGTCTGAATTTATTTCAAATCTTCTTTCGCAGGGGATTAAGTATTTTTTTGTATTGTAAATTACCTCTAAATTACCTTTTGCATTTTTGAAATCTTCATCAGGTTTACCTAATTCCATCTTAAGTTCGCTTAAAGATTTCCCTATAAATTCGCTTAATTTTTCGTTTTCTTTTTGAACTATATTGTCAGTTTTTTCTTTAACAGTTTGACACCCTGTCAATAAATTAACAAATATAATTGTTATTAAAAAAAATCTTAGTTTGTTCATCGTTATAAGTTAACAACATAATTATGGCATAAATATAAACTTCTTAGTTGAATTTTGTGAATAAAGCATACTTAAAAAGAGTATTTTTACTCAGAATCAAATAATTATCATCCATGAGGAGGATTTATGCTTGATAAATATTTCAATTATAAAAAACACAAAACTAATTTTAAAACAGAGGTAATCGCTGGTACTACAACGTTTTTAACCATGGCTTACATCATGTTTTTAAATCCATTTATTTTGTCGGGAGAGTTTGCCGGACCCGAAAAAGGTTTCTTTGATTTCGGCGCAGTTTATACAGCAACTATTTTAGCGACTGCATTAGCATGCTTTATTATGGCGTTCTATGGAAAAACATGGCCAATAGGATTGGCGCCAGGAATGGGAATCAATGCTTTCGTTGCATTTGGAGTTTGTGCTGGAATGGGTTATACGCCGCAGCAAGCTCTAGGTGCTGTATTAGTAGCAGGTGTATTGTTTTTAGTAATATCATTAACCCCTTTAAGAGCTTGGTTAATAAATTCAATTCCTAGAAGTTTAAAGTTAGGTATAGGCGCTGGAATAGGTTTATTCCTAGCAATCATCGGCCTTCAAATAATGGAAGTGGTTGTCGACAATCCAGTAACCTTGGTGCAACTAGGTAACTTAGGTGATCCTCTTGTATTATTAGGATGTGCAACTTTTATTGCAATCATAGTTTTAGATAAGATGAATATTAAAGGTAATATCATTATTGGGATCTTAGTTTTTAGTATTATTGCTTGGGTGACAGGCCTTGCAAAATTTAATGGTATTGCAAGTTCTCCACCGCCAATGACTTATCTTTTTGAATTTGATCTATCTGCCGCTATGACTGCAGGAATGTCTACGGTAATATTTACATTATTATTTATAGACTTCTTTGACACTGCAGGAACATTAACTTCAGTGGCAAATGTTGCTGGAAAAGTTAGCAAAGATGGAAAAGTTCAAGACATAAATAAAGCAATGTTATCTGACAGTGTGGGTACTGTTGCAGGAGCTATGATGGGAACTACTACAGTTACTAGTTACGTAGAGTCTGGTGCAGGAGTTAAAGCTGGTGGAAAAACTGGAATGACATCACTTGTAATTGGCATACTTTTTTTAGCATGTATATTTTTCGCTCCATTAGCAACTAGTTTACCTAAACAAATAGATGGTGCTGCTTTACTTTTTGTTTCAGTTTTATTTATTAGAAATATAACTGATATTGAATGGAACGATGTTTCAGAGTCTGCCCCGGCTATTCTTGCCATGATAACTATGCCTTTAACTTATAGTATAAGCAATGGTATTGCCTTAGCATTTGTGTCGTACGCTTTAATCAAAATATTCACTGGTAAGTTTTCAACTACTTCACCAGCTATATGGTTAATAGCAGTTTTAAGTGTTATAAGTTTTGTAGTTGCCTAAACATTAATAAAATAGGGCTAGTTTTTACTAGCCCTATTTGTTTTGTTTTAATATTTCCTCAATTGATAATTCTTCGTAATGTTCGGTAGGTTGGACAATCCATGGATCTGAATTTAGTCTTATAGGACAAAAATCTGGTTCAAAAGTTGAAGATTTTTTTTTCCATAAACAAGCAGTTTTTACCTCTTTTATAAAATCTTTTGTGGGGCCGTAATTTTTTAGCCATTCTATGCTTTTGTTTAATGTCAATCCAGTGTCAGAGAGATCATCTATTAAAAGCACTTTGTTAAAATCTTCATTACTTGCTAAAGAGCTTATTTCTCTTGCAAACATCAATTGGCCTTGTTGATCCTCCATGCCTTCACCTGAATAACTTTGAATGACAATGTATGCGATAGGTAGTTTCAAAATTCTAGATAAAATATCAATGATTGGAGCTGCCCCTCTCATAATGCCAACTAATACTGTAGGTTTATATTTTTGATGAATTTGTATTGCTAGTTTTTCAACTATTTTAGTATACTCATTAAAGCTGATAATCAATTTCTCTGCCATGAAATTTATTATCATAATTAAAATTATTTAAAAAGGAGAAATCATGAAAGCATATTGGATAAGTTTATACTTAAAAGTAGATAATCAAGAAAATTTAAAAAAATATGCAGAGACTGTTACACCAATAATAAAAAGTTACGGTGGTTTGCCTCTTGTTAGAGGAGGAAAACATACAACTTTTGATGGTGATGATTTTTTAAGAACAGTAGTTTGGGAATTTCCTAATTTCGAACAAGCATTAAAGTGTCATGAATCAAAAGAATATAAAGCTGGTTGGGAATTAGCAAGAAAAACAACTATTAGACATATGCAAATAGTAGAGGGTTTTAATACTGAATAGGTTCTGGATCAATACTTCTCCATAAATACCATGTTGCTACAGAACAATAAGGTGAAAATTTTTTTTTTAAAAGCATCACAAATTTTTCTGGCGGTAAATACTTTTTTTTATAGTTTTTAGAAATTGCTCTCAAAAGGCCAATATCCTGGACAGGCCAAATATTAGATCTATTATAAGTAAAAAGTAAAATCATTTCTGCCGACCATCTTCCAATTTGTTTTAATTGAGAAAGATAAACTATTGCCTCTTCGTCACTCATATTCTTTATTAGTTTTGGATTAAAAGATTTATTTAAAGTCTTTTTTGCTAAATTCTTGATACCAGAGACCTTTTGGCGGCTCAGTCCACAACTTTTTAACTGAGATGTAGTTAATTTAGATACTATCTTTGGATTTATTTTATTATTACACTTCTTTTTAAATTTTGAAAATACAGCGTTTGCAGCAGCAACACTAATTTGTTGACCAATAATACTTTTGCATAAAGAAAAAAATATATTTCTTCTAGAAGTAAGAATTATTTCTGATGGACTTTGATAGCTTTTAATTAACTTTGCTAATACTTTATCTTTTTTTGATAGGTAATTTTTTGCTTTTTTCCAATATTTTGGAACTTTAGTCATTTATTGTTTTAGAAGTGATTATTTTTTTATTATAAATTTCTCTTCTAAAGATAATCAATGTAGATACAATTACTAGTGATGCTCCAAAAAGCGTTTTATATGTGGGCACCTCTCCCCATATAAAGTAACCAAAGACTATGGCAAATAATAAAGCTAAATATTTTAACGGGGTAACAAGAGAAACTTCAGAATATTTATATGACTGACCCAGCCATAGATTAGCTACTCCGCCAAAAATACCAACCAAAGATAAAAATATAAAATCTTTCAAACTCGGCATAATCCATCCCTGTGGAATACTTAAAAAACTTAATAAAGTAATTGATAAAGAAAAATAAAAAGAAATTAACCATATAGGTTCTGTTGTTGATAATTGTCTTAAAGTAATGGCTACATAAGATAAACCAAGACAAAATATTACTGGGAAAACATAATAAATGTTTAATTGGCTTATACCTGGCTCAGTAATAATTAATATCCCTATAAAACCAATTATTACTGCGAGCCATCTGTAAATCCCAACTTTTTCATTTAATAAAAATATTGATAATATTGTTGTAAATATTGGTGCAGCAAATGAAATGCTAACAACGGTCGCTAAAGGTAATTTTCTTAAAGCTATAAAAATTGCAACTAAAGCAACAAGGCCCGACATACAACGTAAAAAATGTAAACCAGCCCTTTTTGTATAATAAAAATTATGAAGTCTCTCTTTAGGTATTATGAGGAAATAAAATAGGATACCAAAAAATCCTCTAAAAAATAAAACTTGTCCTATTGGATACTCAACCGACCACTTAACAATTATGTCCATTAATGAAAATGCACAAACAGACATAAACATGTACAAAAAACCCAATTGATTTTTACTTAGCATACGAATAATTTGTAAATTAATTTAAATCTTTATCAATGGAAATAGCAGTTTTAGCTCTTGGATGTTTTTGGGGTCCTGAAATAAAATTCAGTAAAATTGATGGGATAATTAAAACAGAAGTTGGCTATTGCGGAGGCGATAGCAAACAAACTACCTATAAAGAAGTTTGCACAGGAAAAACTAATCATGCAGAGGTTGTCAGGCTCGATTTTGATGAAAAAATGATCTCGTACGAAAAAATTTTAAATATATTTTTTGATATTCACGACCCAACCACATTAAATTCTCAAGGGCCTGATTTTGGGACTCAATATAGGAGTGAAATATTTTATTTAAATGATAATCAAAAAGAAATAGCTGAAAAGGTTTTAAATGAAGTTAATCAAAAATTGTCAGGCAGAGTCGTAACAAAAATATCATTACTTAAAAATTATTGTGTTGCCGAAGAATATCACCAAAGATATTTGGAAAAAAGATAAATGTCATTAGTAGAAACTGAATGGTTAGACAAGAATCTAGATAAAGTAAAAATTATTGATTGCTCATGGCATATGCCTTTAACAAAAAGAAATGGTTTTGAGGAATACAAAACCAAGCATATACCCAACTCCATATTTTTTGATTTAGATTCTAATTCAGACAAAGAAACAAATCTTCCCCATATGCTGGTTGATAAACATGATTGGGAAAAGATTGTTTCAGCAATGGGAATTAAAAATAATGATGAAATAGTAATTTATGACAACTCTGATGTAATAAGTTCGTGTCGATGTTGGTATAATTTTATCTATTTTGGACATGATCCAAAATTAGTTCATATATTAAATGGTGGTTTAAAAAAATGGATCAAAGAAAGAAGAATAACTACCTCTGATTTACCTCAGATAAATACGTCCAAATATAAGAGCCTAGAAAAAAAAGAATTAGTTAAGGATATGAAAATGATAAATCAAAATATAATTAAACCCAGTTTTAAAGTTATAGATGCTAGAAGCAGAGAAAGATTTGAGGGTAGAGTTGCGGAACCTAGAAAAGGATTAAAAAGTGGAAATATTAAGAATTCTTTTTGTATACCATTCCGTTCCTGTTTAAATGAAGACAAAACATTTAAAGATGTAGATGAACTTAAAAAAATTTTTCATGCGTGTTTAAATGATATTGTTGACAAGAATATAGTTTTTTCTTGTGGATCTGGAGTTACTGCGTGTGTTTTGGCACTAGCTTATTCCCTAATAAATGATAAATATCTACCTTGCATTTACGATGGTTCTTGGGCTGAATACGGATTAATTTAGAAGTATGAAAAGATCTACAAAAACAATATCAATTATTTTAATATTTTTTCTTGTTATTGCAGCTGTAATTATTTCAAGAACTTTAATAGCCAATCATTTTAAAAAAAAATTTAGCAAGATACCTCCTCCAGGAATAATAGTTACAGAGGTGATAAACAAAGAATTTTCAGAAAGAATTGAAACTTTTGGCACCGCAATTTCCAAAAAATCACAAACTTTCAAAATTAAAAAAGACGACCTCCTAGGTGATTTAGAGCTTAAAGATTTTGTAAAAAAAGGAGATAAATTAATAAGTTTAAAGAGTGGAGATATTATTGCACCGTTTAGTGGTGTGCTCGGTTACACAGGGCTTACTGAAGATATTTTAGTCTCGAATAACATATTTATTATTACGCTAGATGATAATTCTGAAATTTACTCAGATATAAAGATTCCTGAAAGTTATTCTGCATCAATTAAAAAAGGACTTCCAGTAGAGGTAAAATTATCAAGCTACAAAGATAAAGTTTTTTCTGGAGAAGTTGATTTTGTTTCAAGTAGAATAAATGCAGATACACGAAGTTTATTATCTAGAATTAAAGTGAATAATTCAAACCAAGAATTAATTTCAGGCTCATTGTTGGAGGTTAGTATAAAATTTAACTTAAGAAATTCATTAAGCGTGCCTGATACCAGCGTGATGATTGAAGGTGATAAGTCATACGTTTACAAAATTAATGGTTCCAATATTGCTAATAAAACTGAGGTGAAGACGGGATTAAGAAGTAATAGAAATATTGAGATAATCTCTGGACTTAATGAAGGAGAAACTGTTGTAGCTGAGGGCCTTAAAAAAGTTAGACCCAACGGTAAAATTAAACCTATTACAAAATAAATGTTTATCACTGAATTAAGTATAAAAAGACCTGCGGTATCATGGGTAATGTCCCTAATACTAATTATTTTTGGATTATTTGTATTTTGGAAATTACCAGTTAGAGAACTTCCTGATGGTATTCAACCACCTGTGGTTCAAGTACAAGTAAATTATAACTCAGCATCAGCGTCAATAATAGATCAAGAAGTTACTCAAGTTATTGAAGATGTAATAGGGGGTGCTGAAGGAATAAAGAACATAGATTCTAAATCTGAAAATGGCAGGAGCACAATAAATGTTGAGTTTGACACAAGTATAAATTTGGATAACGCTGCAAATGATATTAGAGAAAGAGTTGCAAGAGTTGTTGATAATTTACCCACAGAGTCAGAACCCCCACAGATATTAAAAAGAGCTGCGGGTTTTACAACAACAATGTGGTTATCTTTGTCCTCGTCTACTTGGAGTGATCTTGAATTAGGAGATTATGCGAAAAGATATTTGGTAGATCAATTTTCAAGTGTAAAAAATGTTGGAAGAATATTAGTTGGTGGTCTAAGAGAATTAAGTATTAGAGTTTGGATTGATCCGATTAAACTGGCAGCAAATGATCTAACAATAAATGAAGTTGAAATTGCAATGCGGGGAGAGAATATTAGTCTTCCAGCTGGAACTCTTGAGGCGGATAACATTGATCTAACGCTTAATTTAGACAAATCTTATAATGATATAGATTCTATTAAACAATTACCGATAAAAAAAACTAATAATAAAGTTATTTTATTATCTGATATTGCAAATATTGAATTTGGACCTGTTTCAGAAAAAACTCTTTTTAAAGCTCAAACTAAAGATCAAATAAATTTGAAAACCGTTGGAATTGGTATTTATGCAAGAAGCGGTGCATCAACTGTTGAACTTTCTAAGGATATTAAAAAGAAAATAATTGAGGTAAGAAAATCTTTACCTGAGGAACTAGACTTAAGAGTCTCATTTAATAGGGCTAACTATGTAGAAGCTGCAATTGAAGAAGTATATAAAACATTGCTTATAGCATTTGTTTTAGTTGTTTTAATAATCTATTTATTCTTGGGAAATCTTAAAGCTGTAGTTGTGCCAGCTATTGCTCTTCCAGTAAGTTTGATAGCATCTTTTTTAGGTCTTTATATTTTTGGTTTATCAATAAATATTTTTGTACTTTTAAGTTTTATATTGGCTATAGGCATAATTACAGATGACTCTGTAATCATGACAGATGCAATATATAGAAGAATAGAAAATGGAGAAACACCGCTTGTTGCAGCCTACAAGGGGTCTAGACAAATCTCATTTGCAATAATTGCAACAACACTAATTTTGGTTGCTGTGTTCCTTCCGCTAATATTTATTGAGGGAATTTCTGGGACATTATTTAGAGAAACCGCAATTGCATTGTCATTTTCAATAGTAATTTCATCTTTTGTAGCATTAACACTGTCGCCAATGCTTGCTAGTAAATTTTTAAATAAAAAAAGCTCAAAGAAAATTTTTATACAAAAATTTGAGAAAATTTTTTTAAATTTCGCCAAATTTTATAGAGAAACCTTAGATGTTATTGTTCACAAATCTAAATTAGTTGGTATTTTTATAGTCTTTATAATCATTTCTTCTATCTTATTATTTAGTTTTTCAAAAAAGGAATTGCTGCCTATGGAGGATCGTGGTGCTTATTTAATTATAGGAGCTACTGATGAGGGAAGCTCTTTTGAATATACACAAGAACAAGCGCAAAAAGTTGAGGCTAGGTTAATACCACTTTTACAATCTGAAGATAGTCCTTACTCAAGATTTATTATGCGAGTGCCTGGATTTGGAAACTCAGCAAACTCATTTAATAGTTTTATTATAATTGCTCTTTTAGATGATTGGAAAAAAAGAAAAAAAGGACAACAAATAATCTTAAGAGAGGCAATTGGAAAAATTGTTACTCTCCCCCAAGCCCTGGCTTTTCCTATATCACCCCAATCAATAAGAGTTTCTAATTACAATAAACCAGTGCAAATGGTTATTTATGGTAATAGCTACGAAGAACTCGAGGAAATTCAAACACAAATAATTCGAAAAATTAGATCTAACAAAAACCTCTCAAGAATTGAATCTGATTACAATAGAAATAAACCAGAGGTAAAATTAATAATAAACAAAAATAAGGCTAAAGATCTTGGGGTCTCCACAAAAGCTATTGGAGAAACTCTAGAAACTCTTTATGGTGGAAAGAGAATTACTACTTTTAATAAATTAGGTAGAGAATATCCAATTATTGTCCAACAATATTTGTCAGATAGGAGAAATAAAGAGGGAGTTTCAAAGATATTTGTTCGTTCCGATACTACAGGAAAACTAATCTCACTTGCAAATTTAGTAAGCTTTAAAGAGGAAGGCTCTGCAAAAGAATTATCAAGGTACAACAGACAAAGAGCAGTAACAATATCTGCAAATATTAATGAAGGCTATACATTAATTGAAGCAATAAGATTTTTTGAAGATGTAATGAAAAATTTAGCCCCAAAAAATCAAATTACTTGGAAAGGAAAATCTGAGGAAATTAAAGAGACAAGTAATGAATTGTTTATAATATTTATTTTATCTTTACTAACTGCTTATTTGGTAATGGCTGCAACCTTTAATTCTTTTATTCATCCATTTATAATTGTTTTAACTGTTCCATTAGCAATATTTGGTGGATTAGTTTTTATATTATTTTTAAACAGCTCTGTGAATATTTTTTCTCAAATTGCTCTAATCATTCTTATAGGTATCTCTACAAAAAATAGTATTTTAATAGTCGATTATGCCAATCGAATAAGAACTACAGGCAAAAATATTGAGTCATCAGTAAAAGAGGCATGCTCAGTAAGGTTTAGACCAATCATCATGACATCTTTAAGTACTATGATTGCAATGATGCCACTAGTTATAGGAAATATTGGACCGGGTGCTGGTGAGGGTTCAAGATTGGCTGTGGGTTCAACTATTCTAGGTGGAATGATTATTTCTACATTTTTTACATTATATATTACTCCGTCAATGTACTTAGCTTTAGCTAAAAATACAAAGAGAATAGATGCAGTTGATTTAGAATTAAAAAAAGAATTATCTAAAAAATAATATATTTATTTTTATTAAGAGATTTACTGCACTCTAATAATTGTCTTTTATAAAGACTAGCTTGTTTTTCCACTTTTTTAGCTAATCCAATTACCTTCTTATTCTTTCTGTAATGTTTGAAATTCCCCCAGCCCTCATGGTAAGCAAGATACTGCTTGAAAGCATCTTTTTTTGAAATTTTTAAAATTGTTTCAGTTTTATTTGTATACCAACCAATAAAGTCTACACTATCTTTAAATCTTGCTCTTGTGGCTAATTTATTTCCAGTCTCTTTTTTATATTGCTCCCATGTTCCTTTAACAGCTTGTGAGTAACCGAATGAACTTGATGGTCTTTTATAAGGAATAACTTTAAAAATTTTTTGTCTTGCAGGTTTTGCTAACCAATCAAAGTCTGACTCCATTTTTATAATTGCAAGTTGAATATAAATCGGAGTGCCCCATTTTTTTTCAACTTTTTTTGTGTGCTTATACCAAAGATATCTCTCATTAAATATTGAGCAACTATTTGAAGTGTTTGATGGTATCGATGAGCAACTTGTTAACAAAAAAAAAAATAAAATAATTACTTTATTTTTTAAATATGCCATATTTATTTATAATTTTCTTAATAAAAATTACAACTATCACTCCAGATATATTTCCAAAAAGGTCTTGCCATTGAAAACTTCTTTCAGGTATTAATAAGTGAAAAACTTCTAGAATTATTGATAATACAAGCAAATAGATTATTAATATTTTAGTTTCATTAAATTTATAAAAGGTAAGAAAACCTACCATTGATAACAAAATGAAAGCATAAAAATGATTCGATGATATTATAAAGTCGCGTGTTATTTGAGGTTGCATTTTAATATCACCATGTAGAAGAAAGCCAATCAAACTACCTGGAAAAATATATAAAAAAATCAGACAAAAGTTCAGAAAGTAAAAAATTATTTTATATTTAGAAAAAAATTTTATCATTAATTATATAGTTTTATTTATAAATATATTTTAAAAATACAATATGAGTTTTTTAATTCTTGTAAGACATGGACAAAGTATATGGAATCTTGAGAAAAAATTTACAGGATGGGTTGATGTAGATATTACAGAAACAGGCAAATTCGAGGCTAAAAAAGCAGGACAACTTATTAAAGAACAAAACCTTAAAATAAACTACTATTATTCATCTGTTCAATTAAGAGCAAAACATACCCTAAAAATTATAAAAGAAATTTTAAATGATGAAAAAGAATTTAAATCTGCCTGGCAGCTTAACGAGAGACACTATGGAGCTCTTACTGGCTTAAATAAGATAGAAATGGCAAAAAAAATTGGTGAAAAAAAAGTGCACGAGTTTCGTAGATCTTGGGATATGAAACCAGATGCCCTAAGTAAAGAAAGTCCACACCATCCTAGTAACATAAGTACTTACAAAGATGTTCCAGAGGAGCTTATTCCAAGCACAGAGTCTTTAAAAGATACTTACGATAGAGTCGTTAAATTTTTTGAGGAAGAAATCCAAGAAAAATTGAGAGATACTAATATTTTAATTTCAGCCCATGGCAATTCTATTAGAGCTTTATGCAAAAAACTTTTTGAATTAGATAATAATCTGATTTCAAATCTAGAAATACCTACAGGAAATCCTTTATTGATAAAGTTAGACAATAATTTGAAAATCACAAAATGTGAGTATCTTGATAAAGAGAGGGCTAAAGATCTTTTAGTTTTTTGAAAGTTTCTAAATTAGTTAAATGATAGAATTTATTTAAGCTTTCATATCCATTAAGTTGATTCTTGTTTCGTAATTCTTTCCATACTTCTAAAATTGAAAAATTTTTTAAAACGTAATTTTCAAACAAACTTTTATTGAAAATTTTACAACCAATATAAATAAAATTATTATCTTCACCTTTTTGCAATAGATTATCTTTTAATTTAAAATCTCCGTTAAAGCTCTTATCAAAACTTAGTTTCTTATCTGCAACTAAAAGAATGCAACTCAATTTATTAGAAAAATAAAAATCTTGCATTTTATTTATTTCATTAACATATTTATAGTTCCACAAAGTATCAGGATTAAAAACTAAAAAATCTTGATCTGTAGTATTTTTCACTAAATTCATTATACCACCGCCTGTATCCAAAATATTCTTTCCATCTTCTTTAATCTCAATATCTACCTCAAAATTTTTCATTTTAATAAATTCATTTATTTGATCTCCAAGGTGAAATGTATTTATAAGAATTTTTTTTATACCAAGTTTGGAAATTACATTAATACAGTTTTCTAAAATTGTGGTATCTTTGATTTTCAGCAGAGGTTTTGGAGTTTCAAGAGTTAGGGGATTCAGTCTTTTACCAAAACCTGCACATAATATTAATGCAGTTCTAATTCTCATTTAATTTTTTTTTCAAAATTTTGACTTAGTAAACTTTTTAAATTAAAGAATACTTCGTTTTCTTTAATACGCATATTTATTAATTCCCACGTATATGGAATTAATTTAATATACTTTTTTTTTCCATCTCTCAAAGATAAACGTGTAAAAATTCCAATTATCTTAAGATTTCTTAAAACTGATAATATCTCAAAATCATTTTTAAATTTATTCTTTATCAAATTTTTTTGTTTTTTAAGGTAGTGATCATAAACTTTTTTTTTAAATGATTTTGATGTCTTAAATCTTACATCGTCAATTAGAGATGCTAAATCGTATGCCTTATTTCCGATTAAAGCATCTTGACTATCTATAACTCCTATTTCATTCCTGACTAACATAAGATTTGATACATGAAAATCTCTATGGACAAACACATTATTTTTTAAACTTAATTTTGATATTAATTCCTTAATTACTTTGTTAAATTTTTTTGAAAAAGTTTTTTTTTTAGAGTTTTTTAGATTTTCCTCTGCATACCATTTGCTAAATAAATTAGTCTCATTGATTAAAATTTTTTCGTTATATTTAGGAATATGATAAATCTTATTTTTAAAATTTTTTATACTTCTATTTTTTATTAATTGTATCCTAATCAATAAATCTATTATTTTTTTAAAATATAAAAATTTATTAACTTTTTTTCTTTTCAGAGTTTTAAATATTGTGTAGTCACCAAAATCCTGAATTTCTATATAGTTTTTTTTGTAATTCTCTTTAATTAATTTTGGAGCTAAAATTTTATTTTTATTTAATATTCTATTTATTGCCTCATATATAATTAAATTTTTAATTTTTTCCTTTTTTGCAAGGACTATTATGGAATTAGCGTTTTTACTTTTTTTTCTGTAAAATTTTCTGAAAGACGCATCACCCTTTATTTTTTTCAAATTTTTCATCAAAAATTATAGTTTTAGACCTTTAATTTGCACTGATCTTTTTTGATAATCATCCTCATATTTAAAAAATAATTCTATCAATTTTTCAGGTTTTTTTTTAATAATCTCAGGCCATTCTATTAATGTAATTGTATTTAGATTATCTTCAAATAAACCCAAGCTCTTTAATTCACCATCATTTTTTAACCTAAATAAATCGTAATGATTTACGACAAATTTATTCACATCGTATTGGTTTAAAAGATTAAATGTAGGGCTTATCACCTCTGTAATTTTTACTTTATTCTTTTGTTGAAAAGCATTCACGAGATATTTTATAAACGTAGTTTTGCCTACTCCCATTTCACCGAATACAAAAACTATATAATTTGGTTTAACTTTATTCGAAAAATTCTTAGCAAATTCTTTGGTATCTTTTTCAGAGTTTAAAATTATTTTATCACTGTTAGTAGCGATAGGCATTTGGTTTGAATGGACCATTAACGCCGACACTTATATAGTCTGCTTGATCTTTAGATAGTTTAGTTAACTTTGCACCAACTTTCTTTAAATGTAGAGTAGCAACTTTTTCATCTAAATGTTTTGGCAAGACATATACTTTATTTTCATAATTTTTGTGATTGTTCCAAAGTTCTATTTGTGCAATTACTTGATTGGTAAATGATGCACTCATCACGAAACTTGGATGCCCAGTTGCACATCCTAGATTGACTAATCTGCCCTCCGCTAAAAGAATTATCCTTTTTTTACTTGGTAATTCGATTTCGTGGACTTGAGGTTTAATCTCTGTCCATTTATAATTTTTTAAAGCATCAACCTGAATTTCATTATCAAAATGACCGATATTACATAGTATTGCTCTATCTTTCATTTCTCTCATATGATCAGCAGTAACAATATCTTTGTTACCAGTAGCTGTAACAATAATATCTGCTTGGCCTATAGCATCCTCCATGAGAACAACCTCATAACCTTCCATAGCAGCTTGTAGAGCACAAATTGGATCTGCCTCAGTGACCAAAACTCTAGCGCCACTTTGTCTGAGTGAGGCGGCACTACCTTTTCCAACATCCCCAAAACCTGCCACAATAGCAACTTTTCCAGACATCATTACATCTGTTGCCCTTCGTATTCCGTCGACTAAACTTTCTCTACAACCATAAAGATTATCAAATTTTGATTTTGTAACAGAGTCATTAACATTTATGGCTGGAACTAACAGTGCTTTGTCTTTTTCCATTTTATTAAGCGCTTTAATTCCGGTTGTAGTTTCTTCAGAAACGCCTTTAACATCTTTTAATAAATCTTTATATTCTTTATGCATTATTGCAGTAAGATCACCACCATCATCTAAAAGCATGTTTGGTTTCCAATCTTTATTTCCTATGATTGTTTGTTTAATGCACCATAAATACTCCTCTTCCGTCTCACCTTTCCAAGCATAAACGGGTATTCCAGCTTTAGCTATAGCAGCAGCTGCATGGTCTTGAGTAGAAAAAATATTGCACGATGACCACCTTACTTCTGCACCTAAATTGGCTAATGTTTCAATCAAGACTGCTGTTTGAATAGTCATGTGCAAACAACCAATAATCTTTGCTCCTTTAAGGGGAGATTTTCCTTTATATTCCTCTCTTAATGCCATCAATCCAGGCATTTCGCTTTCAGCTATTGAGATTTCCTTACGTCCAAATTCTGCTTGAGATATATCTTTAACTTTAAAATCTGCCATGTTGTGGATCTTCTAACAACAAAGTTTTAATTAATCAATAGAACTTTATAACATTGGAAAAATGACTTCCATTCTTGCGCCCTTTTTGTCAGTTCGATTTGATGCTTTAATAGAACCATTATGTAGATCAACTAAATTTTTAACAATATTCAATCCTAAACCAGAATGTTGACCAAATTTATCTGGTCTATTACTATAAAATCTCTTGAAAATTTTGTTAGTGTCTTTCTCCTTAAATCCATCTCCTTCATCTAAAATATCAATATAAATTTTTTTGTCCTCCAATTGAGACACTTTTACAATTATATTTTTATTATCCTCACTAAACGATATTGCATTATCTAAAAGATTTGCAATAATTTGTTCTATTCTATTTTCAATACCGTTAATGAAGTAATTTTTTTTACCATCATTTTCATAAGAAATTTCTATCCCTCTTTTTACTTTGTAAATATTATTAAAATCATCAACAACAGACTTTATGATAGGTTCAACATCCAATTTTTTTATCTTTTCTTTGCTTAATGCCACCTCATCTTTTAGCATTTGAGAATAATCTGTGATTAATCTCTCTATTCTCTGAACATCATGACTTAAGATATTTATCAATTTTACTCTTTGATCTATATCATTTGTATCTTGTAGAATTTCTGATGCGCTTTTAAGTGAGGCTAATGGATTTCTTATCTCGTGTACGAGATCTGTTGAAAAATTTTCAGCTTGTGAAATTCTTTTCTGTAATTCTAAAGTCATATCATCTAGAGAACTTGAGAGTAATCCCAGTTCATCATTTCTAAGTTTTAAATTCTCAATGTTGGTTATCTTTGAATTTTTTTCTTTAATTGTTTTTGTGTAAGTAACTAAATTTTTAATTGGTTTCAAAAAATATCTATTTAAAACAAATGAAAAAATTAATATTACTATTCCAACGGCTATAGCTGTTCTAATAATAAATGTTTTTCTTTCATCAATGGCAGCCTTAATATCATTTGCGTTTTCACTTATTGCAAGATATCCTATATTTTTGTCATTTTTCATAACATTTTTAATAGTTGTTAGTTTAAATTTATTAAATTCATCTTCGGTAAACGTAAAGGGGATCCCATAATTTTTAGATCCAGCATAATTAGTTAAGATATCTTTTAGCGATACATTGTTTTCATTACCCATATTTATATTCTTGTCCTCTGTAATTTCTTTTGTTTTATCTTCGTTTAATATTTCTAATTCTATTATATCTAATCTTGTAGAAAATGATCTTGGGTCAAGATCTAACGTATCAGTGTCCCCAATTAAGTTTAATTCATTATCAAAAAAAATAACTCTATCCAAATTTTGAAAAAGAAATCTTGTAGAAAACAAAAATTTTCTTATATCTTCCTTAATAAATCTAACGTTAAGTCTATTAAGATTATCAATAGTGTTATTTATAATTTCGATATGATTAGAAGATTTTTTCTTTATTAAATTTGGTTGTACGTTTTCCAGGTATATAAATGTAAATAATCCAATTATTGTAAAAAAAATTAAGTTTATAAATAGAAATTTTTTTAATATTGACAAATTTTTAAGAAGGTTGCTTAGCATTAGCTAACATTCCATCTGTACCCACTTCCATATCTAGTCTCAATAGCTGAAAAATCTGGATCAACTTTTTTAAATTTTTTTCTTATTCTCTTAACATGACTATCAATAGTGCGGTCTTCAATATCTGTATCCTCTCTATAAGCAATATCCATCAACTGAGCTCTTTCTTTGATTATACCAGGTCTTTTTGCTAATTCTTTAACAAGTAAAAATTCTGTAGTAGTTAATTTATCAGGTAGTTGTTTACCGTTCCATTCACATTCTAATTGTGAAGGATCTAGTTTTAATTTTCCATGTGAGATAATACTCTTATTTTCTTCAATAGTATCTTTGGTATCTTTTTTTCTTAATTGAACTCTTATTCTCTCAATTAATACTTTTATTGAGAAACCTCCTGATTTTTTAACGAAATCATCTGCTCCTAACTTCAATCCAAGCAATTCATCTATTTCATCATCTTTGGAAGTCAAAAATATCACTGGCAATGAAGTTTTTTTTCTTAATTTTTTTAACAATTCTTCTCCATCCATTTTTGGCATTTTTATATCAATGATTGCTAGATCAGGCGGAGTCCTTGTTAATCCAATTAACGCACTCTCACCATCTATATATGTTTGAACTTTAAAACCCTCTTTTTCTAAAGCTATACTGAGACTAGTCAGTATATTTCTGTCATCATCAATCAAAGCAATTGTTTGTTTGTGCATACTACAATATAAAAATACTAAATTGTTCTAATTTGGGCAATCAAATTAAATTAATGGAGCGATCCCCAATTATCGCCAGTATTTAAATCTACTGTTAAAGGTATCGAAAAAGAATGGTGATCGCTGTTAACAACACTGGTCATTTCATCAATAATTATTTTGCTTATTCTTTTTACGTCAAATTTTGGAGTTTCAAAAATCAATTCATCATGGATTTGCAATAGTATTTTTGTTTTTTTATTCTTTTCTTCTAATAGTTTTTTGTGCAATCTTATCATTGCTAACCTCATAATTTCAGACGCAGATCCCTGTATTGGAGCATTTATAGCTGCTCTTTCTTGAAAATTTCTCACATTATAATTTTTATCATTAATGCTAACAAAATGTGATTTTCTTCCAAAAATATTATTTACGAAACCACTTTTTCTGCAAAATTTAATAGTGTTATCCATATAAACTTTAATTTCAGGAAATTTTGCAAAGTACGAATTCAAAAATTCTTCTGCTTCATGGTTGGAAACATTAATTTGTTTTGCTAATCCATATTGTGAAATTCCATAAATAATACCAAAATTAATTGCTTTTGCTTTTCTTCTCTGGTCATCATTAACTTTTCTAATATCAATATTGAAAATCTGACTTGCCGTCAAAGAGTGTATATCTTCATTATTTTTAAAAGCTTTTTTAAGTTCTTTTACATCAGCAATATCCGCTAAAATTCTCATTTCAATTTGATTATAGTCTGCCGAGATCAAAGCATGTTCTTTCTCTGCTATAAACGCTTTTCTGATATCTTTGCCATCGTCAGACTTTATTGGAATATTTTGTAGGTTTGGTTCACTAGAAGCTAATCTTCCTGTGGTAGTTGCAGCAAGTAAAAAAGAGGTATGAACTCTTTTTGTTTTAGGATTAATGTGCTCTGGCAAAGTATCTGAATAAGTATTTTTTAATTTTGATATTTGTCTCCAATCTAAAACTAATTGTGGAAATTCATGACCTTTAAAGGCCAAATCCTCCAATACCGCCGCACTAGTAGCGAAACTACCTTTTTTAGTTTTTTTTAGATCAGCAATTTTGAGCTCATTATACAAAATTTCACCAAGTTGTTTTGGCGATGCAATATTAAATTCTTTTTTTGATATTTTAAAAACTTCTTTTTGAATCTTTAAAATTTTTTTTTCAAAATTTGAGGATAAAATTTTAAGGAACTTATTATCTATTTTAATTCCTTCAATTTCCATATTTGCAAGAATTTTTATCATTGGTTTTTCAAAAAGTTCGTAAACAGTAATCATTTTTTCATCTTTAAGACTCTTATAAAATTTTTTATAAAGTCTATAAGTAATATCAGCATCTTCAGCAGCATAATTTTTTGCTTTTTCAAGATCGACTTCACTAAAATTTATTTCTTTTTTTCCAGTTCCCACTAAATCTTTAAAAGCTATTGTTTTATGACCTAAATGGATTTCAGATAGTGTATCCATATTATGTCTATTTTTCCCCGCATCGAGAACATATGACATAAGCATTGTATCCTCCATTGAGGTAAGTTTTATGCCTTGATTAAGTAGAACTATAAAATCAAACTTTATATTTTGACCAATTTTTTTAATACTAGGATCTTCAAGTAAAGGTTTTAATTTTTTTAGGACAAGGTCCTTATTAATATTTTTTTTAGAATTATGATTAAGGGGTATATAACAAGCTTTACCAATTTTTGAACTTAATGAAATTCCTATCAAATCTGCTTGATGAGGATCTAAAGAACTTGTTTCAGTATCAACAGCAAGCTCTCCAACCTGCTCAGCTTCTTTAATCCAATCGTCTATTTCTTTTATATCATTTATTAAAAAATAATTCTTATTTGAAATTTTTTCTTGAGTTTCAATAATTTTAGTATCTTTTTTTTTATCCTCAAAATTTGGCTCACCATAAGTTGAGATAGCTGAACTAAGCAGTCTATTGAATTCCATTTCCCTTAAAAATTTATAAAGCTTCTCTTTATTTATTTGTTTTAACTGAAATTCCTCTAGATTTTTTTCAATTGGAGCATCATTTTTCAATGTTACCAATTTTTTGCTGATTATAGCTTTGTCTTCATTTTCGAGTAAAGTTTCTCTTCTTTTGTTTTGTTTAATCTCACTTGCAGATTTTAGAAGGGTTTCCAAGTCTCCATATTTGTTTATCAACTCAGCTGCAGTTTTTACACCAATTCCTGGAACACCGGGTACATTATCACTACTGTCTCCAGCTAATGCTTGTACATCTATTACCTTATTAGCTGTAACACCAAATTTTTTTTGAATATCTTCATCGTTAATAAATTTATTTTTCATTGGATCATAAATTCGAACACCTTTTTTATATAATTGCATTAAATCTTTGTCTGAAGAAACTATTGTCACCTTAGCCCCAACTTTTAAAATCATATCTGTATAGGTTGCTATTAAATCATCTGCTTCATAGTTAGCTAGCTCAACTGATGGTAAATTAAATGCTAATACAGACTTTCTAATATAATCGAATTGAGGTGCTAAATCGTCAGGTGCTTCTGCTCTATTAGCTTTATAATCTTTGTAAATTTCATTCCGAAATGTCTTTCTGGCTGAGTCAAAAATAACCGCGAAGTGAGATGGTTTTTGTAAATTTTCTTTTGACTTAGAATCTTCCAGAAGTTTAAAAAGCATACTACAAAAGCCACTTACAGCTCCGGTTGGCAAACCATCACTTTTTCTTGTTAAAGGCGGAAGAGCATAGTAAGCTCTAAATATATAGCCCGATCCATCAATCAAGTAAAAGTGATCTGTTTTTTGAATCTTGCTCATTATAAATTAATATAGATTATTAAAAAAATAAGAGTATTATTATTTTATGGAACTTACTAAAAACATTATCAACTATACGAAAATAATCAAATCAGCTATTTTAGTAATAATTGGCACAGCTTTACTAGCTATATCATCTAAGATACAAACTCCATTTACTTTAGTGCCCGCAACTATGCAAACTTTTGTGGTTATGTTTCTTGGGATTATATTAGGTTATAAATTAGCAACACTAACTGTTATTTTATATTTGATTGAGGGATCTTTTGGACTACCAGTTTTTGCTAAAGGTGGTGGCATTGGATATCTTTTAGGTCCAACCGGAGGTTACTTAGTTGGTTTTATTTTTACTGCATTTTTTGCAGGTCATATAAATCAAAATAAAGACCCAATAATTGTGTTTTTATATTTATTATTTTCGGTAAGTTTAATTTATATTCTTGGATTAGGAGGTCTGTGGAATTATATGGGTTTCGATAAGACTTTTAATGATGTTTTCTCAGTTGGGGCAAAACCATTTTTACTAATAGAAATCTATAAAATCTTGATACTCACAGTGCTATCAAAACAACTACTAAAAATTAGGAGATTTACTTAGGAGATCTTTTAGATAAAATTCGTTGTAAAGTTCTTCTATGCATTTTTAGTCTTCTTGCTGTTTCAGAGACATTTCTGTTACATAATTCAAAGACCCTGTGTATGTGTTCCCATTTTACTCTGTCAGCTGACATCGGATTTTCTGGTGGAACTGCCTTTTTGTTTGGATCAGCTAAAAGAGCCTTTTCAACATCATCGGCATCTGCAGGCTTGGCCAAATAGTCTATGGCACCTTCTTTGATTGCAGCTACAGCAGTAGGGATGTTTCCATAGCCAGTTAACATTATTATTCTACTTGATGAGTTATTTGATTGTATTTCTTTTACTACTTCTAATCCATTACCATCATTTAACCTTAGATCAACTACAGCGAAACCAGGTTTTTTAGATTTGACGGATTCTATTCCTTTTTGCACACTCTCAGCTTGAAATACCTCAAAACCTTTTTTTTCCATTGCCCTAGCCAATCTCTCTCTAAAAGGGTTATCGTCATCAACAATTAATAGCGATTTATTCTCAAAATCACTTAAATTTTGCAATGTAGCGTCTGATCTCATAAGGTTTATATGGTGTTTTTTTTCCACAATTCAATAGGGTATTATTTTCTTTACATTGCTTTACTATTGAATTAATTGCTCGATTTATTAAAGTTTTTTAAATAAAAAGCTTTTTTTTTGTTAAATTTTTTTTGAGGGAGCATTTAAATGCAAAAATTTACATCAGTTGAAAATTTAGTAAATCAGCTGAAACCAGATAAACCAGTCTATTGTATAAGAAAGAAATCAATTCTTTCTGCATCAAAGTTTTTTCAAAAAAAATTTCCCGGTAGAATTTTATATGCCGTTAAAACAAATCCTCATCCAGAAGTAATTAAAACTCTCGTAAAAAGTGGTATCAGTGAATTTGATGTTGCATCAATATCAGAAATTAAGTCTGTTAGAAAATTTAGCCAAAGCGCAAAATGTTCTTTTATGCACACGGTGAAAAGTCGTGAGGATGTAGAAGAGGCTTATTTTAAGTATGGCGTAAAAACGTTTGCACTAGATACTAAAGAAGAATTAATAAAAATAATTGAGAGCACTAAAAATGCTAAAGATCTTGAAATTTTTGTAAGGGTTGCAGTATCAAATGAACACGCAGAAATAGACTTATCAAAAAAATTTGGAGCCATGAACAATGAGGCTAGTGGATTATTGAGACTTGCAAAACAATATGCAAAAAAAATTGGCTTGAGTTTTCATGTTGGATCACAATGTATGCATCCAATTTCTTACACAAAAGGAATAGCTGAGATAGGTAATATAATTAAGAAAACAAAAATTGTACCAGAATACATAAATGTTGGTGGAGGATTTCCAACTATATACCCAGATTTAGTTCCGCAATCATTAGATAATTATTTTCAAGAAATAAAAATGAGTTTAGATAACTTAAAATTAAATAATTTACCTGAAATCATATGTGAACCAGGAAGAGCATTAGTTGCCGAAAGTGGATCAACAATTGTTAGAGTAAACTTAAGAAAAAAACAAAAGCTTTATATTAATGATGGTACTTATGGCACTCTTTTTGATGCTGGAACACCAAATATAGTTTTCCCGTCAAAATTAATTAAAGAAAGTTCTAATAAAATAATTTCTAAAAAGTTAACAGCCTTTGATTTTTATGGTCCAACTTGTGACAGTATGGATTACATGAAAGGTCCTTTTGTTTTACCCAATAATATTAAAGAAAATGATTATATTGAGCTTGGTCAGCTTGGTGCGTATGGTCTTACATTTAGAACAGAATTTAATGGTTTCTTCTCTAATGAAATTTATGAAGTTGAAGATAATCCAATAATGAGTCTATATGGGAAAGACGCTAATAAAGCCATATTAGTTGCTTAATGTCTGAAAAAAAAAACCTCGGCCATAATAGCAAAAAAGATTTTCTTAAAAGCCCAGTTGAGCATATAGATATTACCTCATTTGACTCTAGAAAAATTATTTCTTCCATGAAAAAAATGTCTTTTGTTTCAAGAGAAACAGCAAATGCATCTGAAATATATAATGATATGTTGAAAGATAAGGATTGCACAATATTTCTAACCTTAGCTGGATCTACTTCTGCAGCTGGATGTATGCATATTTACCGAGATATGGTGAAGTATAATATGGTCGATGCAATTGTAGCAACTGGTGCATCAATAATTGACATGGATTTTTTTGAGGCGCTTGGATTTAAACATTATCAGGGTTCTCAGTACCAGAATGATAATGAGTTGAGAAATAACTACATAGATAGGATTTATGATACTTACATTGATGAAGAAGAACTTCAAATGTGTGATAAAATAATAGGTGAAATAGCTGACAAGTTACAACCTAAAGCTTATACATCAAGAGAGTTTATAAAAGAAATTGGAAAATATTTAAAATCAAATGCAAAGAAGAAGGGTTCTTTAATAGAAACAGCGTATGATAATAATGTTCCAATTTTCTGCCCAGCATTTACAGACTCCAGTGCAGGTTTTGGTCTAGTAATGCATCAAGAAAGAAACCCTAATAATCACATCACAATAGACTCTATTAAAGAATTTAGAGAATTAACTGAAATAAAGATTAAATCTAAAGGTTCTGGATTGTTTATGATTGGTGGTGGAGTTCCAAAAAATTTTATTCAGGATACTGTTATATGTGCTGAACTTTTAGGTAAAAACGTAGATATGCATAAATATGCTGTGCAAATTACAGTTGCAGATTCAAGAGATGGCGCTTGTAGCAGCTCAACACTTAAAGAAGCAAGTTCGTGGGGTAAAGTCGATACAACTAAAGAACAAATGGTTTTTGCTGAAGCAACATCTGTTTTACCGTTGATTGCAAGTAATGCTTATCACACAGGTGAGTGGAAAAATAGAGATAGAAAAAACTTTTCCAAAATATTTTGATTGATGATCAAAAAAGTAAAAATTGGAATTATTCAGAGTAAAATTTCAGATAATTTTAAAAAAAATTTAATTTCAGCTATAAAAAATATAAAGAAAGCAGCGTCAAAAAAAGCTAAGATAATTTGTATGCCAGAACTGTTTTTATCAAGTTATTTTTGTCAAACAGAAAGTCATTCTAATTTTAAGCTAGCAGAAAAAATTCCGGGTAAAACTACAAAAATATTTTGTGAATTAGCAAAAGAATTACAAATAGTATTAATGATTTCATTATTTGAAAAAAAAACGCACGGTTTCTATCATAATACTAGTATCGTTATTAATGAAAAAGGTAAAATTTTATCTAAGTATAGAAAAATGCATATTCCAGATGATCCAGGTTATTATGAGAAATTTTATTTCACTCCTGGCGATTTAGGTTTTAAATCTGTAAAAACTAAGTTTGGTAAAATTGGACCTTTGATATGTTGGGATCAGTGGTTTCCTGAGGCTGCAAGATTGACTGCACTAAAAGGTGCACAAATAATTTTTTACCCTACTGCTATTGGTTGGCATCCTAAAGAAAAAAGGGAATTTGGAAAAACTCAATTAAACTCTTGGATCACAATGCAAAAATCTCACGCAATTGCAAACGGTACTTACGTCGTTGCAGTAAACAGAGTTGGTGTTGAAAAAAAAGGAAATAAAAAAATAGAGTTTTGGGGAAACTCAATGATAATTGATCCAAGTGGAGAAATAATTGGAGAACTGGGCAATAAAAAAGAGGAAATATTAATCCGTGAAATAGATTACAAAAAAATTGATACCACTAGAGAACATTGGCCCTTTTTAAGAGATAGAAGAATCGACTTTTATAAAGGCATACTAAAAAATCCTGTAGATGAGTGAGGAGCTTAAAAAATTCAGAATGCCTGCTGAATGGGAACCTCAAAAATCAGTTTGGATTGCTTGGCCATATAATAAAAATGATTGGCCAGGTTTATATAAATTTATTCCTAAAGTAATTTTAGAAATTATATTTATCATTTCAAAAAGTCTTAAAGTTAATTTGATTGTTAACAAAAAAATAACAAATATTAAAAAGCTAATAAATTCTAATAAAATCACTAATATCAAATTTCATAATATTAAAACTGATAGAATATGGTTAAGAGACTCCGGACCAATATTTATAACAAATAGAAAAGAAAATAAAAAAATGATTTTGAATTTCGGTTTTAATGGATGGTCAAAATACAGTAATTACAAAAATGACAATAAAATCAATGAAAATATCAGTAAAATTTCTAATTTGGAAAAGATTGATCCAATAATTAAAAAAAATGGAAAAACTAAAAAAATAATTATGGAAGGAGGTGCATTTGATATAAATGGTTCAGGATCAATTCTATTAACTGAGGAGTGTTTACTGAGCAAAACTCAGGAAAGAAATAAAGATTTTATCAAAAAAGATTATGAGGAACTATTTAGGAGATATTTAAATATAAAAAACTTTATATGGCTTAAAAAAGGGATTGCAGGTGATGATACACACGGACATGTTGATGACATAACGAGATTTGTCTCTAGAAATACGATTATGACCGCGATTGAGACTAATAAGAAAGATAAAAATTACAAAAACTTAAGTCAAAATTTGAAAATTTTAAAAGAAAGTAAAAATGAGAAAGGGAAAAAATTTAAAATTATAAAGGTGCCTATGCCATCGCCTATCTATATCAAGAACACACGAGTACCTGCAAGTTATTTGAATTTTTATATTTGCAATAAAAAAGTACTACTTCCAATATTTAAAGTTAAAGAAGATGTTATCGCCATTAAAATATTCAAAAACTTTTTTAGAAAAAAGAAAGTTCAAACAGTTGATTGCAGTAAATTAATATGGGGATTTGGAGCTATTCACTGCATGACCCAACAAGAACCTAAAATTTAGTTAGGCTGCTTTTAATGTACCTAATAGTAGTCTAAAAGGTATAAGCATAACTAAGGCAACAAAAATTTTAACTGCTAAATCTCCTAATGAAAGAGTGGTCCAAGGTATTCCTGTTCCATAAAATGATATCGAGAAGAACAGAAAAGTATCTACTGTTGAGCCGATTAAAGACGATGTTAAAGGAGCTATGTACCATTTTCTTTTTCTCAACTGATCAAAAATTTGAACGTCTAAAAGTTGGGCGATTATAAATGCCGTCCCTGATCCTATCGCAATTCTTATAGAAATGAGATCAGTAAAATTTGTCGAGAATACTAATGTAAACAAAATTCCTATAGTAAAACCAATATATACAATCTTTCTAGCCACAATTTTTCCAAAAGATCTATTGGCCAAGTCTGTGATTAAAAAGGCAATGGGATAACTAAAAGCACCATAAGTTAATAGCTCTTCTAAACCATAATAGTTAATTGGGAACTGAACTAAGTAGTTTGAGGCTAAAACTACAACTCCCATAATCAGTGAGAGTAACAAAAATAATTTATTCATTAGGCATTTTTAGATTGGATTATTTTTTTTTGAAATGGTGATTTAATTAAAAGGCTTTTTTTTAATTTTTTCAATCTTGGCGATAGATTTTTATTTTTTACAGTCTTTAAAAATTCGTCAAAGCTTCCTTTCTTGTCCACTGATCTTACTCCAGCATTGCTGACTGTTAATTTTAAACTTCTTTTTAAAAGTTCACTGGTGAACTTAACTTTTTTTAAATTTGGTAAAAATCTTCTTTTTGTCTTATTGTTAGCGTGACTAACATTATGACCTTTCATTGGAATTTTCCCAGTAAGTTCACATTTTTTTGACATAATAAACCGACTATATAAGATTAGAAAATGCTTGCGTCAAGTTTATAAAATTTGAATTTTATTTTTTTCCTATAATTTCTGAGAAATTCTTAACACCGTCTTTTATAAGTAATTCTTTAAGCTCTTTTTTAATTAAATTTACAATATTAGGGCCTCTATAAACCATTCCTGTGTAAAGTTGAACATAATTGGCACCCGCTAAAAATTTTTCATAAGCACTTTTTCCTGAATCAACTCCACCAACACCTATAATTTTAATTTTTCCTTTGAGAATTTTATAAAATTTATTAATTAAATTAGTAGATTTTTCCTCAATTGGTTTTCCAGATAGACCCCCTTTTTGATGCTTTTGTATATTATTTAAACTATCCCTAGTTGAGTCTGAAGTATTTGAAATAATAACAACCTCAATGTTATTATTTAATAATACATCTGAAATGTTATTAATTTCTTTATCTTCTATATCAGGAGAAACTTTTACTGCTAATGGAATTGTTGAATTTAATTCTTTTTTTTCATTCTCTATTTCTTTTAACAATTCATTTAATTTTGATTGATCGTGGAAATTTCGTAGATCTTCAGTATTTGGTGAAGAAATATTTATAGTAATGTAATCAGCAACATCATGGAAGGTTTTAAGACACTTTAAATAGTCCTCAAGTCTATTTTCAGAATCTTTATTTGGTCCAATATTTATACCTAATAAACCAGTTTGTTTATTAGATTTAATTCTACGGACTACATTTTCTGCACCAGAGTTATTAAAGCCAAGTCTATTTATTAATGCCTCATCCTCTTCTAATCTAAATACTCTTGGTTTGGGATTTCCATATTGCTGTAAAGGAGTTATAGTGCCTACCTCTACAAATCCGAACCCCAATTTAAATAATGAATTATATACTTCAGCATTTTTATCAAAACCTGCTGCCATACCAATAGGATTTTCTAATTTTTTATTAAATAATTTTGTTTCAAACAAGGGATTATTTTTTTCACGATCTAAAATATTTGGAATAAAATTAAATTTAAGTGATTTTATAGCCAAATTATGAGCTGTCTCAGGATCTAATTTAAAAATCAAAGATCTTAAATTTGAAAACATCATTTTACTCTTTTTTGTATAAGATCTTTTGTTTCTTGGACACCAAAAAAACTTATAAAAAATCCCATTCGTGGTCCATTTTGGTCACCGAAAACAACCTCATAAATTAATTTAAACCAGTCTCTTAAATTTTTTGAGTATCCATTTTCTTTACCAGTTGAATAAATTAATGTTTGGATATCCTCTGGTGACATTTCATCATTACAATTATCTAATGTACTAACTAAAGCCTTAAGTGCAATTTTTTCATCATTATTGGGTATTTTATATTTTTTTTGTTTTTTTATGACATCGTTAAAATATTTAATTGCATATCCTACTAAATCATTAAAAATTGGATAATCTTTTTCCTCAATATCTTTTTTATATTTCTTTACAAATTTCCATAGAAGCTCTTTGCTGTCAGCATTACTTGTTTCAACAAGATTTAAAAGCATTGAAAAGGACATTATCATTTTTTCTTCAGGAACTTTACTATCATGTACATGCCATACAGGATTCATTAACAACTTGAAATCATCTTGATTTTTCGCCTTGTCCAATAATTCTAGATATTCATCAACAGTTTTTGAAACAATTTCTTTATAAAGTTTTTTAGCTCTTTTAGGATTTTGATACATGTATAGAGAAAGACTTTCTGGTGAAGCATATTTTAGCCATTGATCAATCGTAATTCCATTTCCCTTTGATTTAGAAATTTTCTCCCCTTTTTCATCCAAAAATAATTCATAAGCGAATCCAGATGGGTTTGATTTTCCTATTAATTTTATTATTTTTGAGGATAAAATTGCACTCTCAATAAGATCTTTTCCATACATCTCAAAATCTACATCTAAAGCATACCATCTCATCGCCCAATCTACTTTCCATTGAAGCTTGCAATTGCCATCTAGAATACTCATTTCTAAATCTTTCCCATTATTATCAAAAATTATTATCGATTTTTCTTTATTTATTTCTTTCATCGGAATTTCTAAAACATGACCTGTATCGGGACAAATAGGTAAAAAAGGACAATATGTTTTCTGACGCTCCTTTCCCAAGGTTGGCAATATGATATTCATAATTCCATCATAATTTTTTAAAATTTCTTGAAGTGATGAATTAAAAAAACCTGACTTGTAGAGTTTTGTTGAACTTTTAAAACTATATTTAAAGTTAAAATTATCTAAAAAATTTTTAAGCATTTGATTATTATGCTCTCCAAAACTATCAAATTTTTTAAAAGGGTCTGGAACTTTAGTTAGCGGTTTATGTAAGTTTTCTTCAAGCAAATCTTTATTCGGTACATTATCTGGAACTTTTCTAAGTCCATCCATATCATCAGAAAAAGTAATAATTTCAGTCGGAAGATCGGTAAGATGTTTCAAGGCATTAACAACCATTGAGGTCCTAGCAACTTCACCAAAAGTTCCTATGTGAGGAAGTCCACTAGGGCCGTAACCTGTTTGTAGGGTAATTTTACCTTTTTTTTCTATTACGGACTTTCTTTCTCGAAGCATTTTTTTTGCCTCAACAAAAGGCCATGCACTTGTTTTGTCTAAATTTTCTTTTTTTATCATTAATAAACTTAATAAATTCTCTAAATTACGAACAACTTAATTCTTATAGAGTTGAAATTTATTTACCATAAAATAATGTTCTTTCAAAATGTCTAATTATAAAACTGTTTTTTTCACACTTGGAATTCTGCAAATAATACTCGGAATTTTTATGTTCATTCCAATTGGTGTCCAATTTTTATATAATGAAATTGATTCCTCCTTTTTTGGTGCTTCAATAGTAACAATTATTTTTGGAACTTTATTTTTTCTATCAAACCTAGATCACAATAAAAAATTAAATCTCCAGCAGGCCTTTTTATTAACAGCTTTGTCTTGGTTAAGTATTGCTATTTTTGGCTCACTTCCATTTTTGTTCTCAAGTATTAATTTTTCATTTACAAATGCATTTTTTGAAAGCATGTCTGGTATTACTACTACAGGCTCTACTATTATTTCTAACCTTGAGGATATGCCAAGAAGTATTTTATTATGGAGAGCGTTACTTCAGTGGTTGGGCGGCATTGGTATTATTGTAATGGCAATCACATTGATGCCGATTATGAATGTTGGTGGTATGCAACTTTTTAAAATTTCAAATAATGACTCATCTGAAAAAATTCTACCTAAATCAAAAGAAGTAGCATTAAGATTGATAGTTGTTTACACAACACTAACAATATTTTGTGCAACATCTTACAAAATCTTTGGGATGAATTTCTTCGATAGTATAACTCACTCTATGACTACAATAGCTACCGGCGGATTTTCGAACTATAATGAGTCATTAGGTTTCTTTAATAGTAGATTTATCGAAAGTTCAGCAATAATTTTCATATTATTAGGGAGTATTCCTTTTATTTCCTACATAAAATTTTTAAATGGAGATAGAGAAATTTTTTTCAAAGATATACAAATAAAAACATTTTTAAAAATAATCTTTTTTTCAATAGTAATTTTATCGATTTATCTGAATTTTAATGGGTCAATTAAATTTGATTTTATTGCAGTGATATTTAACGTAATTTCAATATTAACTGGTACAGGCTATGTTAATGCTCAATTTGATAGTTGGGGAAGTTTTTCACTGGTATTATTCTTAATACTAATGTTTATAGGTGGATGCGCAGGTTCGACAACTTGTGGTGTTAAGATATTTAGAATACAAATTTTATACTCTTTCGTAATTAATAATTTAAAGAAAATTATTTACCCAAAAGGAATTTTTGTTCTTAAATACAATCAAAATCCAATAGATAATAAATTTATCTCATCAATAATTTCTTTTATTTATATGTATCTAATTATATTTTTTCTTCTGGCTGCTATGTTGTCTTTAACTGGATTAGATTTTGTGACTTCAATTTCTGGAGCAGCTACGTCAATATCCAATGTTGGGCCAGGTTTAGGTTCAACTATAGGTCCCAATGGGGATTTTTCCTCAATACCAAACATATCAAAATGGATATTGTGTTTAGGAATGATTTTAGGAAGACTAGAATTATTTGCAATATTAGTTTTATTTTTACCCTCATTCTGGAGAAGTTAAATTATGAAAAATATTAATATTTTTTTTGAAAAAAAACCTTTAAAAATGATTTGTTTAGGATTTTCATCTGGACTTCCGATATTACTGGTTTTTTCAACCCTTTCGGTTTGGCTCGTTAAAGCAGGAATAAGTAGAAGCACCGTAACATTATTCAGCTGGGCAGGATTCGCGTATGCATTTAAATATTTATGGTCACCACTTGTAGATAATTACAAATTACCAATCTTTAAAAAATTTGGTCATAGAAGAAGCTGGCTATTGTTTTCACAATTTTTAATTATTATTGCATTAATATTAACTGCATTTACAGATCCCAAAGAAAGTCTGTTTTTTACAGCTTTATTCATTACAATTCTAGCCTTTTTTAGTGCAACTCAAGATATTCTGATTGATGCTTTTAGAATTGAGTCTGCTCCACAATCTTTGCAAGGTCCGTTATCTTCGATGTATATAGCTGGTTATAGAATTGCGATGCTTGTTGCAGGTGCTGGTAGTTTATGGTTGGCATCTTTTATTGGTACAGAGATCTATGACCAAAATGTATGGAAAAAAGTTTATCTAATTATGTCTTTGTTCATGTTTGTTGGAGTTTTTGCAACATTCATCTCAGATGAGCCAAAATTAAAAAGAAATTTAAATTCTGACAATCATGTAAAATTTCTGATAACCATCTTAATTGCTGTAATAGGTTTTATTTATTTGTATTCAGTTATAGATAGCCCTTTTGAAAAAAAAGATGTTTTAATAAATTTTTTATTTTCATTATCAAGATTGATAATCTGTTTTGTTTTTTCGTATTTGATAATTTCTTTACTTATATTGATAAAATTTGCTCCCAAAAATAAAATTTCAAAGAGTTATATGAGTCCAATTTTAAATTTTATTGAAAGATATGGAAAATTTGCATTTTTAATACTTATTTTAATTTCGCTATATAGAATTGCTGACATCGTTATGGGCGTTATGGCAAATATATTCTATTTAGAAAAAGGTTATAAAATTTCAGACATTGCGACTTACTCAAAATTTTTTGGGGTTTTTGCTACAATATTTGGTGGATTTATTGGGGGTTATTGCTCATATAAATTTGGTACAATGAAATGCTTATTCTTTGGTGCCTTGATTGCTGCTTTAAGTAATTTGTTGTTTGCATGGTTAGCAGTATCTCCAATCAGTATTAACTTTTTAATTACGGTGATAACAGCTGATAACATATCTAGTGGATTTGCAGGAGCCGCCTTTGTAATTTATTTATCAGGCTTAACTTCAATTAAATTTACTGCAACACAATATGCTTTATTCAGCTCCATAATGTTATTTTTACCCAAATTAATTGCAGGATATGCTGGAAGCTGGGTCGACATTATGGGATATCCATATTTTTTTTCTTTAACTGCTCTTTTGGGATTGCCTGTTCTCATTTTAATATTTTGGATTAGTAAAGTGGCTCCAATAAAAAATTAAATGAAATACAATTTCCTAAATACATCTATGTCTAACTTATATACTAAACCGTCTAGTAAAGCAGAGGTTAGTTCACAAATAATATACGGAGAAAAATTTAGAATATTATCAAAGCAAAAAAATTGGTTAAAAATTAAAACTAGTTATGATAATTATGTTGGTTTTATTAAAAATAATAATTTCAAAAAAAAATTTAAACCGGTTAAAAAGGTATGTAAGTTAAAAGCCAAAATTTATAAAAAAGTTAAAAAAAAATTTTTACCAACAAGTCAGTTCTTATATTTCGCATCAGGAATAACTATAATAAGTAAAAATAAAGCTTTTGTTCAGTTTGAAGATAATAAATGGTTAAGAAATAAGGATTTAAAAGAAATTACACATTTTGAAAAAAATTATAAAAAAATTTTAAAATTATTTCTCAATTCTAAATATAAATGGGGTGGTAAGACAGCTGATGGTATTGATTGTTCTGCATTGATACAAATATACTATTATTACAATAGAACTTTTTTTCCTAGAGATTCAAAAGATCAAGCAAAATATTGTAAAAAAAAAATAAGTAAAAATTTGTCAAAGGGAGATATTATCTTTTGGAAAGGACATGTTGGAATGTGTCTTGATAAACAACAGTTTATTCATGCTTATGGTCCCAGAAAAAAAGTTGTAATTATGCCAACGAAATTTACTGTTATGTTGATTGATAAAACAGCTGGCTTGAAAATTATAAAAATAAGTAATATTAAAAAATATTAATTTCTTCCAAAATCAGGTTTGCTAGTATCTTGTTTCAATTTAACGATTTTAGATCTTACTTTCTTAGTTTGAGTTAATTTTTTAATAACTGATTTGCTATTACCTGAGATAATGTCTCTCTTAAAAGAATGGAGATTTTTCACAAAAATATCAATTGCCTTTGATACATTTGTTTTATTGTTAAAAAAAATATCTCTCCACATTATTTCATTTGATGCAGCTATTCTTGAGAAGTCTCGTAAACCACCTGCGCTATATTTAATTAAATTATATCTCTGTTTTTTTTCAAAATCTTGTGCAGATTTTACTAGATTATAGGCAATTAAATGCGGCAAATGACTTGTCATTGAAAAAATCTTATCATGTTTTTTAGAATTCATTACAACAGTTTTGGAGCCTACCTTTTTCCAGAAAGATCTTAAAAAATTTAAATGTTTTGTATTTGTTTTCTTATCTTTTATTAAAACGCACCATTTATTTTCGAACAAATCTTCTTTTCCGTTTTCAGGCCCGCTAACCTCAGACCCTGCAATAGGATGACTTGAAGTCCAGAATATTTTTTTTTTTAAATTTTTTTTAATTATTTCATTAGATTTTAGTTTTGCTGAACCAATGTCCGTAATTATGTGATCAGCTGAAAGATAATCATTTATCTTTAAAATTATTTCTTTGTATTCACTCATTGGGGTACAAAAAATAATAAAATCTGTATGTGGCACCACATCACTTAATTTTTTAACAATAGTACCTTTCAATTTAAGTTTTTTTATTTTTTTAATGTTTTTTTTTGATTTTTCATAAATGAAAATTTTTTTTGAAATTTTTTTTTTGGAAATTTTTCTGACTAAAGATGAACCTAATAGACCACAGCCGATAATTAATATATTTTTCATCTTTTAAATATACTTTCAGCTGCTCGCATAAATTTTATATTATCAGTTTTTGAACCCACTGTTAATCTCAACATATTTTTTATTTTATACCCATCCTCTGTTGATCTTAAAATTATTCCTTTATTCTTTAGTTTTTCATAAAAATATTTAGCTTTAACTCTACATTTTGAAAAATCCAAAAGTAAAAAATTAGCTGAAACTTTATTAGAATTAATTTCATAGTTTTTCAAAAAATTTTTTATCTTTTTTGCATAAAAAATGTTATGGCTAATTGAACGAGATATAAATTTATTATCTTTAAGAGATTCTACTGCTGCTTTTTGAGCTACCTCGTTAACATTAAATGGAGGTTTGATAATGTTAAGAGACTTTATAATTTTCTTTGACCCATATCCCCATCCTATTCTTAATGATGATAACCCATAAATTTTTGAGAATGTCCTTAAAATAAAAACGTTCTCTTTTTTCTTAAATAAATCTAAACCTGACTTGTAATCTTGATTTTTCATATATTCTGCATAAGCATCATCTACTACAAGTAAAATATCTTTTTTAAGTTTTTTTCTCAATTCGATAAGTTCAATTCCAGTCAAATAAGTTCCTGTCGGGTTATTTGGATTTGCTAAGAAAACAATTTTAGTTTTATTTGTAACTTTTTTAATTATTTCTGAAATTGAGATTTTATAATTTTTTTCTTTAGCGAATATTACTTTTGCACCTGCTATTTTCGCATAAATTCTATACATTAAAAAACTAAATTGGGGAACAATCACTTCATCTTTTGGTCTTAAAAATAATTGACATAACATCTGAATAACCTCATCGGATCCAGCCCCACAAATAACTCTGTCTTTGTCGCATTTAAATTTCTTTGAGATTTGAGACCTGAGCACCTTGGATTTTCCATCTGGGTATCTAAAAAAATTAAGGTTTTTATTTGATATTATTTTTTTTACTTTAGAACTCATGCCAAGAGCAGACTCATTAGCTGATAATTTAATAACCTTTTTCAAATTATTAACGCTAGATTTACCTGGCTCATAAGCATCTATATTGAATTTTTTAAATCTCATAATATTTTCTTTTTTTAATTTTTATGCTCTTTATAGATAAATTAAGATTTTTTTATATAGTTTAAGTTAAAATATATTAAAATTGACATAGCTCAAAACTTCTTGTACAAAATTTTTGCGCTGATTTATCTGAATTGCGAGCGCTATAAAAAAACCGCTAAAAAAGTTTTTTTCTCACAATTCAATTTTCAGAAAAAATTATGAATATAAGAGAAAATATAAAAACATTAATAATTGAAAAACCACTTAAGTTAGACTGTGGTCAAACTATTAGTAAATTTCCTCTAGCATACGAGACCTATGGCAAATTAAATGAAAATAAGGATAATGCAATTTTGGTCTTTCATGCCTTAACAGGTGATCAGTTTGTAACAGGTGTAAATCCTATAACTAAAAAGGATGGGTGGTGGTCTTATGCGGTAGGCCCAAAGAAATCTATCGACACAGATAAATATTTTGTAATTTGTGCTAATGTGATTGGTGGTTGCATGGGGTCTTTTGGTCCAAGTCACAAAAATCCTGAAACAAAAAAAATATATGGAACAGATTTTCCAGTTATTACGATCAATGATATGGTAAATGCCCAAGTAAATTTATTAGATTTTTTTAATATTAAAAAGCTTTTCTCTGTAGTTGGTGGATCAATGGGAGGAATGCAGGTATTACAATTTGTGAGTAATTTTCCAGACAAAGCTAAAACAGCTGTCCCTATTGCTTGTACGTCTAGCCATTCAGCACAAAATATTGCATTCAATGAACTTGGTAGACAAGCAATAACTGCTGATCATAATTGGATGGATGGAAAATATAATTCTAAAAACACGTTGCCAGATAAAGGATTAGCTGTAGCAAGAATGGCTGCTCATATTACCTATTTATCTAAAAAGGGGCTTCAAGAAAAATTTGGTAGGAAACTCCAGGAAAGAGATGATCTTAAATTTGGATTTGATGCTGATTTTCAAATAGAAAGTTATTTACGCTATCAAGGTTCAGTATTTGTAGATAGATTTGACGCTAACAGTTATCTTTATATAACTAGAGCAATGGATTATTTTGATTTGGTTAAACAATTTAATGGTAATTTATCAAACGCCTTCAAAAAAACCAAAACGAAATTTTTTATTATGTCTTTTACATCAGATTGGCTTTATCCAACTCAAGAGAATAAAGATATAGTTATTGCTTTAAACGCAATTGGTGCGAATGTAGGTTTTGTTGAAATAGAGTCTGATAAAGGGCATGACTCCTTTTTGTTAGAAGTTCCAGATTTTTTAAATGCACTCAAAAATTTTTTAGATAAATCTTTTTTAGAAAGTAATGATGAAAGCTGAATATAATTTTATCGCAAATATAATCGAAAAAAACTCAACTGTATTAGATGTTGGTTGTGATGATGGAACTTTGATGGAATTTTTGAGAAAAAACAAAAATGTGAATATAAGAGGAATTGAAATTTCTAAAGAAAAAGTTCAAATATGTATAGCAAAAGGATTGACGGTTATTGAGGGCAATGCAGAGCTTGACTTAAAGCAATTTCCAAAAAATTCTTTTGATTACGTTGTTTTGGGTCAAACACTGCAAGCTTTTATAAATCCAGAAATTGTCATTAAGGAACTTTTGAGAGTTGGCAAAAAAGCTATAGTGACTATTCCAAATTTTGGAAATTGGAAGGTTAGATTAGACTTACTTTTTAAAGGAACTATGCCTATTACAAGTTCACTACCTCATGAATGGTACAACACACCAAATATTCATATGTGTACTATTAAAGATTTTGTAAGATTTTCAGAAACTATTAATTTTAAAATTGTTAAATCTTTAGCTCTAATAAATAAAAATATCTCGAATATAAGTAAATCAAATATTTTTGTGAAAAATTTATTTGGAGAGCTTGGAATATTTTTAATTGAAAATAAATGAAAATAAAAATTATTAAATGTCTTCAAGATAATTATAGTTACGCAATAATTGATGAAAGTAGTCAATCTGCTTGTATAGTTGACCCAAGCGAGTCTGAACCAATAATTGATTTTATAGATAACAATAAGATTGATCTTAAATATATTTTAAATACCCATCACCATCACGATCATATTGGTGGTAATCTTGAACTGAAAAAAAAATATAATTGTGATGTTATTGGATTTAAAGATGATAAGGATCGAATTCCAGGAATAAATATTCTTGTAGAAAATAATCAAATCTGGCAGAAAGGTAACTTTGAAGCAAAAATTTACCATACGCCGGGTCATACATCAGGTCATATTGCTTTCCATTTTTTTAAAGAAAAAATAATTTTTACAGGTGATACTTTGTTTTCTCTAGGTTGTGGTAGAATCTTCGAGGGAACTTATGAGCAGATGTTTAACTCTTTAAAAATATTTAAAAAATTGCCTAAGAATACTCTGATCTATTGTGGTCATGAATATACACTAAAAAATTCTGAATTTTGTTTATTCAATGATCCAAACAATTTAAAACTAAAAGAAAAAGTTTTAAAAATTAAGAATAATCATAAATTTAATTCACCAACTATTCCTTCTGTATTAGATGATGAATTAGAGTGTAATATATTTTTAAAAGCTGAGGATATTAAGACTTTTTCAAAACTGAGAGATTTAAAGGATAATTTTTGATTTATTGAGCTTGACTAAAGTTTCGCTCAGATTATATTGCGATTATTAAAAATAGAGATCCTTATGTCTTATGCAGTAATACAAACTGGTGGAAAACAATATAAAGTAGTATCAGGTGAAATCTTAAAAATCGAAAAACTACCAAATTCAAAACCGGATACTAAAATAGAATTTAAAGAAATTTTAGCTTACGGAAATGAAAAAGAGATAGAAATCGGATCTCCTACGGTGCAAGGCGCAAAAGTTGAAGCAAACCTGATAAAAAATAGCAAAAATAGAACTATTTTAATTTTTAAAAAAAGACGAAGACAAAATTCAAGAAGAAAGAATGGCCATAGACAACAATATTCTATGATCAGAATAAATAAGATTTTTTCAAAAGATGGTAAGGTTTTATCTGAGGCTAAAGAAGTTTCTAAAGTAACAAAAACAGCGGCAAAGGATACAAAAGAAAACAAAAAGTAAGGTAAAGTTATGGCAACAAAAAAAGCAGGTGGATCATCAAGAAACGGGCGTGACAGTGCTGGACGAAGACTTGGTGTGAAAAAATATGGTGGAGAAACCGTGGTGCCAGGAAACATAATCGTAAGACAAAGAGGAACAAAAATTTTTCCCGGTGAAAACGTTGGTATGGGTAAAGACCATTCAATTTTTTCTGTTATTAAGGGCAAAGTTGTTTTCAAAAAAACTAAATCAGATAGAACTTTTGTTTCTGTAAAACCCAATTAATAGTACAACTTAAAATAGCGTTGTATTATGAAATTCTTAGATCAAGTAAAAATTTATATAAAAGCAGGGAATGGTGGAGATGGTTCTCCTAGTTTCAGAAGAGAAAAATTTATTGAATTTGGTGGACCAGACGGTGGTGACGGTGGAAAAGGAGGTTCTGTTATTTTAAAAGCTGAGCAAAATTTAAATACATTAATTGATTTTAGATATCAGCAACATCACAAAGCTGAAAGAGGTGAAAATGGTTCGGGTCAAAATCGTACTGGAAAAGGTGGGGAAGATTTAATTCTCAAAGTTCCTCTGGGAACACAAGTCTTTGAAGAGGATAATAAAACACTTTTGTATGATTTTACCAAAATTGGAGAGAAGTTCATTGTTGCCTCTGGAGGAAAAGGAGGTTTGGGTAACACAAGATTTAAAAGTTCAACAAATAGAGCGCCACGAAAATATACTAAAGGTATGGTCGGTGAAGAGTTTACAATTTGGCTTCAATTAAAAACTATTGCTGACATAGGCATTATCGGATTACCAAATGCAGGAAAATCAAGTTTGTTGGCAGCTATAACAAATGCAAATCCAAAGATTGCTAATTATCAATTTACTACTTTAAATCCAAATCTTGGTGTTGCAAGTTATGATGATAAAGAAGTTACCCTAGCAGACATACCTGGTTTAATAGAAGGAGCACATGAGGGAACTGGCCTAGGTACGAAATTTTTAAAACATATCGAGAGATGTAAATCTCTTTTGCATTTGATAGATATTACAAATGATGATTTAAAAAAATCTTACAATCAAGTCAAAAAAGAACTCCAAAATTATAGTAAAGATCTTATTAAAAAAAAGGAATTGATTGTTTTAAATAAAATAGATTTATTAGATAAAGATATTGTTAAGAAAACAGTAAAAAATTTTTCAAAGGATAAAAATTGTGAAGTTTTAACTTTGTCAACATTAGAAAAAGACTCTATATCTAAAATTAAGGCTAAACTTATTTCATATGTCTCTTAAAAACTCAAAAATAATTGTAGTTAAAATAGGATCCTCTTTGATAGTTGATAATGACAAAAAAATAAGAAAAAAATGGTTACTGAGTTTTGCCAAAGATATAAAAAATTTAAAATCTAAAAATCGACAGGTTGTAATAGTAAGTTCTGGAGCTATTGCTCTTGGTTGTAAAAAAATGAATTATAGTAAATCAAGTTTAAAACTAGATAAAAGTCAAGCAATAGCCTCTATAGGACAAATAGAATTGATGAATTTATTTTCAGAAACTTTTTCAAAATATAAATTAAATATTTCCCAAATTCTGCTTACATTAGAGGATACTGAAGAACGAAGAAGATCAATAAATGCGAAAAGGACTTTTGAAAATTTATTTCAACTTGATTATATACCTATCGTAAATGAAAATGACACTATTGCTACATCAGAAATAAAGTTTGGGGATAATGACAGATTGGCTTCTCGAGTAGCTCAAATTACTAATGCAGATACGTTAATTTTATTATCAGATGTAGACGGTCTTTATACAAAAAATCCTAAAAATTTTAGAGATGCGAAGTTAATTAGAAATATTTCTAACATCAAAAAGGATTTAAAAAATGTTGATATTAAAGGAAGAACAGAATTTGGAAGTGGAGGTATGGATACTAAAATCGAAGCTGCAAGAATATGTAATTTAGCTGGTTGTAATATGGTAATAGCAAATGGATTATATTTAAATCCAATTAATCAAATAGAAAAGAAAAAAAGTTCAACATGGTTCGTCTCTAAAGTTCCGAAATTAGATGCTAGAAAAAAATGGATTATTAGCTCCGTTTCACCAAAAGGAGAGTTAATTATTGATGATGGTGCCAAGAAAGCATTAATAAATGGAAAAAGTCTATTGGCAGCTGGTATCAAAAAGGTTAATGGTGATTTTAAAAAAGGTGATCATATAAAAATTTTAGATAATAAACGTAAAGAATTTGCTAGAGGCTTGAGTTCATTCTCATCAAATGAGATAAATAAAATTTTAGGACGCCACTCTAATGAGATAAAAAAGATTCTTGGCTACATTTCAAAATCTGAAGTGGTCCATAAAGACGATATGGTAAAAATATGATAAAAAAAATTTTAATCAATATTGGGAAAAAATCAAAAAGCGCCTTGGCATATCAAGTAGATACTAAAAAGAAAAATAAAGTATTAATAGATTACTGTTCACTTATTAAAAAAAATCAAAAATTAATCCTTAGTGCAAATAAGAAGGATGTTAATAGATCAATAAGTAAGGGAGTCAAAAAAAATTTAATTGAACGTCTTATTTTAAATGAAAAAAAAATAAATAATATTATTAGTTCAATAAAATCTGTAATAAAACTTAAAGACCCAACAAATAGAGTTTTGGAGAAATGGAATAGACCAAATGGTTTGAGTATTTCGAAAGTCTCAATTCCTATAGGAGTAATTGCTATTATTTATGAGAGTAGACCAAATGTTACCTCAGACGTCGCATCATTATGCTTTAAATCCGGAAACCCAGTAATTTTGAGAGGTGGTTCAGAGGCTTTTTTTTCTAATAAAATTTTATCAAACCTTTTTAAAGACTCATTAAAAAAAAATAATATTAACGAAAATTTTGTTCAATTTATTGACTCCACCAATAGAAATATTGTCGATTATCTATTAAGTAAAATGGATAAATATGTTGATGTAGTTATTCCAAGAGGAGGAAAAAATTTAGTAAAAAAAGTTCAAAAGTTATCTAACTTACCAGTGATTGGTCATTTGGAAGGAGTATGTCATACTTATGTTGACAAGAACGCAAACTTAAATACAGCAAAAAAGATTATTTTTAATGCAAAATTAAGAAATACAGCAATTTGTGGGGCTACAGAAACGATTTTAGTTCATCAAAAAATCTTAAAAAAATCATGTAACATTATTTTAAAACATTTAGAAGATCATGGATGCAAAATTATTGGAGATAACAGAATCAAAAAAAATTATAAAGGGAAAATTATTAGAGCTACTAATAAAGATTGGTCAAAAGAATATTTGTCAGCTACAGTTTCTGTAAAATGTGTCAGAGATATAAACGATGCAATCAATCATATTAATAAATATGGGACAATGCACACTGACTCGATTATCACCATGAATAAGAAGTCAGCAAAAAAATTTTTGAATGAAGTTAAAAGCTCAATTGCCATGCATAACACTTCAACTCAATTTGCAGATGGTGGGGAATTTGGTTTTGGTGGTGAAGTTGGTATTTCAACTAACAAGCTTCCGCCTAGAGGTCCTGTCGGACTAAACCAATTAGTTTCTTATAAGTACCAAATAACAAGTGATGGAAGAATAAGGAAATAATTTGAGACTTAAAAATAAAATTGGAGTTCTTGGTGGATCATTTGATCCTGCTCATAAAGGACATTTAGCAATATCTAAAAAAGCTTTAAAAACATATAAATTAAAAAAAATAATTTGGGCGATCACTTTAAAAAATCCTTTAAAGAAAAAAAATAATACAAGTATTTCAGAAAGAATTCAAAGTTGTAAAAAGATTATAAAATTAAATAACTTTATCAAAATAAAATTTTATGAAAATATAATAAAATCTAATAAAACTATCGACTTAATTAATTATTTAAGGAAAACTACCAAGTCCGAAATTTATTTTTTGATAGGGGCAGATAATCTCGTTAATTTTCATAAGTGGTATAAATGGAAAACTATTTCAAAAAAGTGTAAAATATTAGTTTTTGACCGTCACGGGTATAGAAAAAAATCATTAAATTCAATATCATATAAAAGATTAAATAGAAAAAGTTTAAGGTTCGTTGAATTTAATAAAGTTAATATTTCATCTTCTCAATTAAGAAAAATTTGATAATGTAAAACTAATTAATGGATAAAATCTTAAGTTTAAAAAAAAACATCATTGAAACTCTGGATATAAATAAAGCTCAAGATATTGTGAGTATAGACTTAAAGGATAAAAGTTCTATGGCTGATTATATGATAATAGCGAGTGGTACTTCTTCTAGACATATACAGGCTTTATCGGAACAAGTTTTAGAAAAACTTAAAGATAATGGAATAAAAGATTCTAAAATAGAGGGTAAAGATAGTAATGAATGGAAACTAGTAGACGGTATAGATTTAATCATACATATTTTCCACCCTGAAAAAAGAAAATTTTATGAACTTGAAAAAATGTGGTCTGAACTAATACCAAAGGAAAAATTAATTATATGATAAAAAAAATAATACTGAATTTTTTGATTTATTTTTTAATTTTGTTTTTTCTTATCCAAAAAACTATTGCCTCGGAAAGTGAACTTTATAAAAAAATTGATGTATTTGGTGAAGTTTTGGAAAAAATCAATAAAGAATACGTAGATGAAATTAATCAATCTGACAGCATGGATTCTGCTATTAATGGTCTTCTACAATCTTTAGATCCATATTCAGGCTATATGTCTCCTGAGATTTTTAATGAAATGCAAACTGAAACAAGTGGAGAATTTGGAGGACTTGGAATAGAAGTTACAATGGAGTCGGGTGTCGTTAAGGTTATATCACCAATTGACGATACACCTGCATCAAAAGCTGGGATAAAAGCTGGAGATTATATTGTAAAAATTAATAACACCCAAGTACAAGGTAAATCTTTAAGTGAAGCAGTTGAATTAATGAGAGGCCCTGTTGGATCTGCTATTGATTTAACAATAAGAAGACGAGGAGAAAAAAAGGCTCTAACATTCAATGTTACAAGAGAAATAATTCAAATCAAATCAGTTAAAGCAGAATTGTTAGAAAAAAATATTGGGTATATAAGACTAACTTCATTTAATGAAAATAGTGCGGGACAAATTAAAAAAGAAATTAATAAATTTGAAAAAAATAAAAATTTAAAAGCTTATATTCTAGACTTGAGGAATAACCCAGGTGGGTTACTTTCCCAAGCCATAAAAATCTCTGATTTTTTTCTAGATAATGGTGAAATAGTTTCAACTAAAAGTAGACAACAATCAGAGAATCGAAAATGGTTTGCAAAAAAAGGAGATCTCACAAAAGGAAAAACTCTTCTTGTTTTAATTAATTATGGTTCAGCATCTGCATCAGAAATTGTAGCTGGGGCTCTAAAAGATCATAAAAGAGCTATTTTAATTGGTGAAAATAGTTATGGTAAAGGATCTGTTCAATCAATTATTCCTCTCAAAAATAAAGGAGCTATAAGATTAACTGTGGCTAAATATTATTTACCATCAGGTAAGTCCATTTCTGAGGTAGGTGTGTCACCTGATATCGAGATTGATGAAGAAAATGATGATTTTAAAATTAAAACAGAGACTGACAATCAATTAAATTACGCTGTTAAATTACTTAATGGCTGAGATTCTAGAAAGATACAAAAACTTACCGTACAGAGTGGGCGTGGGTATCGTTGTTTTAAATAAAGAGAATAAAATTTTTGTGGCAAAAAGAATTGATAATCCAAAAAATTTTTGGCAAATGCCACAGGGTGGGGTTGATGAAGGTGAAGATTTTTTATCTGCTGCTTACAGAGAATTAGAGGAGGAAACTAGTATTAAAAAAGTTGAGTTAATAACAGAGATAGATGAAATAACTACATACGAATTACCAGATTATCTTTTGGGTAAAATTTGGAAGGGTAAATTTAAGGGACAAAAACAAAAATGGTTTATTATGAGATACCTTGGAAGTGACGATGAAATTAATATTAATACTCACAAACCTGAATTTTTAGATTGGAAATGGACAGATATAAATTCAATCACTCAAATAGTCGTAAAATTTAAACTCGATGTTTATAAGACACTTCAGGAAAAAATTAAAAGAATTATCAATTAATAGATTTTAGAACTTCTATTTTCTGATCAATCAGGAATTTAACCTGATCGCTTGCGTTATCTCTATTTGTTTCTTCTTTAGCTTTTCTTAACATTTCATCTATTTTACTCTTTTCTATATCTTTGATATTGAAAATGGAACTTGTAAGAATTGATAAATTATTATCCTTAAATTCAATTATTCCATCCTCAACATAATATTTTTCTTCACCAGTTTTTGAGTAAACTTTAATTATTCCAGGTTTTAAAAAAGAAATTATAGATATATGATCTTTAAGTATTCCCATCTCTCCCTCAAACGCAGGTACTACCACTTCAGTAACATCTTCCTTTAAAAGAAAAGATTTTTCTGGGTTTACTACTTCAAGTTTAAATTCCTCACCCATTAAGCAGCATCTTTTTTCATTTTTTCAGCTTTTTCTACAGCTTCTTCTATTGTGCCGACCATATAGAATGCTGCCTCTGGAAGATGATCATACTCACCTTTACAGATTGCATCAAAACCTTTTATTGTAGACTCAAGATCAACGAGTTTACCAGGGGATCCCGTAAATACTTCAGCAACAAAGAAAGGTTGCGATAAAAATCTCTGAATTTTTCGTGCTCTAGCAACTACTAATTTATCTTCCTCAGATAGTTCATCCATACCTAAAATTGCTATTATATCTTGTAAAGATTTATACGTTTGAAGTATTTTTTGAACCTCTCTCGCAACCCTATAATGCTCATCTCCAACTATTCTAGGATCAAGAATTCTCGAAGTTGAATCAAGAGGATCTACTGCTGGATATATCCCAATTTCAGCAATCTGTCTTGAAAGTACTGTTGTTGCGTCTAAGTGAGCAAATGATGTTGCTGGTGCTGGGTCAGTTAAGTCATCAGCAGGAACATAAATTGCTTGTACAGAGGTAATTGATCCTTTGTTAGTTGTGGTAATTCTCTCTTGAAGATTACCCATATCGGTTGCTAAGGTTGGTTGATATCCAACAGCAGAAGGAATTCTTCCTAATAAAGCTGATACTTCCGAACCGGCTTGCGTGAATCTAAATATATTATCAACAAAAAATAAAACATCTTGTCCCTCTTGATCCCTGAAATATTCAGCAACAGTCAAACCTGTTAAAGCAACTCTTGCTCTTGCGCCTGGAGGTTCATTCATTTGGCCGTATACTAATGCAGCTTTAGATCCTGTTCCGTCTTTTTTAATAACACCAGACTCTATCATTTCATGATATAAATCATTTCCTTCTCTTGTTCTTTCACCCACACCTGCAAAAACAGAAAATCCTCCATGAGCCTTAGCGACATTGTTAATTAATTCCATAATTAAAACAGTTTTCCCAACACCTGCTCCTCCAAATAATCCAATTTTTCCACCTTTTGCATAAGGAGCTAACAAGTCTATAACTTTAATACCAGTAACAAGAATTTCAGTTTCAGTTGATTGATCATTAAATTCTGGTGCTGCTCTATGGATTGGCCAATTTTCTTTTGTTTTAACATCACCTCTTTCATCTATTGGTTCACCAACTACATTGATAATTCTACCCAAAGTTTCTGGACCAACTGGAACTTTAATTGGAGCTTTTGTGTTAATTACTTCGTCTCCTCTTTTTAACCCTTCTGTAGCGTCCATTGCAATAGTTCTTGCAGTTGACTCTCCCAAATGTTGAGCGACCTCTAAAACTAGACGATTATTTCCATTTTTGCATTCTAATGCTGTTAAAATTTCTGGTAGTTCTCCCTCAAATTTAACATCAACTACCGCACCTATAACTTGTGTAATTATTCCTTTGCTCATAATTATAAACTTTCTGCTCCTGATATTATTTCTATTAGTTCCTTTGTAATTGCTGCCTGACGACTTCTATTATATTCAATAGTAAGTTTATCAACCATTTCACCTGCGTTTCTAGTAGCATTATCCATAGCACTCATTCTTGCACCTTGTTCGCTAGCTGAATTCTCTAACATTGCTTTAAATATTTGTGTTGAAATATTTTTAGGTAATAAATTTGTTAAAATTTCATCCTCATCAGGTTCAAATTCATAATAATCCTCTGATTTGTCCTTATCATCAGTTTCTGTTTTTAAAGGAATGATTTGTTGAGCTTGAGGTATTTGTGTAATTACATTTTTAAATTGATTAAAAAAAATTGTGCAAATATCAAATTCTTCTTTTTGAAACTTCTCAATTATCATTTTGCTCACTTTTTCAGCATCAAAAAAATTGGCATTTTTTGAATTTTTAAATGAAATATTTTCAATTATTTTATCACCAAAAACTCTTTTTAACTGATCATTACCTTTTGAACCAACAGTTATGATCTTTAATTCTTTGCCCTCACTAGATAATTTAGAAAAATAACTTTTGGCTTTTTTAATAATATTAGAATTAAAGCCACCACATAAACCTCTATCTGAAGTCATTACGACACAAAGATGAATTTGATCTTTTCCCGTTCCGGATAGTAGCTTAGGGGCATTTTCTTTATCAGAAATTCCCTTAGATAAATTTACAATTATATTATTCATTTTTTCAGAGTATGGTCTTCCTTTTTCTGCACTATCTTGAGCCCTTTTAAGTTTAGCTGCAGCAACCATCTTCATAGCTTTAGTAATCTTTTGTGTAGACTTAACACTCGCAATTCTTTTTTTTAAATCATCTAGACTAGCCATAAATATTTTATGAATTAAATGTTTGTTTTAACTTCTTTATTACATCTACTAATTTTTGTTCAGAGTCTTCCTCAAGCTTGCCTGAACTTAAAATAGATTCTATGATTTCTGGCTTTTCAGATTTACATTTTTCAATTATTTTATTTTCAAAATTTGCGATTTCTTTTAGCTCTATGTCATCTAGATAACCTTTAACACCACAAAAAACTGAAATTACTTGCTCAGCCACAGTCATTGGAGAATATTGTTTTTGTTTAAGTAACTCTGTAAGTTTAGATCCCCTATTAAGTAATTGTTGAGTTGATGCATCTAAGTCAGAACCAAATTGTGCAAAAGCTGCCATTTCTCTATATTGTGCTAATTCTAGTTTCATCGAACCAGAAACTTTCTTCATAGCCTTTGTTTGTGCTGCAGATCCAACTCTTGAGACTGAAAGACCTACATTTATAGCTGGTCTTATACCCTGATTAAAAAGTTCAGTTTCTAGAAAAATTTGTCCATCTGTTATTGAAATAACATTTGTCGGTATATATGCAGATACATCTCCACCTTGTGTTTCAATTATTGGTAGAGCGGTTAAAGAACCACCACCATGCTCATCACTTAGTTTTGCTGCTCTTTCAAGTAATCTGCTGTGAAGATAAAATACATCTCCAGGATATGCCTCTCTTCCTGGTGGCCTTCTTAAAATTAAGGACATTTGTCTATAAGCAACAGCTTGCTTTGAAAGATCGTCGTAGATTATTAATGCATGCATTCCATTATCTCTGAAATATTCACCCATAGCGCAGCCAGTGTACGGAGCTAAAAATTGTAAAGGAGCTGAGTCTGATGCCGTGGCTGCAACAATTGTCGTATATTCCATTGCACCAGCTTCTTCCAAAGTTTTTTGAATTTGTCTAACTGTTGATCTTTTTTGACCTACAGCTACATAAATACAATATAGTTTCTGTTTTTCATCACCTGATTCATTAATTTTCTTTTGATTAATGATTGCATCAACAGCAACTGCTGTTTTGCCTGTTTGTCTGTCTCCAATAATTAATTCTCTTTGTCCTCTTCCAATTGGCACTAAGCTATCTATAGATTTTAAACCAGTCTGCATCGGTTCACTAACAGATTGACGAGGTATAATACCTGGTGCCTTTACCTCTACCCTACTTTTTTTAACACCTTTATCTAAAGCGCCTTTTCCATCAATTGGATTTCCGAGCCCATCTACCACTCGTCCCAATAATTCTTTTCCAACTGGAGTATCAACAATACTTCCTGTTCTCTTAACAATATCACCTTCTTTGATATTTCTATCATCACCAAAAATAACAACTCCAACATTTTCACTTTCTAAATTAAGTGCCATGCCTTTTGAACCATCAGTGAACTCAACCATTTCACCAGCTTGAACGTTGTCCAATCCATAAATTCTAGCAATTCCATCTCCAACTGATAGAACTTGCCCTACTTCAGACACTTCAGCTTTTTTTCCAAAATTTTTAATCTGCTCTTTTAATATTTTTGTTACTTCTGAGGGATTTATTTCCATATTATACCTTCATCATTTTATTTTCTATTTGTTGTAATTTATTTTTAATTGAATTATCAATCATTGTACTACCCACTTGTACAATTAGTCCTCCGATTAAACTTTCTTCATATTTATAATCTAATTTTATCTTTGAGGAGAAATGTTTAGATAACTCATCTTTAATATTGTTTATTTCGTCATTTGACAATCTTTTCGCTGATCTAATTTCTGTTTTTAGTTCTCCTCTTTTTTCTGAGCAAATTTCAATAAAATTTTTCAGTATTTTCTCTATAAAAAAAAATCGTCTTTTAGTTATTAACAAATTTGTGAAATTTTTTAATAAATTTTCAATTTTCAAATTATCAAAAATTTTGTTAATTACATTTGTTAACTCATTTCGACTAACCGTTGGATCTTTAATTAGATTATTAAAATCAACACTTGAATTAATTAAATCTAAAATTGATACCGAATTCATCTCTATTTGAGAGAGTAGATTTGTCTCTTCCGCTAATTCATATAAAGCTAGAGAATATCTGTTAGCTGAAGTGTTAGAAAAACCTATATTGTTACTCAATTTATTACCTATAAATGTAAGTGATTTATTAAAAACAAGATTTAATTAACATATGCCATAATACTCTTCAAGTAACTCATTAGCAAAAAATTGTTTTTTTTGGGCTTTAATTGAAGCTTATTGGATCAACATCAACTGAAAGTTTTATTCCTGCCAAAAATTTATATTTTGTTATTAACGTATATAGATTTTTCTGTAATTTCATGTTCTTAGGACCTCTGATTAAAAGCCTAATTCGATACTTTCTTTTTAATCTAGATATGGGTGCACTTACAGGTCCTAAAATTTTTCCAATCAGTTTATTTTCTAAAAACAATTTAAATTTAATAGCTTCTTTTTCTAATTTATTTTCATTTTCCCCTGTTAGTATTAAAGAAATAAATCTCTGAAATGGGGGTAAATTATTTTTTTTTCTTATTTCTATCTCTTTTTCTAAAAAAATATTTGGGTTTTTATTGGTTATATCAGTAATCGTTGTTGAATTAGAATTGTAAGTTTGAAAATATACAGTTGAGGATCTTCCTGTACGACCTGCTCTTCCAGCTAATTGATGGTAAAGTTGCAAATTTTTTTCTGCACCTCTTAAATCATGACCATAGGATGACAAATCAATATCTATGACAACTATACAATTAAGATTTGGAAAATGAAAACCTTTAGAAATTAATTGTGTTCCAACCAAAATTTCAATTTCATTATTTATAATTTTTTCTAGTTTTTCCCTAGAATTTTTTTTGTTCATTGTATCACTTGAAAAAATTTCAATTTTTTTATTTGGAAAATTTTTTTTAACTTCTTCTGAGATTCTCTCCACTCCAGGTCCGCAAAATACAAAATCACAATTTTCTTCTTGAGAACAATTTCTTATTAAAGAAGTTTTGAATCCACAATAATGACACATCAAATTATTTTTACTTTTATGATAAACTAAATTTATTGAACAATTAGGACACGAAAAACTATTTAAACATTTTTTACAAAAAACATTGGGCGAAAAACCTCTTCTATTTAAAAAAAATAAAACTTGATCTTTTTTTTCAAGATGAGAATTAACTTTTTGAATTATTTCTTTTGAAAGCCAAGTCTGTTTTTGTAGCTTAATTTGTTTCAAATTTATTATTTCATAATTTGGTAAAGACGCATTTTGATATCTTTGCTCAAGTTTTGAAATACTATACTTCTCATTTTTTATGTTTTCGTATGTTTCTACCGAGGGCACAGAAGTTATTAAATTAACTGGAATTTTTTCAAATGATGCTCTTGAGATTGCCATATCTCTAGCATTATATATTACTCCTTCATCTTGTTTGTATGATTGGTCATGTTCTTCATCAACAATAATTAGCCCTAAATTTTTAAACGGTAAAAACAATGATGACCTCGCACCAATTACAACACTTATTTTACCTCTTATGATACCGTGCCATACAATCTTTTTATTCTTTTTTGTAATACCAGAATGCCAAATTGCTGGCTTAAACCCAAAAAATTCTGTAAATTTTTTCTCAAATTGAGTGGTCAAACCAATTTCTGGTAAGAGAATTAAACCTTGGTGACCTTTTTCTAAAATTTTTTTTAGAGCTTCAAAATATACAAATGTTTTGCCAGATCCTGTTGTGCCCTGTAAAACATGCACATTAAATTTTTTATTAAAATTATTTATTTCCTCTAGACATTTTCTTTGGTCGTTTGTTAATTTGATAATGTTATTATGATCGTTAAAAACTAAATTATCATAAAATTTTTGATCGATATTCTTGAGCTCTTTATCATTTGTTAATACAAGCTTTAGGGCCATGCCTTTTGGAACAATATTATATTCTGAAAACCAATTTAAAAAGTTTAATGTATTTTTTTTTAGACTTGGAATATCTAATTTGCTGATAATCTTTTTAATCTTAAATTTTTTTGAACTATTTTTTTCAAATTCATCCCAAACAACACCTGTTATCTTAGTTTTACCAAAAGGAACTTCAACAAAATCTCCAATTTTTAATTCAATATCACTCTCATAAGTAAACGGGTGATTAAATATATTTGGTAACAGAATCGGGTATTTCATATCTTGATAATATGAAAATAATCTAGGAGTGTATTGCTCTTTTATCAACAGATAAAGCTGCTTCTTTAACCGCCTCTGAAAATGTAGGATGTGCGTGACATGTTCTTGCAATATCTTCTGAGCTAGCTCCAAATTCCATCGCAATTCCAATTTCAGCAATCAATTCACCGGCGTGAGGTCCTATTAAATGTGCTCCCAAAACCTTATCTGTTTTTTCATCCGCTAAAATTTTAACAAAACCTTCAGTGTCATCAATAGCCTTTGCTCTTGAATTGGCCATAAATGAGAATTTTCCAATTTTATATTTAATATTCAAATCATTTAGTTGTTCCTCGGTTTTGCCTATTGATGCAACTTCTGGTGTTGTATAAATTACACCTGGAATAGTGTCATAATTTACATGGCCCGATTGTCCCACAATATTTTCAGCAACTGCAATTCCCTCATCTTCAGCTTTATGTGCAAGCATTGGTCCACTAATAACATCACCTATAGCATAAATGTTATCTAAATTTGTTTTAAAATTCTTATCAGTTTGTATTCTATTTTTATTGTCTAGATTTATGCCTATCTTTTCTAAATTAAGTCCTTCGGTATTCGGTTTTCTCCCTACTGAAACTAGAACAACCTCACAATCAAAATCTTTTTTATTTCCATCCTTATCGGTCGTTGAAATAACTACACTTGAATTTTTTTTTGTAATTTTATTAACTTTATGTTCCATATGAAATTTTATCCCTTGTTTTTTTAAAATTTTCATAAATTCGTTAGAGATTTCTTTATCCATTCCTGGAGTAATATGATCTAAAAACTCGATTACATGAACCTCAGCTCCTAATCTGGACCAGACAGATCCCATTTCCAAACCTATATACCCACCACCTACCACGACCATTTTTTTTGGAACTTTATCTAATTTTAATACACCTGTTGATGAAACTATTATTTTTTCATCAAAATCAACACCTGGCAAAGATGTTGGGACTGAACCAGTTGCAATAATAATCTTTTCAGCAAATATCAATGTCTCATTTTTATTTACATCTTTTATGGAAATTTCATTTTTGGATTTAAAACTTCCCACACCTTTGAAATAAGTCACATTATTTTTTTTGAGCAAAAATTCTACTCCTTTTGTTAAAACAGTCACTGCCTTTTCTTTACTTTTCATCATTTTGCTTAAATTTAGTTTTACTTCGCCAACTTCAATACCTTTGTTTGATAAATTTTTTACTTTATAAAATTCTTCTGACAAATTTAATAAGCTTTTTGATGGGATACATCCAACGTTCAAACAAGTGCCACCAAGAGATCCTCTCGACTCTATGCAGGCCGTTTTCATACCTAATTGTGCAAGTCTAATTGCACATACGTAACCTCCTGGTCCTCCTCCAATTACAACTGCTTGAAATTTATCTGCCATTTAAATATCTAAAAATAGCCTTCTTGGATCTTCTAAATTTTCTTTTATCATTTTTAAAAAAGATACTGACTCTTTACCATCTATAATCCTATGATCATAAGATAAAGCTAAATACATAACTGGTCTAATCTTAATTTCACCCTCAATTACCACTGGTCTCTCAACAATATTGTGCATACCTAAAACACCAGATTGAGGTAAATTTAATATGGGTGTTGATAACATAGAGCCATAAACCCCACCATTACTTATTGTGAAAGTTCCTCCTTGAAGATCTTCTATAGTAAGTTTGCCACTTTTTGCTTTATCAGAAATTTCTTTTATATTTTTTTCGATGTCTGCAAAAGACATTACATCGGCATCTTTTAAAACAGGAACAACAAGCCCTTTATCTGTGCCTACAGCGAAGCTAATATTATAATAATTTTTATAAATAATTTCATCACCCTCAATCTCGGCATTTACAGCAGGAAAATTTTTTAGTGCTACGATAGAGGATTTTACAAAAAAAGACATAATTCCTAGTTTTATTCCGAATCGATTTTGAAAATCGTCTTGATTATTTTTTCTAATCTCGATTATGTTTGTCATATCTACCTCATTAAAAGTAGTTAATAGTGCAGCGTTCTCTTGAGCCTGTTTTAATCTTTTAGCAATTGTTTGTCTTAATCTGGTCATCCTAATTCGTTCTTCATGACCATATTTTACTTTTCTCTCTGACGGTGGAGGATTTTTGCTCATTAAAGTGATTAAGTCTCCCTTTAACAGTCTTCCATTTTTTCCTGAGCCTTTTATATTTTCTAAGTCAATTTTATTTTCAGCTACAATCTTTCTTACTGCAGGAGATAAGGCTTGTTCTTTAAATTTTTCTTTTATTGGTTGATTGGTTTTTATCTCTTTTGTTAAAACAAGTGGTTGTTCTTTATTATCCGTTTTATCAGTTACCTCAGCCTCTAACAATTGTGGCTCATCTTGCTGAGGTTCTAAATTATCAGTATTCTCTGTTTTTATAGTTGGTTTAATTTTTTTGATTATTTCATCTTTTTTTACAATATCCTTATTTTCATCTACTGAACCCAAAGGCGCTCCAACTTCTACGACAGAACCCTCGTCAGAAATAATTTCAATCAACGTACCTGATACTGGGGAGGGTACCTCTAGGTTCACCTTATCAGTTTCAAGTTCAACTATTGGCTCATCTGCTTGAACTAGATCACCCTTATTTTTAAGCCACTTAGAAACTGTTGCTTCTGTGATACTCTCACCTAATACAGGGACTACAATTTTTTCACTCATTAATTTATCAACTAAATACTTTCTTTATTATTTCTTGTTGTTGAGAAACATGTCTTTTAACATATCCTGTTGCTGGTGAAGCATCAGGATTTCTCCCAATATAAGAAACTTGGTTATTACTAGCTTTAATATTATCTAATGTCCATTGGATATAGTCTCTAACTGAAAACCAAGCCCCCATATTTTTTGGTTCCTCTTGACACCAGTAAAAATTAGCATTCTTGGCATAGGGTTTTAGCTCCTTTGCAAGAGCTTTGGCTGGAAAGGGATAAAGTTGTTCAACTCTATAAAATACAATATCATCTTTTTTAAATTTTTCTCTAGCCTCAAGTAAATCAAAATAAATTTTTCCAGAACAAATAATCACTTTTTTGATTTTTTTGGATTTCTTTAATTTTATAAATCCTTTAGTTTTTGGATCTATAGCATGATCCCATAAAACTCTATGAAAAGAATTTTTTTTATTAAAATCATCTAAATCAGAAATACAATGTTTATGTCTTAACAAAGATTTAGGCGTCATAATTATTAAAGGTTTTCTAAAATCTCTATGCATTTGTCTTCTTAAGGCATGAAAATAGTTTGCTGGAGTTGTACAATTCATAACTTGCAAATTATCATTTGAACATAATTGTAAAAATCTCTCCAACCTTGCTGATGAATGTTCTGGTCCCTGTCCTTCATACCCATGAGGTAATAACATAACTATGCCAGATGCTCTATTCCATTTTCTCTCTCCTGATGCAATAAATTGATCAATTACAACTTGAGCACCGTTTGCAAAATCACCAAATTGAGCCTCCCAAAGAGTGAGGGTATTTGGTTCTACAAGACTGTAACCATATTCAAAACCTAAAACTGCAAGTTCTGATAAGAAACTATCAACAACTTCAAATTGCTTTTGATTTTTAGAAATATTATTAAGAGGAACATACCTAGAATTATCTATTTGATTTCTTAAAACGGAATGTCGTTGACTGAATGTCCCTCTACCAGAGTCTTGGCCTACAAGTCTTACTGGATATCCTTCCTCAAGCAAAGATCCAAACGCAAGAGCCTCTGCAGAAGACCAATCAATTCCTGTGCCTTTTTCAACGCATTCTTTTCTAGCATTGAGTATTTTAGCGATAGTTTTGTGAATATTCTTTTCCTTAGGAATGACATTTATTTTATTTGAAATTATTTTTAGTTTATTTTTGTCATAGCCGGTTATACCCCTCTTATCTTTACCTTTTTCAGGCTTATATCTTGACCACGTTCCCTCAAACCATTCTATTTTAGGTTTATAATCTTTTGCACTCTTATATTGTTCATCAAGCAAATTCTTGAATGATTTGATGTTTTGATCTAACAGTTCTTGCGTTATAGAGTTTTCATTTACAAGTTTACTTCCATAAATTTTATAAACACTAGGATGAGATCTAATTTTTTTATACATTAAAGGTTGAGTGAATGAAGGCTCATCTCCTTCATTGTGTCCAAACCTTCTGTAACAAATTAAGTCCACCACTACGTCTCTATTAAACTTTAATCGAAATTCTGTAGCTATTCTAGTTGCATAAACAACAGCTTCTGGATCATCTCCATTAACATGAAGTATTGGTGCCTCTACCATTTTTGCAACATCTGATGGATAAGGCGAGGACCTAGCAAATCTCGGACTAGTAGTAAATCCTATTTGATTATTAACAATAATGTGAATTGTTCCACCAGTATTATGACCTGGCAATCCAGACATAGCAAAACATTCAGCTACAACTCCTTGACCTGCAAAAGCTGCATCTCCATGAATGAGAATAGGTATTACTTTATTTCTCTCTCTGTCTTTATGAAAAAATTGTTTAGCTCTTGTTTGTCCTAAAACTACTGGATTGACAGCCTCTAAATGAGAAGGGTTATCTGTTAAACTTACATGAACTGAATTTCCGTCAAACTTTCTATCCGATGATGCTCCAAGATGATATTTGACATCTCCAGCACTATCTTCAGTAACAGAACTAAACTCACCAGCGAATTCATTAAAAATTCTTTTATAAGATTTTTGTAAAACATTTGCCAAAACGTTCAGTCTGCCTCTATGAGACATGCCTATCTTGACTTCTTTTATAAGGTTTTGCCCTCCAATTTTTATTATTTGTTCAAGTGCAGGTATTAAACTTTCTCCACCATCTAAACCAAACCTTTTTGTTCCTACATACTTGGTAGCTAAAAATTTTTCAAACCCTTCTGCCTGTACTAATTTATTTAAAATTGCTTCCTTACCGTTTTTTGTAAATTGAAGTGCATTTTTGTCTTGCTCTATTCTGTCCCTAAACCACTTTCTCTCTATTGGATTTGAAATATGCATAAACTCATAACCTATTTTTCCACAATAGGTCCTCTTCATAAATTTAAGTATTTCTCTTATATTTGCATATTTACGATTGATCACTCCATTTAGAAAAATTTTCTTTTCATAATTTTCTTTTTTAAAACCATAAAATTCTGGATGAAGTTCATCCAAATATTCTGATTCTCTCATTTTTAAAGGATCAAGATCTGCTAATAAATGCCCCCTTAATCTATATGCTCTAATTAATGCTACAGCACTTATAGAGTCTTTGTTTGAGTCAGCAAGTAATTGAAAATTAAATTTTTCTGATGAATCTGATTTAATATTTTCAACATAACTTTTATCTTGATCTTCTATTTTTTTTTTTAATTCATCTATATTTATCTTTTTTTTAGCTGGTCCCCAAGATGGACCATTGATTTCATTTGCAATTACATTTAATTCTTCACCAATCCCCTCAAAATAATTTACCCAACTTTCTGGAAGATCTACATCTTTATTAATAAATTTTAAATACATCTCTTCTATGAATGCACTATTAGATTTACTCAAAAATGAAGTTTTTTCGAAATCAAGATTTTTTGATGAAGACATCTTTTTATTTTAATATATCTCTCTAATATTTTTTTTCAATTAGACAGTTTATTAAATAAAGTTTTTCCAATAATTGATGGTGATTTAGCAACAGTAATACCACTTTCTTCCATTTTTTTTATTTTATCTTCGGCTCCACCTTTGCCGCCTGAAATTATAGCACCAGCATGGCCCATTCTTCTGCCTGGAGGTGCTGTAATTCCTGCAATAAAGCCAACTATAGGCTTTTTGATCTTATGATTTTTTATAAATTCAGCAGCTTCTTCTTCTGCAGTTCCTCCAATTTCACCAATCATTAAAATAGACTCTGTTTCAACATCATTTAAAAATAAATCTAAACAATCTATAAAATTTGTTCCATTTATAGGATCTCCACCAATTCCTATACAAGTTGATTGACCTAGTCCATTTTCAGTTGTTTGAGCCACTGCTTCATATGTTAATGTACCTGACCTTGATACAATTCCAACACTTCCTCTTTTATGTATATTGCCTGGCATAATTCCTATTTTACATTCATCTGGTGTAATTATTCCTGGACAATTGGGTCCAATCAATCTGCTACTAGATTCACTCAATTTTTTTCTGACCTTAAGCATATCCTGAATTGGAATTCCTTCAGTTATACAAACAATAAGTTCAATTGATGCATCAATTGCTTCAATAATTGCTGCTGCTGCAAATTTAGCAGGTACATAAATCATAGTTGCATCTGCTCCTAGTTCATTTTTTGCCTCTAAAACGCTATTAAAAACTGGTCTGTCTAAATGTTTTTGTCCACCTTTCTTTGGTGTAACTCCACCAACAAGGTTAGTTCCATATTTTATAGCTTGCTCTGAATGGAAAGTTCCATGTGCACCAGTAAATCCCTGACAAATTACTTTGGTATTCTTGTTTACTAAAACTGACATATTATTTTATTGCCTCAACAATTTTTTTAGCCGCATCATCTAAATTTTCTGCAGAAATTAATTTTAATCCAGAATTATCAAGAATCTCTTTGCCTTCTTTAAAATTTGTACCTGCTAATCTTACAACTAAAGGAACACTAATATTTATTTCTCTAGCTGCATCAACTACTCCTTGAGCAAGAACATCACATCGCATAATTCCTCCAAAAATATTTATTAAAATACCTTTAACATTTTTATCTGATAGAATTATCTTTAATGCAGCAGATACTTTTTCTTTAGATGCACCACCACCTACATCTAAAAAATTTGCTGGCTCTTTTCCATATAATTTAATTATATCCATCGTCGCCATAGCTAATCCTGCTCCATTCACCATACAGCCGATACTTCCATCTAGCTTGATATATGCAAGATCATGCTTACTAGCTTCTATCTCGGTAGGATCTTCCTCATTTAAATCTCTTAATTCAACAATTTCTGGATGTCTGAATAAAGCATTTGAATCAAAATTTACTTTAGCATCTAAACAAACAATTTTTTCTTCTTTTGTCAAAATCAATGGATTTACCTCAACCATGTTTGCATCTGTACTAACAAACATTTTAAATATTGATTTTATTAGTAATGCTGCTTGTTTTTTTAAGTCCTCTTTCAAATTAAAAATTTTTATTATTTTTTCACAATCTGAATTGGAAATTTCGTCACCCATATCTACTTTTGTTGTTATAATTTTTTCAGGTGAGCTGCTTGCAACTTCTTCGATATCCATTCCTCCTTGATCGCTTGATATGAATGCAATTTTAGAACTTGCTCTATCAACTAGACATGATAAATAAAACTCTTTATCTATGTTTGAAGACTCCTCTACGTATAATCTTTTTACCTCTCTACCCTCAGGACCAGTTTGATGAGTTATCAGTGTTTTTCCAAGTAATTCTTTGGCCGCTACTGTTAGTTCCTCTATTGAGTTTAAAATTTTTACACCACCTGCTTTTCCTCTACCTCCAGCATGAATTTGGGCTTTAAGAACATATTTATCAGTTTTTAATACTTTTGCTTTCTCAATAAGCTCATCAACACTTAGCGCAAATACTCCTTTAGGAACTACAGCTCCATATTTTTTTAATATTTGTTTCGCTTGATGCTCGTGAATATTCATTATTATTTAGATAAATCAGGATCTATTTTAGATGCAGCTTCCCATAAAGCTTTTACAGCATCTATTGAATGCATAAATTCTTTTTTTTCTTTTTCATCTAAATCAATCTCTTGAATTTTTTCTACCCCATCTTTTCCAATTATAACAGGAACACCTGCATAAACATTTTTCACACCGTATTCTCCATTTAATTGTACTGCGCAAGGTAATAATTTTTTCTGATCATTCAAATATGCTTCTGCCATTTGAACACCTGAAGCTGCTGGTGCATAAAAGGCTGATCCTTTCTCTAAAAATTTAACTATCTCCGCGCCACCATCTCGTGTTCTTTGATTAATTTCCTCAATTCTTTCTAAAGAGATCTTTCTATCCTTTACAAACTCTAACAATGGTTTACCTGAAATTTTTGTAAATCTTGGCATAGGAACCATGGTATCACCATGACCACCCATAACCATTGCCTCAATTTCTTTTACTGGCACATTTAACTCTAGTGATAAAAATAATTTAAATCTTGAACTATCTAAAATTCCTGCCATACCTACAACTTTATTTGATGACAAACCTGAAAATTTTTGGAATGCCATAACCATAACATCTAAAGGATTAGTGATACAAATTACAAAGGCGTTTGGAGCATTTTTCTTTACCCCTTCAGCAACTTGTTTAATAATTTTTAAATTAATTCCAAGAAGATCATCTCGGCTCATACCAGGTTTTCTTGGGACACCTGCAGTAATTATAATTACGTCTGAATTTTTTATATCCTCATAATTATCAGTTCCAGAAAACCTAACATTAAATCCATCCACAGATGAAGATTGTGCAATATCTAATGCCTTTCCTTTAGCAATACCACTAGCCACATCAAATAAAACTACTTCATTAACTAGTTCTTTTGTTCCTATTAAATGTGCAAGAGTTCCACCAATTTGTCCTGCTCCAATTAAAGATATTTTACTCATTTTTTTTATTTCATTGTTGGCATCACAAATTCGGCATTAGACCGAATACCTGAAGGCCATCTAGATGTTATTGTTTTTAATTTTGTATAAAATTTAATTCCTTCCATGCCATGCATTGCACTATCACCAAATAAAGATCTTTTCCATCCACCAAAACTATGGAAAGCCATCGGCACAGGAATAGGCACATTAATACCAACCATACCTACTTGAATTTTACTCGCAAAAGTTCTTCCAGCATCACCATCCCTAGTGTAAATACTTACCCCATTTCCATATTCATGATCATTGATCAATTTTGCTGCTTCTTCGAAAGTTTTAACTCTCACAACAGATAAAACAGGCCCAAAAATTTCTTCTTTATAAATTCTCATATCTTTTTTAACATGATCGAATAAACAGCCACCAATATAGAAACCATTCTCATATCCTTGTAATTTCAAATTTCTTCCATCAACTATTAATTTTGCACCTTCTTTTTCACCCAGGTCTACATAACTTTTTACTTTTTCAAGATGTTCTTTTGTAACTAATGGGCCCATCTCAGAGTCCTTATCCATCCCAGGACCAACCTTTAAAGCTTCAGCTTTTTTTGATAATCTTGACACTAATTCATCTCCTATATCACCCACTGCAACTGCTACCGATTGAGCCATGCATCGTTCTCCAGCAGACCCATAAGCAGCTCCCATTAAGCCATTTACTGCACCATCCAAGTCACAATCAGGCATAACAACTAAATGGTTTTTTGCACCACCAAGTGCTTGAACTCTTTTTTCATTTTTAGCTGAATTTTCATAAATATATTTAGCAATAGGAGTGGAACCAACAAAACTCACTGCTTTAATATCTTTGTTTGTTAAAATTGCATCAACCGCTTCTTTATCACCATTTACAACATTAAAAACTCCATCAGGAAGTCCAGCTTCTTTTAATAATTCAGCTAACTTAATCGAGCATGATGGATCTTTTTCAGATGGCTTTAAAATAAAAGTATTTCCACAAGCAATTGCTATTGGAAACATCCACATAGGGACCATTGCAGGAAAATTAAATGGTGTGATACCAGCAACAACTCCTAAAGGCTGTCTCATAGACCAACTATCAACGTTGGTTCCAACATTTTCTGAAAATTCCCCTTTAAGCAAATGTGGGATACCACACGCGAATTCTACAACTTCTAAACCTCTAGTAAGAGAACCTCTTGCATCTTCATAAACCTTTCCATGTTCTGAAACTATTAGTTTTGTCAACTCATCTGAATTTTTTTCTATAAGTTCCTTAAATTTAAACATTATTCTAGCTCTTTGGAGTGGAGGTTTTAAAGACCATCCTTTAAAAGCCTCTCTAGCAATTAGAACTGCTTTATCCAGATCATCTTTAGAGCCTAACCTTACTTCCTTTTCTTGCTCACCTGTAGCCGGATTAAAAACTTTACCTTTTTTATTTGAGGTACCAGGGATTATTTTTCCACCGACGAAATGTTCAATTAATTTCATGAATAGGGTGTTTTAGATTAAAAATTCTTATTAGTCTATTGTTTAAATATTGGCAGTTGCTAGCATTTTTTTTATTTCAGCAATAGCTTTTGCGGGATTTAAACCTTTAGGACAAGCACTAGTACAGTTCATAATTGTATGACACCTATAAAGTTTAAGTTCATCTGCCACTTTTTTTAGTCTGGCATTTCTTTCCTCATCTCTGCTATCAACTATCCATCTATATGCCTGTAAAAGAACTGCAGGACCTAAATATTTATCACCATTCCACCAATAGCTTGGGCATGATGTTGAACAACAAGCACACATAATACACTCATATGCACCATCTAGTTTAGCCCTATCTTCTTTAGATTGAATAATTTCATTTGTCTCGGACTTGGAATTATTTTTTAGCCAAGGCTCAATTGACTGGTATTGTTTATACAATCCATCTAAATCTCCGATTAAATCTTTTTTAACTTTTAAGTGTGGTAATGGATAAATATCTATATCACCATCTATTTCTTCATGTGGTTTGGTGCATGCTAAACCATTTTTGCCATCCATATTCATTGCACATGAACCACAAACTCCATGGGCACAAGATCTCCTATAAGCTAATGTTGGATCTATCTCATTTTTAATTTTATTTAAAATATCTAACACTTTGGATGGACAATTATCCATGTCAACCTCGTAGCTATCAATACGAGGATTTTCGCCAGTTGAGGGGTCCCATCTATAGATATTTACTTTTCTTAAATTTTTTGAACCAGTTTTATCTTTAAAATATTTACCTTTTTTTATCTCTGAGTCTTTAGGTAAATTAATTTGTACCATCAATATACTCTTTCCTGCGGTGGAAAATATTGGACATCGTTGGTTAAAGTAGACTTGTGAACTTCTCTATAACTTATTTTAGTTTCTTTTCCATTGCACCAAGCAAGAGTATGTTGCATGAATTTTTCGTCATCTCTTTTTGGGTAATCCTCCCTCGCGTGAGCTCCTCGGCTCTCTTTTCTATTGTATGCCGAGTCTACTGTTACAACTGCCTGTCTAATTAAATTATCAAATTCAAGTGTCTCTACTAATTCTGTGTTAAATATTAAAGATTTATCTTTTACTGATATAGAGCCTAATCCATCGTAGGTCTTTCTAATTTCGTTAACACCTTCTTTTAAAGTTTTCTCTGTTCTAAAAACTGCACATTTTGATTGCATTGTTTTTTGCATTGATTGTCTTAATTCTGCTGTACCTATATCTCCTTCTGCATTCCTCAATTTATCAAAACGATCCAAACATTTTTGTGTTTCTGTCTCACTAATTTGTTCATGAGGTGTTCTTGGTTTAATTAATTCTGCTGCTCTTTTTGCTGCTGCTCTTCCAAAAACGACTAAATCAATTAACGAATTGGAACCTAATCTATTAGCTCCGTGCACTGACACGCATGCAGCTTCTCCTATTGCCATTAATCCAGGCACAGTTTTTTCTGAACCGTTAACAGTCAGTACTTCTGCTTTGTAATTCGTTGGAATACCACCCATATTGTAATGAACAGTTGGTACTACAGGTATTGGATCTTTTGTAACATCAACATTTGCAAATAATCTCGCAGCATCAGTAATACCTGGCAACCTACTTTCAATTATATCTTTATCTAAGTGGCTTAGATTCAAATGAACATGATCTTGATCTTTTCCAACACCTCTTCCTTCATTTATTTCAATTGACATTGACCTACTTACAACATCTCTTGATGCCAAATCTTTTGCTTTAGGTGCATATCTCTCCATAAATCTTTCACCTTTAGAATTTGTTAGGTAGCCTCCCTCACCTCTAGCACCTTCAGTTATTAATGTACCATGTCCATAAATTCCTGTAGGATGAAATTGAACGAATTCCATATCCTGAAGTGGCAAACCTGCTCTTAAAACCATAGCATTTCCATCTCCAGTGCATGTGTGTGCTGAGGTTGCCGAATAATAAACTTTTCCATAACCACCTGTTGCAATAATTACTGTATGGGCTCTGAATCTATGGATCGTTCCATCATTCAAATTCCAAGCAATTAAGCCTTTACATGCTCCATCTTTCATCAACAAATCTAGCGCAAAATATTCAATAAAAAATTCTGTTTTATGTTTTAAAGCTTGTCCATACAGAGTATGCAAAATTGCATGTCCAGTTCTATCAGCAGCCGCACAAGTTCTTTGGACGATACCATTTCCATAATCTTTGGTCATACCACCAAATGGTCTTTGATAAATTTTTCCATCCTCCGTTCTACTAAACGGTACACCGTATTTTTCTAATTCAATTACGGCCTTTGGAGCTTCTTTACATAGGTATTCAATACTGTCTTGATCACCCAACCAATCTGCGCCTTTGACTGTGTCATACATATGCCAACGCCAATCATCTTCTCCCATGTTACCAAGCGCAGCTGATATTCCTCCTTGCGCAGCAGAAGTATGACTTCTGGTAGGAAACACTTTTGAAATACATGCAGTTTTTAATCCTGCTTCACTTAAACCTACTGCAGCTCTTAGTCCAGACCCACCCGCACCTAGAACGACAACGTCATACTCATGATCAACTATTTTATAAGAACTCATATTTAATTAATTAATATAATTGTAATTAGAGGAATTACCACTGCCGAAATATATAAAAGCCTATTTGCGACATTTTTGATTTTATCTTCCTTAATATAATCCTCAAAAACCTCACTTATACTTAATGCAGAAAAAAAATAAGCATTAACAATAAATATACTAAACAAAAACTTAGTTAAAGGGTTTGAAAAAAAGCTTACAAAATTTAAGTAATCTTGGTCATAGATTTTTATAAAGTTTAAAATGAACCACAACATCAGTGGAACTAGTAATGCACCACTTATTTTTAAAAAAATCCACTTCTTCGTTGCATTTATCATGTTAAACTAAATTTTTCCCAATTATATAAAATATCACTGTTAAAATTAAAGAACCAAACATAACTAACAAACCTGTAATTTTAGAAGTCTTTAACTCAAATCCATAACCCAAATCCATAATTAAGTGTCTTATTTCACTTAATATTTGAAATGAAAAAGACCATGTTAGACCTAAAATAATAAATTTACCAATTTTAGAACTTAAGAATAAATTAATCATCTCGTGATTATTTTCACTAATAAAAATTAATGATACCCACAAACAAATTAGAGTAATGGCAATGATATTTATAATTCCTGTAATTCTATGCGATATGGATACTAAAGATGAAACATGCCATCTATAAATTTGAATATGTGGGGATAATGGTCTTTTATTTTCCATAATAATTATTTTTTATCAATGTTTCAGCTATTTCTACGGCATTCAAAGCCGCACCTCTCAATAAGTTATCAGAAACAATCCAAAGATTTAATCCATTTTTTATAGATTTATCCACTCTTATTCTTGAAATAAAAGTTTCTTCTTTTCCCTCTGCTTCTAAAGGTGTTGAGTACCCACCATCCTTTCTTTCATCAATAACTTTACAGCCTTCAAAGTTATTTAATGCTCCTCTTACCTCTTCAAGCGAAAAATGTTTTTCAAATTCTAAATTTACAGACTCTGAATGTGAAACAGTAATTGGTAACCTTACACAGGTTGCTGTTAGATCAATTTTATTATCTAAAATTTTTTTTGTTTCATTGGTCATTTTAAGTTCTTCCTTCGTGTAACCATCATCAGAAAAAACATCGATGTGTGGAATTGCATTAAATGCTATCTGTTTAGTAAAATTTTTTGATACAACGTTTTTGCCTTGTAAGATTGACTTTGTTTGTTCAATCAATTCATCCATAGGAGCTTTCCCACCTCCAGAAACTGATTGATATGTAGATACAACTACTCTTTTAATTTTAAATAAGTCATGTAAAGGCTTTAAAACGATTACCAATTGAGCTGTTGAACAGTTTGGATTTGCGACAATATTTTTTTTTATATTATTTAAATGATTGGGATTTACTTGAGGAACTATTAAAGGTACGTCAGGATCCATTCTAAAAAAACTTGAGTTATCAATTACAATACAGTCTTTTGCAGCTTTTAGGGCAAATTTTTCTGAAATTTTTCCTCCAGCTGCAAAAAAAGCAATTTTAACTTTTGAAAAATCAAAACTCTCTAAATCAGAGACCTCTAATTCTTTACCTTTAAAATTCATTTTTTTTCCTGCACTTTTTGATGAAGCCACCAAATATAAATTATCGATAGACAGTTCTTTTTTTTCAAGAACTTCGAGAGTTTTTCTACCTACATTTCCTGTAGCTCCAACTATTACGATATTCATGATGTAAGTTTTATACTAGATGAAAGGTAAATCGCAAACTTTTACAGTAAATGAATTTCCCTCAATTTCCAGCTTTCCAGCCATAGAAGCTTTACAATATGGCTCATTTATCATTGCTATACCTATAACTTTTTTAAAATGAGGTGAATAACAGGCTGACCTAAGTTCACCGATAAAACTTCCATTTTCATCTTTAATATCTAAAGATTTGGTTAAATTAATTTTATTAGTATCTAATTGAATACCCATTAATTTTTTTTTGATACCATCTTTTTTTATTTTGATTAATTTTTCTTTTCCTAAGAAATTGACATCAGAATCTAGATGAACATATTTTTCAAATCCACATTCAAATGGATTATCTTGATTATCAAAATCATTACCGTAAGAGAGTAAGCCACTTTCAATTCTCTCAATCAAATTTGGACATCCCGGTTTAACATCAAATTCTTTTCCGACTTTAAACAATTCATCATAAAGATCTAAACCAGATTTAGTATTCTCTACATAAACTTCAAAACCGCCTTGTTTTGACCATCCCGACCTAGCAATTAAATGTTTTATCCCTTTAAAATCAAAATAATCAAAACCAAAAAATTTCAATTCTTTTATTTTTTTGCCAAAAATTTTTTCCATTAAGTCAAAAGATTTTGGGCCTTGAATTGCTAAAATATCTACATTGGGCTCAAATATTTCTACATCAAAATTATTTCCAGAAGCTAGTCCTTTTGCAAAAAAAATTACATCTGAATCTGCAATAGAAATCCACCATCTATCTTCTGCTAATTTTAAAATTACTGGATCATTTACTAAATTACCATCACCATCAATTAAAGGACAATAATAACATCTTCCTATTTTTGATTTAGATAAGTCTCTACAGGTCATTAATTGAACAAGTTTTGAAGCGTCTTTTCCTGAAATTTCAACTTGTCTTTCTGCAGCAACATCCCAGACTTGAACATTTTTTTTTAAATGATTACAAGAATCTTCTAAAGATCCAAATGCTGCAGGTAAAAGCATATGGTTATATACTGTGTAAGCTGTTACACCTTGCTTTTCAATCCTTGAAGTATAAGGCGAACTTCTTACTCTTCTAGATTTTACTATAGGAAAACCTTTCATTTATTTTTCTAAAACTTTTTTCTCAATTCAAATTTTTGAATTTTACCTGTTGATGTTTTGGGTAAATCACAAAAAACTACTTGTTTTGGGACCTTAAACCCTGCTAAAGTTTCTTTACAAAAACTAATTAATTCTTTTTCAGTCACTGGTTTGTCCTTAACCATTTCAATAAATGCGCAAGGTACCTCTCCCCACTTATCATCTGGTTTAGCAACTACAGCTGCAATTGACACTGAAGGATGTTTAGCTAGAGTATTTTCTATCTCGATTGAAGAAATATTTTCACCGCCTGAAATAATAATATCTTTGGACCTGTCTTGGATTTTTACATAGCCATCTGAATGCATTACCGCTAAGTCACCTGAATGAAACCATCCTCCATCCATTGCTTTGTTGGTAGCATCTTTATCTTTAAAATACCCTTTCATCACAACATTCCCTTTAATCATAATCTCACCAATAGTTTTTCCATCTTTTGGTACTTCTTTCATGGTCTTAGGATCCATAACAGCTATTCCTTCTGTGTTTGGATATCTAACTCCCTGCCTTGCTTTAATTTCATTCTGTTTTTCTTCATCAAATTTATTCCAAGATTCATTCCACGCACATTGAGTGACATGACCATAAGTTTCTGTTAATCCATAAACATGCATAACTTCAAATCCAAGTTCTTTCATTTTTTTAAATATTATACTAGGCGGGGGGGCTCCAGCAGTTAAAACAAAGACTTTTTGTTTTAATTTTTTTCTGTCAGTCTCAGATGCGCTAGTGATCATATTTAATACAATCGGTGCCCCGCCAAAATGGGTTATATTGTGTTTGTCTATTAATTCAAATATCTTCTTCACATCAATATTTCTTAAACAAATAGTTCTTCCATTTAACATAGGCACGGTCCACGGATAACCCCAACCATTGCAATGAAACATTGGGACAATAGTTAAGAAATTTAACCTATTTGGCATATCCCAAGCAACTGCACTTCCAGTAGACATCAAATAAGATCCTCTGTGATGATAAACAACACCTTTTGGATTCCCAGTAGTTCCAGATGTATAACTTAACGAAATTGCCTGCCACTCATCCTCTGGCATTTTCCAATCAAAATTTTCATCTCCAGTATTTAGAAAACTTTCATATTCTAACTCTCCAATTTGTTCACACTTTGATTGATCGGCAAATTTATCTACAATATCAATAATGATTATTTTCTTATTTAGTGTGTTCAATGCTTTCTTAACTTCACCATGAAGCTGCCTATCAACGACTAATACTTTTGCGTCGCTATGATTTAAAATGTATGCAATAGTCTTAGCATCCAATCTAATATTGATTGTGTTTAAGACTGCACCAGTCATTGGTACAGAATAATGACCTTCAAAAATTTCTGGAGTGTTAAAAGCTAAAAACGAGACAGTATCTCCTTTTTTAACACCAATTTTAGTGAGAGCACTTGCAAATTTTACAGTACGCTTATAGACTTCGGCCCAAGAGTATTTACGATCCTCATAAATAACCGCCTCATAGTCTGGATATATATCTTTGGCTCTTTTTAAAAAAGTTAGGGGTGTTAAGGGAATATAATTAGCCTCGTTTTTATCTAAATTAGTGTCGTAATGACTCATTTTAATTAAATTTAAAATTCATGATATTTGAACTTCCCGAGATGGCAGATTTATAATGTTGTTCAGCTCTCGGCAGAACTTTTTCAAAATAAAATTTTGCAGTATTTATTTTATCTTCATGAAACTTTTTATTTTCCTCAAAATCTTTAAAACTTACAGTTAAAACTTTTACCCAAGAAAAGGCTAGAGATATATAACCAAGTGTCTTCAAATAATCATTAGCAGCTGCACTGACATCATCTTTGTTAGTCTTTATTTTATCAATAGTCCAATCACTAAATTTTTTTAAAATTTCTAAATTATAATTTAATGTATCAACAAATGGCTTCATTTTTTCATTATCTGAATTAGTTTCAGATTTAATTAAATTTATAAATTTATCGACTATGTTTCCATTCTTAGTTGACAGTTTTCTAAAAACTAAATCAGCTGCTTGTACTGAATTAGTTCCTTCATAAATCGGCGTAATCCTGTTATCTCTATACAATTGCTCTATACCTTGATCTTTTGTATAACCGTATCCACCAAATATTTGCATTGCATCACTTGTTATTTCCATTCCCAAATCAGAAAATAACGATTTTACAACTGGTGTCATTAACGAAACCATATCCAAAGCCTCTTGTTTGATCTTTTGATCGTCATGATTTAAACTAACTTCAGTTTGTTGAGACAACCAGAAACATAACGCTCTTTCTCCCTCAATTATAGACTTCATGTTCAACAAAGTTTTTCTTATATCAGCATGCTCAATAATTGAATCTGCTTTTCCATTTTCAGACTTATTATTATTGCTTTTTCCCTGTTTTCTTTCTTTTGCATAATTAAGAGAATTTTGATAAGCAATTTCTGAAATTCCTAAACCTTGAATACCTACAACGATTCTCTCTAGATTCATCATTGTGAACATTTGACTCAATCCCTTGTTTTTAGGGCCAATCATTATTCCTGTGGCTTCATCAAAATTTAATACACATGTAGCTGAACCCTTAATACCCATTTTTGTTTCTATTGATCCAGTAGATATCCCATTTCTTGAGCCAATAGTTCCATCTTCTTTTACAATAAATTTTGGAACTAAAAATAAGCTTATTCCCTTAGTCCCTTTAGGCGAATCTGTTGCTCTTGCTATTACCAAATGAATAATATTTTCTGTTAAATCATGATCACCAGAGGTAATAAATATTTTTTGCCCTGTGATTTTATATGTTCCGTCCGGTTGTTCTACTGCCTTTGTTTTTAATAAACCTAAGTCTGTTCCACAGACTGGTTCGGTTAAACACATTGTTCCACTCCATTTACCTTCAACCATTTTAGGAAGATATTTGTCTTTTATTTCATCTGTGGCATGGTGATGAATACAATTGTAAGCTCCTAAAGTTAATTCGCTGTAAAGTTTAAATGCTAGACTTGCAGATGATATCATTTCATCAAAAAATGCACTAACAGTTCGAGGCATACCTTGTCCTCCGTATTTTGGATCACAGGATAATGAAGTCCAACCGTCCTCAATATATTTTTGATAAGCCTCTTTGTATCCTGGTGGAGTTCTTACAACTCCATTTTCTATAATTGCAGGATTTTCATCTCCAGCTTTTGCCAGTGGCAAAATCAAATTTTGATTGATTTTTGCTGCTTCTTCTAAAATATCTTTTACTAGCTCTGGACTTACCTCTTTATATTTTTCCAGTTCATTATAATTCTTATTGTCTCTTAATTTCTCAAAAAGAAACATCATATCATCAACTGGTGCTATATAGCTTGGCATACTTAAAGTTTAAAATAATTAATTAATTATTGCAATTTTGAAATGATCGCATCACCCATTTTAGATGTTGATATTTCTTTCATTCCCTTTGATAGAATATCTTTGGTTCTTAAACCATCATTTAAGACATCCTGAACAGCTTTTTCTAAGCCCTCTGCCTCTTTATCAAGGTCTAAAGAGTACCTTAAAGCCATTGCAAAGCTTAAAATTGTTGCTATTGGATTTGCTAGACCTTTTCCTGCTATATCAGGTGCAGACCCATGAATAGGCTCATACATCGCTCTCATTTCTCCATCTTTATTTTTTGCACCTAATGAGGCTGAGGGTAATAGTCCTAATGAACCTGTTAACATTGAAGCTTGATCTGAAAGCATATCCCCAAAAAGATTATCAGTGACAATGACATCAAATTGTTTCGGGTCTCTGAGTAGCTGCATTGCACAATTGTCGGCTAGCATATGACTTAATTCTACGTCTTTATATTCTTTTTCATGAAGTGCTTGAACCTCTTCTTTCCATAATTGTCCCGCCTCCATTACGTTAGATTTTTCACAAGATGTAACTTTATTTGATCTTTTTTTTGCTAAATCAAAAGCTACTCTTGCTACTCTTGTAATTTCACTACTTGTGTAAGTGTGAGTATTTATTCCTTTTCTTTCGCCATTTTCAATTGGTTTAATACCCCTAGGTTCACCAAAATAAATTCCACCCGTCAACTCTCTCACAATCATAATATCTAGCCCTGAAACAATCTCAGGTTTTAATGTAGATGCTTCAACTAATTGTTTGAAGCATATAGCGGGTCTTAAGTTTGCAAATAATTTTAATTCTTTTCTCAATTTTAAGAGTGCTCTCTCTGGTTTTTTTGAAAACTCAACATTATCCCATTTAGGTCCTCCAACTGCACCAAGCATAACAGCTTCACTTTCCAAAGCTTTGTAAAAAACTTCATCAGTAATCGGTGTCCCATGTTTATCATAAGAACAACCTCCTGCTAAATCTTCATCGATTTCAAAATCTAAAGATTTCTTATCATTGAACCAATTTATTATTTTTTTAACTTCACCAATTACTTCTGGTCCAATGCCATCCCCTGGCAATAAAAGGATTTTTCTTTTTTTAACTTTAATCATTAAAGATCCAAGGCTTTTTATATTTTAGATCTTTTTCGAAATTTTCAATTTTATCAGATTTTTTTAAAGATAAAGCTATGTCATCTAATCCCTCTAAAAGACATTTTTTCTTAAATGGGTCAATTTTAAATTTAACCTCGTTGTTTCCGTAAACAATTTTCTCCTCGTTGAGATCAACAAAAATTTCCTCTTTTCTGTTGGTATACTCTGATAGCTCCTTTATTTTTTCATCATCTAGTGTGATTGGTAAAATTCCATTCTTAAAACAATTATTATGGAAAATATCAGCAAAACTTGAACTTATAACACAAGTAATACCAAAATCTAATAATGCCCATGGTGCGTGCTCTCTTGATGAGCCACAGCCAAAATTTTTTCCTGCAATTAGAATTTTTGAATTATTGAATGGATTTTTATTTAAAATGAAATCATTTATTTCTTTACCATTATCATCATATCTCATCTCAAAAAATAAATTTTTACCCAATCCAGTTCTCTTAATTGTTTTAAGAAATTGTTTTGGAATAATCATATCTGTATCAATATTTACTATCGGTAAATAAGCTGGGATACTTCTTAATGTGCTAAATTTTTGCATTTAATTTTGATACTTTCTCACATCATCAAGACTTCCTGATATTGCAGCGGCTGCAGCCATTCCAGGACTAACTAAATGAGTTCTTCCACCTCTTCCTTGTCTTCCTTCAAAATTCCTATTTGAGGTAGAGGCACATCTTTCTTCAGGTTTCAACTTGTCTGCATTCATGGCTAAACACATTGAGCAACCTGGTTCTCTCCATTCAAATCCTGAATTAACAAAGATTTTATCTAATCCTTCTTGTTCTGCTTGTTGTTTTACCAATCCAGATCCTGGAACTACCATTGCATGAACATGGGACGCTATCTTTTTATCTTTTAAAATCTTTGCTGCTTCTCTTAGATCCTCAATTCTACCATTTGTGCAACTACCTATAAAAACTTTATCTATTTTGATATCTCTGGCTGACATATCAGGTTTAAGACCCATATATTTTAAGGATCTCTCTATGGAATTTTTACGGTCCTCGTCTTTTTCTTTACTTGGATTTGGAACTTTGCCGTCAATCGTAATTACATCTTGAGGTGAAGTTCCCCAAGTTATCATTGGTAAAATTTCGTTAGCCTGCAAACTTACTTCTTTATCAAAGCTTGCATCATCATCAGTTTTTAAACTTTGCCAATGTTCTAAAGCTTTATTCCATTTTTCGCCCTTTGGTGACATTGGTTTTCCTTCTAAATATTTAAATATTTTTTCATCTGGCGCTATTAATCCAGCTCTTGCGCCACCTTCTATTGTCATATTGCATATTGTCATTCTTTGTTCAACGCTTAGCGATCTTATTAGATCACCTGCATATTCAACGACACAACCTGTGCCACCTGCAGTTCCAATTTTTCCAATTATTTGTAAAATAACATCTTTTGAAGTGACACCTACTGGAAGTTTACCATTAACATTTATTCTAAAATTTTTTGCTTTTTTTTGAACAAGCGTTTGGGTTGCTAAAACATGTTCTACCTCTGAAGTTCCAATACCGAAGGCTAAAGCACCAAATGCTCCATGGGTTGCAGTATGGCTATCCCCACAAACAATAACTGTTCCAGGTTGCGTAAAACCTTGTTCTGGACCAGTTACATGAACAATACCTTGTCGCTTATCATTCATTCCAAAAAGTTTAATACCAAATTCTTTGCAATTCGCCTCTAAAGTCTCTACCTGAATTTTAGATTCATTATCTGAAATACCTTTTGATCTATCAGTAGTTGGCACATTATGGTCTGCTACAGCTAAAGTTAATTTAGGGTGCCTGACTTTTCGTTTAGTATCTCTAAGTCCCTCAAAAGCTTGTGGACTTGTAACCTCATGAACTAAATGTCTATCAACAAATAATAATGCTGTTCCATCATCTTGTTGATGTACTAAATGATCATTCCAAATTTTATCGTAAAGAGTATTAGGCATTGAGAAAAAAATTATTTTTTTTCTTGTAAGTTTTCAAGCTTTTTTTCTGTACTAGTTTCGGCCTTAGGTGCATCTTTTTTAACTTCATTTTTTGAAGTTTCGTCTATTTTTGGCTCAACCGATGGTGTAGCCTCTTTTTTAATTTCTGAAATATTTTCTTTAGTGATTGGAGCTAAATTTTCCTCAGTTACTGTTTCTGGTTTAACATCAACATCGATACCAATTTTTTTTCTAATTTTTTCGGCAATCCTTGCTGACTTCCCAGTTCTATCTCTTAAATAGTAAAGTTTTGCCCTTCTTACTTTTCCAGATCGAATTACTTTAATTGAGTCAATCACAGTTCCAAACAATGGAAATGTTCTCTCAACTCCCTCACCAAATGATATTTTTCTGACAGTAAATGAGGAGTTTAAATCTCTACTTTTTTTGGCAATACATACTCCTTCAAAATACTGAATTCTTTCTTTTTTACCCTCTGTAATTCTTACTCCAACCTTTACAACATCTCCTGGGAAAAATTCAGGTATCTTTTTTTCAGAGAGAATCTTTTTAACGTTGTTTTGGTTAATTTCCTCTATTGTTTTCATTTCAGTATTTATCAATTTTATCTTTCTTATATTTTTGCCACAAATCTGGTCTTCGGTCGCGTGTTATAGCCTCAGATTGAGATAAACGCCAGTCTTTAATTTTACTGTGATCTCCAGATAATAACACATCTGGCACTGCTTTTTCTTCCCATATTTGAGGTTTTGTGAACTGCGGATACTCTAAAAGGCCATTTTCAAAAGTTTCATCAGCTGGAGATTTATCATTTCCTAAAACTCCAGGTAAAAGTCTTAAAACGCTATCTAGAATAACCAAAGCTGCCGTTTCTCCTCCAGACAATACATAATCTCCAATGCTCACCTCCTCAATATTTCTTGTACCCAAAACTCTTTCATCAACACCCTCAAACTGTCCGCAAATCAAAGAAAATGATTTTTCTTTAGATAAATCTTGTGCAAATTTTTGATCAAATCTTTTACCTTTTGGTGAAAGATAAAAAATTTTATCTCCCTTATTTACATTTTTATCAATAGAACTCGCCAAGACATCTGGTTTAATTAACATACCTGTCCCACCGCCGTAAGGAGTATCATCAACTGTTTTATGTTTATCTTGAGCAGAGTCTCTAATATTAATTACTTTTAAGCTCCATAACTTTTTAACCATTGCTTTACTGTAAATACCTTTATTTAAAGGCCCAGGGAAAACTTCTGGATAAAGTGTAAATAC